>CALUQY010000006.1 GCA_944323035.1 Candidatus Gastranaerophilales bacterium
TTGTCACCCTGAACTGCGCGAGCGAGCAGAGGCACTAAGCGAAAACCACGCTTTTCGCGGTGCCGTTTTTCGCGAGGCGAGCAAGACTGATTCAGGGTCTGTCCCACATTACGTGCTACCGGTGTCGATGGACAGATCCCGAAACTAGTTCGGGATGACAATGGACATGCAATGTCCTCAATACCTAATTTTGCGGGTAAGGCACGCCCCCCCCCCCCCCGTACAAATGCTTACATTTCGTTTTTTCATTTCTCTATCCTTTCTTTTGTGGCGTTGGGCTGGAAAGCCCAAACCTACTTTATAATAAGGCAATAGGTCAATAGGGCATTGCGGCAATAGGACTATTCTACCTCGTCCATTCGGCCATAACGACTTATTACCCTATTGCCTTATTTACTTATTGCCTCTTCTATTATTTATCATTTTTCAAATTTCGTCAAGCCCGTTTTGTTACAAAGTGTATATATTTTTGACATGCAAGATTAGTTAGTGTTCAATTATTATAGGAGAATTTTATCAGAGAAAAGTATGTACATCAAAAATCTTGAGATAGATAATTTTAAATCATTTGCCAACAAGTCCGAAATCCCTATGCTGGAAGGGTTTACTACTATTTCAGGGCCGAACGGTTCCGGGAAAAGTAACATTATAGATAGCATTTTATTTGCCTTAGGGCTTGCAAACGCCAGCGAACTGCGCGCCGAAAATTTGTCACACTTTATTTCAACTTATACAAAACGGAATGAAGCCTATGTAAAAGTGACTTTCGGGGATGTTGAAGAGGGAAAAGACCTTTCTATTGCCAGAAAAATTCGCAAGACAAGTCAGGGCTATGCAAGTACGTATTACCTGAACGATACTGTTTCAACGCTGACGAACGTCCATGCAATATTAGAGCAGTACAATGTCACGCCTAACAGCTACAACGTAATGATGCAGGGCGATGTAACCGGAATTACAAACTGTTCTCCGCGCAACAGAAGAAAAATTATTGACGAAATCGCAGGCATCGCTGATTTTGACAGAAGAATAGAACAGTCAACCGAACAGCTTAACACCGTTGAGCAACGTGTCGACAGGGCTTCCGTAATTCTGAATGAGGTCGATAAAGTTCTTGAACAATTGAAGGAAGAACGTGAAGTCGCACTTAAATATCAGGCTTTACGAGAAGAAAAACAGGGACTTGAGAGTCAGGTTAACAAAGTTAAATTTTTTGATTTAAAACGCAGCCTTGAGCAGGCACACCTTAACATACTTGATTTTACTAAAAAACGCAAGGAAGAAGAGGTTAAAAACAAGGATTTAGAAGAAAAACTTGCGCTTTTAAAGAAAAAATATGAGGAAGTCTGTGCGCAGGTCAAAGAAAAAGGCGAAGCCGAGCAGTTAGAACTCAAGCGCCGCGAAGAAGGTATCAAAGGCGACATTGAGCGAAAAGAACATGCAATTAATTATGCGGAAAAACAAATTCATGACGGGTTAAAAGTCATTGCCAATTCTAACACGGCGATTGAAAACAATACCGCAAAAATTGAGGACTTCAAACTTAAAATTAACCTGAAAGAAGATGAAATCAAAATTATTCAGGAAAATATTAAGGAAAAAGAGGACGAACTGCGCAAAATCAACGAAGATATGACAGGTTTGAGCGACTCCTCAGATTTGCATATTGAAAAACGCAACAATTTAAGAAAAGAACTTGACGCTTTAAAAGAAGAAGAATACAAACTTTTACAGGAAAAACTTCCGCTTGAAACAGAGCTTAAAAACCTTACGACAACTCTTGAAAAAACAAAATCAGATCTTGCGGAACTTCAAAAGTCAAAAGACAGTTTTTCTTCTGACTTTGAGCTAAAAACAACACTTGTAAGCCAGCTTGAGCAGGAATTGCAGGATTTCAAAAATATTCAGCAAAAAACCAGAGATGAGCTGGAAGTTGTAAAAAACGAAATTAGCGATTGCGAATACAAGGTTAATATTGCGCACAAAAAAGTTTCCCAGATGGAGGCGAGGAAGCAGTTTGCGGAAGAAAATCTCGGACGTGTAATCGACACGATTATGAACGCAAAACTCCGCGGGGTTCACGCACCGCTTGTTCAGCTCGGAACGGTTGATAAGGAATATTCAACCGCAATGGAGGTGGCATTCGGCGGGAGAATGGCGCACATAGTTGTTGATAATGAACACGTAGCCTCCGTTGCGATTGAACTTCTGCTCTCAACCGGCGCCGGACGCGCAACATTTATTCCGCTCAATAAAATTAAACCCGCTCCGACACGCCTGCAGCTTCCAAAAGATAAAGGCGTTATTGACTATGCGATAAACCTTGTCGACTTTGATGATATTTACCTTGATGCCTTCTACTACGCGGTCGGCGACACTTTAGTAGTAGAGGATAAAGAATGCGCTTCAAAACTTATCGGCAAGTACAGAATGGTTACGCTCAACGGCGAACTCTTTGAAAAATCAGGTTCTATCACAGGCGGTAAATTGAAACGCTCAGGGCTTTCGTTCAGCCAGAATGATGATGAAGAACTTAACAAATGCAATGCCCGTCTGAAAGAGCTGGAAACAACTTATGCGAACCTTAAACAAAAACGCCTTGATCTGGAAAATAAATTAGACAGGCTCCGCGCTCAATATTCTGACGCAAACACTGAATATTCCAAGGCAAAAATTGAACTTGCGAATATGAAAAATAATTTCGACAACAGCGAGAAATTCCTCAAAGAAAAATCCGATTTTATCGCGGTAAGCGAGCCGAGAATTGCTGAAATTAACAATATCTTAGACAAGCTTGAAGATAAAAACGTCAAAATTTATGACAAAATCACAATTCTTGATGATGAAATCAAGGAAATTGAAAAACTCATTGATGATACCGATCTCAAAGAGCTTAAAGAAAAAACAAGCGGCGTTGAAGCCGAAATTAAACGTTTGCAGGCAAAATTAATGAGCGCAAACGGTGAAAAAGATGACTTTAAACGCCAGATTTCCTTCTTTGAAGATGTAATTCTCTCAAAAAAAGAAGAAATTAAAACAATTGAAGCCAACAATGTTAAGCTTGAAGAGGACAAAGTCCGTTACAAAAACGATATCACAGGACTTAATGAACGTCTGGAAGAGTTAAAAATTCAGCTTACAGAAATCGAATCTAAGCTTGGCGAACTTCTGACGCAGCGTGACAGCCTGAATAACGATTTAATTGAGCTTGAAAAACAAAAAGTCCTGAAACAAGCCGACATTGACCGCATCGGCGAGCAGATTGAATCCTTCAAGTCCCGCCGCCGCGAGCTGGAACCGCTTTTAGATGCAGCAAAAGCAGATCTTGAAAATTCCGGCGTTGATATTGAAAAACTTGAACCGGTTGAGATTTCGATTGAAGAAATTACAAACAAAATCCAGCGGCTTGAAAAACGTATGGCGGATCTTGGCGACGTTAACATGCGCGCAATTACGACCTACGAAGAAAATCTCACACGCCAGCAGGAGCTTAAAGAAAAAATTGACACTCTCACGCTTGAGCGCAAAGAAATTCTTGAAAAAATGAAAGGCTATGAACAGCTTAAAAAAGAAACGTTTATGAAAACTTACAACAACATAAACGAAAACTTTAAAGAAGTATTCCACGCGCTTTCAGAAGGTGAAGGACAGTTAAAGCTTGAGAATCCGGAAGATCCGCTGGACGGCGGGCTTACGATTGAGGCACAGCCGCGTGATAAAAAACTGCAGCGTCTGGAAAGTATGTCAGGCGGTGAAAAATCGCTCACAGCGCTTGCATTCGTATTTGCAATCCAGCGTTATATGCCATCACCTTTCTATGCATTCGACGAAGTGGACGCAAACCTTGACACAATGAACGTTGAACGTATTGCGGATATGGTTAAAAAGCAGGCAAAAGATACCCAATTTATCGTTGTCAGCCACAGAAAACCGATGATTGAATCCGCGCACCGCACAATCGGCGTTACGCAGAAAGAAAAAGGTAAAACAAGAGTAACCGGAGTCAAATTAAGAGATGAGTAGCGAACCAGTATTTAACTATGACGAAATATTTGATAAAAAAGATGCAAAAAGTCAGGGCATCGGTATTCTTGTTGAAATGGCAAAACAAGGAAAAATCGACCCGTGGAAAATTGATATTCTTGACATTACGACAAAATATCTTGCCTATATCTGCAATATGAAATCTCAAGATCTGCGGCTTACCGGTCAAACTTTTCTTTTTGCATCAATGCTTATAAAACTCCAATCCAATGTACTTGAGGGCGTAGAACTTACTGATTTCACACCGCAGCCGGATGAACCGACCTTTGATGATGACGGATTTATTGTTGAATATCCTGAAGATGATTACGTTCCGACAAATAACATTATCTCTTTAGAAGAAGTTCTCCAGCGCCGCACCAGCGTACGTCTGAACCACAACAGAATAGTTACGTTGAAAGACTTAATACGTCAGTTAGAATTTTATGAAAAACTTGAACACCGTCAGGCACTCAAAGAAGCACACGAACGTGCAAAAAACCGTGTCCGCTCTTACGCAAGGCTTACGGCTGATGAAATCGTCAATCTTGCGCACGAAGAATACATTGCAGACAATGTTCTTAAACTCAAAGCAAACCTGGAACAATTCTTCCAGAATGAAGAAAAAGTTGAACTCAATGAACTGCTTTTGCTCGGAATGGATAAAATAAGCGCCTACGTTGCACTTTTATTTCTTGCGGCAGAATCAGATTACGATCTTGAGCAGGAAGAGTTTTACTCGGATCTTTACATCGTCAAAGGCACTCACAAAAGTGAAGAAGATTCTAATATTGTTGAATTTAACCGCGGCGTGGATAATATTATGTCTGTGATTGCAACGCCAAAAACGGATGTGTCAGGAAAAGAAAAGGCAGAAGAGGTAGAAACAAATGGATAAAAACACATTAAAAGCCAGAATTGAAGCGGTTTTATTCATCACAGCCCGCGCCGTTTCAACCGATGAAATATCAAACATCCTTGACGTTGAAAAAGAAGATATTGAAGAAGCTATGCTTGACCTTATTATGGATTACTCCTCACGCGAAGGCGCGCTTGAGATTGACGATGAGGACGGCTACATAATTCAGGTAAAAGAGGATTATATTGATATCGTAGAATTGCTTTGTCCTGTGGATCTGAAACCGGCGGTACTCAGAACGCTTTCCGTTATTGCACTCAAAGAGCCAATCCGTCAAACGGATTTGAAAGAATTGCGCTCCAACGCTTATGAACACATTCAGGAACTTCTGGAAAAAGGTTTAATTATCCGTACAAAAGACAAAAACGGCAGAAGCTACAACATAAAAACCAGCCCGAAATTTGCGGAATACTTCAAACTCAAAGGCGACACCGCTTCACTTGTCAAAGTTCTTGAAAAAGAAGGGAAGATAAAAGACCCGGGGTAAACCGGATATTCAAATCAGCCCCCCGTTTGCCTCTGCTCACTCTTTCCGCCTGAATAAATTTTATGCGGGTACTTTATACCCGCAAAAATTTACTACGGCGGTGACGTAGTGTTTCGTCCTCTGTTCGCCAGCTGCACTTCGTACGCTGACGAATTCGGACTTCACACCGGCTTACGCACTCGTTCGCATTAAACGGCACCGTTCGCGCTTGCAGTCAAGAACGCGGTCTTGCCTGTCGCGCGCTCAACTGTTCGGGAAGCCTAGCTTCCCTCCTGCCTCTGCTCACTCGCAAAGAAAACGCCGCCTAAGGAGTCGAAAGGCGGCTTAATGGTGCTTTCCGGGTTAGGTCTGCCCGAAAAGTTTTATCAGTAAAAGAGACATCACCAACAGTATGGAATATCTTTTAAAAATGTCAAATTTTTGCCACAAAAAATTTTTAATGTATAATTTTGCTATGAAGAGAAAGATTTTTACATTATTAGCCTTAACACTTATAGCCGCGCCGGCTTATGCAATCGACATGAAACTTGAAAACTTCATGCCGGACAAAGCGCCTGTTGCGACGCCTTATGAAAACGAATCACAGGAGGCAAGGGCCTTCTATGCGCAAAACAACCTTGAAGAAGCTCTAAATGTCCTGATCTCCATTCCGGCAGAATCCAGAAGCGCCGAAAACTGGCTTTTAATGGGAAATATTCAACAGGATAAGGGCAATATTAAAGATGCGGTATTTCTTTTTGAAAGCGCATTAATGGCGGACAAAAAGTTTTATAAAGCGTACTACAATTTAGGTATAATTTATTACTCGCAGGAAAAATACGCCCTTGCGGTCGAAAACTTTCAACAGGCAAAAAAATACAAAAATGACCTGCCAAACATTTACTACAATTTAGGCTGCACGTACCTCACAATGGGCGAATTTAAAAAAGCTAAAAATGAGTTGCTTTATGCTATAGAATTAAAAAATACGGAACCGGATTACTATTACAATCTTGCGCTTTGCTACAAAAAAATGGGCAACGAGAAAAAAGCTAAATACTACGCCGATTTTTACGAAAAAGTTTTAGCGAACAAAAATTAGAAAATTTCATTCTGCGTAACAACGAAATCAACCGGAATATCAAAGCTTTCAACCGGCAGCGATTCAACTAAAAGTTCCGCGGCAACCGGCGCTATTTTAACGCAATCCTCGCGGAGCGCGGGCAAAAACCTGTCATAAAATCCGCCGCCGTAGCCCAGACGAAACTTTTGCCTGTCTACCATAAGGCACGGGATTATTGCAAAATCAATAGTCGTTGGCGACACAGAGGCTGAGCACGGCTCTAAAATATTAAAAGAAGATTTTTCAAGCCGGACACTACAATCATAAGGACAGACGAGTAATTCCCCGCCCCTAACACGCGGAAGATAAAATTTTTTATTTTCCGCACAAAGTTCAAGCAGGTTAATTTCAGAGGCAACAGGATAATAAAGAAGAACATTTTCTGCCTTCTTAAACTCCGGCATAGCCTTAATATTTAGCAAAATTGCCTCACTTATTCTATTTATATCAAGTGCGCGGCGAACTTCTTTTGCAGATTTGCGCAAATTCTTTTTTCCCATAATCTGATTATACTAAAAATTTACAAAAATTTACAGCCATGCCCGCAGTCCGCATGATAAAATACTGGTATTATGAGTACAAAAAAGATTATTTTATTATTGCTGGTGCTGCTGTTTGCAGTGTTTGTAAGATTTTACTGGGGATTATTCGGAGGGAATATCGTAGGTGACGAACCGTTTTCCTATAGCGTTTCAACACCTTCCAACCTTAACGACAGCGGCGAAGTTTTTAAAAAGAAATGGAACTATTTCAGGCTTCAGGCCAATAAAGTTTATAAAGGAAGGTTTTTAAAAGAAATCTTCTTCAAACCGTATCCGGGCATGCTGGGTAAGGATTTAGCAATGATGTACAAGTCTGTCAAAGACGACGGGCACTCTAATTTTTATTATTCCCTGTTCAGAATATACAATTCAGGACTGGACGAATTTAACCCTTCATTTATGAAGCTTTTCGGGATATTTTTCAACATATTCCTTATGCTGTTTGCGTTTCTGGTAATGTTCAAACTCCTGCGGTTTATTCTGAAAGAGGACAAACATATACCTTTAGCAATGCTTATTGCGTTTCTTAATGCCGGCGCGATTTCGTGTACTATGTTTGTGCGCGAATATCAGCTGCAATCAATATTTTTTATACTTGCAACATATATTTTCACAAGAATTTATTACTCAATTGAAAATAAAGAAGAGCTTTACAATGCGTGGAAGTTATTCCTATGCACGCTCGGGCTGACATTATTTGTACTTTCGGCGTATTATTCAGAAGTTTATATCGCAATACTCGGCGGCTGCCTTCTTTATAAAGCGTGGAAAGAGAAACGCAACGACTGGATTATAGCGCTTGTAACAATTTTTATCGGGCACTTGATTCTGGCAAAACTTTTATACTGGGGATTTTTCAACTTCATCGGAACAACGGACTTCCCGCAGGACACACCGTTCAATCTGGAACGCGTATGGAAAAGATTTTTAAAGAACAACGGGTTTATGTATAAATCACTGTTCTACTGTCCAACGCTTGTGTTTGCAATTGTTGCGATTGCCCTGAACTTCAAAAAATTCAAAAACTTTAAAGAAACAAAATATAATTTCTTGCTTCTTCCGGCAGCACTTGCGGCGTTCTGGAGTTATGTAATTATATTTATCGGGCACCTTGACTATATGCGCTACGTAATGGCCGGATATCCGATAATGGCAATGGCTGTTATCTGGCTGATTGTTAATCTTGATTCCAAAATCTGGAGTTTCTTATTCGGACTTTTATATATAGTATATTCGCTGCCGCTTACGCTGCACTTTATACCGAAACCGATAGCGTCATTTGTATACTTTGCGCATTTCAACTTTGCACACATGCGCCCGCTTCTGGAATCGGATCTGCCTATTTATCTGAAAAATGATAAAAATTTCCCTATATATGCGACATCAGAAGTTATTCTCTACACCAAAGATGACGCGGATGTTATTATTGTATCGGATATGGATTACTTCACTTCAAAAGAAAATCCGAACGATAAATTCATTGTAGTGACAAGAATTCCGGAAGACTTTGATAAAACAAAGAAAAAGTGGTACCGTATCGCAAGAAAAATTCAAAAGCAGGATCTTGAAGATTACTGCATGTTCAGCGGCTGGCACTGCTTCCCGATTACGAAAAAAGATTACCATAAGATAGAAGCGCTTATGGAACCAATGGATCACGAAGCGGAAGAAGCTAAACTTGAAGCGGAAGAAAAAGCAAAAGGTATAGATAAAAAAGCCAAAAAGGCTGCTAAAGAGAAAAAAGAACAAACCGTACGTGACAATATGCAGGATAAAAACAAAACCCGCGCGCCTATGACAAAATGGGATTTCTACGATGCAAAACCAACGACCGACGATTCTGACTAGAAGTTTCAGGCACGGACTGCTTGAGGAAGAGCATTTCGGATTCATCACAAGGGTTTCCGGAAGCGGTAAGGTCTTGGCAACATTCGGCGAAAGCTTTGATGAACCGTTTTATCTGCGCTCCTGCGAAAAACCTCTGCAAGCGAGTTTAGCTATTGATTACGGACTTGATTTGACAGAAAAAGAACTTGCTCTTGCCTGCGGCTCTAATGCCGGTGAAAAATGCCACTATGAAACAGCGCTCGGGTTTGCAGAAAAGTTCAATATCAGGGCTGAGGATTTAAAATGCGGGGTTCATAAACCGCTTTCCAAAACCCGTCAGGTAGAAATGCTTCTTACAGGCGAAAAAGAAAATGTTTTCCACAATAACTGCGTGGGTAAACATCTTACAATGCTTGCGCTTTGTAAAAAACTGAATTTGCCGTGCGAAAATTATGATGAACTTGAGCACCCGCTGCAACAGCTTGTTATAAAAAAGGTGAGTGAACTTTGCGCCCTGCAAAATACTTATCCGATTACTAAAGACGGCTGCGGGGTTCCGGTGATGTCAATGCCTTTAAAAAATATGGTTCTTGGATTTATAAATCTTTTTTGCGACCCGAAATATGAAAAAATGACCGCTGCAATTCGCAATAACCCGTATATTTATGGCGGCGAGGACAGAACCGATACAAAAATTGTAGCGGAAAGCGGCTTAATCGCAAAAGTCGGCGCAGGCGGCCTCTGTATTGTGATAAACACGGAAAGAAAAGAGGGGTTTGTTGTAAAAGTTTCCGATTGCGACATGAAGGCGCGTGAACTTGTCGTAATAGATTATATTAACCGTTTGGGCTGGGGAAATTTCACCGCAGAGAAGTCAATAAAGACCCTCCACGGCGAAATAGCAGGCGAAATCTCAACACTATTTGCATTTTCACCAACTTTATCCTAAAATATTTAAGGAATTAAAATACGAGGAAACGGGGTGAATATCCCCGGCTGTGCCGCAACCGTAAAAGCCGGAATGCTCAAATTTTCACTATTGCTGCGTCGCACGGCAAGGTAAAGAAAAATTTTTGCTTTCCTCAACAACACGAGGACTGGATGCAATTAACTCTTAACACTCAAAAAAGCAATGTCGGAACCTGTCCGCACGGCTTGCCGCTTGGAAGCTGCCCGATTTGTAACGGCATGTCAGGCGGCGGCGCAAAAAAAGCTGATTTTTCTGCCAAACCCGGTGAGATGAGCTGGAATGAGTGCGCTGCAATCGGAGCATTTTTAAAAGCGCAGAAACTAGCAAGAGAAACAAGAGCGCAAGACGCCCAAAATTTTGCCCAGCGGCTTGCGGATTTTCAAAAGGGACTTGATAATATGCAGCAGCGTTTAAGCCTGCTTAACTCTGCAATAAGTACAAAACTTCCGCGCATAATCAGTACACCCCTGACTTTTATCGTTCAAACGGTTCTCCAGCGCCCTGTCGAGATTATGAAAGCTCTGCCGCAGGTTATAACAAATCTTTCTCAAAAAATTGCCGACATCAGCGCTAAAATCACATCTGTTCTCGGTGAAATCAAAACCGCAATAAACAAAAAAGTTTCAGAGGCTTTCAGCGGGCTTAAAAAGAAAGTAAAATCACTTTTTGCACTCTTTGAAACATTAAACTTACACAACGAGGACAAAAAAATTGATGAAGAAAAACGAATTTTTGATCTCAAAAAGTTCATACATTCACTAATCAGGAAAGAAAAAGACGATGAAACTCCATGACTTCTCAGACGGCGAAACCATAAGGCGCCAGCGCAATTTAACGACCAATCAAAAGAAAAATAACAGTACAACGCAGGAAGGTGTTATTGTAAACAACTTTTGTAAATCAGAATGCAATTTCGACGACATCTGCGACAGCCTGATAATTTCTGACAACGCACACGCACCGGAAGAATTAAAGGAAGCTGTAAAAGAAAAAAGCCTTTTGCCAATAAGCGGAATCGCACTCGGTGTAATGGGTGCGATTGCAGGTCTGACTTATTTTATCAGCCGTAGCACAAAAAATCTTGCGAAAACGGACAAAAAGCAGGTTCTGCCAACCCTCACCCGCCATGTTGCACTGAACGAGGAAACGCATCAGGCACTCTATCGCATGGTTCGCAACCCTAACCGCCAGACAATTCTTGCCGGAAGCGGGGTTCTCGCTCTCACGGCAACCGCGTTTATGGGCAAAACCTTTTTTGACGGGTTCAAAGAAGTCTGGGTAAGAAAAAAAGAAGCGGACATTCAAAAAAATCTGCAGGAAAAACTTATTGAGGTAGAAGCGCGCACTTTCGGCGGGAAAATGCAGATTATCCGTAACATGCTCTCTGAGCGTACCGCAGAGTTTGACAAAACTCTGAATTTCGGGCACACACCGCAACTGAAAAAAGAAGAGAATAATAAAAATTATTTTCTTCTCGGTGCACTAACATTTGCCGGAATTATAGGACTCGGATTTTTATCAATAAAAAATCTTACCCGCGGGAAACAGTATCTGGAAGAAGGCAGCAAGGCGCTTAAAAATACTATCCCTGAAATCATTAAAAAGTCAACAAAAGAAACAATGAATGAGGATAGGGAAATCTTGAAAAATCTTTTCACAGCACTCGGTACCCCTAAGAAATATATCAAAGAGCATCTGCAAAATCTTAACTGGTCAAAAACAGACATCAAGGATTTTGAGGATGAATTAATGACCTCAACCGCACGGGTAGAACGGGCTCTGGGCGGGGACGGTACCGATAAACCAACCTATTATTCGCACGTAGATGACTACCGCGCGCACCTTTATAATTACCTGCTTGATACGGATAACAAACAGTTTAAACAGCTTTTCTTCGGTATTGCGGGGCTGAGCGCCGCGGGTTATGCCGGAAAGCTTACCGGTGATGCGATAAAAGAAGTTCAGGTAAAAAAATACAACGCACAAACAGAACTGGAACTTCAAAAGCGCCTCGTTTCAACAGAACTGCGTAACTTTAAGGCAAAAAAAGATGCAGCTATCAACCCGCTTGTAGAAGAATTTTACAAACAACAAAAAGAAGGAAAATCAAAAGAAGAATTAAAAGTCATTGCCGACAATATTCTCTATGAAATCAAGAATGGAGCGCCATTTGTGTACTCTTAGTATTAACACATATTTACAAACGAATCGTCCATACACCATTCCGGCCAGACCCGCCGGAAATTTCAGAGTGTTTCCGCAGCTTACAACCGACTATTTTGTAAAACAGGGGGAAAAATCTTTTCCTGCCATGGCCGATAACCTCAAAAACGGAAAAAATGTTGTCGAAACTTTATACATTTTAGACAGAATTCAGGAAAATAAAACCGGCGATACCGCAAAGCTTTATCCCGAACTTTCACGCTACAACAAGACTAAAAATCCCGAAATCCAAACGTTTCTTGCCGGGATTTACCGGAAAACCCAAATCCCTGATGCCTTCGGCCCTCTCGTTGCAATGCTTATACAAAATTCACTCAACCCGCCCAAAACCTACTTTGACCCGAACGAAGAAATCGGCGGCGCAATTGTTTCATACTTTAAATAATTTAGCTAAAATCCTTTTCCATGGTATAATGTTTCCATGAGATTATAGGGAGATGAAATGTTCAATTTATTTAACAAACCCAACAGGATGAAAGCCTGTGAAGAACTTGATTTAATATACAACAGCCTCAAAAGTATCTATGATTTTTCTACAATTACCTCGGCAAGAAAAGAGTATTTAACAGATTTAATCACACGTTACGGCTATTTACCTTACCCTTTCAGAAAAGCACAGGAAGAACTTACCCCGAACGAAGTGCTTTTCGGGCTTGAAATCAAATGGGTTAACAACAAAGTTTTTGACGGCAAACATTTTCGTTTTCCAGACAACAAACAGAGCGTTCTTGCGCGCAAAAATATTAAAAATTCAAACTGGATTAAAAAAGAAGGCCACGACATAAAATTAATTAACCTCGCAGGACTGGGCAACGGCAACAAAAGCAAAGAAACCGGCAAATTTATGGACTGGCTTATGCAGCTTCTTATTTTGCCGACCGGAAACCTTGAAAACGGAATTTTGAACACAACAATTTATTTAATCCCGTTCCACCCGAGAGAATTCGGCTGCGCGTATCTGCCAAGAAGTTCGGAAGTCAGCGAGAAACTGCTTGATGAAGACATAAAAAAAGTTACCGGAATGGGTGTCAAAAAACAGGTTCAAACCTTCATTGCACTTGCACAGCTTGCGGGCCACCCTGTAATTTACGATATTCTGCCGCAAACAGGAAGATTTTCAAAAGCAGTTCTTTCAAACCCGTATATTGCACGCTGGTTTGATATTAAAGCCCTAAATAAACAACTTGAAGACAATCTTGAAAGACTCTTAAAAGAAACACTTAAAGACTGTGATGAAGATGATATCAGTGTAATAAAAGGGGTTTACCGCCAGTCACAGAACGAATGCATGGGAAATCTTTCAGAAAAATATAAAGAACTTTTTGCACAGTTTGCGGACAAAATGGATGAGTACAAAAAAGAGATTTCCAACGAAATGCTCAAGAACGTTAACCAGAAAAAACTCCACAAACGCGTAAAAGATATTGTTGCAGAGGTTGAAGGCTCTAAAAAAATTCAATCTGAAAGCGATATAACAAAGCATTTGGATATAATCCAAAAATTAATCGCAGAAGAGCTCTGGCCTGCTCCGGGCGGTGCGTGGTGCTCCGCAGGCGTTCCTGTTTACGACACCATGAGCGAGTGCGGCGGATATCCGATGTTCAAACATTACAAATTCGACGGGGAGGACGTTACGCATTTTGCAAACCTCGACTGCCAAACACCTTATTATTTCGTAAACCTTGAGGACGGAACTTACAATAAAAAAGTTATTGACTTTTTCATCAACGAGATGAAAAAACTTCAAAATGACTATAACTTTGACGGGTTCAGGGTCGACCACATAGACCATATTGTCGATGAAGTTTCAGAGAAAAACGGGGTTCCGATAAGCTATCGTGCACCGCGTGCGGTTCTTGGCAAGCTTAACAGAACAATGAAAGAAAAAATCCCTTACTTCGGAACACTTGCTGAATACATGTTATGGGACGATTTTCTAAAGGAATACCACGAAGATATGTCCTTTGACACCCTCTGGGGCAATGACATTGTAATGCAAAACGAAAAAAATCCCGAAAAAATTATTGAAGATAACCAGCATTTAACCAACTATAACGTGGCGAAGAAAAATAAGAATTACTTATCAATCCTGAAAACATACAACAATCAGGACGGCGAATTCCGCAGCATCGACCAGTATCCGGGACAACTCGGCGAGGACGGAGCCATGTTCAAATGGTTTAAATACAAATTTCTTCCGGGCGGCAAATTTGCACAACGCGCAATGCTTTACGTTGACGGAGATGAAAGCTTCACGAAACGCGGTATTGAACACGTTATTGGCGAAGAAGTCGCAATGGAGCGTGCACAGGACTACATCTTCTTCAACAAATTTGATGCAATTGACCGGTTTGTAAAAAACAATTCAATAATTACCGACGGCGAAGCGCAAATTATTGATCAGGATGATGACGGCTTTGCAAGCTGGATTATCTCAAAAGAACCTTTAAAAGAAGGTTTTCTGATTGTTGCCAACTACAAAGCTCCGACAGAAAAAATTAACGGAGAAATAGTTGAAAACAAACCCGTTCACGACAAAAAAGTACTTCTTCCGGGCGACTACACCGTCAGTGCAGAGTACAAATTTGACGGGACAGATTTCGTAAAAGAAAAGATAAAAGAAGAAAATGAACTTAAGTTTGCAGAACTGACAAACGGAGAGTTCAGAATTTTCGCAACTCGTAAAGTATGATAAAGCAGATTAAATTAAAAAATTACATTTTAATAGACGAATTGACCGTTGATTTTGACAAGGGATTGAATGTAATCACGGGCGAAACAGGCTCCGGTAAAAGTATCCTAATCAACGCAATTGATATAGCTTTTTCAAACCGTGTTTCCAAAGAAGTTATCAGAACTGGCGCGGATAAAGCCTCCATTGAACTTCTTCTGATTTCCGATAAACCGCAACTGCAGCCGCTTTTTGATGAATACGGCATAGATTTTACGGGCGAAGAAATTCTCCTGACAAAAGAAATTACCCCAAATGCGGTCAGGACAAGAATTAACGGGACGCCCGTCAATTCAGACTGCGTAAAACGCTTGAAAGAAATGTTTCTGGATATCCACTCCCAGCACCAAACCTACGCCTTTATGCAGCCAAAATATCATATTACCCTTTTAGATAACTACGGCAAAGATGTTTACAGCAAGCTTCTGGAAGAATACGGCGAACTTTTCACCACATACAAAAATATGCAAAAACGCCTTGAAGAGCTTCAAAGTGCCTCAGATGCAACTGATTCGCAAATAGATTTTCTCAAATTCCAGCTTGACGAAATCGACAGCGCGGAAATTAAATCTCCAACCGAAGATGAAGATTTGCAAAAAGAACTTACGGTTCTTGAAAACGCCGAAAAGCTAAAAGAACTCACCGGTGTCGCCTACTGGTCAATTAATGGTGATGACGGTTCAATCATTGAATCTCTATCAAGCATTAAACAAAATCTCTCAAAAGCTGCGTCTATGGATGAAAGCTTGGCTGAACAGGAAGAACGCCTTTTAGATTTACTTGAAGGCTTGAAAGATTTAAGCAGTGAACTTCGTGACTACAACCAGTCACTCGATAACGACACCGCACGGCTTAACGAAATTCAAGAACGCCTCTACATCTTTGACAAGCTGAAACGCAAATACGGCTCAACACTGGAAGAAGTGCTTGCCGCACGCGATAAATTTGAGGCAGAACTAAATTCAATAGAAAATTCCACCCAAAATATTGAAGAATTAAAATCGGAAATTGCCGGAACCGAAACAAAATTAACCGAAATGGCGCAGGAAATCAGCGAAAATCGCCAGAATTACGCCCGCGTCCTCTCAACACTTGTGGAAGAAAAGCTTTACCAGTTAGAACTACCAAAAGCCCGCTTCAAAATTAACGTTGATAGGAAACCGCTTTCGCCGGACGGCATAGATAACGTGGAATTCCTTATCTCAACAAACGTATCGGAAACCCTAAAACCGCTTGCAAAAATCGCATCCGGCGGCGAGATTTCGCGTGTTATGCTCGCAATTAAATCCATTTTTGCCCAAAGCGATGATATTGATACCGTTATCTTTGATGAAATTGACACCGGTATTTCAGGAAAAGCTTCCCAGAGCGTTGCAGATGAGATTAAAGAACTTGCTAAATACAGACAGATTATAGTGATTACCCACCAGGCGATAATAGCCTCCAAGGCAGACAAGCACTTCTACGTGGCAAAATCACAAGAAACAGAAACTAAAGTTAATGTGTTTGTTCTTGATGATGAATACCGTATAAAAGCACTTGCTGAACTTGCAGGCGGCGAAATCAACGACCAGTCAATAGAGTTTGCGAAATCTCTTTTGCATCATTAATTTCGTTTCACACAATATATACCACCTGCGGCGTCATTATCATCAGCCCTGTAGATTCCTTCTGCAAAGTTAAAATGCCAATAACGAGTTCTACCGGCAGAAGAAACGTAACGTGAGGAGGTCAATTGGTATGTTCCATTATTAAAATTCAATCCCGTAAGATTTTTATTAACAAATAAAGCTGCATACTCAAATCTATCTAATAATTTTGCATCCTCCCCAAATTTTTCGCGACAAAGTGAAGTGCCTAATTTAGCAGTAGTATATCCGGCAATTGAGTTATACGGCATAGGCATCAATACCAATGTATTAGTAGGATAAATAAACGTAATGAATCCCAGATCTTTTCCGTAAGTATTTGGACCCTTTCGACCGTTTAAATCATATATCAAATTCGCACAAATTGTCTGTTGGGAATAATAGTAATAAGTCACATTTTCATCTTTATAATTGCAGTACGGATTATAAAATACAGCAACGCTTTCACCATTAGCCGTTTCAAAAGCTGCTAACCTGGTATTTAGCAAGGAATAACTTCCACCCCAAAAAGATGAAGGTGCCATAAAATCTGAGTTAAGGTCGCCAATATATTTTGGAAAGGAATGCTTTGAACCTAAAATATCATTATATTTTTCCGGAATACCGCAATCCTCCAAATGCTCGTAGTCGCATATATTATTAATTTTAAGGACTTTCGCTAACCCTCCGGTTATAAAAGTTTCTGCTGCTGTATCCACTATTGAAGTTGAGCCTGCGCTGTCCGTTTCTTCTTTTAGTACCCCGTAGCCGTTTAGTGCAGGCATCAGCGCAACAGCCTGACTCATACGGGCATAAAGCGCTTTGCGCTGCGTGTTCCATGTCCGCTCGTTTATGTTGCCAGTCAAACTCGGTAACGTTATCGCCGCTACCACGCCGATTATCGTGAGGGATAACAGGATTTCCGCCATGGTAAAGGCACAAACCCGAGTCATTTCCTTTAATGTCATTCCGAACTGCGCGAGCGAGCGGAGGCACAAAGCGAAAACCACGCTTTTCGCGGTGCCGTTTTTCGCGAGTCGAGCAAGACTGTTTCGGAATCTGGCCGGCGTTACCGGTAGCTCGCGACATGGGACTGATGCTGAAACAAGTTCAGCATGACAATATGGTTTTCTCGTGGTCCAGTCGCTCGGAACCAAAACTTCTTTCGTTAAATTTCCACTCGGGTCGCTTTGTGGATGCCGCTCAGCGGCCGGCTCAGGGCTCCCCCCCCCCCCCTGATAAAATGTTTACTCTTCGGTTTCTCATAAATTTTCCATCCTTTCTTATCCTATTATGTAACATGTTTGCAAAAAAGTAAAGCCCCCTATTTGATAGGGGGCTTGTGTCTTTTTAAAACTATTTAAGCATTTCTTTGAATTTTTTACCTGCTGTGAATGCCGGAACTGTTTTTGCAGGGATTTTAATTTCTACACCGGTTTGCGGGTTTCTGCCGATTCTTGCGCCGCGTTTACGAGCTTCAAATGTACCAAAACCGATTAATGTTACTTTTTTACCTTTTGAAACTGTTTTTTCAACGATGTCCAATATTGAATTTACTACATCATAAGCTGTTTTTTGAGGAACTCCAGCTTTTTTTGCAACTTCTTTCAGTAATTCATCTTTGTTCATTTTTGTCTCCTTTTTTAACTCTAACTTTAACCTATACAGAAAACCGCATAACCATGCCGTTTCATAGGCTATTATAGCACTTAAATGGCGTTTTGACAAGTGTTTCGAGAAATTTACCATATAAAAATAGCAAATGGCAAGTATTTTTCAATATTAAATTTCTGTTTTCAGCCTTGCAAAGCTGACATCTTTATAAAAATATTTAAGTATCTGATAAGCGTTATAACCTTGTTTCGCAAGGTTATTGGCACCATGCTGCGACATTCCGATTCCGTGGCCCTTTTTCCCGACGCTGGCATCGTAGGAAGGAACCGAGCGAAGATAAGGGACATTACCGCCCCAGGTTGCACTGGCAGTTTTAGTTTTACCGCCGGCAGAGGCTGTATAAAAGGCTGAAATAATACGCTGGTTGTGAGTCAGAACAATGCCGCGGGTGTCATTAACAGCCTTGGTTGTTCCTCTGTTTTCCGCAGAAGCGCCGCCATAAGCTTGATCCCGAGGTGTATCTTCCAGATCATAGCCTTTTGCCGCACGTTTGCCCAGATTTGCAAGCGCGTAACTTCTCGCGGCTATTGCCTGCGCTTTATGAGCCTCAACATCCCAGCTTGTAGGCATTTCTGACGGAATAACTCCTTTTAAATAGCTTTCCAGATCAACATCATTTATAACCGTAAGTTTGCCACGATTATTCTGAATAATCAAATTCCCGCGGTACCACCTTTTTTTCGTACTGACAAAGCCGCCCTGAGCGGATTTTATTACAATTCTGTCCGTATTGATATCCTGATATTCACCGTTGATTCTTATTGCCATTTTATTTTTGCGTGCAACAATAAGATATCCTTTCATTTGTTTAAGTTCGGTAACTGTTCTGTTCGAACGCGCATCAATAATAACGCCGTCACCGGAGGTTCCGACACCGGCACTCGCGACATCAGTAAGCAGCCCGATTTTTATTGCAAAAACAGGGTTAACTGAACAAATAAAAAAACATAGCGCCAGCAATAAGTTTCTCATAAAAAAATAATAACACAGCAAGAATTGAATTTCATAGAGCTTTTAATGTATTTTTTTACAATATTTTAAAAATTTTTACGCCACAATGGACTCTTTGCCGTTTTTATCCATAGTTTTCATAAGAGATTTTGTCAGTTCCAGCCCGAGGCAGGAAGAACCGATAGAAACAGATACAAATGTAAGCCCTTTGATAATCGCTCCGATTTTTCCACCCCATTTGTGTTTTGCAATCGTTTCAAATACCGGTTTAAATACGCCGGATTTGGACATTTTTTCAAGCGTGTTTGTGACAGTTTTAGAATTTGCAATATTGTTGTAGTTTTTAGAGATTAAATGTTCACCCGCAAACATAAAGGCAAGCGAGCCTAATTCTTCTTTAAAAGTTTTTTCTTTATCGTCAGACATAGCAACTTTAACCACGCTGGAAGCACAAATCAGCGGGTTTATATTGTTACTTAAAAATTCAACTGTTTTACCTGCATATCTAAGCGCTTTTGAATCTCCCGCAACATCCTGCAGTATTTGTATAGCATTTTTAGTTCCCATAGCTATAGTTTTATCATATTTGCCAAGCTCTTTCCAAATCCCGGCGACCTGTCCGACAGCAACCGGAGCACGGCCGATTTCACCATTCTCGGTCTTGCCAATGTTTCTAAAAGCAAATATACCTGATGCTATTGGACTAAACATAAAAAATAACCTTCATAAACTACACACTTATATAAAGTATTTTTGCTCGAAATAATTGCGCCGGCAGGGAAAAAGTTTACAAACTTAACAATTTTAGTATGATAATATGATGAAATAGAAAAATATTCCGATTAATATATTACTATGTATGAGTTTGAACTTGAAAATGAGGATAAAGAATTAAAGCAAGTTGGTCTGGAACTGATGTTTTTAACACCTGAAAAACACTCAAATGAAGAGGGCATCACTTCTGTCGAGCTTGCCAAACTCGTAAATTTACCTTTGGAAACAGTAAAAAAGAAATTAACAATACTAAAAGATCACGGCGTAATCCGTGTCCGGGGGATAAATCCTAAGTACTGGAAATTTGATGAATATAATTTTCAACGCCTGGACGAACACGATGAAATTTTCAGACTACTGTGCAGTTTTGATGATGTTGATTTTGACAGGTATTTTGACTACAGCGGACATTAAAACGGTTTCCCTCAAATCATTCCCGCCGCATTTCTTATTGCAAAACTTTTCCAGACAAAAAAACAGCGGGCAAAATACCCGCTGAATAAAGCAGTTCTCCGCCGCTTCGCCTCGCTGAATCGCGAGCCGTGGCGGCTGCGCGGTCTACCTCTCGCAAAACAATTCACTGGATTGTTTTGCTCGGCAGAGTGCCACTCAAAAGACTCGCTTGAGTGAGCGGGAGTTGCTCCGCAACTCATTCACGACACATTCCTTATCGCGAGTCTTTTTCGGACAAGAAAGGATAAAAAATTAATCCCTTTTTACGCAGCGCACCTGTTTAGTTTGCGTTCTGTCAAGCATCAGCCGTGCGCCGGTCCATAGACTTTGCGCCCAGCCGCGGCTCTCATTGTTTGAAAGAGAAAGTGAAGAAGTCCAGTAATGATCTTCGTTTATACTGCCGATTAAGTTTTGGTTAACAAACATCGCTCCAGCCTCTTCTTTAGTCGGCAAGCGGTAATTTGCATCCAACTGTGTACAGGATTTTGATGCAGTCAAAGAACTTGAGCCGGAAGCAACCAGAGGTGCCGCAGTAGCATTCCTTGAGTGTACAAGCGGTGCTACAACAACACTGTCAACAGAATATAAGACTGTTATAAAACCAATATCTTTACCGTAAGTATTTGGTCCTTTTTTGCCGTTAAGGTCATAAATAAAATTAGCACAAACCCTATTTTGAATAGGATCCCACCACACAGAAGGACTCAATTCCGAAACACAATTCGGATTGTAATAAACAGCGACACTTTCACCGTTCTGGGTTTCAAATGCGGCAGCCTTGGTATTTAACATTGAGTAAGAAAAAGAGGTGTACGATGCATTGAGCATTGTACTGTTTAAAGCACCAAAATCTGCAGGGAATGGTGTTATTACACTGCCGGTATGAGGAGTAATTTTATCCGGCAGACCGCAATCAGATAAATGCTCGCTATCACAAATATTAGTCATTTTTAAGACTTTAGACAAACCTGCTGTAATAAAAGTTTCAGCGGCCGTATCAACGGCAGAAGTCGAGGAATCACCTTCTGTCAGTGTACCATAGCCATTCAGGGCAGGCATAAGCGATATAGCTTGAGAAAATCTTGCATAAAGAGCTTTGCGCTGCGTGTTCCAAGTGCGCTCGTTGATGTTGCCCGTGAGGCTCGGAAGCGTAATCGCCGCTACAACACCGATTATCGTCAGGGATAACAATATTTCCGCCATTGTGAATGCTAAATTCTTGCTCGGATTCAATTGTGGAAGTCGCTCAGCGACCGACTCAGTCGAGCGGCTCAGCCGGGCTGCCATGGTGAAACCGGCAAAACTGTTCAGGCGGTTAAAGAGAGGCCCCCCCCCCCCCCGTGCATGGGTATACTCTTTTTGTTTTTTTCATCTTTTCTATCCTTTCATTCTTTTATACTCTTTCATTATGTATCATGTTTTCAAAAATGTCAATTAGTTCTTGACACAATTTATATTAAATTTACTTTAATTTATTTTTCTGAATAAACAGCAACACAGCTTCGTCAACAGATTGAGGCTCTTTTAATGTAGCTTCGTAATCAAGTGCTTTAGTACGTGAACGCTGCAAAATTGCATTCCAGAGAGTAAGCAATAGATAAATTACAAATGAAGAAAGCATCACTCCAAACATTACAGTTGCAAATTTTATTATAGCAGACATCAGTTCTGTTCTCTCCGGAGTTACAGCTTGTTGAACAGCATCAGGCGTTTCGCCAAAACAAATTTGCGAAACGCCCAGTACTATTACCATTAATATCAATAATCTAAGTTTCATCTTCAGTCTTTTTTGATTTTGTTTTACGCGCTGCTCTTGAGGAACCTCTGTTTGGTCTGCGCTTAGGTTTTTCTTCTACTTCAACCGTCGGCTCTACGTTTTCAACCGCCGGCGCTTCAACTACAACGGCTTCAGGAGCTGGTTCTTCTTTTGTTTTTGAAGATTTGCGTGTACGTTTAGTAGTCTTCTTTTTTGGCTCTTCAACTATAGCTTCCGGTACAACTTCGGAAATAGTTTCAGCAGGTGCCACGGTTTCAAAAACTGGTTGTGGCTCAGATACAGCTTGAATTTCAATCGGCGCTTCTGATTCTCCAGTATTTTCATTTTGGAAACGATTATTTTTGTTGCGTTTGTTAAACTTATTTCTGCGGTTTTTCTTACCTTTTCTGTCAAAATTATTTTCTTCAACATTAGCCACTTCTTCAACAGCAACAGTTGTTTCGACGATTTCAATATTTTCAACCGCCGGAGCTTCTTGTTGACGATTTTGCTGATTATTATTTTTATTGTTATTAGATTTTTTGTTGAAAGTTGCGATAGGCATTTTTGCTTTCGCGACTTTAGCTTTCATTTCGGCTTCGGCAGTCGGAGTAGCAAAATTAAACTCGTTCATAAAATAGCCGCTACCCTGACAGTGCGGGCATTTTTTAGTAAATATTTCAGATAAACTTTGCCCCTGACGGTGACGGGTAAGTTCAACAAGCCCTAAATCCGAAAGCTGTCCGACCTGCGGTTTTGCTTTATCAGGTTCAAGCGCGAGTTCCATTTCTTCCATAATAGCAAGTTTGTCAGCCCGCGAAAGCATATCAATAAAGTCAATGATAATCATACCGCCGATGTTTCTGAGGCGTAACTGGCGCGCAATTTCATGAACGGCTTCAATATTCGTTTTCAGGATTGTTTCATCCTGAGTTGAAGAGCTTGTGAATTTACCGCTGTTAACATCAATTACGGTTAACGCTTCTGTCTGCTGGATAAAGAGATATCCGCCGGACGGCATATTAACTTTTACATTTAGCGCGGCTTTAATTTCTTTGTGGATATCTTCTGCGATTAAAAGAGGTTCAGTGCCTTTGTATAAAGTCACCTGAACATTTTTATTTATGTGCCAGTTCTGTAGAATATTCTGAACACGCGACATTGCGAAAGCGGTGTCTACAACGATTTCTCTGACATCGTCCGTGCAGGCTTCACGAATAACCCTGTATAATAAATCCTGATCACGATAAATCAGATTTGGCGGGTTTAAGCTTTCTGCTGACGTAATAATATTGTTCCATTTTTCTAACAAGATCTCCAAATCTTCCTGAATATCGGCTTCTGATTGTCCTTCGGCTTCTGTTCTGATGATAACGCCGACGCCAACCGGTTTAATTAAACTTACGATTGACTTAAGGCGTGCACGTTCTTTTGAATTTTCGATTTTTTTACTTACGTTAATGCCCGGTTCGTGCGGGATTAAGACGAGGAAACGCCCCGGAAGGCTGATTTCTGTCGTAACACGCGGGCCTTTATGCCCTGTCGGTTCTTTTACGACCTGAACAATAAGTTTTTGATTAGGGGAAAGTTTATCTTTCAATGCGCCTTTACCCATAACGTCCTGCGCGTGAAGGAAGCCCATTTTGTCAGAGCCGACATCAACGAATGCTGCATCAATGCTGGGTAAGATGTTATCGACGCGTGCCAGATACACATCACCTAATAAAATTTCGCCTTTGTGAATAAAAAAGTCAGTAACTCTGCCGTTTTCAAGAACAGCTGCAATATTATCGCGCTCGGCAATAATAATTCTTTTGTCAGAATTGTTTTTAAATTTGTCGTTTGCCATGATAAAATCCTTTTACTATCTATAACTTTTGAAAATTCTCGTCAAAGAAGGCAATACGTGTAATATTAAACATCACACCCGGTGCGATTAATTCCATTAAGGCGTCAGCTCTTACTGCCGGAATTGCACTTCCCTGACCGGTTTTTAAGATTATGAACAGACAACCGTCAACAAACTTGTATGATTTTATTGAATTTTTAATGTCTGTTTTTTGAAGTAAACCTTTTTTGTTTTTCTTCTCAATAAAAATTTCCTGAGAAGATAAAACCTTGTCTGTATTGTAGCACAAAGTTTCAAAATCGTAAAGGTCTTTGTTAAAGATTTCGACTTTATATTCTGCCCACTGAGCAGTGTTGTCAATTGATTTAAAGCTTCTGTCAATTTTCTTAATTTCAATAATTTTGCATCCTTCTGGAAGCACTTTCTCTAACTTTAGTTGGAGATTTTCGGGTGACAAATCTTCCCAGAGATCAATATCAACAAGTTCGCAGATACTTTCGCAGAAAAGCGGCAGCGCAACACCCATTGAAACCCTCATTGTCGGGTTATAGCCATAAGAAAATGCCACCTTCAGCCCGCTTCTTGAAAGTGATTTCAGAAAAGTGTTCTGCCAGTCAAGATGCGAAAAATATTTCAAAATTCCGCATTTGGTAAGTTTTATCCGGTACCGGAACGGGACAGCATTGTGTCCTTCGGGTTTTTGCGGTGTTTTCGGAACAATTTGCTTGGCATTCTCATATTTTGGCGCAAGAACTTTTCTTGTTTTCAAATTAGGACAAACCCCGCAGCCGACACATTTATGCTCGCAGGTTGGCGTCAGGTGAAATTCGTTTGAACTTTCTGCCATTGCCGCTTTGTATTCATCAACAAACCACGATTTGTTAACGCCGATGTCCACAAAATCCCACGGCAGCGGCTCATCAAGCGAATAAGTTTTCTGCGCCAAGTCAGCAAGCGAAAACCCAAGTTCCTCTGCTGTTTCTTTCCAGAGGTTTTTGTCAAAATTTTCACCCCACGCGTCAAGATAGCAGCCTTTCTTATAAAGCGCTTCAATATATTCACAAAGTTTTTCATCACCGCGTGTCAAAACGGCCTCGATTTCTGACACATATTTTTCGTGATAATTAATCTTCAAGCCTTTAATGTGTTTCGTTTTATCCTTGAGATAGTGAATATGCTCCGTCACTTCGTCCAAATTCATCTGAGGGCACCACTGGAACGGCGTGAACGGTTTCGGAACAAAAATCGACAGAGTACAGGTTAAATCAAGCGAATGCTGCAACCCTTTTTCTTTTTTAATAAGTTTTGCCTTATATTTAATTTTGTTCAGAAGCTCCGCAAGCTCGTCCATATCCGCCAAAGTTTCGGTCGGAAGCCCGCAGATAAAATAAAATTTCACCCTCGACCAGCCGTTTTCATAAAGCGTCAGAACCGCGTGCAAAATCTGTTCTTCCGAGATATTTTTCTTGATAACATTGCGGAGCCGCTGGCTTCCGGCCTCAGGCGCAAGCGTCATCGTGGATTTTCTGACGCTCTGAACAAGATTTGCAAGCTCCAGATTAAATCCGTCAATCCTCTGGCTCGGAAGCGAAACAGAAATTTTACGTTCATCAAAATCAACAGCAAGCTCTTTGATAACCTCTTTTATATTTGAATAATCGTTTGATGAAAGCGAAAGAAGAGAATATTCATCATAACCGGTATTGTTGACAAGTTCTTTTGTAATTTTAACAATTTCCTCACCCGTGCGCTCACGAATAGGCAAAGTCACATGCCCCGGCTGGCAGAAACGACACATTCTCCCGCACCCGCGGCGGATTTCTACAACCGCACGGTCCTGAACTGATGATGAAAACGGTATCGGATAACTTTTCGGCGCGGTTTCGTATTTCAACTGCGCAATGCGTTTTTTAACTCTGCCGCCGACTGACGAGCTCCACCTGCCGGAATTTTCACCCTCAACAAGCGCTTTGATACGCTCTGTCCGAGGCAAACCTTTGGTACGCTCAAGAATTTCGCACGCCTCAACAATGCTGTCCTCGCCGTCGCCAATCATAAAGACATCAATAAAATCCGCCATTGGAAGCGGGTTAAAAGTACACGGCCCGCCCGCCATAATTATCGGGTCATCCTCGCCGCGATCTTCATTCCTATACGGAATCCCGCTCATCTCAAGCATTTTCAACACAGTCGGATAAGATAATTCATATTGCAGCGAAAACCCGACAGCATCAAACTCTTTTAACGGGCGCTTACTCTCCAGCCCGTAGAGCGTTTCCGGCTTAAAATCCTTCTCCGGCGCATAAGCCCTGTCCGCCATAAACTCCGCGCGTTCATTCAGACAGTTATAAAGCACTCTCAAGCCGAGGTTGCTTATTCCAATCTCGTACTTGTCCGGAAATACAAGCGCAAACCTCACCTTCGCACTGTCAAAATCCTTTTTCACAGACAAAAACTCATCACCAACATACTGATAAGGCTTATTTGCCTTAAACAGCGCTTCGTGGTACTTTCTAAAAAAACATGTCATTTCTATGCTAATCCTTCGGGTATATATTTTTCAATTTCAATAATCTCGCCGTCAAGAGTGTTTTCCTCAAACGACTTCATAAACTTAAATAAGTCCTTATTCGGCACGTCATAATTATAAAGATAAACCTGACCGTCAAACTTCCTCATAACGCTCACGATATAGTGGCACTTTTCACTAAAATTTCGCAGATGTTCTTCGTTAAATTTGTTGCCGTTAGTGTCTTTAGAGAGTTTGACATAATTAAACCCCGCGTAAAACTTAACTTTTTCCGCAGCAGGCAGAGATTTACTGTGCTTTGAAAAAATATCAATAACTTTTTTATTAATATCTTCGCTCACAAATCCCCTCTTTTTCTCTCTATTTCAAAAAATTAATAATTTCCAGAGCAAGCTGTTTTCTAATCTCATCCGGAGCTTTTTTAAGGTATTCCATCGCGTGTGAAACCTTAACATTTTTATCATACCAGCGGCGCATAATGTAGTTATATTGATCATCTAAAGACATTTCAATATCAAAATCAAAGTCTTTAAGCTTGCTGATAATATGGTCAGCACACCTAACCTGCATATCTTCGCTCATTTTTTCCAGAATTGCAATCGCCTTACTAACCGTCGGATCTACATCATACCAGCGTTTAAAAAACATGTTCTCCCTGCTCCTTTACTGTATATAGAATACAATAATTTTAAGAAAAAAGCAAGGCAGCCTTTCTTCCGTACACAGGAAGACTCTTCGGTTGTTTCTCATTTTTTAGTTAATTAGTTAATCCGTTAATGAGGATTATAAAATTACCCGGATTTGTTTTCGTCCATTCGGTCATATCCCTTATTAACTTATTAACTCTTTAACCTATTAACTTATCTCATCCATTTGGTCATTACGACTTATTGCCTTATTGCCTTATTCATCATGTACCTTCGCCAAGGCAAACAAAATGCACGCTTTTAGCGTGCATACAAAATCTTTCCTATCTTTTCTCTAATCCGACAAACATTAAATTTCGTTCTTATGCTATAAAATTTGTTGCACCGAAACGGCTCGCTCCGTGGAAAAATGACTGTTTCAACAATCCGCTTAATGTTTTTTTAACAACCAGACGGTTTTCTAAATCTTTTCCGTTAACCGCATCTGAGGTTTCTTTATATAAATCACTTATTGTACTTGAAAATAATAACATCTCTTGCATATAAGCCTCTCTTTTTTCTTTAATCTCTCTGTATTTATATAAAAAATTCTTCTTCAAAAATATTGCCTTTTTCAATACGATTTATATATAAATTGTTAAATTTTTGTTACAAAGAGCCTATAACTTTTGCAAATAAGTCATAAAGCAAAACCCTGTATTCAGTATCCACTGGTGTGTTAATACCTAAAGCACGTTTTACAATATATCCGCCATTCAAATATGCTTCACGCTCATTGAGAGCTGTAAGGCGCGAATGTTCAAAAACCGTTTTTCTATCAAGGTTAGGGAACTTCAATGCGGCATTATCTACAGAGGCCAAAAACGTACGGGCAAGAAAGTCCTCTGCAGGCATATTTACCTGATTAATGTACATCTCATTTAAAACCTTAGTGCTTATAGATTTAACAGTACGCGGTATGATATCTTTTTTATCAAGAGCCAGCAATAAAGGCTGCTGCATTCGGGTTTCTGCCTCATTAAATATGTTACTCATTGAACGCAACGTATCAATTTTCACTTCCAATGGCAAATCTTTATCTAATAAATTTTGAATAAATTGGCGGTGTGAGATTCTGTCAGAAGATTCTTCCTGAAAAACATGCATCATTTCATGAGAAGCTTCATCCATAAAAATTAAACGATTCTTGATATCATCCTGCGATGGTATATTAAGGAAAATATTTTTCTGACTCTCGACAACCTCCTTCATATCTTTAATGGTATAACCAAAATTAAAATGAGCAGAATGATACGCTGCGAGGTCTGCAAACTCCGGCGGGACTTCCTGCATTGATTTAACTAAAAGTCCGGGAGAATATTTTTGAACAATTGCGCCGAGGTCATCCAATGAAAGGGTTTTGGAATTCAAAATATAACTATAAAGTTCCCGCAAAAAAGGGGTTCTCTTTTCAGCAAAACTCATATTAGCCCCGAAGGGAATCTTATTTGATTTTACAAAAACATCATTTCCGGTTTTTGAATATGCGGGGCTAAAACGCGGAGTTGTGACCGATTTCGGAGTCGTCAAATTATTACTAGAAACTGCAGTTATTTTCATAATACTGTTAACTTTTCTCAAAATTAAAATTGCGCCGGCAGTCTAAATTATTAAATTTTTGTAACAAAGTTAAAGTTTAAATTTGAAAAAGCCGATATAGATAACAGCAAATAAGATAGGAGTAACTTTTATGGCAATTGATGGAATCAATGTAGAGAATTGGCGTGCCAAACCTCTAAAGGAACTTGTAAACAAAATGGATGTCCTCGAAGAAGAGGATTCGGAGTGTGCCAAATGGGCGCAGGCGATGTCAGCAGTAGCCAATGCGCCGGATAACGTAACTTATGATATGGCAGGAGGTTCAGTAGAAGAATTTACTGCCGAGCTTGAAAATATAACACAAAACGGACTTCCGGTAGAAGAACAGCCGGAAGAAGCTCCGCCGGAAGATGTTGAAGGCATCGGAAAAGCCGATGAAGTTCCGCCGGAAGAAGAAGAGCCGGCCGTAGGCGATATTGATCAGGCTGAGGAAGAAAATGAGCAGGCAGAAGCAGAAGCTGCAACGGCTAATGATCCAAACGCAGCCGCAAAAACAAATCTTGTCGGAGAATCTGATGCTGAAAAACCGACCTCAGAAGCTGAAGATGTCACAATGGCAGACGAATCCATTACAACAGATACCGAGGAGATCAGAAAAAGAAAACTTAAAAGAGGCGAAGAGCCGGCAGAATAGAGAAGAGCGGACTTTTAAAAAAGTCCGCTCTCTTTTTATAACAAAGCTTTGATTGCAAGTAGTATTAATATTAAACCCGCTGCGATTTCAAGATATTTTGTATCAAATTTCTTCAACGAGTTTCCGCTCCAAAAGCCAATCATGGACATTATAAAAGAGGCCAGAGCGATAATTAAGCAGGATAATATTAAAGGTGTATGAGTCAGTTTTAGTGAAACACCGGCGCCAAGAGCATCTATACTCGTTGCAATTCCAAGGAGCAGGAATACCCTGAAACCAGACCGCGGCACTTGTTTTTTACCAGCATCTTTTCTAAGCGCCTCAATAACAAATTTTCCGCCAAGGAACATAAATATTGCAAAGACAAGAAGTTTTGCAAACGGTGCGATATAATTATAAACCAAGCCGGTCAGCAAATAGGTTATAAGCGGCATGCCGCCTTGAAAAAGCCCCATAACCGATGCCAGAATCGTTGAGATTTTTGTTCTTTTAAACCTTATAAGCAGTCCCTGTGAAAAGGATACTATTAGACAGTCTACACCTAATGCTATTGCAAGAAATATTATCTCAAATAAAGTCAATTTCCACCTCAAATAACCTGTTCCACGGGAATTCATAATTTATTTTACGCGTTGTAGGAAACTTAGCGAGCAGATTTTTCTCATAGACGGACATTTTTTGCTTCAGCAGGGATAAATCAGGTGAAGCCAGTTCCTGCCTTACATTTGCCTGATAAGCCCAGTCGTCCAGAAATCTTGTAAGCATCAGGCGGTTAAATGAATCCTCATTGAACGTCCCTTTTTCTTTAGCCAGAATAGTGAGTTTCAGAGCAAAAATCAGACTCCCGAGAGTATTTGCAGAAGTATTCCACGCACAATAACCAAGGAATTTATCATCAAGTCCGGCATCAAAAAGAGCTTTAACAAAAGCATTATCCGCCCCGTTGGCAAATCTCACATCCGCAACAGCGTAATTTTTGTCAGGTTTAGACCATTCTCCGCGAAACGGTTCTGTCTGAACCTTCATAACTATTTCACCCTGATTTTTGACAAAATTGTTAATAAAAAGTTCAACCTCCGCCTCTTCTTCTGAAACAACTTTGCAGCCGGCAAGTTCTATTTGGTTTTTCACGCATTCTTCTATAGGAATATCTTCATAGTTTGAAATCAGGTTTTTCTGACTCTCCTCGATATAAATCGGTGAGATTTTTACACAGCCTTCAATTGCACGTGCAATAAGCGAAAGCGGAATTTCATCCGCGCCGGTTTTAACAACAGCGCCGAGAGATTTCAACATGCCGGCTTCCTGAACATTAATTCCGTACTGCGCACAATCATCTTTTGAAAAAATCAATGTGTCAAAAATTCCCTCATTTTGCCATTCCAGATAGATTTTATTTATCTCAAAATTCCGCCTGCGCGTCATCAGGTAATCCTCAAGGATTTCAGACGGAACCTCTGCCGGTGCGCAGCCATTTCTGTGCAAATTATAAGAATATTCAAAAATCTTTTTGCCCCACCTGTCCCAGTAAGATTTTTCTTCCTGATTGATATTATTGTTGGAAATCCGCATTATACTCGAAAATGCATAAACTTTTTTCCCTTTTAAAGAGGTTTTCAACCTGCCAAGCCGTGCACTTATTTCTTCAAATGTATCCGTACTTCTTCTGGAAGGTATCAAACCGCCGTAAGCAACAGTATCAAGCGCAATTACAAATGCATCGACACTTTCAAGATTTTCAATCCACGCCAGAATTGCATCTGTATCCGCCGGCTTTGTTAAATCGCCCAAAAGCGCGCGCTCAGGCATAAGAAGTTCCAGACTATCATCAAGTCCGGCAATGAGTTCCGGCAGCGTATAGCACACCGGCCGGTTATCTATCGGTATCAATCCTATTTTCATAGAATTTATTATATCATAACTCAGACGACCCTGCAGGTGTTCGCGCCTTTAAAAAAGTCTGTTACAGAAACCATAGAGGTTTGAAGTATATAATCCACAGCCTCCTGCGTTTCATAAGCAATGTGCGGGGTAATAATCACATTATCCCATTTGATAATTTCATTAACAATTTTAAGTTCATCAAAGCATTCGGCATGCGACATTCCAAGTAACTGACAATACTCTTCACGCCGGAAACTCATAGATTCACAGCTTAAAACATCCAGCCCGACACCCGCAATAAGCCCGTTTAACAAAGCTTCTTTTAAATCCTGTAAATTTATCAACTCACCCCTTGAAGTGTTTATTATATAAGGTTTCCTGTACATTTTTTCAAACTGCGAACGCGCGAGCATATTGTGATTTTCTTTAGTATACGGAAGATGAAGCGTTATAACATCAGCCTCTTTCAAAAGTTCCTCAAAATCAGCATATCTAACGCCATATTTTACGATTAATTCTTCTTTCGGGTGCACATCAAACGCAAGAATTTTCATCCCGAGACAGTGTGCTATTTTACAAACGCTTCCGCCGATTGCACCGGTTCCGACGACCCCGAGTGTAATCCCGTTCAAATCTCTGCCCAAAAACATATTAATATTTCTGTTATTCTCCCGCATATATAAATTTGCAGGAATAACTTTTCTAACCAGAGACAGCATCAGAGCAAAAGTATACTGTGCAACAGCCGTTGCTCCGTAATTTTCAACATTTGTGACCGCGATATGCTTCTTACGGCAACAATCAAGATCAATATGATCAACTCCGGTAGAACGCGTTGCTATAACACGTAAATTTTTAAACCGGTTTATAACATCCTCTGTCACCGGAGAATTTATGAACACGCTTATGACCGAAACATTATCAAGGATTCCTGCAGGAATTTTATCCAGAAGCTCCATACTCAAACTCTCTTCAAAAAATTTTATATTAAAGCAATCAAAATCATGCTCCTGAAAATATAACCTCTCCGGCTCTCTAAAGTCAAACATCAACATATCTATAGCCATAAGTGAACTCCTTTTAACCAATTTATCAATTGAACAAAATCAAAATACATTGTGCAAAAGTATAATTATTTAGAATAAAAATTTTCTCCCGAAGGGCAATGAAACAGCAATGGAAAAACCGTATCTTAAAAATACAAACGAAAGGAGAAGTCCAAAAGTGAAAAACGATTTAATAATCCGCGAGCCGGAACTGTATTTTGACAGTATCCATCAGGAATTAAATAACTTTCTGAGAGATACATTCCTGACGCACGCCATAGGAAACCCCTTAAATATAAGAAAAAATGCGACCTGGCGTCCTGCGGTAGAAGTCAAACAAACGGATAAAAATTACAAAGTAAAAGTCCAGCTTCCCGGAGTAAAAAGGGATGATATTGAAGTAGAATTAGACAACGATTTTATGACAATAACAGCCGAAATTCAGGAAGAAAAAGAACAAAAACAGGAGGACGAAAAAAACGCGAGGTATCATACCTGTGAATTTCGTTACGGCAAATATCAACGAACGATATCCTTTGATGAACCGGTTAAAATAGAGGACAGCAGAGCCGAATACAAAGACGGTGTCCTGATGATAACTGTTCCGAAACAGGAAATCAAAGAAAGTAAGCCTAAAAAGTTAGACATTAATTAGTTTTTGTCTTATGCGCTTAGCCGAATTTTGTAGAGAAAAGCCGGATTAAGCCCGGATAGTGCGGGCCGTACACAACCAGCGGCGAAAGGCAGGGTCAACGGTTTTCTATAAGGAAGCCTTATGACTTACTGTCAGTGATGAAATTCGGGAGCGCGGCTGTACGAAGCCGGTACGACTTCGAGTTATACAGCCAAATAGGAGGGGAAGCCTGTAACGGGATCTTCCCCTTTTTCAATATTTAGCGTTTTACACATTGTATATATGTATAACCAGTTGTTCCGTCGGTAAGCAGCCGGTTTCCGGTCCAGGTAGACTGTATCCATTGAGCAAGCCTGTTGGAAGAATTTAATCCCTGAGAAGAGGTTAATATCCACCTGTCAGAATACTGTCCAAACAGATTTTGATTAACGAATAGTGAAATCGCCTCATCTTTATTAGGAATCCGGGCATCATTTTCCAGTGAAGTGCAATAGTTTGCGCCCTCAGAAGGTGTTAAACCGCTTTGCGGGGTATGATAAATAGGAATAGGAGCGACCACAACCGAATCAGACGGATACAACACAGTAATCGCACCGATATCTTTACCAACAGTATTCGGGCCTTTTAAACCATTCAAATCATATACAAAATTTGCACAGATATAAGGCTGTGTTTTTGTTGCGAGAGCAGTTATCCCTAAATCAGGAACGCAATTAGGATTATAATAAGCAATAATACTTTCGCCATTTGCCGTTTCAAAAGCGGCAGCTTTGGTGTCCGGAGCTTCAAATGTTCCAAAAGAATCCGTAACACTTGTTAATCGGGGATTCAACTCCGCGTATGTTGCAGGCACTGAAATTTCAGAGGCAGCCAGAGTCGTAAACGTAGAAGTTATACCACAATCCTCAAGGTGTTCATTGTCACAAATATTGTTAATTTTAAGGACTTTTGCACGACCGGCTGTTACAAAAGTTTCGGCGGCAGTATCGACTGCGGAAGTAGAGCTGTCGCCCTCGGTTAGCGTTCCGTAGCCATTTAACGCCGGCATCAGGGCTATTGCCTGACTAAATCGCGCATAAAGCGCTTTTCGCTGGGTGTTCCATGTGCGCTCGTTGATATTGCCGGTAAGTGACGGAAGCGTTATCGCTGCAACCACACCGATTATCGTCAGGGATAATAATATCTCTGCCATTGTGAACGCTGACCGTAAGCCGACCAGCCCATTATGGAACCGGCTCAGCCGGGCGGTCATGGTAAAGGTCAAGCCGAGCAGAGCCACGGAACAAGGCTTGCCTTGTGTAGAGTCGAGCGCGCGACGCGAAAGACCGCGTTCTTTTGCGCAAGCGCGAGCGGTGCCGTTTTTCGCGAGTCGAGCAAGATGATTTCGGCATCTGTCCAACGACACCGGTAGCGCGCATCGTTGGACAGATGCTGAAACAAGTTCAGCATGACAGTTACTTTTTACGTTTTCGCTTTGTGCCTCTGCTCGCTCACGCAATTCAGAATGACAATTATAGGCTTTCGACTCATCAATAGTGCCTGTTAAGAGAGGCCCCCCCCCCCCCTGATAAAATGCTTACACTTCGTTTTTTCATTCTTTCCATCCTTTCTGGCTTCCCGCCATTGTCTAATTATGATACCGGCTCGACCGCCGATCCTTTCTTTTGTTGTGTTGGGCTGGCAAGCCCAACCTACATTCTAGTTAATCAGTTAATAAGTTAATTAGGATTATGGGAGTTTATCCGGGTTTATTCTCGTCAATTCCGTCATATCCCTTATTAACTCTTTAACCTATTAACTTATTAACTTTTCTCGTCCATTTGACAATAACGACTTATTGCCTTATTCACTTATTGCCTCTTTCATTATGTACTATGTTTTCTATTTCGTCAAGTGCTAAACAAAAACCGCCTTTCAGGCGGTTAAAAATGGTTAGTTAAGGATAGGATAAGATTTTCTTATATAAAAAACACACACTAAAAATTAAGCAAACTACACGAACTTCACGTTTTTCCACTACACATTACCTTACGCTATATTCGGTTTTACAATTTCATAAGCCCTAGGTTCAGCTTCTCTGAGGCCTTTGAGTTCTACATCGTACTCTTGAGCAAGTGCTTGAAGTTTTTCTTTTTCAAGAACAAGTTCTTTTTCCTGTTCGTTAAGAAGTTTCTTTTCTTCTTCAGCCGCTTGCTGCCGGGCTTCTTTATATAAATTCATAAACATATTATTTTGATAAAGCATTTGATATTGCGGGTTCATAGCCTGCATTTGCATAGCCATCATCGGCGCCATCATCCCCATTTGCATATTCGCCATTTGAAGAGATCTGTTATGCGCGTATTGTTGGAAGATTGATTGTCTGCCGAAAAGTTTTGACGGAACGTCATACATTTCTTTAGAGGAGATTTTACCGTCTGCGATATTTGACGCATATCTTTGCAGATCGCCAATCTTTCTTGTGATATTCATGATTTTCGAGTTCACGTCATACTTGAGCCGTATGAGTTGATACTTTCTTGTCAGTATCAAGAACAGACACATAACAATCACCTACCAATAACTTTTAAACTAACCTTTGTAACTTTCTACACTTATATAAAGTATTCGGCTAAACAAGAATTGCGTTTTTTATTTTAACATGTTAAGAATTGTTAATAAGAGAGAATATAATTGTCCGAGAAAGACTCGCGATAAGGAACGTGAGCGAGTCTTTTGAGTGGCACTCTGCCGAGCAAAACAATCCAGTGAATTGTTTTGCGAGAGGTAGACAGCGCAACCGCTACGGCTCGCGGTTCAGCAAGGCGGAGCGGCGGAGAACTGCTTTATTTAAAGAGAACAAATGCTTGACCCCGAATTTTGTGCGTGACATAATTTATTTGAAGAAGGTAGCGAAATGTCAAATACTTTAGCATATTTACTAGACGATAAAATTTATATTAATTTGACAAATAACTGCACAAGCAGATGTATATTCTGCCTGCGTCAGGACAAAAGTGACGTATGCGGTCAGGATATGTGGCTTGATAATGAAACTTTCGGCGCAGATGAAGTTATTGAACAACTGGAAGTAATTATAAGAAAACAGCTTGACGCCGGCAAGCCGCAATCACTTAACGAAATCATCTTCTGCGGCTACGGAGAGCCTCTTTTAAAACTGGAATTACTAAAAGAAGTTGCCGCATATATAAGAAAAAATTATCCTGATACAAAAATCCGCGTCAACTCTAACGGGCATGCCAATCTGATTTACAGGAGAAATATTGCACCTGAATTAAAACCTTTAATAGACGATATTTCAATAAGTTTGAACGCACCAACGGAAGAAGAATATAATGAACTTTCACAGCCGAATATAAAAGGAGCTTATGAAGGCGTCAAAGAATTTATTAAAGCCTGCGCCGACGAAGGAATTTCGACAACTGCAAGTGTTGTAGAAAACTACAAAGGCAGACACCTTGATTTAGATATGTGCGAAAAAATAGCAAAAGACCTCGGTGCAAAATTCCGTGTGCGTGAATGGATTACCAACGGGTATTCATAAAAAGATTTATTTTAATAGTTAAAAACAAATAAAATAAGAAAGAAAGGCGACAAAAATGAACGTTTTAGACAAAATCATGAAACCAAAATCAATCGCGGTCATAGGTGCGTCAACAAAAGAACACACTATCGGCTCCGATATCATGAAAAGACTACAAGAATACAAATTCACCGGTAAAATATACCCTGTAAACCCGAAAGGCGGTATCATTGAAGGTTTACAAGCATATACCAATGTAAACGAAGTCCCGGGCGAAGTCGATCTGGCAATTATCGTTGTAAACGCTAAATTCGTTCTGGATACTATCGACCAGTGCCACAAAAAAGGCATTAAAGGTTTATGCATTATCACAGCAGGCTTCAAAGAAACAGGCGCTGAAGGTGCAGAACTTGAAAAACAATTACTTGCAAAAGTTCGCGAATACGGTATGAGATGTGTCGGCCCTAACTGCTTAGGCGTTGTAAACACTCACCCTGATATCCGTATGGACGGATGCTTTGCCGAATCATTACCTGAGCGCGGAAACATTGGTTTCGTTTCTCAATCAGGCGCATTGGGCGGCGGGATTTTAAATATCCTTAAAGACCTTAACTTAGGCTTTGCACAATTCATCTCAATCGGGAATCAGGCCGATGTTAACGCTGAAACAGCTCTGGAATACTGGGAAAATGAACCTGATGTTGAACAAATTTTATTATATATGGAATCAATCCAAAACCCTGCAAACTTCCGCAAATTAGCGTCAAGAATTACCAAGAAAAAACCTATTCTTGCACTTAAAGCAGGACGCTCTGCAGCAGGTGCAAGCGCTGCTTCTTCTCACACAGGCTCTCTTGCAGGGGCTGATAAGGCTGCTGCTGCACTGTTGAAACAATCAGGCGTTATCAGAGAATTTTCTTTGAAAAATCTCTTCTCAACTGCTAAAGTTTTTGCTAACTGCCCTATACCAAAAGGCGACAGAGTGGCAATCATCACAAACTCCGGCGGCCCTGGTATTATGGCAACCGATGCAGTCTGCGAATACGGTATGCAAATGGCTAAAATCAGCGATGAAACTAAAGCTAAATTAAGAAGCTTCTTACCGGCAGCAGCATCTGTAAAAAACCCGATTGATATGATTGCATCAGCTCCAATCGAACACTACAAACAAACTTTAGAAACAGTTATCGCTGATGAAAACGTTGATATGATTATCACAATCTATCTTCCGTTCTTAGGTTTGAAAGATATTGATGTTGCTAAAGCGTTAATGGAAATTAAGGATAAAAATCCGCAAAAACCGGTTATCGGCGTATTCATGACAACAAATGAATTCTTCTCAAAACTTTCAGACATGAACGTTAACATGCCTTTCTTCATGTATGCGGAAGAAGCTGCTGACGGTTTGAACAGATTAAATCAACAAAGACTCTGGATGGAACAGCCGGCTGGTAAAATTCCTTGCTACGATGTTGACAGAGCAAAAGTTGAGAAAATCATCAAAGCATCAATCGCAGAAGGCAGAGATCAATTAACGACTTTAGAATCAATTGACGTACTCCAAGCATACGGAATCCGCGCTTGCAAATACGGACTTGCAACAAACGAAGAAGAAGTCGTTAACCTAGGAAACGCTATCGGCTACCCTGTTGTAATGAAAATGACTTCTAAAACAACATCTCACAAAACCGATGTAGGCGGCGTAAGGGTAAATATTCAATCAGAAGAACAACTCCGCGCTGAATACAAAGACCTTATCCAAAAATTAACAGAAAAAGGCTTAATTGAAGGTCTTGAAGGCGTTATTATTCAGGAAATGGTAAAAGGCAACCGTGAAATGGTTTGCGGTATCGCAACAGACCCTCAATACGGCCCTATGATGATGTTCGGTTTAGGCGGTGTATTCGTAGAAGCTCTGAAAGATGTAACTTTCAGAATTGCACCTTTGACTGATCTGGATGCAAAAGACATGATTAAATCAGTTAAAGCATACAAACTTCTTCAAGGTGCAAGAGGTACAAAACCTGCACAAATGGAACAAATCGAAGAAACATTGCTGAGATTATCACAACTGGTTAATGACTTCAAATTCATTGATGAACTTGATATTAACCCGCTGTTAATTTCAGAAAAAACAGGCGAAGGCATTGCGGTAGACGGACGTATTAAGGTTCGTCTGGAAGAAGCTAAAAAAGCTTTTTCTTGTGACTGTGCTGTTTGCTGTCAGTAACTTAACGAACCGAGTAGTTACTTGTGATTGTACAGCTTGCGCTTGCTAGTTAGAGATATCAATAAAAAAAGAGAAGCGGGAACTATAATAGTTCCCGCTTTTTTATTGAATTACTTCTATTAATTTTTCAGGATTTATCAAACGTCCTACATATTTACCGTCATCATTATTTCGGCATTCATCTGAAGTCTGCAGTGCCTTTTGCCAGAATTCTTCCGGTGTAATTTCAGGATTTACCTGTTTTGCCAGTGCGTACATGCCGGCAATCCATGGAGTTGACCAGGACATGCCGCCGTCATTGCCTTCATAACCAATAGCTTTTGCATAAGGCAGGTTTGAGGTAATACGACCATAGTGTTCGGAATCTTGCAGCATTTCGGTTTGGCACATTAACTTCTGCCCCGAAAGTATCTTCTACCGAATAATAATCAAAATAGTTTTCTTTATGAAAAGTTTCACTGTTTTCCGCTCTGGCCCCGGGTTCGACTTGAAGCCCTGTAATAAGCGTTTGTACGTCTAAATCCTGACCTTTTGCAAGTTCAGTAATTTTTTCAAGCCAGAGGCTCGGAACTTTACCTTGAGCTTTCTGTAATTCTTCCTGCGAAATTTTTTCATCCGAATTTGTATTTATCGCCGCGATTATCCCCTTTAAATCAATAAATTCACACATATTTTCTCCTTACTATATGAGAATTATATCGGCAGTGTTCCGGAAAAACTTTAATTAAAAATTTCCTCCTGCAAGAGAACATCGTGTCCGGTATTGTGCATCAAATTCAGATACGCGGAATAATATAAGTCCATTGCTTTAAGATATTCGTGCAAAGTCTGCTGGTAGGAGTTTTCAATAATCAGCATGCTTAAAAATGTTATTTTACCGTTTTTATACTGATCTTTTGACATTGTAAGAATATCTTTTGACTCCTGCATAATCTGCTGGTAATAACCCATATTCTCTTTAGCGTATTTAAAATTATTGTAATCCTGTTTAAGAACTATTTTCAACTTATTTTCAAAAGAAGCCTTATCTGTTTTGGATTTTTCGAGTATCAAATTAGCCCTTCTGACATCCGGCCCGTAGAAATAGAACAAAGGCACATCAACGCCAAATCCGACAAATGCACCAGGAAAATTTGAACCTTCACCGCGGTAATAATACTGCCACGCATAACCGCCCGCAATATCTACGTTTGGAACCCGCTGGCTTTTAGCAACAGTCACTTCAGCCTGCGCCCGATTTATATCAAGATCCGCAATCCTTAATGAATAACTATATTTCATCGCAATTTGTTCAATAACATCATAAGGCAGAAGCTTGATAGATAAAATTGACAAATCCTCATCAAAAAGCGAAGTTTCGGCAGAATCATACATATTTTCGGTTTTGCCGATATTAATAACTTTATTCAAATGAAACTGCGCACTCAACAAATCCGCTTTTGCCTGATTTAATTCAATCAACAGTCTTTTATACCTGATATCCGATTGAAGAACTTCTATCTTGTAATTTGCAGAACCTGCCGGTTTATTTTTTGCGATTTCCGCCATGTCTTCAAAAAGGTCTTTGCGTTCTTCAAGGATATCCACCACGGATTTCCAGTATAAAATATCAAAATACGCACGCATAACTTCAATTTTCAAATCATGCTCATACTCTCTGATTTTATTCTGGGCAATAGTATATTTAACCTTGGCGACTTTTTTGCGCGGTCCTCGTTTAAAAAGTTCTATAGGGAAATTCATCCCGACCTGACTGGAGTTCCCCGCCAGCACCTTACCGACCAATACATTGCCCACTATTCGCGGATTTTGAAGTTTATTAGCAATTCTTATATCCTCTTTGGCAATTCCGAGTTCTTTGCGTTTTGCCTGCAAATCAAGATTATAGGTCAAAGCCATATCTATTGCTTCTTCCAGAGAAAGCCCCACGACATTGGCACTTGCCGGAACAAATGCCATAAAAAAGATAAAACTTACAGCCAGTATTCTTTTGAATAAAGTCATATACAAACCTTTACCCAATTTTACTATAAACAGGCTAAATTTAAACTTGATATTTACAATTTGTTATTATCAATATTTTATGCTACGATAGAAACAGTCCGAGAGGTTGATGTGATACAATTGGAAGATGAATTAAACGATTTACTCTTACAGTACAAACACTGTTCAGACGCGAAGAAAAAGAAGATTTTACACATTCGTATTGTAGAACTGGCGCTTGTTTATGTAAAAAAGATTGTTTCCGGCCCTGCATATAAAAATTACAACTTGCAGGAAGATTTGTTTCAGGTCGGCTCAATAGGCTTGATGAAAGCCATTGACTTTTTCGATTTGAGTAAAAATACCAAATTCAAAACCTACGCGACTTATTTTATAAAAGGCGAAATTAAACATTACCTGAGGGACAAAGCAAGTTTTATCAAGCCACCGAGAGAAATTCAGGAGCTTTCTTATAAAATCAGTACAGCTTCAAGAGAACTTAACGAAGAAGGCAAAGACGGAACATCAACTGCGCTTATTGCAGAACGCTTAGGCTTGCCGGAAAAGAAAATTGAAGATGTTTTATCACTCGATTTAGGGCAGGAAATTCTATCACTGGATCAAAACCCGAACAATAGTGAAGATGACGATTTAAGTCTTATGGATAAAATTCCTGACGGCGACTACAAAGACTTTCTTTCAAATTCCGAAAACCGGCTTATGCTCAACTCCGCGCTCGGAAAACTTCCGCAGGATATGAAACAAATACTTATTATGAATTATTTTGAGGATTTAAACCAGAAAGAAATTTCCGAAAAGCTCGGCTTATCACCGATGCAGGTTTCAAGAAAGATAAAAAAAGCACTCGGAAAACTTTATGAACTTGTAAACTCCAGTGAAGAAAATAAGGACTGATTAAATGGATACATTAACACTAACCGCATCATTTTTTGTATTGCTTATCGGACTGTGTTTCGGCAGTTTTTTGAACGTAGTAGTATTAAGAGCCTTCAGCGGCGAATCTATATCATATCCTGCGTCAAAATGTCCGAAATGCCAGAAACCGCTTTACTGGTGGCATAATATTCCGCTGCTTTCATATCTTTTGCTGGGCGGGAAATGTTATTTTTGTAAAACACACATAAGCTGGCAATATCCGATTGTAGAAGCGGTAACGGCAGTTTTATTTGTACTTTCGTTTTTAAAATTCGGGATGAGCGCCCATTTAATTTTCCTCTGGGCTGTAATTTTTATGTCACTTGTGCTTGCGATAACAGATATTAAAGAACACGTTGTATTTTTAATGCACTGCCTGATTTTTGCCTGTATCGGGCTGGTTTACCATGCCGGCGCTACGGGGATTATGGCACTCAAGGGTGCAGAACTTACCTGGCTTCATAATCCGTTTACAGTTTCTGTCTTAGGAATGCTTCTTGGCGGCTTGATAATGCTTATATATTTTGGAGTTTCATACATTCTTGCCGGCGGCAGAATGGCAATGGGCGACGGAGATATTTATATTGCAATGGCGCTGGGAGCGTGCTTTGGCTGGGAAAAAATCTGGATAATAATTATTATGGGATTTATAATTCAGGCATTAATCACCGGAGTGTTGTTTGAATACAGACTTCTGGAGGAGAAAAACTATAAACTTTTCGGCGGAATTTTGGCGATAGCACTTCTTGCTGCGGGATACTGGTATTCAAACACGGCAGGACTTTTTGAAAACAATGCAATATACCTGCTGGCATATACAATTGTACTGATTGGAGTTGCAATATATGTTTGCCGTCAGTTATTCGGCAAAGTTTTAGGTTCAAAAACCGAGGGCCTTGCGGTACCTTTCGGTCCGGCCCTCGTTCTTGCGGGTTTTGTGATGTTATTTTTCCCGACGCTGTTTTAATTTATTGCGATAAAAGTTTTAATGCGGCTTGCAAAATTTCTTCCGCACTTGCGCTTTCACCAAGTTCCAATTTAGCAAACGCTGATTTTATCTCGTTCTTTTCATACCCGAATGAAAGCAAAACTGACTGAGCATCAACAAGATTAGAATTTTCTTCCCTGATTTTTTCGACAAAATTCGGAGCTGACCAGTCTTTTTGATAGTTAATTAACTTATCTTTAAGCTCAAGGATAATTTTTTGCGCCAATTTTGGCCCCACACCTTTTGCCAGCGTCAAATCTTTGTAATTTCCGTCTATCACAAGTCCGATAAGTTCAGAGGCCGAAAATTTATCTAAAAGTGTCAAAGCCATTTTGGTTCCGACGCCCGATACAGAGGTCAGGACATTAAAAATATCGCGATCCTCTTTTCTGATAAATCCGCACAGTGACATTTTATCTTCTTTGTGGATTAAAACCGTATAAATTTTAGCTTCCCCGTTTTCGACATTGCTAAAATCTCTGCCGGTAACTTCAAGAAGATATCCCAGCCCAAATGTCTCAACAGTCACAAAAAAGCCGCGCGGCAGCGCTGTTTTAGATGTAATATTTCCTTTAATATAATCGTACATGTTCTAACCCTTTATTTCCTGTGAAAGCTCTTCAATCGTGCGTTTAAGATCGCGGTTGGTTTTCATCTCATCACGAATTTTTTCATAAGAATAGAGCATTGTTGTATGTTTTTTATGGAGGAATTCTGCGATTGCCTCAAAACTTGCCCCGAGAAATTCGCGAATAAGATAGACAACAATATGGCGCGGCGCTGAAATTTTCTGGCTTCTTGCAGGGCTTAAAAAATCATCAACAGTAACGCCGTAATACTGTGCAACTTTTTGCGCAATCGTTTCCATAGTAAGGCTTTCATCTTCATCATTGCAGGCGAGAACTTTTTTCACATATTCAAGAGAAAGTTCAACCCCGTCAATTTCTGCAAACGCACTGATTCTGTTATAAGCTCCTTCCAGCTCGCGGACATTATTTTTATAGTTTTTGGCAATCAAATCATAAACATCACAAGGGATTTGCAGCCCGTCTTTTTCCGCGAGGTTGCGCAGGATTGCGATACGCGTTTCAAATTCCGGCGGTGTAAGTTCAACCATAATCCCCATTTCAAAACGGGTTCTGAGCCTGTCCGGAAGCGTCGGAATATCTTTCGGAAGCCTGTCGGAAGTTATTACAATTTGTTTGCCGTTGTTGTGGAGCGATTCAAAAGTGTGGAAAATTTCCTCCATTGTGCGCTCTTTTGACTCAATAAACTGAATATCATCAATCAGAAGGACGTCAACATTGCGGAATTTCTGGCGGAATTTATCCATGCGCGAAACCCTGTCGCCGCCTTTTTGAATACTTGAGATTACTTCATTTATATATTCTTCGGTTTTCACATATTTTACGCGGAGTTTAGGCTTATGGAAAAGTATATAATGCCCGATTGCCTGCATAAGGTGGGTTTTTCCAAGCCCAGAGGCACCGTATATAAAAAGCGGATTATATTTCTGTGCGGGTTTTTCAGCAACCGCCATAGCGACCGCATAAGCCATACGGGAATTTTCACCGACAACAAAGTTTTCAAATTTATATTTTAAATTCAGGTTAACCTCGTTGCGCATCTGAACAGCACCTTCTGCCAGAGCCTGTTCTTTTTTAACCGGATCTTCAAGTGAAGGACGCTGTTTAGCGGCTTCTTTTTTCTTCATTTCGTTGTACTTTTGCCCGTAGCCGGCATCATAATTAAGTTCAAAGTCAACGTCTTTTCCGCAGACTTTACAGAGAGCTTCTTTAATATCTTTTTTGTGCGAATTCAAAATCGCAACCGCAAACTGGTGCGGGGTTACAAGATAAAATTTACCATGTTCAAAGCTGTTAGCCGCAACCGCAGTCAGCCACGAATAATACACATTATCAGGAATAACATCACGCAATAGCGCCGAGGCTTCCGCCCACAACTTAACGAAATCCACACTTCCCGTATAGTCAACTTTATTAGAAATACTAAAACCAAAACTCATAAAACCAATTTTACATCAAAACAAATAGGCTGTTATCTTATTGTTTTCATTTGTAACGATTTTTTTTGTAAATATTTTTGAAGTTATAGCATTTTGTTGTAATTTAAAATTAATGGAATTAAGAAATAGTACAAGCACTCTCCTGCAAAACAGGAACATTGTTATGTTTGCAGTCACTTTTGCATTCATTCTCGGGGTAATATCGTTTTACAACGGAATCGAAATACAGCTGGCAATTACCGTGACAGCAAGCATGATTTTGCTGCTCTATTTCAGACTGGTGCCGGTCAAATTTGCGATACTTGCCGTTGTGATGTTTTACCTCGGATTTTTCAACTCCTGTTTGCGGATAAAATCTTTTGATGAAGTTTCTCTGCTTGCACCCTCAAAAGTAACGCTGAACGGACAGATTGTAAGCATTCCGGAGATTACCGGCTCAACAGGAAAATTTTACCTGCAAACACAAGGCGGCAAGGTTCTGGTATGGGTAAACGACAAAGAGAGAAGTTCAAGCTTTAAAATCGGCGATTACTATGAAATAAACGGGAACCTTCGCCGGCCGGTAAAAGTCGGGAACCCGTCGCAATTTGACTATGCAAGATATCTTCAAAACCACGGGGCATATTCTGTGTTATACGCTAATGCTCAGGACTGCACAAAAATCCAATCTAAATTAAGTCCGAAATGGATTTTTCTGCAAAGACTCAATGATTTGAGAGGAAAAATTTTAAAAACCCACAGCCTTTATCTAAAATCTCCTAATCTGGAAATTCTTGGCGGTATCGTATTTGGCGATGATGCGGTTTCGCCTCCCGAACATATAAAAGAGTCATTTATAAATTCCGGTCTTTTGCATATTCTTGCCGCTTCCGGAATGAACGTTGCGTTTATTTATGGTTTCTGGTTTTTCTTTATGAGCAGACTGCGTGTTTCTTATAGGGTCACGCTGATTTCAGGAATTTTAGTTGTAATTCTTTACACACTTATGACCGGACTCGGCGCGTCAGTAGTCAGAGCCGCACTTATGCTTACTTTTGTGCTTGCCGGCAAACTTTTTGACCGTGATGCGCACAGTGTGTCGCTTCTTTCGTTTGTTGCGCTTTTAATGCTGCTTTATAATCCGGCATACCTGAACGATGTCGGTTTTCAAATGTCATTTCTTGCAACGCTCGGAATTTTAACAACCGGCCAGACAGTTTACCACAGATTTAAAGAAGTGAAACTTCCGGAAGCGGTTAAGGGAGATGTCAGTATTCCTGTTGTCGCGCAGGCGTGGGTTGCACCGACCCAGATGTTTTATTTCAACACATTTGCACCCTATTCGATTTTTGCAAATATCGCAATCATTCCGTTTTTGTGCGTGATAAGCTTTGGCGGCTTTATCAGTTCAATCCTTGCAATTTTCTACCCGCTGACAAAACACATCTGCCACGCAATGGATTTTATAATAAACTTTTTCATCTCAGCGATTGTTAATATCTCAAACTTTTTTGCTGCAATAGAAGGTTCAATAATAACGACCCCGAAACCGGATATTTTACAAATACTGTTATACTATTTGCTGCTAGGCGTGATAACGCTTTTGATAAAATTCGGATTAGAGAAAAAGATTTTGCTGACCGGCTGCGTCATTCTGGGGATTTTCTGTGCAACACTAATTCCTTTGCCAAACCATAACTTTGAAATTCTGGCGTTTGACGTACAAAATGCGGATGCTTTTCTTGTAAAAACTCCGAAAAACGACTATTACGTAATTGATACCGGCAAATTTTCATACGGAAGCGCAAACCCGCAGGCTGCAATGACTATCGGCAAATATATGAAAGATAACGGCATAAGAAAAATTAAAGGCCTGATTATAACGCATTTTGACAACGATCATGCCGGCGGCGGAGCATATTTTATTGAGAATTTCAGAGTTGAAAAGGTCTATCTGAACTCAACAAACCATAAAACAGTAACTGCGGCCTCTATTTACAACGCGCTTGATTTAACCGGTACTCCTTTTGAGATTGCGCAAAATAACCGGATAATAGAGGATGACGGCCGTTTCCGCATAACTCTTCTGCGCTCCGGTATCAGTGACAACGACAATGAAGATTCAGTCCAAACGCTGATGAGTTACAAGGATTTTGACATTCTGTTTACAGGTGATGCCGGCGTGAAAGGGTTTGAGAAAATAAAAGAATTTTTACCGGCAGACATTGAAGTCTTAAAAGTCGGACACCACGGCGCCAAAAATGTTACGAGCCGCGAAATGCTTCAGAAAATAAATCCGCAAATTGCAATAATTTCAACCGGTCAAAACCGATTCGGGCATCCGTCAAAGCAGACACTTGAAAATCTTTCCCGCTATGGTACAAAAGTTTTTAGAACAGACTATGACAACGCGATAAAAATTTCAACCGACGGCAGAAAAATCAACACCTACACCTATAACGCAGAAAAACGGAAATTCATAAAAAAAAATGAAACAATAGAAAAAATACCGTAGTAAGCCTTCAATACACACGACTATCTATTTACTTAACACTCTTACTACCAATCGACCTATTGCCTTAATGCCCTATTGCCCTAGTATTTATACTTACTGATTTCGACAAAATAATTTTCCAGCGCTACGTAACCGCGGTAAATTTCGTTTGAAAGATTTACATAATGGTTTGCAGAAAGGAACTTCAATTCTTTAGTCCGGATTTCCAGAATTTCATCAGCATCAGCACGAAGCTTGGCATCAGGACTTGCAGACCATTTTTGAAGCAGTGCAAGTTCCTCAAACATCTGTTTTACGGTCGTAAATTCCAGAGTATTAAAATCGTACTTGTCCAGAAGTGCTTTTTCAGTCTTTGTAATCCTGCCGCTGACAGCCTGAAATTTAAAAACACGCTTGATAATAACATAGTTATCAGCAAGCTTTTTATGTGAAAGCGGGATGTTATTTTTCGCAATCAAAGCTGAAAAAGAACGCGACGTAAATACATCATCTGCGTGCGAAAACGAACTTTTCGACGTCAAATCCAACCCTGATTTATTTTCCAAAATTTCATCCATCATAAAAAAATCCCTCATGCTTTCGTCCTTCATCATAGGACAATATAAAATTTTAGGCTAGTATTTAAGGCAAATTTTTAACATTTTTTAAAGAAACTTGGAAAAGTAAAATGTTTCCACTAAATTATTATAAGGGGGAAAATCATGGCATTTGTAAAAGATAAAAAAGAATTTAATAACGTCAATCCCGACGCGCTTCCGCCGCAGAGCGTTGAGGCGGAAGAAGCGGTTCTGGGGGCAATTTTAAAACAGCCGAACGTTCTCAACAAAATCGTTGAGATGCTGCGTCCGGATTCCTTTTACATGCCTGCACACAGATACATATATGAGGCAATGAAACACCTTTACGATTCAAACGAAAATATCGATATCGTATCGGTTTCGGAAACCCTCAACTACAATTCAAAGCTTGAGAGCGTCGGCGGCCGCGCTTATATCAACGACCTTCTTGCAAACACGGTCACAACCGCAAACGTAAAATATTACGCAAAAATTATTATGGAAAACGCGATTAAACGCTCACTTATCAGCGCTGGTTCCGAAATCGTCGCAAGCGGCTACGAAAAACAAATGACGGTCGATGAAGCCCTCGACAGCGCAGAAAGGTTAATCTTTGACATAGCTTCAAAAAAATCAACCTCGGACCTCGTCCACGTTAAAGATATCGTCCTTGATACATACCAGAAAATTGAATACAACTATGAACACAAAGGCGAACTCACGGGCGTTGCTACCAAATTCTACGAACTTGACGCAATGACCAACGGACTTCACAAGTCTGACTTAATAATCATTGCAGCCCGTCCGGCAATGGGTAAAACCGCTTTTGCCCTGAATATCGCACAAAATGTCGCAATTCAGTCAAAAGTTCCGGTTGCGATATTCTCGCTTGAAATGTCAAAGCAACAGTTAATGCAGCGTATGCTATGCTCGGAAGCCGAAGTTGATACCCAGCGTCTGAAAACAGGCAACATGCAAAGCAAAGACTGGGAAAAACTTGCCAATGCAATGAACGAATTTTCACAGGCGCCGATTTACATTGACGACACAAGCGGCTGTACAATTACGGATTTACGTGCAAAATGCCGCCGTCTGAAAATGAAAGAAAAAAATCTCGGGCTTATTGTTATCGACTACCTGCAATTAATGGAGGGTTCCGGCAGAGAAGACCGTATGCAGCAGATTTCAGCGATTTCACGCGGCCTAAAAATCCTTGCCCGGGAACTTGATGTTCCGGTAATTGCACTTTCGCAATTATCACGTGCGGTAGAAAGCAGAACTGACAAACGCCCTATGCTCTCAGACCTTCGTGAATCCGGCGCAATCGAACAGGACGCAGATATCGTAATGTTTATCTATCGTGACGATTATTATAAAAAAGTTGAGGAAGAAGGCGAAGAAGCGGCAGCGAAATCTGCAAACGGCGAATCCGAAATCATTATTGCAAAACACAGAAACGGACCTGTCGGCAACGTAAAACTCCTCTTCCAGGGCAATATTACAAAATTCAAAAACCCGATTAAAACAGATGTGTTCTAATCTAGCCCCGCCGCCGGCGGTCAGACCGTGTTACATTTAAATATAGCAATTGACAAACTGTCCTGTGTACAGTACAATATTTGTATGAATACATATAAAATAGATTATGTAATACTTCCAAACGGAAAGGCCCCGATTGTTGAATGGCTTTCATCACTTGACAGTATGACCAGAAAACGAATTAACCAGAGAATACTTCGTATAGAAGACGGTAATTTCGGAGATCACAAAAAAATTTCAGAAAATATTTCAGAATTACGTTTTATGTTTGGTAAGGGTTACAGAATTTATTACACAGAAATTGACGGTACCATAGTTTTATTGATAAATGGCGGTGACAAATCCGATCAATCAAACGATATCAAAAAAGCACACGAACTTCTTCAACAATGGAGGTCTTACAATGAATAACACAGGTTCATTTAACGAATATATTCTAAATGATTTAAAAACGGATGAAGATATAAAAGAATGGATTAACATTGGTTTTGAAGAATTTCTTCAAGATAATGATCTGAATGCGTTTGTCAAAGCGCTTGAATATGCTGTTCGTGCAAAAGATTCAATATCCGGAATTTCAAAAAAAACAGGAATTTCAAGAAGTAATTTATATGCAATATTCAACGGAGAACAGCAGCCGCAATTGTCAACCGCATTAAAAATTATAAAAGAATTAGGGTATACAGTTAGAGTGGCGTAACCTATTTTTTCAGCGGCAGCAGGGTGTTCAAATCAACGTCCAACGCCAGAGCAATCGAAACTATTGAATAAAAAGTTGGATTACCAATCGCATTTTCAATCTGCCAGACAGTATCCTTTGAAATCTGCGCGAAATCAGCGAGTTCGGCTTGCTTAAGTCCTTTTCTCGCCCGTTCTGCGCGTACATTATTTGCGAATTCTTTATACAATTCCTCTATGCTCATGAGAGTATTATATACTATTGACAACAACTTTAATTTGATTATAATCATATTGTATAAGTATTTAATCAAACAAGAGGCGTATATGGACGACAAGACTAAAACGGAACTATACAGAAGGGCAAATATGAAAAAAGCAGTTCTACGTCGCCTGCTTGCCCTGCTCAAAGCGTAAGCCGATGCTCGCGGTGTCACCTCGTGAGAACGAGGGGAGCAGGCGAGCATAATATCTCCGCCGTTTCTAATCTTTGATTTGTCAGGCGGGATAACGCAGGTCAACCCGCTTTCCTCGAGCAAAACAATTCACTGGATTGTTTTGCTCGGCAGAGTGCTGTCTAATACGCCACTCAAAAGACTCGCGCTTGCGTGAGCGGGAGTTGCTACGCAACTCATTCACGACACATACCTTATCGCGAGTCTTTCTCGGACAGATTGGAAGCTACACTGGACAGTATAAAGGATAATATAGAAACTCTCACTGAAATTCATAGCAACCTTTATATCATATTTCATCTATTGCACGTTGCCAATACGGATATTAAAGAAAAAATCTTTACGGAACTTGATTAGTACAGCGTTTTATCATATAATTGTAACCATGAAAAAAGTTTTTTTATTATTAGTGATAGGGTTCATGGTTAGCGGTATTTGCGCGGACTCCGCGCATGCCGGAATTATTTCAACGTGGAAAGAAAACGCCGCTGTCAGAAAAGAACTCAAAAATACAGAAAAAGAAATTAAAGCCTGCTTTGAATTACAAATAAAATATTCTAATGAACACAACTGGGATAAGCTAAAAGAGTTTTACGCGGACAAATACAGAAATTCGGATGCATTTGATAAAAATACAACGTTCAAAATCATCAAAGAAAATTACGAAATTTATCCGGATTTAAAAATGGTGCTTCAAATCAATATGATGGACGTTAACGGAGATTTTGCAACGGTTGACGTTTATGAGTATGCGGAAGCGCACGACATCAAACGCGATGATCTGGAAGATTTAACGGGAAACTTAGAGGCGTTTGCGCACACTATATATTTCCTTGAAAAAATAGACGGTAAGTGGCTTATCACGGCGGAACAGGCTATTGAAGAAAATAATTCCATAATCTTCGGGGAAGCAAAATATCTTGATTTGAAACTAACAGCCCCGATGATTGTAGGTGCAGGTGAAAGCTATTCTTCAACGCTTTCTATAAACAATCTTCCACGGCAGGCGCTTGTTATGGGTGCGATTACGCAATCACCGGCAGTTTTTCCATTGAAAGAGGATGAGGAAAGCTACAGGGTTCTTGAAGATGTTGAACTGGAGAGAATTTTTACCGCAAATAAGGACAATATTAACGAATACAACATAGCTTCAATCGGAATAACCCGCGGGCAGCCTATTCCGGACGGAGCTGTAAAATTATATATGAGCGGGCTGGCGTTTATGATGACAAGGGTCAACGTAATTCCGGAGAACAAATTCTTCCGGCCGGCTGACAACGATGATGACGACGGGGAAAATGATGATAAAGACTAACACAACAAAAATTATATACTTCATAACCTGTTTTGTGTTTTTTATCATTGTTGATTTGTACCTTTCAAACCTGCTGGTAAGGGCAATGGCGCACGGGCTGCATTTTAATACGCCTGTTTTAAAGCTGCATTATCTTGAAAACACGGGCGCGGCGTTTAATATTTTGCGTGATGCAAGAGAAGTCCTTATTATTTTCTCGGCAAGCGCGATTACTCTGCTTTTTGTTTATGTAATTAACAATTTGCAAAAACTCTCTACAATGTCGCTTTTCTGGATTGCGCTTCTGTGTGCGGGAACTTTCGGTAATATGCACGAAAGAATAGCTATCGGCTGCGTTAGAGATTTCTTTGAGCTGACTTTTGTTAATTTTCCGGTATTTAATATTTCGGATATTATGATTAATATCAGCGTTATCGCACTTGTGATAATAATTTTATTCAAAAAGGTCAAGTAAAATGTTTACTGTCACAGTTGATGAAAACAATGAAGGCAAACGGCTTGATACGTTTCTGGCAGAAGTATCCGAAAATCTTTCGCGCTCAAAAATTCAATCGTTGATAAAATCCGGCGCGGTTAAAATTAACGGCGGAGAGAAAAAATCCTCTTATATTCTTCGGGAAAACGACAAAATTGAAATGACGCTTCCGGAAACCGAAGAAATAAAAATTGAGCCGGAAAACATTCCGCTTGAGATTGTTTATGAAGATGAAAACATGCTTGTTGTCAACAAACCTTCCGGAATGCTTACGCACCCGACGACGCAGGAGCGCAGCGGAACGCTTGTAAATGCGCTTTTATATAAGTACGGCAGCAACTTATCAGACATAAACGGTGAATTTCGCCGCGGAATTTTGCACCGGCTTGACCGCAACACGTCAGGGCTTTTAATGATAGCGAAAAACAATGCCGCGCACGAATTTCTGGCAGAACAAATTAAAAACCACACAATAACAAAAAAATACCGTGCAATAGTGAACGGCAACTACAAAGAGGATTATGAAGAAATAAATCTTCCAATCGGCAGGCACCCGAAAGTTACGCACAAAATGGCGGTTGTGCCGGACGGGAAAGAAAGCCGGACAATTGTCAGAGTTCTTGAACGGTTTAAAGACGCGACATATCTGGAATTAACACTTATTACAGGCCGAACCCACCAGATAAGGGTTCATCTTTCGCACAAAAAACATCCGGTCTACAACGACACGCTATACGGCGGTACGGGTAAAGCCTCCACCGAAGAACAGGTCTTGCAATCCTATTATCTTAAGTTTACAAAGCCGTTTTCTAATGAGATAATAGAACTTGAGATTCCGCCGGATGAAAAATTTACAAAAGTTTTAAACTATTTGAAAAACAGGGGTAAATAAGAGGGTAAATCTATGAAAATATTTTTAACATTAATACAAATTTTAGCAGCAGCGCTCGTAATTTTCTGGGGCTGGTACTACTACCAGAACGGAACCGCAAACATCGTATACGGGGCGGCAGAATGCTTTACCGGCGTAATCTGGGGGATTGCACTTGTTTCAGGCAGTCTGAAAAAACAGGCAGGTAAAATTTCAGCAATCGAGCGCAAGCAGGAAAAAGACTCTATAAGTTCAACCGAAAGTCAGGCAAAAGTAAAAGTTCTGGAAGCCAAAATCCAAACACTTGAAAAAGCGCTTGAAAACGCCCTAAATGGTAAGTAAAAATCTAATTTCGTCGTCACGCGTCATATCCGGATGCTGCAACTTTTCTTTCAAAACCGCGTCAAAAATTTCCGCGTATTGTTTTGACGGCTTAATTCCAAGCGCCAATAAATCTTCACCAGTTATAGAAATTTTTATATCTTTTAGCGTTGCAACATATCTGGAAACCGGAGCTTTATCCACCCAGACACCATACATTGCAACGGTTTCCGGAGCAACGGAGGAGAAAGCTTTATAAATTTCAAAATCATTTTCAAATTTTTGCCCGCGAAGTTCCATAAAATCTTTTAAAATCCGCTGTTCTGTTTTGGTTAATTCCAAAATTGATAAATCTAAAACACCAACGTATACTATCCACGGGTTTCGTACACCGACAATATTGACAATTTCCGGAACATTCACCACAGGACGCACAATGCCGCGCGGGGAAACAAGTTTATAAATTCCTTCGTCGTAAAAACGCTCAAAAGCCTCCTGCGAATTCAAATTAAAGGTTTCCATAAGTTCTTTTTTGATACGTTTATAACACATGTCATAGTTGATATTTTGCAAATATTCTTCCTGAAGTTTGCGCGTATGTTCTTCAAGTTTAAAGCCGAAACGCACGGAAAATTTTAACGCGCGGATTATTCTTGTCGGATCGTCAATAAAGCTTCTATCATGCAGAACCCTGAGCACTCCGGCCTTCAAATCCTCAAGTCCGCCGGTATAGTCAATAATTTCACCCGTCATAACAGATTTTGCAAGAGCATTCACCGTAAAATCACGGCGCAAAACATCTTCTTTCAGCGGACATCCTATTTTATCAACAACCGGAAGATGCCCCGGACGCGGATAGGTTTCGCTTCTGGTTGACGCAAAATCAATTTCTTCTGCGCCAATTTTCACCCTGATCGTACCAAAATCCGGATTAACCCTCACGACTTTCCCGAAACCGGCGCAGTGCTCAATAGCATTGCCTTCATAAACAATGTCCACATCAAAACTCTCACGCCCGAGAAGTTCATCACGAACCACCCCGCCGATATAAAAAAGTTTTCCCGAATTGTCGACAATATTTAGCTTTTTCATAGAATTATTATAACATTAAAAGTTGTAATTTAAAAGTTGCGTTTTAACAGTGTTTGTAATACATTTAAGTTATAAGATACGCAATTAGCTCAAAGAAGGAGGAAGCTAGTTTATGGAAACTTATGGTATTGAAAAATTTGGTATTATCGGACCAAAAGCAGTTTACCGCAATTTGACTCCGGCTCAATTGACAGAAGCTGCATTACGTTTAGGCGAAGGTTCATTATCTAATACAGGTGCACTTGTTGTAACAACAGGTAAATACACCGGCCGTTCACCTAAAGACAAATTCATCGTTGACACAGAAACAATTCACAACGACATCGCATGGGGTAAAGTAAACCGCCCTATCAGCAGAGAAAAATTTAATGCTATTAAAGGCAAAATCGCTGCTTACTTACAAAACAGAGAAGTATTTATTTTTGACGGCTTTGCAGGCGCAGACAAAAAATACACTCAAAAATTCCGTGTAATTAACGAACTTGCAAGCCAAAACTTATTTATTCACCAGTTGTTAATCCGTCCTACAGCGGAAGAACTTGCAAGCTATGGCGAACCGGATTACACAATCCTTTGCGCTCCCGGCTTCAAATGCGATCCGGAAGTTGACGGCGTAAATTCAGAAGCTTGCATCGCTATCGACTACGAAGCTCACACAATCATCATCTGCGGTTCTCAATACGCAGGCGAAATCAAAAAATCAGTATTCGCAACAATGAACTACGTTATGACTAAGAAAAACGTACTTCCAATGCACTGTTCAGCAAACATGGATCCTGCAACCGGTGAAACTGCTGTATTCTTCGGGCTTTCCGGCACAGGTAAAACAACCTTGTCTGCAGATCCTAACCGCAAATTAATCGGTGACGATGAACACGGCTGGTCACCTGACGGTATCTTCAACTTTGAAGGCGGCTGCTACGCAAAATGTATTAACCTTTCAGCAGAACACGAACCTGAAATCTTTAACGCAATTAAATTCGGTTCACTTGTTGAAAACGTTGTTATGGATCCTCAAACCAGAGAATTTGACTTCAACGACGGTTCTCTGACAGAAAACACACGTGTTGGTTATCCTATTGATTACATCAACAACGCACAAATTCCTTCAAAAGGCGGAATTCCGAAAGTTGTTATCTTCCTTACAGCTGATGCGTTCGGCGTATTGCCTCCAATTTCAAGATTGGACAAAAACGCTGCAATGTACCACTTTGTAACAGGTTTCACATCAAAACTCGCAGGTACTGAACGCGGCGTTACAGAACCGCAGCCAACATTCTCAACATTATTCGGCGAACCGTTCATGCCAATGGATGCTTCAGTTTACGCAAAAATGTTGGGTGACAAACTTGAACAATACGGTACAAAAGTTTACTTAGTTAACACCGGCTGGGCTGGCGGAAGCGCTGCAATGGGTGCAAAACGTATGAAACTTGCTTACACCCGTGCAATGGTAACAGCAGCACTTAACGGTTCATTTGACAGCGTTGAATTCAAACACCACGACGTATTCAATGTAGATTATCCTACATCCTGCCCGGGTGTTCCTGATGAAATGCTTGACGCACGCGAAATGTGGGCTGACAAATCAGCTTATGACGCAGCTGCTAACAAACTTGCTCAAATGTTCGCAGATAACTTCTCAAGCAAATATCCGAACATGCCGGCAGAAATCGTTAACGCAGGCCCTAAAGCAACAGCTAACGTTTAGGCGGCACACCTCGAATTTGAGGGAAACTCAAAAATTAAAAAAGCTCTGTAAGAAATTACAGGGCTTTTTTGTATTGCAGTTTTGCTTCGTCAGGGCGTTCCTCACTATGGTGCGAAAGGAATACATCCGCAATGATGTCATTGCGAGCCGGCAAAGCCGGCGCGGCAATCCAGAATACGAAACAGCTAAATAGAGATTACCCTTGTTTAAAGACAACGCCTTTAGTGCCTTTAGGGTATTCCCAGCCAAGTGATTTTTTCTCGCATACGATTTTGCACGCGCCGCACTCAAGGCAGTTTTCATAATTTACACAAAGTTCCTGACGCTCTTCCGACCATTCGTAAACTTTGGCAGGGCAAACAAAGGTGCAGCATTTGCTTACGCATTCGCGGCAATCTTCCTGACAGGGATGAAGATGAGATTTATCATCCGTCACGTATTTAACAGTTGAAAGTTTTTTATCTATATCAATATTTTCACTCATCGAATCATCCCCCAAAGCAGTCTGAGAAATCCCCACGCATCTTTAAACAGTTCCACGACATTGCGTCCGGTGAAGAAATGTTTTATAAATCGCCAATATTTCAGGCGTTTCGGGATACTGTCAACAGACGTAAACATCTCAAAAAATCCGTTAATTTCCTTGAAATAATAGTCAAAGAAAGATGAACGCCGGTCATGCGCAACGTCCATAAGGTAACGGTACGCTTTCAAATCCTTCAAAACAAAAGAATCTTCCAATTTTTGCTGATACCGGATTAAAAGTTCTTCGCCGTATTCTTCTTTTTGAATAGCAAGAATTGCGGTTTCGCCGGCGAGTTTTCCGCTAATCATAGCGAGATTTGTGCCTTCCCAGTGCAGGTTATTGACCAGCATGCCGGCATCCCCAGCAATCATAACCCCGTTTGCGTAAAGCTGCGGAACTTTTTTATACCCGCCTTCTGGAATCAGATGCGCGGAGTATTCAAGCAGTTCCCCGTCTTTTATAAGCGGTGCAATTGCCGGATGTTTTTTCAATTCCTCCAGAAGTTCATAAGGCGTCTGCCTGTGTTCCGTAAGCTCATTCAGCGTAATCCCTAAGCCGATACTTATTGAATTTTCATTTGTATAAAGGAAGCCCAGCCCGAGTTTGCCTAGCATTGAAGAACCAAAAATCTGGTAAACACAGCCTTGATTGTCCTCAAGGTTAAAGCGGTCATTAATTTTTTCCTTATCAAGTTTTATAACTTCTTTGATACTTAAAGCAACATCTTTTGTATCAATATCTTCCCGCAGCCCGATTTGTTTTGCCAGAAGCGAATTAACACCGTCCGCGAGAATAACGAGTTTTGACGAAATATCTTCAAGCTCCGTTCTGACACCGACAACAAAATCATTTTCAACGAGAAGTTCTTTAACAACAGTTTCTTCAACGACAATAACACCGGCTTTGCGTGCTTCTTCCGCCATCCAGCGGTCAAATTTGGCACGGATTACAGTATAGCTTGAAAATTCCGGTTTAATATTTCTATAAGAAACAACTGTCGAATCCTCTTCACCCAGAATTGCATATTTATGTTCAACGTTTTTACGCTCAAGCGGCGCCTCGGTTTCAAAATTCGGGAAAATTTCTTTAGTCGGTTGCGTATAAATCGCGCCTCCAAACACATTTTTTGAGCCGGAAAACCTTCCGCGCTCAATCAGAATAACTCTTAACCCCGCCCGAGCGACCGTGATTGCCGCAGAGATTCCTGCCGGCCCGCCGCCTACTACTATAACATCCGTTGTTTCCATAACTAACCTCTCTTAAAATCTATTATACAATAAATTATATTCATTGTAAAATGGGAATATGATTATCACAGCAGGCGAATTTAAGGGACAAAAAATTATCGCACCGGACGAAAAAATCACGCGTCCGACACTTTCTAAAGTCAGAATGGCTGTATTTAATACGCTTCAGGCTCAGATTGATTTTGAAGGCAAAAGCTTTTTTGATATGTTTGCAGGCTCCGGAATTATGGGACTTGAGGCGCTATCAAGAGGGTTTTCAAGCCTCACGGCTTGCGAAAAGAACCCGAAAGCAGCCGCGGTATTGAAAGAAAATTTCAAAAAGTTCAGCCGTCTGCGCGATATAAAACTTCTCACCGGCGACAGCCTTAAACTAGCAGAAAAAATGACAGGTCAATTTGATGTAATCTACATTGACCCGCCATATTTCTCGGGGATTTATGAAAAAAGTCTTGCCTCGGTCAAACACCTTGGTGCGCTGGTAATCCTTGAACATGTAGTTGAAGTTGATTTTACCGGCTGGGAAGTTCTGAAACAGAAAAAATACGCCGATAAGTACATCACTTTTTTACATCAACATATTTGATATATAATAGCGTTATGAATACATATATCGTAGACACGCACTCTCACGTTGATATGATTGAGAGTATTACAATAGAAGAAGTTATCCAAAACGCGCACGATGCCGGTGTAGATAAAATTATTGTACCGTGCGCCTACCCCGGTGATATAGAAAAAATTAACGAACTTACGCTTCAATACAAAGAACTTTATGGACTTTTAGGTGTTCACCCCTCAGAAGCCCGCGACTGGACTGACGGATTAGCCGACAAAATTCGCGAAATTACTGCCGGAAACAAAAAAATCGTCGGAATCGGCGAAATCGGACTGGATTATTACTGGGATAAGTCTTTTAATGACGTACAAAAAGACGTTTTTATAAAACAAATCCGGCTTGCAAACGAGTTAAACCTTCCGATATGCGTCCACGACCGCGACGCGCACCTTGACACGCTCAACATTCTAAAAGAGCATAACCACGGTTCAAAGGTTGTCCTGCACTGTTTTTCCGGTAGCGTTGAATTTATGCGGGAATGTCTGCGGGAAGGAATTTACATAGCGCTCGGAGGTGTCGTAACCTTCAAAAATGCGGTGAAAGCAAAAGAAGTCGCACAAGAAATTCCGCTTGATAAACTTCTTCTGGAAACAGACGCCCCTTATCTTGCACCGGTTCCGTTCCGCGGCAAGGAAAACCAGCCTTCCTACACGCGCTTTGTCGCAGAAGAAATTGCAAAACTTCGCAGTATCTGCGTTGAAGAAGTCGTGCGGGCAACAACCGGAAATGCGCACGAAATATATAACCTCGGGGAATTTTAATGAAAAAAGAACGTTTGGACAAATACTTAGTAGATCTCGGATTTTTTGAAACAAAAAGTAAAGCTTCCGCTGCAATTCTTGCAGGTGATGTCAAAATTAACGATGAATACATAACAAAAGCCGGCTACCAAATTAATATAGAAAAAGAACACGATATCGTTGTAAAACAAATGCCGTTTGTCTCACGCGGCGGGTTTAAGCTTCAAAAAGCACTAAAAACCTTCCCCGTCAACCCGCAGGGCAGAATTTGTTTCGATGCCGGCGCCTCAACAGGCGGTTTTACGGATTGCCTGCTTCAAAACGGGGCAAAATTTGTCTATGCAGTCGATGTCGGCTACGGGCAGCTTGACTGGAAAATACGCTCAAACCCGAACGTGAAAACAATTGAACGCACAAACCTCAAAATCGCCGGCTTTGATGAGATCTACGCTGAAGCAGAACCCGTTGCAAACCTTCTGGTAAGCGATTTATCATTTATTTCACTCACAAAAGTTCTTGAAAATCTTAAACGGCTTCTGGCGCCTGATTTTCACGAGATGATTTGCCTTATAAAGCCTCAGTTTGAAGCAGGCAAAGACAAAATCGAAAAAGGCGGAGTGGTCAGAAACAAATCCGTACACGAAGAAGTTATCACAAATGTTTTAGAGTTCGCCCGCTCACTCGGCTACTTTATCAACGGGCTTACCTACTCATCTATCAAAGGCCCTTCCGGCAACATTGAATACCTTGTATGGCTTTCAACGCGCAGTGAAAATCTTCAACTTCCCGACACAAAAACCGTTGTGGAGGAGGCGTTTTTAAATCTGAACAGTTAGTTTAATAATTCCGCGTCTTACTCTAAAAGTATATTGATTAAAAAATATCGTTGATGTTAAATAATTGTGTTATGAAAAAATGGTTATTCGCAATTACATTATTTATCATAGTAGTTTTAAATGTTCTCTTTCTACAATACACCAACAACAGCACGCATCTTGTAGAAGAACTTGAACAAAACCACGATCAGGTATCATATCAAAAACTTTTTGACAACACCTGGGCGGAGATCAAAGATAATTACTACGATCCGAGCCTGAATAAACAAATCTGGTACCGTTGGAAAGAACACTACAGAGGCAAAATTAAAACCGAAGCCGATGCAAAAGTCGCAATAGATTCAATGCTTGCGAGCCTTAACGATCCGTATTCAAAATATATGGACAAAGAAGAATACTCCGAGCAAAATTCCTCTATAGCCTCAAAAATAGTCGGTATCGGGGTAAATATAGCTTCAATCTCCGGCAAAATTACCATTATAAACGTAATGGACGGCTCGCCAGCCCAAGCGGCCAATCTGCAAGCCAACGACATAATTTATGCAGTCGACGGCAAAGCCATAAGCGGTATGCCCATTGCTGAAGTTGCCAACCTCGTTAAAGGCAGGGAAAATTCTGTTGTCGACCTGACGATACTTAGAAATAACGAAAAAATTAATAAAAAAATTACCAGAAAAGAAATTAAAATAAAAACCGTCAAATCTTCTATTGACAAAAATATCGGCTACATTCAGATTTCAACGTTCGTAAGCGTAACGACCCCGAACGATTTTCTGGATGCGCTCGAGAAAACCCAGAATACCGACGGGTTAATAATAGATCTGCGCGGAAATACCGGCGGCTTGCTGCCGAACGCGGTATTTATCGCCAATCTGTTCATTCCGGAAGGTAATATAGTCAGCATTGTCGGACGCGACGGCTACAAATTCGACATTGCAGCACAAAATCTGGACTTCAAAATAAACAAACCGCTTGTAATACTTGTTGACGGAAACTCCGCCAGCGCAAGCGAAATCCTCTCAGGAGCACTTAAAGATTACAAAAAAGCTGTCCTTCTGGGAACAAAAACTTACGGCAAAGGTATGGTTCAAAAAATCATCCCGCTTCAAAACGATACAGGACTTAACCTGACTATCGCCAAATACCTTACCCCGAAAGGTAACGACATCAATAAAAAAGGTATAGAACCCGATTATAAAGTTGAATTTACGATAAATGATTTAAAAAATCAAAATGACGTACAGCTTGCCGCGGCAAAAAATGTGCTCAGCACAATGATGAAACGGGAAAAATAACTCTCCGGTTATAATAAGTTAATTAGTTAAGGGCTGCCTGCGGCAGCGTTAATAAGGGTTATAAAAATAAAACTGGAGTTTTAAGTATTTATCAATTTGGTTATATCCCTTATTAACAGATTAACTCATTAACTTATAACTTTAAATAAAATCACCATAAATACCTAGAGTTTTTACCCCTTACAGGTAATCTTTTTCCCCTCTGCATCAAGTAGAATAATAGTATATCAGTTATATTAATAAAACTTATTTATTATGGAGTTTATTATGTTAATGAGTCACGATTGCAACAGATATAATAGAATTGAACTAAAAAACGTTGACAAAGACATTGTTTATTGGCTTGAAGATATTATTGATGAAAACAACGGACGCATAGAGCGCAAAGAATGGAAAAGCAAATATAACAGTTACGTTGTCTACGATTACGAACCCTTTTGCACAGAGGGATTTGAAATAAATATAGTGGTAACTTCCTACGATGAGGCTTACCTGAAATTCATTAAATACCTCTACGAAGAAAAAATGAATACCATAGAATTTCTGAATAATTGCATTAATGCGTAGAGTGCGGTTTGACCGCACTCTTGACAAAGATATAAAAATAACCCATAATAAAATAAGATAAAGGATAGCAGGCTAAGTCTGTTGTACATTTGAATAATGGCAAAATGCCAGAAAGGATAGAAATGATGAAAAATTTAGAAGCTGAAAACCCTTGTACTATGGGCATTCTGGTCAGGGGGGGGGGGGCAAGCCGAGCTGAGCCGCGAAACTTGCGATAGCAAGTGGAGAGTCGAGCGCGCGACGGGCAAACCGCGATTTGACCGCAAGCGCGAGCGGCGGCGTTTAACGCGAGGCGCAGGCCTTACGTCAAACCTATATCGTGTTGGCACACGACAGTGTGACAAGCAGGCAAGCACTACGATGCCGCCGTTGCGACTGGAACGTGAGTGGAGGGAGCGGACAAATTCTGCAACGATTGTTAATCGTTGCACAGAATTTGACAGGCGGAAGACGACTGAGTCGGTCACTGAGCGACTTCCACAATTAAACCCGAGCAAGATTTTAGCCTTTACTATGGCCGAAATATTACTGTCATTGACGATTATTGGAGTTGTGGCCGCGATAACATTGCCGAGTTTGACAGGCAAACGAGCGAACATGGAACACGCAAAGGAAAGCCCTTTATGCTCGTATGTCACAGGCAATCGCCTTAATGCCGGCACTTAATGGTTACGGGACATTAAAAGAGGAAAGCTCGGCCGGAGCAAGCGATGCAGTCGATACCGCAGCCGAAACTTTTGTCACGGAAGGACTTGCAAAAGTTCTAAAAATAAATAATATTTGCGACAGCGAACATTTGGAAGATTGCGGTGTAGTTAATTCTTTTACAAACATGGCCGGAAGTAAAATAAACATGCCTGCTACACTTTATGAGCTTAGTTCCTGGTTTGAAAGTATCACATACTCCGGAAGTTCTTATTCAACGCCAGATACAAAAGCTGTAGCGTTTGAAACCGCAAATGGAGAAAGTATTTTAGCATTCTATAATCAGTCATGTCGAACAGAATATCTTAATCAGGAAACTGCAACACGGTACGGAAACTTCTTTGGTTTTCCACAATCTAATATGTGTGTCAATTTTATTTATGATTTAAATGGAAGTAAAGGACCAAATACTGTTGGGAAAGATATTGGAATTATAACGATATTCAACTCCACAGATTCCAACGTTGTAGCCCCAATGCCTTCATCGCCAAATAATGCAGGGTCAGGGAGCTGGTATAATGCCTCAAAAATATGTACAAATGCCGATAATGAAACAAGACTGCCAAATGTTGATGAACTTTCTTCAATGCTTATCAATAAAAATATAGTTAACTTAACAGACTCGGTATTTTTCTGGTCTAGTTCAGTATATAGTTCTGACAAAGCCTGGGGAGTAGATGCGCGTTACGGAATAAGGGGCGCGGGAGGCAAAGGGCCTACCAGAGATATACGCTGTATTAAAAGATAAAAAAAAAAGCAGTTCTCCGCCGCCACCGCCTCGCTGAACTGCGAGCCGTAGCGGCTGCGCTGTCTAATACGCCAACTCAAAAGACTCGTTCACGTTCCTTATCGCGAGTCTTTCTCGGACAACTATCCTTCAATAGGATGTACGGGCAAAATGCCCGTACATCCTATGTATATCAAAAAAAACTCCGAGTAGTAAACCTAATCGGAGGAAATGTGTCATAAAGGAAGTGTGTAATGTGGAGTTTGTATAAGTAAAACCTCTCTCACAGGATTAAAAAGCAGCTCTGCACCGGGTTTAGCTGTCGTCTAAACCGGAAATACAGATATAGCGCCTATTACTCCTGTTTGTTAAGTGATATCATATTAATGATATTGTCGAAAGCTTCTTGTAACGGTGTTGCCAGATCCGCCGCCAGCAATTCCTGTATCGGCGTTGACACGTCCGTATTCAAAATATCGCACAACGGTGTCGAAACATCCGTGTTTAAAATATTCATTACGCGATCTTTGAAAACTTTTTTCTTATGAGGTTTCCTGACGTAATTGCGCAGGTCAATAACCTCTTTTTTCAAATCTACACACGAGAAATCGTCCAGTAAATTCTCTAAAACGTCCAGCGTTTCAATTTCATTAATCTCAATGTTTTCTTTAAATTCATCAACATTGATTTCTTTAATCCCCTCCATTGCAGCCTGCAATGAAAATTCTTCAAAAGTTAGTGTTTTACAATCCAGGGGCACAAACTTTTTTTCCTTGAGGTAAGATGTATTTGCCATAATAAACTCCTTTGTGGTAAATAATTTATCGACCCGTCAGATGACAAACTTTAGTTTTTAAGTTAATATGTAAAAAAAATGTTACAAATAAGATGAGGGATATTATGAAATTAAGGACGATTTTTATTGTAATGGCGCTGTTTTGCGCCGCACGGATTTCAATGGTAGCGGCAAATGACACAATGAGTTTTACTGACAACCTAAAAGATTGCAAAGAATACTACGGCTCGCAAACTATTGACCTGCAAGATATTAAGCTTACAACCGTCAGACAAATTCAGGGCTGGCAAAACGGCAAATGCTCTTATCAGGAAACTGTTTCTACAAAAGAATCCAAATACACCGTAAAATGTCTGCTTTCTAAAGAAAATATTGCGGATTTAGTAAAAACAATGGACGACTTTGAAAAAGATGAAAACAGTAAAAATATTGATCTGAATGACTTTGAACAGGTTCAGAACTCGACCGTTGTAACCGGCTGGAGCAAATATCTTCAAAATCCTGAAATCTGTACAATAGAAACGCAATAAGAAACGCCCGCTTAAAAAAGCGGGCGTTTTTGTATCTATCGTTTAACACAATGGACAGTCATTTTCTCTTCTCTGCCATGTAAAGCTCTGGTTCCGCTTGCAAACCCCTGCGTCCAGCCTGTTGTAGAATTATAAATTATAGACGACCAGTAATCCGTTCCAGTAGAAGCAACAGCACCATTAAGTAAAAGCTGATTAACAAACATAGAAGCCAGTTCATCCTGTGACGGGATCCGGTATTCAGCATCCTGTTCTTTGCAAATACCAATTGCCTCTTGCTGGGTTGCAGAGCGGCTTGCCGCTTTTTGTACCGGAACATCCGGTGCAACTACCGCACTATCAGTAGAATACAGCACCGTCATAAATCCGATATCTTTACCCACAGTATTCGGCCCTTTGTTGCCGTTCATATCAAATATGAAATTGGCACAAATTTTTGGCTGCACCATATATGCTGTACTTTCGCCCATTAATGACTGACAATTCGGATTATAAAACGCTATAATACTTTCACCGTTTGCCGTTTCAAACGCTGCCGCCTTTGTATCAAGTTGAGCGTACGAAAATCTTGAATCTGCCCATGAATTATCAATCATTTTCATATTTAATTCGGACATTTTTGTAGGTGTGGAAATAATTGAGCCGTTCAAGGTTGTCAGTTTAGATGTTATTCCACAATCTTCAATGTGCTCGCTATCACAGATATTGTTAATTTTTAGGACTTTAGCAAGCCCGCTTGTTATGAAAGTTTCTGCTGCAGTGTCCTCAATAGAGGTTGAACCCGCACTGTCGGTGGATTCTCTTAATGTGCCGTAGCCATTGAGCGCCGGCATAAGCGCAATTGCCTGACTAAAGCGGGCATAAAGGGCTTTTCTCTGCGTATTCCATGTGCGCTCATTTATGTTGCCCGTGAGGCTCGGAAGCGTAATCGCCGCAACCACGCCGATTATCGTGAGGGATAATAATATCTCTGCCATGGTAAACGCTGCGTTTTTAATCGGGTTCAATTGTAGAACTGGCTCAGCCGGTGTCATTCCGAACTTGTTTCGGAATCTGTCCGGCGTTACCGGTAGAACGCAATGCTGGACAGATCCTGAATCGAGTTCAGCATGACTGTTATGTTTCACATTTTCGCTTTGTGCCTCTGCTCGCTCGCGCTGTTCGGAATCACAATTATAGGCTTTCGACTCGCCAATTGTGCCTGTTAAGAGAGGCCCCCCCCCCCCCTGCATTTGTTAATACTTTTCTACGGTTTTTCATTCTTTCCATCCTTTCTTTGTTATAAGGCAATAGGTCAATAGGGCATTATGGCAATAGGACTATTTTTCTTCCATTCGGTCATTACGACTTATTGCCTTATTCTCTTATTGCCTTATTGCCTCTTTCATTATGTAACATTTTTTTACTTTAGTCAAGACGCATTATCTCAGCATTATATGTAAAATTATTTTACAATCACCTCTTCTGCAACATATTTATTGTAAAATAGATTATATATGTTCAAGGAGAGTTTTTAATGAAAGCGATAATTCTTGCAGGCGGTTCCGGAACCAGACTCTGGCCGTTATCCCGCAAACAATATCCGAAACAATTGCTTAAAATCGAAGGCAATTCAAGCCTTTTACAATCGACATTTGAAAGGATTTTAAATCTGGTTCCTGCAGAAAATATTGTTTCCATTACAAATACCGAGCAGGCAGGTGATGTAAAACTTCAGCTTCAAAATATTACCTCGGGAAGTATTGTTCTGTCCGAGCAGATAAGCAAAAACACAGCACCGGCTATCGCGGCTTCATTAAACTACATTGAAAAAAACTCTGACAACGATGAAATTATTTTAATAGTTCCGTGTGATCACGTGATAAAAAATACAGAAGCTTTTGTTGCAAGTATAAATGCTGCTCTTGATCTGGCAAACGCAGGATACCTTGTAACCTTCGGGGTTAAACCTTCTTACCCTGAAACCGGTTACGGATATATTCAGGCAGGAGAAAAACTCCATAATGGATACAAAGTAAAACAATTCAGGGAAAAACCTGATGAGAATTTGGCCGCCGAATTTGTACAGAAAAACGATTTCTACTGGAACAGCGGAATTTTTATGGGCAAACTCTCAACCCTAAAAACAGAATTCAAAAAATACGCGCCGGAAATCTTTGACAAATGTCAGACTTTAAAGTTTGAAAACCTGAATAAAATAAGCTTTATGGATTATGAAAATCTTCCGGACATATCTTTTGACTATGCGGTTCTGGAGAAATCAGACAACATTGCACTAGCCGAACTTAAATCTGATTGGATTGATGTCGGCTCATGGCAATCGCTTTACAATGTAAACCCGAAAGATGCAAATGGTAATGTACTCACCGGCAATGTGTTGATTAACAATGTAAAAAATTCATACATTTACAGTTCAAAAGAACTTATTGCAGTTTCGGGGCTGGAAAATATTATCCTTGTGGAAACAGAAGATGCAATAATGGCTTGCAGGAAAGACCACGCGCAGGATGTAAAAATTCTCCACGACAAACTTAAAGAAAAAGAAAGCGAAACATTAGAGCTTCATAAAACAGTCTACCGTCCGTGGGGTTATTACACGTGCTTAAACAGAGGTGAAGGCTACCAGACAAAAATGATTTGTGTACATCCGGGTCAAAAGCTTTCAATCCAATCCCATAATCATCGTTCCGAGCACTGGGTTGTGCTGGAAGGCACGGCGTTCGTTGTGCTGGATAATGAGAACCATACAATAGAAGCCGGCGGAAGCATTGATATTCCGGTAAAAGCAATTCACTCGCTGCAAAACCCTTACGACACAGATTTGAAAGTAATAGAGGTTCAAAAGGGTACGATACTGCTAGAAAGCGATATAATACGCTATCAGGACATGTATAACAGAGTTTAGAAAAAATAGCCCCGATTTCGGGGCTGACTTTAATAAAGCAGTTCTTCGTCGCCTGCTTGCCCTGCTCAAAGCGTAAGCCGATGCTCGCAGTGTCACCTCGTGAGAACGAGGGGAGCAGGCGAGCATAATATCTCCGCCGTTTCAAATCTGTGATTTGTCAGGTGGGATAACGCAGGTCAACCCGCTTACCTCTCACAAAACAATTCACTGGATTGTTTCGCTCGGCAGAGTGCCACTCAAAAGGCTCGCTCACTGAGTGGCTACCACATTTGGTTCATACACTTACGATAGCGATTGATACAAGTATGGCTCCGGCTCAGCCGGGCGCGAGCCTTTCTCGGACATTTAGCGTTTAACACAAAGTACATTCCAAGCTGCAGAACCGTCGCCAACGTGCCTGTATTCACCATTACCGGCCATAACCCAGTTGGTTAATTCCCCGCTGATCATTACCCGTTTTGTGGATGAAAAAATAGTAAGCGTAGGAGATTCAAGTATTGCCGTTTTATTAATAAAAATTGATGCAAGTTCATCAGCCGTCGGAATCCGGTAATCCTCACCAATTGCAGTACAAGCAGTTGGTGCTTCCTCGGCGGTAACACCTGTTAGTATTGCCCTATCCGGTACCGGAGCAACAACCACACTATCAGAAGGGTAAAGTACCGTAATAAAACCAATATCTTTACCAACAGTATTTGGCCCTTTGTTGCCATTTAAATCGTACACGAAATTGGCACAGATTTTTGGCTGTACCCAATAATAACCGTTTTCCTGCATATCAGGAACACAATTAGGGTTATAAAAAGCAAGAATACTTTCGCCGTTCTGTGTTTCAAATGCGGCAGCTTTCGTATTCAGTTGGCTGTAAGAGCCATCGCCTCCCCAGGCGATAATGCTGCTGGTTAAAGAATAAGACACATTCAGCATGGCAGAATTAAGTTCACCCATTGTTGCAGGTGTATTTTTCTGCTGCCCGTAGAGAGTCGTATAACGACTGGTAATCCCGCAATCTTCAATGTGTTCGCTATCACAGATATTATTGATTTTAAGGACTTTAGCAAGCCCGCTTGTTATGAAAGTTTCTGCGGCAGTGTCCTCAATAGAGGTTGAACCTGCGCTGTCAGTAGATTCTCTCAAAGTACCGTAACCGTTCAATGCAGGCATTAAGGCAATTGCTTGCGAAAACCGCGCATAGAGGGCTTTTCTTTGCGTATTCCACGTGCGCTCGTTAATGTTGCCGGTAAGGCTCGGAAGCGTTATCGCTGCTACCACGCCAATTATCGTCAGGGATAACAGGATTTCTGCCATTGTAAATGCGCAACGTTGATTCTCCCGCCTGTCAAATTCTACGCAACGATTATCAATCGTTGCAGAATTTGCCTGCTCCTTACACTCGCGCTCCAGTCGCAACGGCGGCATCGTCCAGTTTCGCGCCCTGCCCGTTTCGCTCGCGCGAACCGGCGCCGGCGCTTCACATCCGCTAAGAAGGCTCCCCCCCCCCCCTGTGCAAGTAATTACACTTCTCTGTTTTTTCATAAGTTCTTCTATCCTTTCTCCGAGGCTCCGCTCGGGTCTTATTATACTTCCGGCTCGACCGCCGGTCCTTTCTTTTGTGGCGTTGGGCTGGCAAGCCCAACCTACTTTTGCATAAGGCAATAGGTCATTAAGGCATTAAGGCAATATGACCTTTATATTATTTTCTTCCATTTCGGTCATATTCCTTATTAACTCTTTAAATTATTAACTATTTTATTATGTACTATTTTTTATAAAATGTAAAGCCCCCGTTTAAAATGGGGGCTTTATCAAGTTTACAAATCTTCATTAAACCGTTTTGCCATTTCAAAATCAACCATTGCACCTTCCTTATCACCGGAAGCTTGTTTTGCAAGTGCACGGTAGTAATATAACTGGCCATTCTTAGGTTCAAGCTGCAATGCTATATCTAAATCCATAATACCCTTTCTGTAAGCTTTGGTGTCAACAAGAAGCAAGCCGCGTTCCTTATAGACAATTTTCTGGTCAGGGTTTAATCTCAATGCCGTTGTATAATCATTGATAGCATCATAATGTCTGCCCATTTTTTCATATAATCTTGCTCTGTCAAGATATACATTATCATTCAATTTATCGTTAGAAAGAATGATATCAAAATAGAGCAAAGCTTCTTCATCATTATCGTTAAGCACTTCAGCCTGTGCAATTCTCAAATGGTCTTCTGTTGTTGCATTTTCTTTTTTTATGTCAACAATTTTTTTGTAGTCGCTTACGACCTTTTTGTAATTTTCCAGCGCAAGGTTTGCTCTCGCTCTATAAAGATAATAATTCGTATTATCTTTATCATATTTGATAGCCAGGTCAAAATCCTTCACGGCATCTTCATAGCTTTTCAGAGCTGTTTTTGACATAGCGCTGTAGAAATAAGCTTCAGCACATTTCGGATAAAGTTTTGTGTATTTAGCAGCGTCAGCTATTGCGGAATAGAATTCACCCATTTGGTATCTTGCCTTAGCTCTTATAAGGTAAGCATCAGGATACTGGGCTGCATTTGATTCCACCACAAGCGAAAGGATTTCATCAGCTTCCGCGAATCTGCCGACATTAAATGCCATATTCGCAAATGAATACCTGTATTCAGGATTTTCCGGAACACCTCTGAGAGCAAAAGCGTAAGCCTTATATGCAAGAGGGTAGTTATTTTTACCTTCCAGCGCCTTACCCTGATAGAAATAAACACTGGATGGATCACCGCCCATTTTCAGAGCCATTTCCGAATCTTTGATAACACCATCATAGTCATTAATTTTAAGTTTAAGTCTTGCACGTTCCAGATAATTAGCGGCATTAGTAGGATCGCCATTTACTAGATTATCATAGAGAGCCACAGCACTATAAACATCTCCATCTGCAATTTTTTCATTTGCAAGGCGTCTGTTTACTGCTTCGTCTAAAATTGCTCTTTCTTCAGCAGTGACAGAAGCTGCGTCAACAACGGTTCCGTCTGCTGCAGCCTGCGGAGCAGAAGCAGCCATCATAGCGCCGTCAGGAGTTCCGGCTCCTGCAGCAGCTTTATCTGCAGTATTAAGCCCGACAACTTTTACCCCGAGTTCTTTTGCCATTTTATAATCTTTTTTAGCGGCAGATTTATTACCTAATAATTCTTTTGCCTTACCGCGGGAATTATAGATTAAACCATCTTTAGGTGTTTCTTCAAGCGCAACATCAAAATCAGCAATAGCCAGATCATATTTGCCAAGTTGATATTCTGCTAAGCCTTTATAATAATGAGCATTTTCATATCTTTGACCGGATTTTATAACAGTATCAAAGCAGTTAATTGCATCATCATATTTAGCCAGATTCATAGACGCAAGCCCCTTGCCGTAATAGGCATCCAGATAATTATCTTTCATTGCAATTGCTTTAGAGAAGCTTTCATTGGAATCCGTATACAATCCTGCTTTATATTCAGATCTGGCCAGTTCAAAATAGTATTCAGGTCTTTGTGTATCAAGTTTAACAGCAGCACGCATATTTTCTACTGCTTTAGGGAAATTTTGAGTTCTATAATAAATTCTTCCTATATTAAAACGGGCATCCGGTAAAGACGGATTAATTTCAAGAGCAATAGCATAATCTTTTAAAGCGCCTTCCAGATCATTAGTTGTATATTTTGCATTGGCACGTTTAACATAGGCGTCAGTATTGTATTGATCAATTTTTAAAACAGCATCATAATCAGCAATGGCTTTTGCGTATTCGCCAGCCGCGTAATTAATATTTGCTCTGTTCATATAACCGAAAGCGTCATTTGCATAATCTTTGATATAATCAGTCCAGAGTGAAATTTCCGCTTCTTGATCCATAGTATAAGCAGCCTGTGCAGAAGTAAAAGTCATCATACTGACACTAAGTGCACAAGACGTCAATAATAATGCTGTAAACAATTTATCTTTTTTCATTTCGTTCCCTCTTCCGTATAGTTAAATATACCAATACAATTTAAGTTTATCAAATTGCCGGTTTCATGTCAACAAAGCCGCCTCATCTAAACGGTTGATTTATAGGAAACCACACGTCATACTTAATATTTCCAGCACCCTAATAAATACGCCCGAACTTAAATATATTAAATAAGATATATTGTTTCTGACTTCCTTTTGTTTTTATCTTAAATACAGACAGTCCCAAAATTTTAAATCTTTTCAGCTTTGTAGCGTATAATTCCGGATTAATATTATGAGTTTCCAGAAACTTTCCGGCTTCTTCAAACGCAAATGCCCTATCTTTTTTATTAGCATCAGTCTTTGTCATAACAATAGAATTAGGGTTTTTCAGATAATAATAAAAAGTTTCCGGAACCGTAACCAGCCTGCCAAGAGAATACAAAGCCTGCGGGGTAAAAATTATATCCTCAAAAACATGCCCCTCCAAGAACTTTAAACCGCACTCACGAAGCTTATCAAGCCTGTAAAGCTTATTCCAGACGTAACTGCGCTCGGGAACATCACATAACTCAAATTTTTCTTGTAAATTATTCGAAACAGTTTCTTTTTCGAACCGGAGAAAATACTTTTTTCTTCTGCCATTAACTCTGACAATTCCTGCAACCGCAATATCTGCGGAATACTTTTCAGCACAGTTATACAATTTTTCACAAAAATCAAAATCAATCCAATCATCAGAATCAATAAAGCATATATACTTACCTTTCGCCTTAGAAATCCCGACATTTCTAACCGCAGACAGACCGGCATTTGCCTGAGTTATCACAACAATACGTTCATCTTTCTTCGCATATTTTTGTAAAATATCAGAAGAATTATCCGTTGAACCGTCATCTACGCATATTATTTCCAAATCCCTGAAAGTCTGTTTCATAACACTATCCAGACATCTGGCAAGATATTTTTCAACATTATAAACCGGTATAATTAAAGATATTTTCTTTTCCTGCACTCTGTATTCACCTTCTTTCTACACGTTACGAATATATTTTTTATAAATAATTACAAGCTGCACATGTATATTATACATGTAACGCTTGTAAAATCAACAAATATTTACAAGCAATAGATTGTTATTTAAGCTTTACAATCAGGATAAAATTAAAGAATGAATTTAAAAGAAAGCCTCGGAAAAAATATTCAAAAATACAGAAAACTTAATAACATAACGCAGGAAAAGCTTGCTGAACTTATCAACGTTGAGATAAACAGTATAAGTTCGTTTGAGCGCGGAAAATACTTTCCATCACCGGACAATCTTGTGAAAATATCGGAAGCGTTAAATATATCATTCGCAGACTTATTTACGTTTACAGAAGAATATACCTGCGCTGACTATGAAAAAGAAATTATTAAAAATATCCACCTTCTTAAAGGTGATAAATCAAAACTCTGCGCTATTAATTCTTTTATAAAAAATATACTAAATTAAACAACGCCTTGATTATTGCATTTCTTTGATTTACACTTACAAACGAGAGAAAAGGAAGAAAAGAGGTTAACATGCTTGATATCAAATTAATAAGAGAGAACCCTGAAAAAATTAACGAACTACTAAAACGCAGAAACCCTGACTTATCTATAGATGAAGTCATTGAAATTGACGTTCAGCGCCGCAAAGTTCAAGCACAGGCTGATGAACTCAGAGCAAAACGTAAAAAAGATTCTCAAATGATAGGCGAGCTAAAGAAAAAAGGAGAAAATACCGACGCGGTTCAGGCAGAAGTTAAACTGCTCGGAGATGAAATAAAAGCACTGGAAGAAGAAGAATCAAAACTTGATGAACAACAAAAATCTCTTTTACTTCACACACCGAATATTCCTGATGAAACAACACCTGTCGGCAAATCAGAAGACGACAATGTGGTTGTTTCCACATGGGGTGAACCGACCAAATTTGATTTTGAGCCAAAAGCCCACTGGGATTTGTGCGAAGAAAAAAATCTTGTTGATTTTGAACGCGGCGTAAAAATTTCTCAATCAAGATTTACTCTCTACCGCGGCAAAGGCGCTAAATTAGAACGAGCAATTATTAATTTCTTCCTTGACTATCACACAGAAAAACAGGGATACGAAGAAATTCTGCCGCCATTTATGGCAAACGCGCAAACAATGACCGGCACTGGACAGCTTCCAAAATTCAAAGAAGATATGTATAAATGCGAAAACGAAGATTTATACCTTATCCCGACAGCAGAAGTGCCTGTAACAAATATTTACCAGAATGAAATTTTATCAGAAGAAGATTTGCCTAAATATATGACGGCATACACTCCTTGCTTCCGTCGTGAAGCCGGCTCTGCGGGAAAAGATACCCGCGGACTTATCAGAGTTCACCAGTTTAATAAAGTCGAACTTGTTAAACTCTGTAAACCTGAAACCAGCCCTATGGAACACGAAAAACTGACAGAAGATGCTGAAAAAATGCTGCAGCTTCTCAAGCTGCCTTACAGACGTGTTGCACTTTGTACGGCGGATATCGGATTTTCTGCAAATAAATGCTGGGATTTGGAAGTTTGGCTGCCTTCTTATAACAATTATAAAGAGATTTCAAGCTGTTCAAACTTCGGCGACTATCAGGCAAGACGCGCAAACATCCGTTACCGTGATAAAGAAACCGGAAAAGTTAATTTTGTACATACAATCAACGGCTCCGGACTTGCGGTCGGCAGAACCTTTGCCGCGATTGTTGAAAACTTCCAGCAAGCAGACGGAACCATTCTTATTCCGGAAGTTCTTCAAAAATACACAGGATTTGACAGAATATAGAAAAAAGCGGGTTTTGATAAACCCGCTTTTTTAATCAGCCTCTAGCTCGAAAAGCTATCGCCGGACACACCAGACACGTTTAGAAGTAGTTTTTAAAGATTGGTGGCCTCTGTCACCGCCAAGTCCCTGACCCCACGCATAGTCTGCGTCATAAGAAATACCCGTCCAAAAGTTTCCGGAATTATAATCCGAAAGGTATTTCTTAAACACAAAAAGAAGTGCTGATTCATCCAGATTCGGCAATCTGTATTCTCCGGAGGAAAGGTTTTTACAATAAGATTTTGCGTCCTCAAACGCCATTTCAGCACCCAACTGCGCATACGGCATCGGAGCAACGACAACGCTGTCACTAGGATAAAGTGCACCGATAAATCCCATATCTTTACCGACAGTATTTGGGCCTTTTGTACCGTTCAAATCATAAATACTCATCATACATACCTTTGATTGAACGTTATAAGATTCTTCATTCATACCGGAAGTACAACTCGGATTATAAAAAACAGCGATACTTTCACCGTTAATAGTTTCAAAGGCAGCAGCCTTAACATTTGCTTGGGAATAGTTGTCAGAAGTATGCCCAGACCATACAGCATTTACCAGCATCAGGTTAACACTCTTGTTATCAGTCGGAAAATCATACTGAGAACCGTGCATAGCAGTAAATTTCTCAGGTAAACCGCAATCCTGCAAGTGTTCATTATCGCAAATATTATTTATTTTTAGGACTTTAGCAAGCCCGTTTGTGACAAAGGTTTCAGCGGCCGTGTCTTCGGTTACTACCGTTGAACCGTTTGAATCAACACCTTCTGTCAAGGTACCGTAGGCGTTAAGAGAAGGCATTAGAGCAATTGCCTGCGAAAACCGCGCATAAAGGGCTTTTCTTTGCGTGTTCCATGTACGCTCATTTATGTTGCCCGTGAGGCTTGGAAGTGTAATCGCCGCAACCACACCGATTATCGTCAAGGATAACAATATTTCCGCCATTGTGAATGCTAAATTCTTGCTCGGATTCAATTGTGGAAGTCGCTCAGCGACCGACTCAGTCGAGCGGCTCAGCCGGGCCGCCATGGTGAAGGCACTGAGTGCCATCCACATGGGTTGAACATGACTTTTTAACGAACAAACTAAACAGGAAGCCGCCTTGACCGGCGGTGTCATTCCGAACTTGTTTCGGAATCTGTCCGGCGTTACCGGTAGTTCGCATCGCTCAACAGACCCTGAATCAAGTTCAGGGTGACAGATACTTTTCACATTTTCGCTTTGTGCTTCTGCCCGCTCGCGCAGTTCAGCATGACAACATGGAGACGCGACGTTTTTGACTAGATTGCCACGCCGGCATTCGTCGGCTCGCAATGACGGATACTTTACGGCCTTCGTGCTTACTTCTTTCGTTAAATTCCCACTCGGGTCGCTTTGTGGATGCCGCTCAGCGGCCGACTCCTCAATTGTGCCTGTTAAGAGAGGCCCCCCCCCCCCCTGCATTTGTTAATACTTTTCTACGTTTTTTCATTCTTTCCATCCTTTCTTTGTTATAAGGCAATAGGTCAATAGGGCATTATGGCAATAGGACTATTTTTCTTCCATTCGGTCATTACGACTTATTGCCTTATTCTCTTATTGCCTTATTGCCTCTTTCATTATGTACTATTTTTTATAAAAAGTAAAGCCCCTTAATAAGGGGCTTTACTTAAAAATAACATTGCTTAAATTACACTGCTTTTTTAACTTTGCCTTTTTTCAAGCAAGATGTGCAGACTTTAATTGTTTTAACCTGTCCGTTAATTTCAGCTCTAACAGTTTGAAGGTTAGGTTGTTGACGGTAAACATTTTGTTTATTTGAAAAAGATCTGCTTGCAGCTTTTAAACTTTCTTTTCCGCATATTTCACATTTTTTAGACATAATAATATTCCTTTTCTAGCCAAGTGTATAACACAATCATACAATGAAAATTCTTTTTTGCAAGTCACAACGCAAAAATTGTTAATAAAAATTTATTTTTCAAATCTGGCATAGATTGCTGCGATATTTTTCAGGAAATCCTCTTTGTTGAAGATAGCGTCTATTTCATCCTTATTCAAGCGTGAAGTAACGTCTTTATCCTCAAGAAGATTTGCTTTGAAATCGCCGTCATTTTCAAAAGCGTCAAGGGCGTTACGCTGAACTATTTTGTAGCTTTCTTCACGGGTAAGTCCTTTTTCTATAAGTTTCAACAATGCTTTTTGTGAAAAGATTATACCGCCGAATTTTTCTGTATTTTTGAGCATATTTTTTTCGTGAACAACGAGATTGCGGACGATGTTTTCAAAACGGTTAAGCATAAAATCCACTAAAATCAAGCTGTCAGGAAAGATTATACGTTCTGCCGAACTGTGTGAAATATCGCGTTCATGCCAGAGGTTAATATTTTCCATAGCGGCGAGGGAGTTTGAACGAACGACACGTGCAAGCCCGCACAGATTTTCAGAGAGAACCGGATTTTTCTTATGCGGCATTGCAGATGAGCCTTTTTGCCCTTTAGCAAAGCCTTCTTCAACCTCTAAGACTTCTGTGCGCTGAAGGTGGCGGATTTCGGTTGCGAATTGTTCAATGACACTTGCGATTAATGCCAGCGACTGCATAAAGTAAGCGTGGCGGTCGCGGGAGATAATTTGCGTAGAAATCCGTGCAGGTTTAAGCCCGAGGTGTTGACAGGTAATTTCTTCAATCACAGGATCAATATTGGAATAAGTTCCGACAGGCCCGGAAATCTGCCCGACTTTAATATCTTCAAGCGCGTGGATAAAGTTATCTTTCTGACGTTCAAGAATATCAATCCACGAACAAAGTTTCGCACCAAACGTCATAACTTCCGCGTGAATTCCGTGAGAACGGCCTATGCAGACGGTATTTTTGTGCTTATTTTTAAGTTCATATAAAGCCTCAAGCAGCCCGTCAAAATCTTTCAGAATAATTTGCGCGCTGTCAGAGATTTGCAGGGCAAAAGCCGTATCAATAACATCAGAACTTGTCATCCCGACATGCATATATTTTGCATATTCTCCCAGACTTTCATTCACGCAGGTAAGAAATGCGATTACATCATGCCGGACTTCGCGCTCGATTTCGTCAATTCGCGCAACGGAAAATGCCGCCCGTTTTTTAAGTTCTTCAATGTCACCAATCGGAAAATCGCCGTTCTGCGCATACGCATCGCACACCGCAAGTTCTACCTTGAGGTAGTACGAAAATTTTGACTCAAGTTCCCAAATTTTCTTCATTTCTTCGCGCGAATATCTGTCAATCATTAGAGAGCCTCCAATATTTTATTGCAAAAATCGTTAACCTGATTTTGCAAATTTTCTAAAGTTCCGTTGTTGTGGAAAACATAATCACTTTCTTCCAGTTTCATAAACTGCGACATCTGCGAATTTATCCGCTTCATTGCGTCTTCTTTTGTCAAATTGTTGCGCGCCATTAAACGTTCCAGACGGGTTTCGTCATCAGCGAAAACGAAAATAATTTTGTCAAATAAATCCTCCATTTTCGCTTCAAAAATGAGCGGAATTGCAACCAGAATAACGTTTTCCTCACTGTGTGCGGCAAAGTATTCCTCCAGCCGCCGGCGGATTAATGGGTGCACAATATTTTCAAGTTTTTTGCGCGCAGGATAGCTGGAAAAGACTATGGCACCCAGCTTTTTACGGTCAATGTTGCCGTTAGTAGAAATATCAACGTCTTCAAACGCCTTGATAATCTCATCAGCGCTTGAGTTTAAAATTTCATGCCCGATTTTATCGGTATCAATGACATCATAGCCTTTTGCTTTAAAGAAGCCCTCGACAGCACTTTTGCCCGAGGCAATATTTCCTGCTATCGCAATTTTAATCATCCTGCGCAATCCTGTTTAAAAAATTCTTTAACTCTTTTATCGCCTGCGGTTTAATCGGCTTAAACTCACCGCGTTTCAGCCCTTCCAGAGAAACGGTCGCATGCTGAATACGTTTTAAGGATTTAACTTCATAGCCAAAGTGCTCAAACATCTTGCGGATTTGCCTGTTAAGCCCCTGAAACAGTGTTATTTTCATAGTTGTAACATTGTTGTCCATTTCAAGAACGGTGATGTCAGCGTATGCAATTTTCCCTTTTTCAATTTCAATCCCGAGCGCCATCTGCTCAAGTTCGTGCTTATGAACCCGCCCGTTGACCGACACGAGATAAACTTTAGGCACCTTAACCGACGGGTGCGTAAGCTGGTTTATAAGCTCTCCGTCATTTGTAAGAATTATAAGTCCTGTGGAATCCTTATCCAGACGCCCGACCGGTTTAAGATGATAGAGATTTTCCGGCAGCAGGTCATAAATTGTTTTGCGTCCTTTTTCGTCATCCGCCGTTGTGATGTAGCCTGCGGGTTTAAAAAATTTGTAGTATTCGTGTTTGACCGGCCGAACCATTTTCTTATCAACAAAAACTTTGTCTTTTCCCTGAACAAGGTATCCGAGTTCCTTTACGGTTTTGCCGTTAACCTGTACAACGCCGCTTTCGATTAGCTCATCCGCTTTACGGCGTGAACACAGACCCGAGGAAGCAATGTATTTATTCAGCCTTACACCTGACATACAAGTTCTCCTTCAAAGACTTTAGCCAGCATTTCAGGCATTTTGCGGTATAACTTTCCGCCATCTGCCGTAATTGCCACGACCTCAACTTCTGCCGTAATATACGGTTTTTCAGAGTCGTTCACATAAATTTCCTGACTAAAAGTAACGGTCGTTCCGTTGAACGCAGAAATCCACGTATGGATTGACAATTCATCATCCAGCCGTGCAGAACGTTTGTAGCGGATATTTAGGTTTGTAACCGGAAGAACAACATTTTGCGCTTCCAGTTCCTGCAATTTATGCCCGTTGGCTTCGCACCAGTAAACCCTGCCCATTTCCAGCCAGCGGAGATACGACCCGTGCCACACAACGCCGTACGCGTCTGTGTCTGCATAAAAAACTTTTTGTTCAAATGTATGTTTCATAAACCTATCCTATCATAACTAAACTATTTCTTCCACTCCGGGCATTTGAATTTCTTTAGAAGATTTCACGCCCAGTTTTTCCAGCTTTTCGATTTGTCCTATCATATTTCCGCGGCCGTCAAGTTTTGTAATTGCCGCATTTAAACCGTCGCGCGTCTTTTTCAAATCCCCGAGCAGCGCAGCGAATTTATCCAGCATTGTTGTACAAACTTTAACGATTTCCTGTGCGTTTTTATTTTGCCTGTCAATAGCCATAAAAGAATTTACTATTTTTAAAGATGCCAGCAGGGTTGACGGAGATACCGGCATAACTTTTCTATCCCAAGCATATTTCCATAACTCGCAGTCATCGCAGAACACCAGAGAATAACAACTTTCTATCGGAATAAACATCATTACGTAAGGGAATGAATTTTCATCTATGTAATCACGGCTTGCCAGTCCGTTAATATGATTTTTCATTGACAATTTGAACTCTTTTAATGCCTCATCACGATCGTAGTCTAACTGTGCATTTAAATATTTATCCCACGATTCAATAGAAGTTTTCGCATCAATTACAACCTTTTTATTATCCGGCAGATATACAACCGCATCCGGACGACCGCCTTTTAATACAGGTTGAAGTTCATATTCCTTATTGTCACCTTCGCGCAAACCGGACGCCTCAAGAACACGAGCAAGTACAATTTCACCCCACTTCCCGCTTGCCCTGTTATCAGATTTCATCATACTTGCTAATTTTACAGCTTCCTGCGAAATCTGGTTTCCAGTCTTAATAAACATCTGAATATTATTATCAAAAGCAACGAGTTTATCACGTTCTAAACGTGCATTTTCATTATGATTTTTCTCAAAATCTTCAATTTTTTCTTTAAATTGTTTCAAAATTCTGTCGAGGGATTCGGCATTTTTTGAGGTTATTGTATCAGAAGAACTGGTTAAAAGTTTCAGTGTGGTATTTTCAAATTCTGTCTGCATACGCTTATAAAGTTCTTCCTCACGTTTTTGTAATTCTTCCTCCACACGATTTGCACGTTTTGCAACAACCATTTGGAGTATTAAAGCAAGAACCGCGCCCGCAGCAAAACCGATTAGAAAAATTACAATATTCATACTAAACTCCTTAGCCGACTATCCACTGTAAAAATTATATCACAAAAGTTCTAGAGCATGGTCTAAAGCATGATGTAGAGCATGATTGAGGGATTTTCTCAATCTTTAGATTTAGATTTTTATATCCTACCAAAAAATCGTTAATATCAACCAGTCCATGGATGTAAACACCATACAAAAACAGTAGTATTAAAAATGTAGAGGGAAGAACAAAAGGGGAATAAAATAATGAGAGAGTTTAAAAGAAACGCAAAAGTTTTATTGATTGATGACAACGCAAATCATTTAAGAGGCGTAAAAGAATTAATAGAAATCGAAGGAACTTTTGATGTTGTCGCAACTACAACAAGCGCTAATGTCGGGATTACAATGGTAAAAAAATACAGACCCGATGTAATTTTAATGGACATCAACATGCCTGAAAAAGACGGTCTGCAAGCAATTCAGGAAATCGACAAGCTTGGTTTGGGTGCTAAAATTATCTCACTCAGCGGATATGATGATTCGGATTTAATTTTCAGAGCAATGAAGCTAGGCGCTAAGGGTTATATTTTAAAAACTATGGCTTCAACACAGTTAATCAGAGCAATCGAAGATGTTCTGGCAGGGAAAATTTTCTTACCGGCAACACTCTCTGCAAGATTTTTTGAATACTTCCAAAAATCACACAAAATGGAAACAAGCCAGTCTTACAGCGAAAATCTTCTCTCAAACCTTACAAACAGAGAAGAAGAAGTTCTTGAATTATTAACAGAAGGCGAAAATTACAAAAGCGTAGCTCAAAAATTATTCATCTCTGAAACCACAGTAAAAACACACGTTAACAGCATTTTCCAGAAATTGCAGGTTAACGACAGAACTCAGGCAGTTCTTTACGCATTGAAAAACGGCTTCGGCAATAAGAAAAGAGTAAAAATCTCTGCATAAGTAGTAAATTTTGCAGGGGGCGGCAGCAGGGCTGCCGCCCCCTTTTGGTAAATAGGCAATGGAAGATTTAAGAGCTAAAAGTGTTTTTCACGAAATAAAGAATCAGATTTCGGTCTGTGATTTGTATACGGAAGTTATCCGCCGCACACTTGAGAAAAAAGGGATAGAAGACGCAACGATAGCACGTGCGATAAAAAGCATTCAAAATTCTCTTTCACTGATTGCGGATTGCGCAAACTCACTGCGTGAAGTTCGCCTGCAGGAATTACGCCTTGCAAATTTAATTGACGACGCAATTGAAATTTGCAAGGCGTATAAAGAAATATCCTTCACAAACGAAATTTCTTCAGACACGGCAATAAACGCCGACAAAAATAAATTTACCTCGGCAGTTGTAAACATAATCAAAAACGCGATTGAAGCCGGTGCAAGCAAGGTAAAATTTTACACCCGCAGCAACGATATTCTAATCGAGAACAACGGCGAACCTATTCCGCCTGAAATTCGTGAGAATATTTTTACGGAAGGTTTCACCACAAAATCAAACGGTTCCGGCCTCGGGCTGATACTTACAAAAAATATGCTTGAGGAACAGGGGTTCATATTAAGCCTTGAAAAATCCGATAAAAATTTAACAATTTTTAATATTCACCAAAAACAATAGCAAAAATTCCGACCGTTCCACCTTTATAAAATTATAGGGGAAATGTGCCATGTGCACTTTCAAGGAAAAGGAACGTTAAAGTCAATGGATTTTTTCAACTCACTAAACGAAGTAAGGAAAAATAGCAGCCAGCTTGACCGCTGGGAACAACAGCAGCGGGATAAAGATGCGCAAAGAAAGGCGTATCAGGCGAAACACGCTCCGACTTCCGATGAGGTGCAAAGGGCAAAGGATTTAGGCGAAACCCTTATTAATGTAATTGATACAATGGACGACCATTCCGAAAGTGTCGCGGAAAACGTCGAAACCATTGCCGAGCCGATATCATCTATTTCTCTTATTGCAAGCGGCGGCATTACTGCCTATCTTGCATATAACCTTGGCATCAAGCCGGCTAATAAAAAGTTAAAAGAGATGAAAGAGGCTTTTGACAAAGACAAGAAAAACATTGAGTTTACAGAAAAGCTTAACAAGGCTAACACTTCCATTAAATTAAGCAATGGTGAAATCCTTGACAATATTCACTTCGATACTGATGAACTGCGTGGAAGCAAAAGGCATCTTGAAAAAATTACAGACACAACGTTAAGAAACGAAGCGTTAGAAATAAATAAAGCCTGGAAAAAATCTATAAGCGGTATAAAACTTAAAAACAAACTGACAATTATATCAGTTCCAATAGCCGCGATTGCCGGCTGGATTATGGGCAATATTTACGAAACAAAATTACAGGTCGACAGCTCCCGTATCGCACGTTTTCAAGCGCGCAGAGAACTCAAAGACCCGAAAGCATTTGTAAATTATACCCCTGAACAAATCGCTCAGGCAAAAGCTGAACTTGAAAAACACCCTGAAAGAATTAAAAAAGATCAAAAAACAAAGCTTAAAAAAGGCCTGTTCTCAAGTTTGCGCGAATTAATCCGCGACCACGACAACTATAAACAATCCAGAAAGCTTCGCGAAAAACAACAAAGTATGGTCACACGCCCGCTTACAGAGGCTGAAATTCTTCAAGCAAAAAAAGATCAGGAAGTTATCCAACGCGTTGTCAAAAAAATCAATAACGAAGCAGAAAAGAATTCCGAGAAAATGGAAACCGCAGCAGACGTTATAATGGGAACCTTCCCGATAGTCGGCAGCGCAATCGGGTTCCTTGCCACGCTGGGGCTTGAAAGAACAGGCTTAATCAAAAAATGGGTCGGCAAATACGTTGAAAAACACGGAACCAAAGAAGCCAAAGATACTTTCAAAGAACTTGCAAAATTAAAACGCACAGACCCGAAATATGACTCGGCGTGGAAAGAATTTTACGGTGAATTCACAGGCATCCCTCAAACGAAAAAGCAATGGGAAAAACACTGGAAAAACGACAGACTTAAAAACGAAGTAAAAAACCTGAGCAAAGGCGACAAACAAGCCAAAGCCATTAAGAAGATGAAAGACCTCTTTGCCGGAGCAATGGTTCATAAAACCCGCGGCCGCTGGTTTATAGGTCTTGCCTCAGGTTTACTCGCAGCGTTCCCGAGTGCAATTATCGCACTGAAACTCCAAAAAGACGCCTCCCGCGCAGGACGTTTCACCGCAAAACGCGAACTGGAAAAAGATCCGGTAAACTTCATCGGCTACTCAGATACCGAACTAGATGAAGTCAAAGACGTTAAAAATACGGACAAACGAGAATCAAAATTCAAGGAATATGCACTATTTATCCCGAGAATTGTCCGCGACTGGTGGAAATATAACAACTACAGAAATAACGAATTAAAAGAAAAACAGGCTCTCAATACAGAGTTGAGAAAACTTGATGTTACAGACGAACAGCTTCGCGATGCTAAGAACTTACAGGCAAAAGTTTTCACGACATTTGAAAAAGTCGATGACAAATCACAAGCCTACTCGGAAGCTACGGAAGCCGCAATCCAAACCGCACAGCCGTTTGTAATAGTAGGCGGTTTCCTGACCGCAATTTCACCGCTGATTTACTTTGGTATTCAGGCCGGACGCGGCAAATATACCCCTGAAAAAATTACTGAAAAAGTAACCAATGTTATATCAAAATTCTCAAATATCTTAAACACCAAACTCTTCAAAGGATATCTGAAAGGCGTTGACAAACACGTTGCCAAAGTCGTAGCCGATACCGACACAACCAGCGTCAAATACGGCGAAATCTTTAAAGGCATCGACATTCTCAAGACACCGCTCGGCGAAATGATTCCAAAAGCAATAGCAAACACCAGAAACCATCTTTCAACTACGTTCAGGAATATGGACGAAAAGGCTCAAAGAAGTGCTATCTGGCAGTTAAGCTACAACCTCTCCGGATATAATTCATCTCTCAAAAAGCTTCCGCAAGAGGTAAGACAATTGCTAGAAAATCAACAGGAAGTCATAAAACGCATACTCTGGAACTTTGAGTACGTTAAAAACGCCGAAACAAGAGCCGATATCTTTGACATAATTACGCTGAACAAAAACAGCGTTGCCCAAATGACTCCGGAACGCTTCAACACGGCACGCGAAGAATTGATAAAAATCATCGGCGATGAGAAAAATATTGACACCTTCAGCGAATTGCTGGGCGAAATGCAAAGTAAGTTAATCAATAACGTTCTGGACAACGACCTTATTGAAGCCGGTTTGAAATCCGATAATCAAAATACCGTATCAGAACTGGCTGATAAAACAAAAATAAAAGAAATGATTAAAGAATTACTTGACGGCCTGAATAAAGGCGTCACGAAAGAAAACTATATTGATGCTGTCGGCAAACTCGATATGACAGAAATTATCAACGCAAAAACAATTCCGCTCAAGCTTGAAGATGTTCCGGGTATTATAAAAGACATCTCCCAAGCCGCTCAAGGTGCGGCCGCAGCCGCAAAACTTGCAGGCAGAGCCGCAGGAACAGAAGCCGGCAGCTTAGCAGGGGCGCTCTCAAAAGTTGATATGCTTACCAGCCCTAAAGCCGCACTGAATGGTATGGCAGACATGATTAAAGCAATGGATGAAAAAGCTTATCAGGAATTCTTAAGCAGCACTCCGTTCCGCGGCTGGGAAAAAGATAGCGTTGTTAAAATTATCCACAACATCTCCAAAGTTTGGGATAATATTCCGAAAGAACATTTTAAAGGAATTATGGGTTCAATCGTAAAACAATTCAACGAAAACCCTGACAAAACTATAGAAGCCCTCAAATCCGGCGCAATTATGAAGATGTTTGCGACACCGCAGCTCAAAAAGGCACTCGCTGCAGCCGGCATAACCTGGACAGTATTCACCGCCGTAATGACTTACATCGTAAGTTCATGGCTTGCGGAACTTCAATTGCGCGCAGGCAGACTCGGTGTTAAAAAGGCAATGGACGATCTTGAAGATTACAGATACTACGCGAATGTAATCCCAGAACCGCAGGCAGTTGAAGAAATTCAGGCCCCAAACACCCCGCCGGAAACAGCGCCGGAACCCGCTGAAAACTCCAACCTGCTGGCAAAGTTTAAGAAATAAGGCTTGACAAAACCCGTAAAATCATCAATAATATAAACATAGGGGCAAGCCCTTAACAATACTTGGGTGTTCTTGTTAAGAGCTTGACTTCATACCCTATGATAACTATGATTTTAAGAAAAGTTCCAATATCTCCAGTATTGGGACTTTTTCTTTATATCTGTTTATAAAACAATTTATAAACAGAATAAAACCAAGTTTCATATTACCACCTCCTCTCTGACCGATTTCTCCATATAATCGTGTGTGCCAGCGGGGTGAAGGTACTACCCTTAAAAAAATTATAGATATTAACAGGACGTTGTCTATCCAACGTTAAGATTATTTCAAATCTGAGAAGAAGAAGTCAAGTAGGTTGGGCTTGCAAGCCCAACTTACGAATTTGCGAAACTGGTTGACTGGATCGCCACGGGCTGCGCCCTCGCGATGACGCCCCTGTCATTGCGAGGAGTGAGCTGAGCGAACGACGTGGCAATCCATTTGTAAATATGATACAAACGAAAATGTATTAATGCCTAGTAGGTTTGGCTTGCAAGCACAACTTACAAATTTGCGAAACCGGTTGACTGGATCGCCACGGGCTGGCGCCCTCGCGATGACGTTCCTGTCATTGCGAAGAGTGAGCAGAGCGAACAACGTGGCAATCCATTTGTAAATATGACACAAACGAAAATGTGTTAAAGCCCAGTAGGTTGGGCTTGCAAGCACAACTTACAAATTATTTCAAATCTGACAGGGAGAAGTCGTCGCCGAGCTTTTCACGAACCTCTCTTATTAATTCGTCCGGATAAATGTCCAAAGCTTCCGCAATTTTCCAGATTGTAGTAAATGAAGGGTCTAAACTAATACCTTTTTCAATCCTATTCCAAGAATTAGTCGACATAGAACAAACCGCAGCCAGTTCATAGATAGATTTATTTTGCGCCTCTCTATGTTTTTGAATAATCTTAGCCAACGCTTTATACATCGCTCGTTTATTTTTAGCCTGTTCCTTGTCTTGCATAATATGTATGTTAGTGTTAAAATAATTTTGCCCTAGCAAATATTTGCTAGCAATTAGTAATAAATTCAGAAAGGAAGGCTATCATGGCAGAACAAAAACTTGAAAACAAACTTATGGAATTTCACTCTCATTACAGAACTCTTACCACAATCTTAAACTTTTTCACAACTCAGCTTATAAATGACGATTCCGATGAGATTACACGCGCGCAAATCGACACGATGATGGAAAACATCAGCAAACAGACCGAAGGAAAGCTTGAGTTACTCAACGAAATCATTGACGAATTTCAGGAAACTTATTGCAAACCAAAAGCGGAGTTGGTATAATCTCCTTGTAAATATATAGGAGGTTATTATGTGGGAAAAAGACATGAAAATCAATGAAGTTAGAGAGATTAGGACCCGCACATCCGTTTATTTCGGCGTTGGGGCTATCGAAAAAATTAACGACATTGCTAAAGTTTTAAAAGAAGAAAAAGGCATTAACAAGGTTATCGTTATGTCAGGACGCAACGCATATAAAGCCACAGGCGCATGGGATTACGTTGAAAAAGCCCTCAAAGACAACGGTATCGGATATATAAACTACGATCAGGTAACGCCAAACCCGACAACCCACCACGTTAACGACGCGGTTAAAATGGCAAGAGATTTCGGTGCACAGGCTGTTATTGCAATCGGCGGAGGTTCTCCGACAGATGCCGGCAAGGCTACCGCTATTTTGATGGAATACCCTGATAAGAGTGCAAACGACTTGATGGAATTCAAATTTGCACCGGTCAAAGCTGCTCCGATTGTTTCTATCAACTTAACACACGGAACAGGTACAGAAACTAACCGTTTTGCGGTCGTAACAGTTCCTGAAAAAGATTTTAAACCGGCAATTGCTTACGATTGTATTTATCCGATTTTTGCGATTGACGATCCAAAATTAATGACAAAGCTTTCACCGAAACAAACAAAATTTGTTTCAATCGATGCGGTTAACCACGTTGTTGAAGCCGCAACATCAACAGTTGCATCACCTTACACAATCACTCTTGCAAGAGAAGTTATCACACTAGTTGCAAAATATCTTCCTAAAGCGATTGAAAACCCTGATGATTTAGAAGCAAGATATTTCTTAGCTTACGCGGCAATGATGGGCGGTGTATGTTTTGACAACGGCTTACTCCACTACACCCACGCGCTTGAACACCCGCTCAGCGCTGTTAAACACGAACTCTCACACGGTCTTGGTCTGGCAATGCTTCTGCCGGCTGTTATCAAAACGATTTACAAAGACAGAGCAAACACACTTGCTTACATCCTAGAACCGATTGCACCGGGCTTGAAACCTGAAGCGGCCGACGCTGACAAAGCTTCTGCAGAAGTTTATGAATGGTTAAAATCCGTCGGTGTACCTGAAAAATTGAGCGATGAAGGCTTCACCAAAGACGACGTCGACAAACTTACCGACTTAGTTTTCACAACTCCGTCACTTTCAGGTCTTATCGACATCGGCCCTAGCGGCAACTCCAGAGAAGTCGTTAGAACCATTTACGAACACTCAATTTAATCATAAATTTTCAAGGCGCGCCGCACGCGGCGCGCCTCTTTTATTTTAAACATGTTTGTGTTACGCTTTTAATGTTACGGTAATTAATTAAAAAGAGGTAAGATATGCAAGCACGCAGAGCTGCAAGAGAATTAGCGTTTATCCTGTTCTCGCAGATTGACAAAGATATAGAGAAATACTCAAAATCCGATTTTGCAAACATTGTTTTGAAATCGGTAAGAACATTAAAGAGCAACGCCACAGATGAGCTTCAAATCGCGCTTAGCGGGCTGATGGAGTTCAAAGCGCAGGTTGATGATTATGAAGCTAACCACGAAACAAACCTGAATAGACCAATCGGAGTTTCAAACGTTGCGGTACCGGTCATTTTGACTTCCGACCTGTCAGAAAAGCTCGGGCAGACAATTGATGTTGCTGATAAGGCTCTTATGGCGCTAGAAATCGCGGAATTCACAACGCTGGATTCGCAAAATGATGTTCAGGCTTTTGCAATAAAAATCGCGGAATTACATAAAGAACACCACAAGGAACTTGATGAAATTATCCAGAAGTACTCAAAAAACTGGGATTTCCAACGACTTGTTACTATGGATAAAAACATTTTGCGCATCGCTTTAATTGAACTTTTATACATCAAAGCAACACCGCTGAAAGTCGTTATTGACGAAGCGCTGGAACTTGCTAAAAAATATTCTACGGATGAAAGCACTAACTTCATCAACGGAATTCTGGCAAAAGTCGTTGTTGACTACGGCATTGAATAACCGCCTGCCGGCTTTTTAAAGACTCCGGCTTACGGTAATTGATAAAAGTACGAGTATAGAAAAATGTTTAAATTCTTCTCTGAAAAATTTGAAAACCTTAAAAACGCATTGAAAAACACCGCTGAAACTCTCGGCGGAATCGGAGATGTTGAAAAGGAAGAAGAGTTTTCGGAATTCGTTTTGGAAGATATGGAGGACACCCTTATCAGCGCTGATCTGGGTGTTTCTTATGCGTCGGAATTGATAGACAAACTCCGCGCACAGAATAAAATCAAACCTTCGCAGGTCAGAGAATTTTTGCGGGAAGAGTTTCTAAAAACGCTGGCAGATGCAGGCTCAACAGAATTAAACTACAAAGATGGCGGGCTGAACATTTACTTTATCACGGGCGTGAACGGCGCAGGAAAAACGACTCTAATAGGTAAACTTGCGTATAAATTCAGGCAGGAAGGTAAAAAGGTTTTGATTGCGGCAGGCGACACCTTCCGCGCAGCAGCCGAAGAACAGCTTGATATCTGGTCAAAACGCGCAGGCGCTGACATTGTCAGAAAAGATAAAATCGACCCCGCCGCCGTCGTCTACGAAGCAATTCAAAAAGCAAAAAGCGAAAAATACGATATTATTCTTGTCGATACAGCGGGCAGGCTGCAAAATAAATTTAACCTTATGGAAGAGTTGTCAAAAATTAAAGCCGTAATCGACAAAAATGCACCTGAAGCTTTGCGTGAAAGCATTCTTGTCATAGATGCCAACACCGGTCAAAACGGGCTGCAGCAGGCAAAAGTCTTTAAAGAATGCACCTCTATCACCAGCGTCGCGCTTACTAAACTTGACGGTTCCGCAAAAGGCGCAATCGTTTTAGCCATAGCGAAAACAATGGGTCTGCCGGTCAAACTTATCGGGGTCGGCGAAAAAATGGAAGATTTGCGCGCTTTTAACCCGCAGGAGTTTGTCAACGCACTGTTAGAAGGGTAAAATGATTTTAGAGAGAGCCACAACAAAATTAAACAATGAAATTCAACTAATCGGCAGACGCACGCTTGATAAAAACGGATATATTCTCATAATCGGCGTTGTGCACGGTGATGAACCGCAGGGAGAGTTTCTAATCAACAACTACCTTCAAAAAAACACCAATTTCCCGCCGGAATTTCTCTTCATACCTTGCCTTAACCCCGACGGGCTTGCCAACGAAACCCGTACAAACGCTAACGGCGTAGATATAAACAGAAATTTCCCGACCGACAATTGGATGTGCGGAGAGAAAAACCGCTATTTTGGCGGTGACACTGCTGCAAGTGAAACTGAAACACGCTTTGTAATAGACGTTGTAGAAAAATACGCGCCCAAACTTATCATAACGCTCCACACTCCGTTTAAAATCGTGAATTTTGACGGTGAAGGTCGCGAAATAAGTGAAAAAATCGGTAAAATCTTTAATTACCCTGTAGAAGAGAGTATCGGCTACCCGACCCCGGGGAGTTTCGGGACCTGGGCAGGGGTTGAGCGAAAAATACCGATTATCACAATCGAAATGGACGAAGAAATTCCGCAGGAAAACTTAATAGAACCTTTTGAAAAAATGTTGACTTTCCTGCATTAATCATTAATAACTCCGTAAGTACCATTCATTTAGATGATTTATTAGCTAAAATCTGCATTTATACTAATAATGAGTCGTAATGTAATGTAGTAGTGAGGTAGTAAAATGCTTATTCGCGGCGGTATTAACTATGTAGATAGCGGTATGACGGCATCATTGATGGCGATGCATCTGCAAAGTGAAATTATTGCTATCAACAACGAAAATATTACAGGCTTTGACAAAATCGGTTATCAGCGTCAGGATCCGGTTGTTTCTTCCTTCACGGAATTTATCGGTGTCCACGGGCTTTCAAAAGCCACAGATGATCAGGTCGGCAGAATAGCGCTTTCCGATAACCCGCTTGACTGCGCCATTGCCGTAAAAGGCTACTTTCAAACAATGGATAAGGACGGGATAAAAATTACCCGCGACGGCCGGTTTAAGCTCGACAAACAGGGTAATCTCCTCACACTTCAGGACGCGCAGGTACTCTCTAACGCCGGAATGCCAATCCAGCTTCCGTTCGTACCGGAAAAACTTGAAGATATTGAAATAAACCCAAAAGGCGAAATAAGAGTTTTTAACCACAAAACGTTGAAACAGGAATTCGCCGGCACTATAGGCGTTGTAGATTCCGAAGGCAGACTTGTAGCACGGCCGGATATTAAACAAAAATTTAACGAATACTCCAACGTGTCACTCCAAAACGAATTCCTCACAATGATGCCGACAATAAGGAATTTTGAAGCAAACCGCCAGCTATTCCTTATCCAAAACCAGAATCTTCAAAAAGTAATTAACCAGTTAGGCTCAGCATCATAATAATCAGAAAGGCAAACTATGTATAGTTTTCAGGCAATAATCAGAAGAAATGTGAGCAACGTAACCCACCAGTTTGAAAAACTGGGCTACGTCGGCAACAACCTTGCAAACTATAATACAAAAGGCTACAAGTCTGTTAACTTTGAACAAATGCTCACAGAGGACGGATACCTTACCGCCGCAATCCGCTCGGATTACGCGCAAGGCTCCGTAATGATTACAAGCAATCCTTATGATGTTGCAATCAACGGAACAGGGTTTATTCCGGTAGTATCAGAGGACGGTGAGGTCGCCTACACCCGCGACGGCGCTTTCAAACAGGGCAAAAACGGATACCTCGTCACAGAAGATGACTGGATTGTCGGCGAAGGGATTAAAATTCCGGCGAACTGCTTCAAATTTGAAATAAAACCTAACGGCGAAGTTTATGCATACGACACAAACGAAAGTATATCCGGCAAAAAACTCGGTACTATTCCGCTTGTAAGATTTGCCAGTCAGGAAAACCTTAAATCAATCGGCATGAACAAGCTTCAGGCAACCGAAGAATCCGGTGAAGCAATGCTCGTCAAAGACCACGACTGCTTTGCACAGCACAACCTTGAAAATTCAAACGCCAATATCTACACCGGCGTCAGTGATATGTTAAGACTTAACGCCTCAATGATTGCCGGAATGCGTATGATGAAAGTCGTTGACGACATGTACAACAAAGCAATAAATATAAGGGAGTAACTTAAATGTATACACCTATTGACAGTACAAATAAAATTAATCTTATGCTGGATTTGATAGCGCAGCGCCAGAGGGCACTGGGTTCCAACATAGCAAACGTTGACACCCCTAACTATGTAAGAAAAGACATAGATTTTCAATCATATTTAGGCACAATGAACAGCCCGCTTGAAACAAAACTCTCCGAACGCCTCGGGCCTTCAGGGATTTTGGAAGAGCGTGAAAACGAAAAAATCGACATAGCCAACGAGTTAAACGAAATGCAGCAGAATTCACTGCTGTATTCAATGGCAACAAGACGGATGTCCTCTATTATCACAGAGATGAAAACCGTTATCAATGTCGGTAAGTAACCGGTTGCCAGCCGCTTCTAAAACGTCATCGCAAGCGTTCTAAGGCATGCAACGGACTAACAAAACAAAATTACAAAGGAGCTTATTGAAATGGGCATACTAGAATCAATGAATATCGGCGCAAAAGCCTTACAGGTTCACGGAACACGTTTGGATATCCACGCGAAAAACATCGCAAACGTTGACACGCCGAATTATATAAGAAAAATTCCTGTAATAAACGCAACGGAGGACATGTCGTTTCACGGGCTGATGAACTCAATGAAGGAAGATGTTTTCGGGATAGGCACCCTTCCTTATCTTCAAGGCGGGGTAACTTATTCCGGCGTAATGGAGGATCCGACGCTGGGCGATAAGATTTACCGCCCGGGGCACCCTGACGCAGACGCCGAAGGCTATATAAGAGCCTCAAACGTAAACCCGATGGTCGATATAGCAGACGCGATAATCGCCCAACGGGCATACGAGGCAAGTTTGGCAGTCGTTAACATCTCCAAAGCAATGGCGCTAAGAGCCGTCGAAATCGGCAAATAATTATTGCGGGGCATTCTTTCAGAATGCCCCGCAAATTTTTGATTATCTTTTTACACAAACAATATCCCAAGTACCAGCCGTTCCTGCATGCGGAATTCTGTACTGTCCTGTATAACTGCCAACTACCCATTGCCTAAGCTCACCTGACCAAGGTGACTTTACTTTAGTAGATGAATACATAACAGAAGAGGAAAGCCCCAGCATATTATAATTTATATACAAAGACCCTGTTTCATCTCTGGTCGGGATACGATATTCATCACCTGCATTTACCGTACAGGCCGTTGCAGCCTCATCTGCTGTCACCCCGTTTAAAACCTTATAAGGCATCGGAGCGACCACAACACTGTCTGACGGATACCATACAGTCATAAAACCAATATCTTTTCCAACAGTATTAGGCCCCTTATTACCATTCAAATCATAAACAAAATTCGCACAAAATTTTGGTGCCAGAAAATAATTGGAATTCTCAGCCATATTCGCAATACAATTCGGGTTATAAAATGCCAGAATACTTTCGCCATTGGCAGTTTCAAATGCTGCAGCCTTTGTATCCAGCATGCTATGACTTCCGGTTCCGGTTGTATCTGAATAACTTACAGAAATAAGTTCTGCCCGCAATTCAGATAATTTGGCCGGCATATCCGCGGTTCCCCCCCACATTTTAGTATACTTTGACGGAATTCCACAATCTTCAATATGCTCACTATCACAAATGTTGTTAATTTTTAGGACTTTTGAAAGCCCGTTTGTAACAAAGGTTTCTGCAGCAGTATCCTCAATTGATGTTGAACCAGCACTGTCAGTCGTTTCTCTCAAAGTGCCATATCCGTTTAATGCAGGCATTAGAGCAATTGCCTGAGAAAACCGTGCATAAAGTGCTTTTCTTTGCGTATTCCATGTGCGTTCGTTAATGTTTCCGGTGAGGCTCGGAAGCGTAATTGCTGCAACAACACCGATTATCGTGAGGGATAACAGGATTTCTGCCATTGTGAACGCTGACCGTAAGCCGACCAGCCTATTATGGAACCGGCTCAGCCGGGCGGCCATGGTGAAGGCACATTTCTTGACCAACAGCCTGTTGACCAAACATAGAACCGACTCAGTCGGTGTCATCGCGAGGGCGGAAGCCCGTGGCGATCCA
>CALUQY010000007.1 GCA_944323035.1 Candidatus Gastranaerophilales bacterium
CGCCGGTGGATCGCCACGGGCTTCCGCCCTCGCGATGACACCGACTGAGTCGGTTCTATGTTTGGTCAACAGGCTGTTGGTCAAGAAATGTGCCTTCACCATGGCCGCCCGGCTGAGCCGGTTCCATAATAGGCTGGTCGGCTTACGGTCAGCGTTCACAATGGCAGAAATCCTGTTATCCCTGACGATAATCGGTGTGGTTGCGGCGATAACGCTTCCATCGCTCACGGGAAACATAAACGAACGTACGTGGAATACGCAAAGGAAGGCGCTGTATGCACGTTTATCACAGGCCGTAGCACTTATGCCGTCATTGAACGGTTACGGAACATTGTCAGAAGCAACTTCTTCCGCTTCGGCTGTCGATACTGTTGCCGAAACTTTTATTACAAACGGGCTCTCAAAAGTTCTTAAAATTAACAATATTTGTGACTATGAGCATTTTGAAGATTGCGGAATTGGTTCTAAGTTTACGAATTTACAAGGAAGTACGATTACAAGTTTCCCAAAAACTTTGGTTGAGATGCACACAATGTTTTCCGGTTCATCTGCAGGTTTTGCAGATAGTACGCCTACAATATATTCCTGGCACCAGCAGGATACAAAAGCGGCAGCCTTTGAAACCGCCAACGGTGAAAGTATGGTGGTTTATTACAACCCGATTTGCCGTGATAAACAACTTCAAAATGAAGAAAATCAGGACTTGCAGCCTTATATGTGCGCGAATTTTGTATATGACCTTAACGGAACCAAAGGCCCGAACACAATGGGGAAAGACATGGGGGTAATGACGGCACTTTATGCTTATGACCCTGTTGTTGTCGCTCCTGTTCCTTTAATCAAGAGTCCCGGAAGTTTTTCCCGTGAAGATGCCGCGGAGCAATGTTCGGCTTTAGATAGTGAAAGCCAAATGCCTAATATTGAGGAAAGTGCATCCATTGCTTATAATAAGTTTATCTTAGGGATTGAGAACGTATTCTGGTCCAGTACATTAAGAATTTCTAAAAATGAAGGTACTAAAGGACTGGTCGTTTCTCCGGGGCTTTTAAAAGTCTACTGGTATGATAGAACTCACGCACATCCGGTTCAATGTATAAAACGATAATAAAAAAGGGCTGCAATTGCGGCCCTTTTATTTACCTATACAAAAATGTTCAAAGATGTTATTCAGAATTTCATCAGTTATAACTTCGCCGGTGATTTCGTCGAGGAAAAGCAGTGATGACTTGAGATCTATGGAAATCAAGTCCTGTAATTCACGGTTTCTTGCAGATACTAATGCATTCATCAGTGACTCCCGGCAGTTTTCAAGGCAATTTTGCTGGCGGATGTTGGTTGTAAACTCCATATCATCATTTGAAAAATTATAACTGTATTTTTTAATCCTGTTTTTTAACTCTTCCAAACCATATTTTGTGTAAGTTGAAATCGGCAGGGCGTCTTGAATAAGTCCTTTGGCGCCTAAATCAATTTTGTTTGCGGCAATTATGTATTCTTTGTCCTCCAGAAGCTTGAAAATTTCTTTATCTTCCGCGCCGTAGCCGGCATGGGCATCGTAGAGGAAAATGACAAAGTCTGCCTCTTCCACAGCATTTTTTGAATATTCAATCCCGATTTCTTCAACCCTGTCCACATTTTGTGTGTCGCGGATTCCGGCGGTGTCGATGAGCGTAATAGGTACATCCCAGTCAAGGTTTTCCCTCAAAACATCCCGCGTTGTGCCTGCAATATCGGTAACGATTGCCCGCTCAAGGTTCAGTAATGTATTGAAAAGCGAGGACTTGCCGACATTCGGGCGCCCTACTATCGCAATTTTTAACCCCTGACGCATTATATTTGAAGATTTTGCCCCCTCAAGAATTTTGTCAATCTCTTTGATAATCCGTTCAAAATTTTCAATCAGGTATGAATATTCAGGCTCAACAACATCTTCCGGAAAATCAATTCCCGCAACTATCCGCGATAGTACCGTAAAAATTTCGGCGCGAATTTCTTTAACTTTTTCCGCTAAAACGCCGGACAGGTTTTTGGCGGACTGTCTGGCAAAATTTTTCGTCTTGGCGTGAATTAGGTCAGCCACGGCTTCTGCCTGCGATAAATCCATTTTTTTATTCAGAAACGCACGTTTGGTAAACTCGCCTTTTTCTGCGATACGCGCGCCGTTTTTAATAATCAAATCAAGAATGTTTTTGACAACGTTAATCCCGCCATGGCAGTGAATTTCGACGACATCTTCACCCGTATAGCTGTGCGGTTTTCTGAACGGCAGTACAAGCACTTCATCAATTTTCTTTTCACCGTCCAAAATCCAGCCGTGCGAAACCCTTCCGGCTTCAAGTGCGGTTTTGTTGTAAATTTTTTCAAGAATTTCATAAGTTTTATCGCCCGAAATCCTGATGACACCGACTCCGCCGGTGCCGATAGGCGTTGCTATCGCGGTTATTGTTTCAAATTCCTGCAAAATATTCATACGCGAATTATTGCACAAAAGCGTTTTTTTTACCAGTTTCTACAACTTTTGTTTGATATTTTGTCTGATATTGTTACGAAAATATGAAACCTGGGAATAATAATAGTGTGAAGCTAAAACAGTTCTTCACCGCTTTCGCCTGCTGAACCGCAAGTCGTAAGTGGTTACGCTGTTTAACTGTCCATAAGGAGGATAATTATGGAAGCTATCAATTTAATCCTATTTGGTTTTATTGTTTACACTGCATTAGTAGTTGTTCCCAGCATCTGGGAAGAATTGACGACAGAACACTAACCGGTGTTTAACATTGCGTTGAACCGATTGTGCAGAAAAATTTGCTGCACAGCAATGACACCATTGTTTGTCGGGTGGAATTTACCAAATAGAAGGTTGTGTGAATTTTTAAGTGTATTAACTACGCTTCTGAATCGTCCTCCGAATTTTCGGTTTTAAAAGATTTAACAACTTCTTTAGCCATTTCCTGTGCAACGGCTCTTTGCACTTCAACCGGACAGTTTTGAAGCATGTTCATTGCGGTTCTTACGGTTGTATCAATATCATACCAGCGTCCTTTGCGGGTACCTTCTTCAAGCCCTGAGCCTACAGCGTTGATAATATCTTCTACAGTTTTGCACTGCTCAGACTCAATATTGTGTTCAATAATGATTTTGATAAGATTCAACGCGATGCGTATTTGCGTTTCATCGTCTGAATTTTCAAGTGTTTTCACCGCATTTGATAAAATCGGATCTTTATCGTACCAGCGTCTTTGTTCTTTGCTATAAACTTCTTTCATACTCTAACTCCTATTTTGTCTATTTATGGGTTTATTTTAGTATATTTCCCCGATTCTTGCAAGTCCTTGACGGAAAGAGCAAAAAATGTCCGAGAAAGACCCGCAATAAGGAACATGTGCGAAATTTCCCCGGACATTAAAAAATAATTAATTTTAATAAAAACGCCTGTTTTTTGTATTATCATTATTGTAGGAGATTATTTTATGAAATACAAAGATTATTATGAAATTCTCGGGGTAAAACGCGGTGCAACGGATTCTGAAATTAAATCAGCTTATAGAAAGCTTGCACGTAAGTATCACCCTGATGTTAATAAAACAAAAGAGGCTGAAGCAAAGTTTAAAGATATTAATGAAGCTTACGAAGTTCTGTCTGATAAGCAAAAACGCCAACGTTATGACAGTCTTGGCTCAAACTGGCAGGGCGGAGCGGATTATACACCTCCTCCGGGGTTTGAACATTTTAATTTTGGCGGCGGTCAGGGCGGCTATCAACAGTTTGATTTCGGCTCAATGGGCGGACAGGGCGGTTTTTCCGACTTTTTCAGCTCTTTGTTCGGCGATTTGATGGCGGGCGGTGCAACCGGCGGTGTTTATTCTAATATGGGCGGTTTTGACTTCTCGCAGGGTGCCGGTGCTAGAACTTCCTCTGGCCGCAGACGCACGCAGCAGCAGCCAAAGCCTGAAGATCTTGATGTAACTAAAAATCTTAACGTTACGGTGAAGGATGTTATTGAAGGAAAATCAATTTCTGTAACGTACACCGAAATGTCAAAATGCAGGCAATGCAACGGCGGCGGATATTGCCCGAATTGCGGCGGAACAGGTATCGTTAGCGCGCCAAAGACTATTAAAGTAAAACTTCCGAAAAACGTTAAAGAAGGTCAAAAAATTCGTGTTCGCGGTGAAGGTAAGGCTGATGACTACGGGAACAAAGGTGATTTGTACTTTATTGTCAATATAAAAGATCCGGAATATACGGTTGACGGGGTTAATCTGACAAAAGAAGTTGAGGTTTCGCCAAGCGATGCGGTACTGGGCTGCAAAAAAGAAATTACAACCCCGCACGGTAAAATTATGATTACAATCCCGCCGCGGACTAACTGCGGCCAATCATTGAGGTTGAAAGACCTCGGCTTGCCGAAAAAAGAAGGCGGATTCGGGTATTTGAATGCAAAAATCAGAATTGTTGTTCCTAAAAACCTTACAGATGAACAGGTCGAACTTTATAAAAAACTTGCTGAATTGGAAAAATAAAATTACAAGAGCGGGCGGTTATTAACCGCCCGCTCTTGACTAAATAGAAAACATGGTACATAATGAATAAGTCAATAAGAGAATAAGGCAATAGGGCAATAAGTCGTTATGGCCAAATGGACAAGAAAAGTTAAAAAGTTAATAAGGGATATGACCGAAATGGCAGAAAATGAACCCGGGTAAAATTCCATAACCCTAATTAACTGATTAACTCATTAACTAGAATGTAGGTTGGGCTTTCCAGCCCAACGCAATAAAAGAAAGGATGGAACTTATGAAAAAACAGAGAAGTGTAATTACTTGCACGGGGGGGGGGGGGCGTACCTTACCCGCAAAATTAGGTATTGAGGATGTTAGTTCCCCATGTCATGCTGACCTGCGCGAGCGAGCAGAGGCACAAAGCGAAAACCACGCTTTTCGCGGTGCCGTTTTTCGCGAGTTGAGCAAGACAGTTTCAGCATCTGTCCCACGTTACGAGCTGGTATCCAACGTTGGCCAGACCCTGAATCAAGTTCAGGGTGACAAAAATATGCAATGTGTCTGTAAGAGTCTACCGTCATTGCGAGCGGTCGGTTTTACGATGGCGGAGATACTCTTATCACTCACGATAATCGGCGTGGTAGCGGCGATAACGCTACCGTCACTCACTGGCAACATTAACGAGCGGACATGGAACACGCAAAGAAAAGCCCTATACGCGCGGTTTAGTCAGGCAATTGCCTTAATGCCGGCTTTGAATGGTTATGGAACATTAATAGAAGGTGATTCTTCAACTTCTGCAATCGACACTGCCGCAGAAACCTTTGTTACAAACGGACTTGCTAAAGTCCTAAAAATTAACAACATTTGCGACTCTGAACACCTTGCAGATTGTGGTTTCCCTAATAAAGTTATTAATTTTGAAGGGGAGATTGCATTTTCTTCTTTCCCGAAAACTTTAGTAGAATTTAACGGTTCTTTTAACCATGCATCTTCGCTGGAGGAATGGTCTTATTCGCAAATTGATACAAAAGCCGCGGCATTTGAAACTGCTAATGGTGAAAGTATTGTTGTATTCTATTCCCCGACTTGTACAGCTTTTAATCCTGACGGTGCCTGGTATCGTTCACAACCTTTTATGTGTGCTAATTTTGTGTATGATTTGAATGGGAAAAAAGGGCCAAATTCTGTTGGTAAAGATGTTGGATTTATTGCAGTTTTGTATCCGTCTGATTCGGTCGTTGTTGCTCCTCTACCGTTAAATAGCCGTGAAACTTCAACCAGTACGACGGTCGCGTGGCGGGATGCAGCTCCGCTTTGCCGTAACAGGGATTCGGAAAGTCGTTTACCTAATTATGAAGAGGCGGCTGCTATGTTTTACAACCAAAATTTGATAACCAACAATAAGGTAACGCTTTCATTTTGGACTAACACAAGAGAATCTAATACCAACGCGTGGAGTGTAAATATTCTTAGCTCAGGGCACTTTAATAATGTCCGAGAAAGGCTCGCGATAAGGAACGTGAGCGAGCCTTTTGAGTGGCGTATTAGACAGCGTAGCCACGCGCGACCCGCGGTTCAGCGGGGCGGAAGTGGCGGAGAACTGCTTTATTAGTTCCGCTGGATGATACGCGTAACGTGTGGTGTATTAAACGCTAAAAAAAGAGAGGGCGCCAGCCCTGCTGGCGCCCTTCCTTAACATACCAACTCTAAATTTCTTAAATTAAACCCTGACAGAACTTTTTTCATTTGCAGGTCGCGAACCTGACATTTTAATTTTCCTTTCGGGTATTTGTTAAAATGATAGGCCGAGGCAAGGGTCAGAACTTTTGCCGCTTCGATTAATGAAAATTTGCTTAAATTCAAATCAAGGCGCGGGCAATCCGAGCAGTTTATTCTTCTCTTAATTCTATTCACAAATTTTTGGGTTTCAGTTCGTGTCATAACTTCATCTTCGGTATTTTCATAAGAAAATTAAAAAGTTTTATTATAAATAGTATATTTATAGGATATTTGTTATATAATAAGTGAAGAGGAGAGTTATTATGCTTTCAAAAGAAGAATTGATAGAAAAGGCTAAAAAGATTAAGATAATGGCGTTTGATGTTGACGGGGTTATGACTGACGGCAGCGTAACTTACGATGAAAACGGCGTTGAGTATAAAACTTTTAACGTTAAAGACGGGCACGGGCTTGTGCGAATGGCGCAATCCGGTTTTGTAACCGCAATAATTACGGCGCGCAACAACGGAACGGTAAAGCACCGCGCGGAAAATTTGAATATTACTGAAATTTATCAGGGGCAAAAATTTAAGCTCCCGGCGCTTGAAGAGATTATGGCAAAATACAATTTGACTTTTGAAAATGTATCATATATGGGTGATGATTTGCCGGATTTGTGCATTCTGGAAAAAGTCGGTCTTGCCTGCTGTCCGGCAGATGCGGTTGAAGAGGTTCTGGAAAGTGCGCACTTTGTTTCCTCTAAAAACGGCGGCCGCGGGGCTGTCAGAGAGCTTTGCGATTTTATTCTGGATGCGCAGGGCATAGAAAAAATCAGAACAGTTGCAGAAGGCAAAAGGAGTTGTTAGTATGTTTGAAATAAAGACGCAGGCATTTTTTTCTGCCGCACATCATTTGTTAAATTATTCAGGCGCTTGTGAAAACCAGCACGGCCACAACTGGATGGTAGAAGCTTACGCGCAGGGTGAAGAGCTTGATAAAAGTAATATTTTGATTGACTATAAAGTTCTGAAAAAAGAACTCAATGCGGTTCTGGAATATCTTGATCACGTTGATATCAACGAGCTTCCGGAATTTAAGGGTGAAAGTCCTTCAAGCGAAATGATTGCAAGATTTATTTATTACAAGTTAAAAGAAAAAATTGTTTTAATCAGTAAGGTTTCAGTGTGGGAAACCCAGTCATCATGCGCATCGTATTATGAAAGTTAGAAAGTTAATAATAAAATGTCATCCTGAACTCGTTTCGGGATCTGTCCAACTATATGGGTAGAACTCAACGCAGGACAGATGCTGAAACAAGTTCAGCATGACAGGAATGGAGATAGGATGAATTTAATACAGGCGATTTTAATGGGAATAGTTCAGGGCTTGAGCGAGTTTTTGCCGATTTCGAGTTCTGCACACCTTGTTTTCACTTCAAATTTTTACAAGGTTTTTAAGGGCATTGAAATTGCCGAACAATCTTCGCAGGAAATATTTTTTGACATAATGCTGCATCTGGGAACGCTTATTGCGGTGTTGATTTTTTTCCGGAAAGATATCTGGATAATTTTAAAAGCTATGTGGAAGGCTTTGAAAACCCGTGATTATTCTGATATAAACGCAAAAGTCGGATTTTTTATTCTGCTTGGTACAGTTATAACTGTTTTGATAGCATATCCTTTGCACGAATTTGCAGAACAACTGGTATTTCTGCCGTTTGTTGTCGGATTGCTTTTGCTGATTACCGGCGGAATTCTATTCCTGAGTGAATATTTATCTAAAAAAACATCGCAAAAACACGAAGTTGACGGAAAAACTGCAATTTTTATGTCTATAGCGCAGGGGCTGGCAGCTCTGCCGGGGCTTTCGCGTTCAGGTCTTACAATTGCAGCCGGACTTTTTTGCGGGCTTGACAGGACTACTGCTGCAAGATTTTCATTTCTGCTCAGTATACCTATTATCCTCGGGGCTTCTATGGTTTACCCTATAGTAAAGCTTGATTTATCAGAACTTTTAAGTTACAATTGGTTTGAAATAATTGTTGGTACAGTTGTTTCAGGATTAGTCGGATACCTCTGCATAAAATATTTTTTGAAATTTGTATCAAAATTCTCACTTAATATTTTCGGCATCTACTGTATAATCATAGGGATTTTCACGAGCGTTTTCTTTTATATGAATCGTTAATGCCCTTTGTAAAAAAATGTTAAATTGTATACTGCTCACTAACAAAAAAATGTATTCATAATTGTTAGAACCATGGCATTTGTGAGTGTGGGGAATTATTTTCAATGATATCACCGATAGGGAATGACATAAATAATAAAAATTTATCATTTACATCGTCGAGTAAACAGGAGAAAAAGCTTGACTATTCCCACGACACTTTACTCAAAAATAATATTATTACACGAACACGTATAGGATTTGATAAATTTACAAATGCACTTACAATCTATCCGGCAAAGGGTATTACTGGCAATAGAAACTCTAATTTCTATGAATTTTTAACAATGGGAATGATTCCTTATGTTGCCGGCAGCGCAATGCTGATGGGCGTTTTCAACCTCGCAAACAAATACTATTCTCACTTTGACAAAAGCAAAGCCGCGGTTGTCGGCAGAAAACTCGCCCTCGGGGTTGTCTTTTTCGGACTTGCAAAAAATATTTCTAAAAATTTTGTAACCAAACCGGTACAGTATATAACCGGCGTAGATACTGAACTCCCTTATGCAAAGGTTAACTATGAGCTGCCGGATGACATTAACGATACAGATGTTGTAAGCATTGAATATCACAAGGTTTTTGAGAGTGTTGAATTCCCGCGCTGGGATTTACTTTACGGAGATGATGAAAAAGGAGAAGTCCGCAATAAATATTATGATAAGATTGCCAAAAAACTTGGACTTGCCGAAGATTTGAACGACTCAGATCAGGATGTAAAACCGCTTATCAGAGAAATTGTAGTTAAGTCAAATATGGCTAAGACAATTTCCTCGTACCTGTGGGCAGCAACTGCTGTTGGTTTTGCTATGCAGAAACCGTGGGAAGGATTTATGAATAACGCAACTTTGAAATTCTGGAAGAAAGAGAAGTTTAAGCAAACGATTTCGTCATTCGGAACCGCAGCAAAAGAAAGCGCTAAACTCTTCTATAAAGGCGAAGGGCATGGAATTAAAAAACACAGCGGCAAGCTAATGCTTGGGATATCTGCTCTTGCAACGGTTCTTGGCGTTTTGAATGTAATGAATTACTCTAAAAAGCCGGATAAATTGGATGCTTCCAATGTGATTATTCCGTCAGAAAAGTATGAGGTGTGCTAATGAATATAGATAAAGTTAAAAATAGTACATTATCATATAAAGGTTTCTTCCCTACCCTGCGAGAACAGCCGCAGGAGAGAGAAAATCCGTATGCTTTGCGGGATGATTTAATCAAGCCGCTTCCGCCGGAGGGCCATCTGGTTCATACAAATATTTTTAACGCGCCCAAACACATGATTGACGGGTTTGTGTATGATATGAAGGCGTTGAAAAAAGGCATAGACGGAACCGCAAATGACCACGAATTAGGTAAACTTAATAATATCGGTCTTGTGACGGGCGGCGCAGCGTTAGCAACTTACCTTACAACACGAAAAGTCACTGCATCTTCTAAGATAATGGAATTTGTCGGTATCGGTTCTTTTCTTGCCTCAATGGCAATCTGGCCTGCTGTAGCAATTCAATTGCCGACAAAGTTAATACACGGTTTTAATGTCCGCCAGCGCTATAAGGACAGTATGGACAGAGAAAAAATGTTCTTCAACGATCCGCAATATATTCCGTGGGATTTGTACAGTGAACAGCAGATTTATAAAATCGGCGATTATATGGGCGTTCCGCGTGATATGAATAACCGCCGCGATTATATTCAAAACCGGATGAAACAAATTGCAACACAGGATAATACTTTGTGGATGTTGTCTGCCGGGTTTGCAGTACCGATTATGAGTGCTTTGATTTGCAATCAGCTTGAACAGCCGATAAAAAATCTTTGCGGAAATATAAGAAGTGAACAGAATAAAAAGATTTTGTCTAAAGCTCTGGATGTACCGTATGAGGCAGAACACTCCGATGTATATAAACGTTTGGATTCGCTGCTTGAGATGCATAAAGGGCAGCCGGTCAGCAGAGAACTCGTAAACCAAATTAGCGAGCTAATCTCATACAATGCTAACCCGATGGTTAATGATAAACTGCAATCGGATTTAAAAGCTTTGTTAACAAGCGATAAGACCGTTTTGGAACCGCAGGACGGTAACAAAATGATAAGTATTTTAAGAGCTAATCTTTCTAAAAAATTCGGAAAGGATACCCCTGTAATGAAGGCGATAATGCCGGATTTACATGAACTTGACAGCTGGCTGCATGAAGGCGGTTTTATCGGACGTGACCTGAATAAGGCTGATTTTAAAAACCTCAATGCTTTGATAGGAAAGAAAATACTCGCAAAACTTGAAGTTTATAATACGGAATTACCTGAAAACGAACGTATTGCAAAAGAAAGTGTTCTAATAGCTTTGAATAATAAAATTAATTCAAAGAGTGCGGTAAGCAGGTTCCGCGTAGTTAGACCGGCGCTAAAATTGGATGAAAATATGCAGGGCGTATTAAGGGCGCTTGCAAAAGAATTATTAACTGTAGATAACAAAATTAATGTGGTTAAGGATTACCTGCTGAAAGAACTTTCCTCCGCGGAGGAAACAAAACTTGCCAATATCTGGAATAAATCTCAGGAAGATATATTTAAGGCGTTAAATATTCCTTGGAAAGATTTGAACAAGGCAAGAGGCAACAGAGAAATGATGAATCAGGTTGTACGTTCGGCAATGGATCGTATTGCAGCGGATAAAACCGAATTTGAAACTGTTATGGGTAAACTTGCCGAAATCGCAGGCAGGATGGATGAGTTTGAAGGCTTGCTCTCTGATAAAGGTAATGTGACCTTCTTTGAACAGACAATAAGCAGAGTGTTAAACCCGACAGCTAGAAAGTTATCAGAAATGGGATTTGAAGAAACCGCACACGCGCTTGCCGGCGGTAAATCTAATTCCGAAAAATCTGTGTTAAAAGCGTATGCCCGTAACAGGCTTATGGGTGTTAAAAGCACTCTGTACAGACTTATTAACTCTCTTGATATGCATCGTAGACTTGCCACTTTGACAAATGTTAACGGGTTGCTGGGTCAGGGCTTCTGCCGTGAAGTTCAGGAAGAGGTTGCAGAACTTTGCAAACGTAATACATTGTTTGCGCACCGTTCGGATTTCGCGGTTAAATTCTACTTTAACGGTAATCCGCACCCTAATTATGCAGATACTTCAAATATTGAAGTCCGCAACGGCAAAATCGTTAATAAATACTATAAAGCCGGACGGGCAGGTTATCAGGATGTTTCTTCGGATGCCGGTATGTATAAAGGCAGTATGCGTCTGATGTTTGAAGATCCGATGCATCCGCAGTCGGATACAATTCTGGGCAGCGAACTTGCCGGCAAGTTGAAGAAATACCGTCAGGATTTATTTAGTATTCTGGGCGATGAATGGTATTTTATCAAGCCGGATGCTTATATGACTGAAGGTAAAGTCCTTCAAGCCTGGGATATGAAAATGCATCCTGACAAGCCGGGGCCTGATAATCCTAATTACATTAAGCCAAAATATAAACGTTCTCCGAATAAGTTTAAATTCCTGATGACCGGTGTGTCGCTGGATGATCTGGCAATGAAGTACGCAAGCAAAAAGCATAACGCTAGAGCGTGGATGAAATTATTCGGCGGACTCGGAATAGGAATTTTTGCGCTGACCGTCGGTGCGCAATTCTTCTTCGGCAAGGCGCCAAAACCTAAGGAGCGTGTAAAATAATGATTAACGCTATCTCTACAAATTTAATAACAAATCGAATGCATCACAGCGCTGTGAATGCGGAGAAAAATCCGGCTGCGCAAAAATCTGTGCCGGTTCCAGACAATAGCGAAAATGTTTTAAATAAGTATTTAAATAACATTGCGCTTATTAACACGTGGCAGTTAAACGAAATCGGCAAACGTGATTTAACCAAACCGCTGGAAGAATTGACAGAGGTTCAGCGCCTTGAACTGGAAAAGCAGCATGAAAAACTTGCCAATTATAAGAATAATTTTAAATCCGAGCTGCAAAACGGGGAAGCAAAGATTTTAGCAATAGTTCCACGTTCTTTTTCGGCGGAGGATTATAACGGCAACGATTATATTGAAGAAGGTGAAGAAATCGGAACTTTCTTAAAAGGTATTAAGCGTCTTGATGATATCAAAGCTGCCGGATTTAATACACTGCACATTCTGCCGATTCACCCGCCCGGAAGGTTAAAGGCTATGGGAACTGCAGGCTCGATTTACGCGCCAAAAGATATGCTGGAAATTGATCCGAATCTGATAGAACCTGATGATCCGCGCACGGCGGAAGAACAGTTTAAGGCGTTTATTGATGCATGCCACGAGCGCGGTATCCGCGTAATGCTTGACTTGCCGAGCTGTGCTTCTTACGAGATGTTTGTGAACAGACCGGAATTAATGGCAATGGAAGAGGACGGTCTTGCAAAAACACCTCAGGGCTGGAATGATATCAGAATGTTTCAGCCGTGGGAAGATGAAGGCCGCCGGATTTTGAATCCTGATCTCGTTGATATGCACAAAAAATATATTGATATGTGCGTAAATCTGGGTATAGACGGTATCAGAGCGGACGTTGCGCGTGCGAAACCGGTTGAATTCTGGGATATTATAATTCCATATTCTCATTCAAAAGATCCTCAATTCGGCTGGCTGGCAGAATCTTATACTTATGAAGATGCTTCACCGCAGGCAAATATGATGCACGACCGTCCGAGGGATTTGCTGCACGCAGGCTTTGACTCATATTACGGACAGTACCACCTGTTTCCGGAATGGGCGACTGCTACCGAATTTATTGATTACATAAAAGAAAATCTCAATATGTCCTATGAAATGCCGGAAAGAAAATCGTTAATCGGCTCGTTTGCATCGCACGACGATATTTCCCCGATGTTCAACGGCGGGTCATTGTATTGTAATTTAATCAGCGGTCTGCAAGCGGTGTTACCTATGACAAACCCGTACTACATCGACGGTTATCAAACAGGTGATTATTATCTTTATCGTTATGAGGATATGTTCAACCCGCTTGTAACGGATACTGACAGCGCGGAAATGACGGTTCACCGCGGAAGATTGGATATTTTCAACAAATCAAAACGCCCGGGCGGCAACCACCCTGAAATTGATACGTTTTTAAGAGAAACCTTCAAACTGCGCGATAAGTATAAGGACTTGATTTTGAACGGTTCGTTTATCGAGTTGAACAAGTGGGGCGATAAAAACGATCAGATAGTAACTTTTGCACGTCATAAGGACGGAAAAACCCTGCTGGTTGTGGCGAATAAGAACGTAAACCGTGAAGCTGTCGGTGTTATTCAGGTTCCGACGCTCAAACGCGGTCAGGAACTTAACAACCTGTTGCCTTCCTACGGTAGGGAAAGTATTTTGCAGCCGCTGGATAATGAACTCAGAGTTGATATAGCGCCGGGCAGAATACACGTGTTTGAGATAGATACGCCGGAAATAGAACAGTATTCAAATAAAGTTTATAAACAAAAAATGTAAAATAAACCAGACCGTAAGGTCTGGTTCTTTGTTAAGATAAAATCAAGGAGGAGATGGGTAAATGTATGAAGATTTAATTACTCGTTCGTCTATAATTCTATTGTATAACTATTTAGAAAGATGTACATTGGTCAGTTGTACTATTTTAAGGTCAAAATATAACCGCGTTTTGGTGTGGAATTGCTGACCTTAAAATAGCATAATTAAATTATGAAAGATTTTAAGAAATTATTTGGGGCAAAAGTACGTTATTATAGAACTTTGGCTAAGATGACTCAAGAACAACTCGCTGAAAAGGCTGGAGTGGCTCCAAATACTATTGGCTATATTGAGCGTGGTAAAAATACCATTCGTTTTACAAAGATTCCGTTGTTGGCAGAGGCTTTGGGCGTTGAAATTTATAAATTATTTGTGTTTGTTGATATAGAAAATGACCCCGAAGCGATAAATAAATTACTTGAAAGTGCAACTGCGAAGGAACAGGCTGTAATTGTGTCTGTTATTCAGTCTATACTTTCGTTGAAGTAATTCTTTTTTGTCACCCTGAACTCGATTCAGGGTCTGTCCAGCGTGGCATACTATCGATTGCACCTGTGAGATTCCGGGTCAAGCCCGGAATGACATGGCGGCTCTTTTCTTTTTAATTTCGCTCACTTTTTGCGGGTAGTTGCCGTTTGTGAGTTCGCCGAGTGACTTGTAAAGCTTTAGAATAGCGTGTTCAATGTTGGTGCTGTTCATGGTGAACATGTCGTTTGCCATTTCTTCGTTTGAGAGCGCAAGGCGTGTCATATCGCGAAACCCGCTGGAAGCCATTTCAAGCGCAAGAGGGTTATCTTCCGCACACATAAACAAGCCTTGCGCAACCAGCAGCGGCATGTGCGAGATTAAAGCTGCGGCTTCATCATGTTTTTCAGGGGTGGTAATTATTGTTTGCGCGCCGAGCTGTTCAATGATTGATTGCAGAAGTTCAAGCCCTTCATTGCCGAAAACCGGTGTCAGAACCCATTTTGCACCTTTAAAAAGTTCGGGGAAAGAGTTTTCAAACCCCTTGTGTTCTGTTCCGGCCATAGGGTGCGAGGGGATAAATTTGTAAGGTCGTTTTTTGTTGCAGACGAAGCCTTTCAGGCTGCAAACATCGGTAACGACAGCGTTTGCCGGCATGATATTTTCTAAGCGGTCGAGGGTTTCAAGACATTTGTTCATTGCCGTGCAGACGAAAACAAGATTGCAGTCGCTCAGGCGTTCGATGTCCCCGAAAATGCCCTCACCTTTTTGTGAAGCTGAAATTCCGATTACGTCATAGTTGAGTTCGCGTAATTTTTTAAAAATTGAGCCGCCGATAAGTCCCAGCCCCAGAACACCGATTTTTGTCATCAGATTAAATCCTTATGGTTAAAGTGTTTAATGCCTTTTGCGTAATCGTCAACGATTTGTCCTTCGCCGCGTAGTTTGTATTTGTAGATTACGAGTCCGTCTAATCCGACAGGGCCGCGGGCATGGGTTTTGTTGGTGGAGATCCCGACTTCTGCGCCGAACCCGTAGCGGAAGCCGTCGGCAAAGCGTGTTGAGGCATTGTGGTAGACACCTGCGGAATCGACCTGATTCATAAATTTTTCGGCGTTTTTGCTGTCACGGGTCAGAATACAGTCGGTGTGGCCGGAGCCGTAAGTATTTATGTGCGAAATGGCTTCATCAATATTGTCAACAGTTTTAACAGCAAGTTTTTTTTCGCCGTATTCAAACGCCCATGAGTCAGGGTTGAAGATAAGTTCAACGCCGGCGGAGGAAATTTTTTTGAGTAATTCTTTTTTTTGCGGGAAATTTTTGTGGATTAAGAGGGTTTCGACCGCGTTGCAGGCGCTCGGATACTGGGTTTTGGCATCAATTATCACGCGGGCTGCAAGTTCAGGGTCTGCGCTTTCATCCGTAAAAATGTGGCAGATGCCGTCTGCGTGTCCGAGGACAGGAATTTTAGTATTTTCTTTGATGAATTTCACTAACTTGTTGCCGCCGCGCGGGATGATGAGGTTGATGTATTTGTCGCATTTAAGCATTTCAGCGACATCGTCGCGGCTGAAAACTTGCGAGATTACGTTTTTCGGAAACCCTTGGATTTTATCAAGTGCGTTGTTAATTATTTCAAAAATTGCTTTGTTTGTGTGAACAGCTTCTTTACCGCCTTTGAGGATTACGGCGTTAGAGGATTTGATAGCGAGGGAGGAAATCTGCGAGATTACATCCGGCCGTGCTTCAAAAATTATTCCGAGGACGCCTATCGGGCAGGAGATTTTTTCTAAAACCAGTCCGCTGTCGAGTTCGCGTTTCAGGAGTGTTTTGTTGACCGGATCCGGAAGTTTTGCGATATCGCGTACCCCTTGAATCATGTCGCGCATTTTATTTTCGTCAAGTTTAAGCCGGTTGAAGGTCGATTTTGTAATTTCGCCGGTTTCGACAAGTTTTTGGGCATCAAGCAGGTCGGCTTTGTTTGCGTCAAAAATTTTGTCTGAATTGGCTTCAAGTTCATCTGCGATTTCGTTTAACGCGGAATTTTTAATCTCTGTTGAAAGGTCTGCGACTTTTAAAGATGCTTCTTTCGCAGCACTGGCAATTTTTACAAAATCCATAACTTCTCCTTTTATACTTGTTTCTGATAATCGCAGCGGGCCGGCAGTGGCTAAAGCAGAGTGATATTGTCGCGGGTGATTATTTCGTCGTAGTTTTTGAACCCGAGAATTTCTGCGATATTGTTGGAGTGGCAGCCTTTAAGTTTTGCGCAGGATTTGCTGTCATAGTTTACGATACCGCGTGCGATTTCGTGGTGGTTTTCGTCCAGAATTGAAATAACATCGCCTTTTTTGAACTCTTCAAGAACCTCCAGAACACCGATTGGCAGAAGGCTTTTTTCTTGCAGAAGAGCTTCTTTAGCGCCCTGATTAACAACGATTTTCCCGATAATATTTGTAGCGTATCCGATCCAGCGTTTTTTGCCGGAAAGGTTTTTAGCAGAAGGCAGAAACATTGTACCTTCGTCGGCGCCTGCAAAGATTTTGCTGATAATGAACGGAACTTTCCCGCTTGCGATTAAGACTTTACCGCCGAACCGTGTGACGAGTTTTGCGGCTTCAAGTTTTGTACTCATTCCGCCGCGTCCGCCGTCCGAGGTACCGTTTGCAAGCGACATAATATCTTCTGTCACTTCGTCAACTTCTTTGATTAATTTTGCCTGCGGGTTAAGCTTAGGGTTGCTGTCGTAAAGACCTTGAATGTCCGAAAGTATTATCAATAAATCGGCGTCAAGTTCGCTCGCGACAAGCGCGGAAAGCTTGTCGTTGTCAGAAAAACACGCTATTTCTTTACGTTCGTCACGCGTTTCAAGAAGTTCAATTGTTGATACGGTGTCGTTCTGGTTTATGACCGGCACAACTTTCATATCAAGGAGTTTATTGAGCGTAGTGCGCAAGCTTAAATAGCGGCTTCTGATAGAAAAATCATCTTCTGTGAGAAGAATCTGTGCGGCAACGATTCCGTAAGCGTCAAACCCGTTTTCATAAATCGACATCAATTTGCTCTGTCCTATTGCGGCGCAGGCTTGTTTTAAAGCCATTCCGGCTGTACTTTCAAGCCCCATTCTTTTTTTGCCCAGCCCGACGGCGCCGGAGGTGATAAAAATTACTTCCTTGCCGGCTTTGACGAGTTTTGAAATATCCTCAATAAACGAATAAACACGCGGCAGTGAAACCTGTCCGTCTTCGCCTCTCAAAACGTTTGTGCCGACTTTAATAACAATTCTTTTTGCCTTAATAAAATCATTTCTGTCCATAATTTTATTTTATCATAAACAAATATTATCTTGACAATCATTAAAACAACTTACATAGTACATAATAATATAGAAAAGAAAGGTCGACGGTCAGTGCAAGCGTTGCTGTTGCCGGATGGTGCGTTAAAAGAAGTAATAAACTTTATCCTTTCTATAGAAGGCGCACTGGTTTCTTAGGGTGCGCAATTATATTATTTTTGTGTTATAATTCTCTCACAAGGAGAGAAAATTATGGTTGAAATCAGACAGGAATTTATAGAACAGGCCAAAAAATTGGCAAGAAGTACAGAAGTTTTGCCGGGCGGGATTGAAGAACTTGCCGTAAAACTTCAACACGCACACGATACAAATACACCTCTGCGTGTTAAACTGGGTATGGATCCGACACGTCCTGACCTGCATTTAGGGCATACGGTTGTTATGAGAAAGCTCAGAGAGTTCCAGAAACTCGGGCATCAAATTGTGCTGATTGTCGGCGGTGCTACCGCTATGATTGGCGATCCGTCAGGTAAGTCCGAAACACGCCCTGCTTTATCCAAAGAACAGGTTGAAGAAAACGCTAAATCCTATTTTGACCAGATGTCTATGGTTCTTGATGTTTCTAAAGCCGAAGTCGTTAACAACGCTGACTGGCTTCACAAGATGAACTTTATGGAACTTTTACAGCTCGCGGGTAAAGTTACTGTTGCACAAATGATGACTCGTGATGATTTTGCAAAACGTTACGCAGAAGGCAAACCGATTTCAATCCACGAATTTTTCTATCCGTTGATGCAGGCTTACGACAGTGTTGTTATTGATGCAGATATTGAATTCGGCGGAACCGACCAGCGTTTTAATACGCTCCTCGGACGTGATATTCAAGCTGCTTACGGCAAAAAATATCCGCAAATGGTTATGCTTCTGCCGCTAATCGAAGGTACTGACGGACTTGTTAAAATGTCAAAAACTTATCCGGAACACTGTATTTCACTTACCGACAGCGCAAAAGATATGTTCGGTAAATTAATGAGTATTCCGGACACTTTAATCGTTAAATACTACGATCTGTTGACGGACATTTCCGATGAGGATTTGAAGCATGTCGAAGAGCAGCTTAAAGATCCGTCCGTTAACCCGCGCAATATCAAAATGCAGCTTGCACACACGATTACTGCCGAATACCACGGCGAAGAGGAAGCCCAAAAAGTTCAGGATGATTTTATCAATGTTTTCTCAAATAAAGGTATTCCGGATGATATTCAGGAAGTCAAAGGCGCAGACGGTAAAGCTCTGGTGGATTTGCTTCTTGAACTCGGTTTTACACAAAGCAAAGGCGAAGGCAAACGACTTATTCAGGGCGGCGGGGTTAAACTCGGCGGCGAAAAAATTGCCGATGTTGCTTATGTAATTTCTCTTGACGCTGATGTAGTATTACAGGCAGGTAAGAGAAAATTCGCGAAATTGGTAAAATAGATGATAGATGTCCTTAAACGCGGTATCGAAAAACTTAAAGAAGATATAAAAGTAATATACGAAAACGATCCGGCAGCAAATAACCTGCTTGAAGTTATTTTATGCTATCCTGGTTTGCACGCGCTGATTATGTATAGGCTTGCTCATCGTTTATATAAATGGAATATTCCGTTCATACCCCGTTTTATTTCACACATGACTAGAATAATTACCGGCATAGAAATTCATCCAGCGGCAAAAATAGGTCGTCGGCTTTTCATTGACCACGGCGAAGGAATAGTTATCGGCGAAACAACTGAAATCGGCAACGATGTTCTTATTTACCAGCAGGTTACACTTGGCGGAACCGGCAAGGAAAAAGGCAAGCGCCACCCGACTATCGGCAATAACGTTATCATCGGTGCGGGCGCAAAGGTTCTGGGAAATATTACCATCGGTGACAATTGCCGCGTCGGCGCGGGTTCAGTTGTAATCCAGAATGTTCCCGAACATTCAACCGTCGTCGGCGTTCCGGGGCGGATCGTACACCGAACAATTGTTGATGAAAACGGCAACCTTATGCACAACCGTATTCCGGATCCTGTCACCTGCGACATCAACAGGCTGTGCGCAGAAGTCAGACTTTTAAAACAAAATTTTGAGGATATCTTAAAAAAAGAGGGAAAAAATAAATGAAAGCTGTAGTATTTGATGAAGGATTAAAGCTGGATAAAAATTACGCAAAACCTGTGCCGCAAAAGGGTGAAGCCCTTGTTCGCGTGACACTCGCAGGTATTTGCAACACGGATTACGAAATAACAAAAGGCTATATGGGCTACAAAGGAATTCTCGGGCACGAGGCCGTCGGAATTGTAGAAGAGGTAAATTCTGACGATAAATCCCTTGTCGGCAAACGCGTTGTCGCGGAAATCAGCTACGGCTGTGACGATCCGAATTGCCCGTGGTGCGCGGTGAAAAATTACCGCCATTGCCCGAACCGCCATACTCTTGGCATCTGGCGCAAAGACGGCTGCTTCGCCGAATATTTCACAATGCCTGTGAATGTACTTTTTGAAGTTCCTGAAAACGTAAGCGATGAACAGGCCGTTTTTGTCGAACCGCTTGCCGCTGCACTTGAAATCAATGAACAGCTTCACATAAAACCTATGGATAGAATTATTGTTCTGGGTGACGGCAAACTCGGGCTTACAACCGCACTGGCTCTCAACGCTCAAAATCTTAATGTACTGCTTGTCGGCAAACACCAAAATAAACTTGATATTGCAAAGGCACAGGGCGTTAAAACCTGCCTTCTCGTGGATTTGAAACAAGAAAAAATTTATGACATAGTAGTCGAGGCAACCGGCTCACTGTCAGGTTTTGAAACGGCAATGGCGCTTGTCCGTCCGCGTGGGGTTCTTGTTCTGAAAAGTACTATCGCAGCGTCAAAAGAATTCAACCTCGCGCCGATTGTAATAGATGAAATTACGGTTCTCGGCTCGCGCTGCGGTCAGTTCCCGCCGGCTCTCAGAATGCTTGAGCGTGGCGCGATTGATTTTAAACCGCTAATCAGCGCAACCTACTCCGTTGACAACGCAATCGAAGCCTTTGAAAAAAATAAGGAAAAAGACACACTTAAAGTGTTGATTAAGTTTTAGATATCTGAGAAAGGCTCGCGAAAAGGAATGTGGCGTGAATGAGTTGCATAGCAACTCCCGCTCACGCAAGCGAGCAGAGGCATTCCAGGGCAAAACCGCGTTTTGCCAGAATGCCGTTAAGCGCGAGTCGAGCAAGAAGCGGGGCCGAAGTGGCGGAGAACTGCTTTTTTCTTATTGATTTCCGACGCCATTACGGTTGAACCGTACTATAAAATCGCCATTGAAACAAAATTGATTACGTCCCTGACAGAATCTTTCACAAATTCCTTTGCCAGTGTTTTAATCGGTCTGTTTTCTATGCAGTCAAATACGTAGTAAATAGGGTCTTTTGAATTATTGAAACGCATTCTTCTGTCTTTTCTTTCAAGAATGTTTGCCATTTCTGCGCCTTTTCTGGTGCGTTTTTTTCTATTTTGCGTGGTTAGTGTTCCGAATGTGTTTTCAGTTGCAGTAGCCATCTTCTTCTCTCTTTCAAATCTTTTAATCTAAACGGTTTTTAAATCTCTCTTATGTATATATAAAGTATATCATCTTCAAAAAATTGCTTTTTGAGTTTCTTGTTTGTGAAGAAATGTTACGGAATTCTGTTTTTGATTATCAACTGCGGGAAGGCTTGTTTTACGACTGTTTTGGCTTCTTTGTCCATTTCATAGGTTGAAAGAGGTTTTAGTAAAATTGTTTCATCTTGTTGAAGTCCGAGTGTGCGGAATTTTTTATGAGCGCCTTTGATTGTTCCGATGTAGCCGTCATACCACATATCAATAATTTTTGTACCTGCCGGAGGTTGGAAGAGTTGCTGAGTTTTTTTGTTGTTGTGTGATTTTTTTATGCCCAGAGCAACGATAGCGTGATCTAAAGCACGTGGAGGCTGGTTTTTCTTTTTTGCAAAAACCGCAAACATGTCACAGTTTTTGACTCCGTTTAGATTAAGAATTGTTTTGGTAATTTCAGCATATTCACTGCAATTGGCAGCTTTAAAGGCTTGAATTATTCCGATTAACCCCCGGAAATGTTCAGGCAGTCCGCCGTCACGGTAAAGAGTATCAATAAATTTTCTGACAAAACCGGTTCTGTTATTAAGTTCGGTGATTTCTGCGGCCCGTGCAGATTTTTCGGTTTCGCTCAAAAAGGTATGTAATCTTGTCGGGCTTTGGATGTCTGGTAAAGTTTTGTTGAAAGCAGCGCGAACCTGCGGCAGAATTTTTTTGAGATTGGGTTTTGCGGTAAAATTAAGGGTATTGGTTGTATTTATGTAGTTAGAAATCATAGAGTATAAAAAACGGTAAAAAATTTTTTTGCGGGTATTGCAAAAAAAAATTCAGCATTTTATAATAAAACTTGTCGAAACCACAAGGGAGCGTAGCTCAGTTGGTTAGAGCGCATGCCTGTCACGCATGAGGTCGCGAGTTCGAGCCTCGTCGTTCCCGCCATTAAGAAAAGCCGCATAAAGCGGCTTTTTTTAATGGTTGAATGATAGTGGCGAGAAACGCTAATTGCGAGTTCGGCGGATTTGCGGACGGACGGAGCATGGCGAGTCCGGATAGCGAATAGATTGAGCCGGCTAAGCCATTAGGCTTTAAGGCGAAACTCTGTGAGCGTGGAGCAAATCCAAGACAGCCTCGTCGTTCCTGCCATTTAAATTAAGAGCCTTTTCAGGGGCTCTTTTTTGTTGCTTTGATTGTGTTTTGTATATTTTGATGATGTATATAACTTGACTTTCCGGCAAGAATATGGCAAAATAATGGCAATGATACGGAAAATTTATGGCAAAGTTTAATCCGATATATTCAATAACTAATTCCATTGCAAATAACCTTCTTGAAATTGAACGAGTTAAAGAAGGGATTAAGGCTCTACCGATTAACCCTAAACTTTTAAGTTCCTTAAGAGAAACCGCTAAAGTTGCAACTATTCACTATTCAACTCAGATTGAAGGAAACAGGCTTTCTAAAGAAGAAGTTTTTGAAGTTATAAACAAGAACAAGGTTATTTCTAATACAGGAAGAATACGTGATGAGAAGGAAATCAGAGGTTACTATGCAGCTCTTGATTATATTGAAAAACTTGCTAAGAACAAATCACCTATATCAGAGGATAACATTAAACTTATCCATGCCTATGTAACCAGAGGTGGAAGCACAAAAGTAAAACCTAATGAATATAGAGAAGGGCAAAATGTAATTACGGACTCATTAACCGGTAATATTGTCTATATGCCTCCTGAAGCAACTGACGTACCGGAATTAATGAAAGAGTTTGTTAAATGGATTAACAATACTAATGATGTTCCTATACCGATAAAAGCAGGGATTATTCACTACCAGTTTGTAACAATACACCCTTATTTTGACGGTAACGGAAGAACCGCAAGACTTTTAACAACCCTTGCTCTCCATAAAGAAGGGTATGACCTTAAAGGTATTTACTCTCTGGAAGAATATTATGCAAAGGATTTGCAAGGGTATTATGACGCAATAACTATCGGCAATTCTCATAACTACTATATGGGACGTGCTGAAGCGGATATTACAAAGTGGGTGGAATACTTTGTTGAGGGAATGGCAGTTGCATTTAAATCAGTCTATAAAAAGGCTAAGGACAATGAAAGTTCTAAGGATGAAGTTAAAGTTTTAAGAGAACTGGACTCTAAGCAGCGACAAATACTTAATTTGTTTGAAACCCAGAAGTATGTTACAGCAAAAGAGATTGCAGACTTCTTTAAATTCGCACCTCGTACTGCAAGACTGCTTGCTTTTGAATGGGCAGAAGCAGGGTTTATTATTGCAGAAGGTGAAGGAAGAAAACGAAAATACAGATTAAATGATAAATACGAGGCTATTTTGTAATTAAATAATTTATTAAATTAGGACACGTCAGGTATATACAGTTATTCCTTAATGAAATTTCTTTACTATATTTCTGGCTTGCCAGAAATATAGTTGGGCATTTTTAATGCCGCCTTCAATATCCTGAGGTTTGCCGAATTCTTGTTCCAATACAAGCGCATTTTTTACCAACTTCTCTATGACGGCCCAAATTTTGTTGATGTTTTTAGGTGAGGTGGATCCTTTGTGAATTAGTTTATAATTTTCATCAAAAATATATTCTTCATATTTACTGTGTTCTTTTTCTATTAACAATTCTTTGGTCTGTTTATTATATGTAATTTGATAGGGTTCAGGTTTACAGTATCTGTCTTTATTTATAAATAACTCTATTAACATTTTATTTTTATCAAAAGGCGATTCTGTATATGTAGTAAATGAATAATCAGAACTGATTTGATCCTGTATTATTACACACGGTTTTATTAAATCGGCCGGAATATTATGTTTCTCGCGTGATTTTACAGCAATTGGTTTATTTTTTGAATTCATTACATCATAAATTATTCCTAAATCTAAATTCTTTCTATTCTGGGAAAACGAATCATATAATCCGGCCGCGGAATATCCTTCTAAATCTTCACCGTTAAATGCAGAACGAACCATTACATCACGCCGGGTAATAACTTTTTCTGCATAGTTTTTTATTTCTTCAAGAATTTCATTGTCTTGCCAGCGATTTTGTGGATTTTTTTCTATTAATTTTTCAATTTTTTCTAAATAACCATAAGGTAAAACAAATGCGTTCGGAATAATTACATCTTGCAGCTTCCCTTCTTTTACTAAATTTTTCATTCGTTTAAGATTATAGGCTTTATTTCCGACTGTATCTTTTTCACATTCATCTAAAGATAAAATCCTATCTACTTTTTTCATTTTTGGAATTTCGATTGTATTGTATTGTATTGTATTGTATTGTATTGTATTGTATTGTATTGTATTGTATTGCCTATCTCTTCTATGGTTTTAAATTCAATATTTTTATTTTCATTTGAGATAGAAATAAATTTTCCTTCCAGATTATGTAAGTCGTTTAATATTTTTTTATCTGTAATCAGCATTCCAAAAGAAAAATAATCCCTGCACAATGCGGCGAAATGGGATAACAATTCCGCAGGGGCTGATTTTAATATCATACCGCTTGCCCGATTAAAGTATTTATAACATTCTTTATCATTTTCACAAATTATAATTAACGGTTCGTTAGAGTTTAAAAGTGTTTCGTTGATGTTTTTAGCCTTAACCAGTTTTCCTTGTGCCGAACCTTCGGATAAAATCAAATCTGGCGTTCTGTTTAAATGGTTTGTTTGTTCTTGTAACTTTTCCGGTATAAAACATTTTTCTTTTCCATTATTTTCGTATTTACCGGTATCTTCGTATTTTATTTTGTATTTATTATCATGAATAGTATATTCTGTCGTATAATATTTTCCGTCATAGACCATTGGAATTTGGCTGGTTTGTGTTTCAAGCACCGGACGGGAACCAAGGTTTTCAGAATTATCCGTAATTATGTAAATCCCGGATTTTTGACCATATTTTTTTACTTTAAAAAAATTTGCCTTGAAGTTTATATTCGAGTTAGTTCTTATTATATCTACTTGCATTTATAATTACACGATATCCCTTAAAATTTATAGTATATTAAAAACTCTAAAAATTAAATTTGCTACTTTTACATAACTTGCCGAAAAAAATCAAACCATGTGGAACAAATAATCAAACCATGTCTCCTTTTACACATAGCGGGGGCGGATAGCGAGCGGATTGAGCCGGCTGGAGCAATAATTCTATTAATCGCTGCCGTAAGCGTATGAACCAAATATGGTAGCCGCTCTGTGCCCGGGTTTTTTGAGCGGTGAAGATCTGCTTTATTTAAGAAAACTTTTTTGATTCCCCTCCTGAATCGTGTCCGTTGCGTTAATATGTCCGATTAAAATCGGAGAATTTTTGTCATGGCGTTTGAAATTTTTTACAGCTTTATCAGGACGAATATTTGCATAGCAGTATTTACAGCCGTTCAAACAGGTATCATACGCTCCTATATCTCTTGATTCAATACAATGGCAGCCCTGGCGCATTCCTTTGTGTTTGAGGTTCCTAAATTTAATATTATTTGCTTTGCCTAAAATATCTAATGTCATACAGCCGGATTGATTAATCCCGTACTGTTCATAATTCCCGTTAGTACCACAGGTTTGAAGGGTTATATTATACTTTTTTGCAATTTCACCCAAACCTTTTGCCAGAGTTTTTTTATCGTGTTCTGTCAAAGGAATAATTTCAGGCATATTATGCTGAAGTTTTTTATACATTTCAACAAAACTAAAAATGCAGCGGTCAATTTGTCCTGAAAGTATGTCTGCCATATAATTATAGGTTTTAAAGTGATGTTCAATTGTATATTTTTCAGTTAAAAGTACAGGGTCATACCGCCAGGAAAGCCTCTTTTTACCAACTATTTTTTCCAATTTGAAGAGCGTTTCAATACTTTTATCTATTGAAGGAACTCCCGGCTCAACATCTTTGCCGTAAGCCGTTATCGTATAGTGAAAATATGTATTAAATCGGTCTGTTATCTCATGTAAATTCTCTAAAATAGGTTCATAATTTTTAGAACAAAACACAACACAGTCAATTTTTTCAGGTGTGAGTTCATATTTTGTAACCTTATTCGGGAATAAAGGATTTCTTGAATAGACAAATCCTTCTCTAAATCTATTCAAGAGCCACTCAGAGTAATATTGGACAGTATCTGTTCTTCCGCCTGTATTTAAAATCATATTTGTATAATATCAAATTCCGCACATTAATTTGTGCATAATTAAATCCTTTTAAAGATTAGAGATGTATTTATCCCGCCAAACGCAAAATTATTACTCATAATATATTCTGTTTGGAGTTCTCTTGGGGTTGACATTATGTAATCCAGTGCGGCACAGCGTTCATCAGGTGTGTTTAAGTTCAATGTCGGGCAGAACCAGTTATTATTCATCATCTCAATACTAAGTATTGCTTCAATTGCTCCGCAGGCGCCGAGGGTGTGGCCGGTGTAGCTTTTGAGTGTACTTACGGGGCATTTATCTTTAAATATACTGTATGTTGCCTGAGATTCTGCAATATCACCGTTTACGGTTCCTGTTCCGTGAGCATTAATGTATCCGATTTCTTGCGGGGAAAGATTCGCTGAAATAAGTGCCTGTTTCATGACTTCTGTCATTGTTTCCGTATTCGGGTTTGTAATGTGTGTGCCGTCGGTATTGGTTGCATAACCGACAATTTCTGCGTAAATATGTGCGCCGCGGCTTTTTGCATGTTCATATTCTTCTAAAATTAAAGTTCCGGCACCTTCTCCGATGACAAGGCCGTCCCGATTTTTGTCAAAGGGTGACGGGGTTAGTTTCGGGGTGTTATTTTTAACACTCGTTGCAAAAAGGGTATCAAAGACGCCGATATTGCTCGGGCTGTATTCTTCTGCTCCGCCTGCAATCATAACGGTCTGCTGGCCGCATTTGATTGCTTCGTAAGCTGAACCTATCCCCATAGAGCCTGCGGTGCAGGCTGTTGAGGTCGGTATTAGTCTGCCGTGGGTTTTAAAATATAACGAAATATTCACGGCTGCGGTGTGTGACATCATACGAATGTAAGAACCGGAGTTTAAATTTTTTACTTCGTGATTAACGCACATTGAATAAAAGTCCATAATAGCATCCGTTGAGCCGCTGCAAGAGCCGTAACTTACGCCGGTGTGTCCGCTGCTAATAATCGGGTTAGCGGTCAAGCCTGCATCTTCAACAGCCTGCTTTGCCGTAACAACCGCCATAACCGCAACATCGCCCATTGTACGCATTACTTTGCGTGTAAAATCTTCCGGCAGGACAAAATCCTTTACTCTGGTATTCAATCTTGTGTGAAGTCCTTTGTATTTATCCAGATCTTCTCCGTATTGAACGCAATTTTCCAGAGTATGAAGCCTTTTATATGCGGATTTTACGGTGGAACCTAACGGGCTTGCGATTGCCATTCCGGTTATTACAACTCTTTTTGTCATTGATACATTCCCCCGTTTACGGAAATTACCTGACCGGTAATATATCCTGCATCTTCACTGAATAAATAGTTTATTGCACCGGCAACTTCTCTTGCGGTTCCCATTCTTTTCAATGGCACCAATTCTTTAACAATCTCTGCCGGAATTTCTGATGTCATATCGGATTCAATTATCCCCGGAGCAACGCAGTTGACAGTGATGTTTCTTTTGGCGACTTCGCGGCTGAGAGCTTTGACCGCGCCGATAATTCCGGCTTTTGAGGCGCTGTAGTTAACCTGCCCCCTGTTTCCGGTTAAGCCTGATACTGAAGAGATTGCGACAATACGTCCTTTGCGGTTTTGAATCATTGACATAATAATCGGATGAAGAGTATTATAGAACCCGTTCAGGTTAGTATTAATAACTTTATCCCACTCGCAATCTTCCATTGCAGGGAAAGGATTGTCAGCCGTAACGCCTGCGTTTACAACAACGCCGTAGTATGCGCCGTGAGCGTCAATATCTTTTAAAAGAGCTTCCCGTGCGGCTTCGCGGTCGGAAACATCAAATTGTAAAACCCGTACTTCCCTGCCGGTTTCTTCAATTAGTTTTTTTACCTCCAGAACTTTTTCCAGCCCCTTGTTGTAGTGTAATACTATATCAAAACCGTTTTCTGCAAGATAAATTGCTGCTGCTCTGCCGATTCCTCTGCTGGAACCTGTTACTAGAACTGTTTTACCCATTCAAAATTTCCTTTATATTATCCTCGTTGTCGCTCTGATAAACATTTATTGTTGCGCTGGCAACTTCTTCTCCAATACTATTATAGATTAAACAATCAAATGAGTAAATCTCTGCAACAAAAACTTCTCTGACAAGGATTTCGTATGTTTGTCCTGCTTCAAATTTTTTGATTGCGTTGTTGTAAAGTCGTGTACCGAGCAGGAAGCCTACAGACGGTTTCGTTAAGTGCTTACGAAAATAGGCGTAGCAGCCTATTGTTTGCGCCATAAATTCAATGCCGAGAACGGAATCTATCCCGTTAAGCTCTCTGTCAAAAAATATGCTGTCAGGACGGATTGTAACACGGCTTTTCAGCCATTTCTCCTCAATAGAATAATCTATGATATCATCAATTAATATCATTGGTTTTTTATGTGGAAGTATTGTTGCTAAGTAGTCTTTGTTATCCATTATTGTTGTCCGAGTATGAGTATTGCGTTGGTTCCGCCAAATCCAAAAGAGCTGCACATGCAGATTTTGCATTGCGGATAATGTTCTTCTTTTTTTACAAGTTTTATCTCCGGCAGGTTGTCATCATATATTCCGTCATAAATCTCGGGATAGAGCATACCTTTAAAGTCATCAAGCAATTTGCAGCAGAGTGCGGTTTCGATTCCTGCTGCGGCACCAAGACAGTGGCCGGTGAGAGGTTTTGTAGAACTGATAGGCGTTTTATTCCCCAAAATGGCGGAAATCGCAGTGGCTTCCATAAGATCGTTGGCAGAAGAACCGGTTCCGTGAGCATTAATGTAGTCGATATCTTTAGCGGTAATTTTTGCATCGGTTAACGCAGTTGAAATCGCCTTTATTACCTCCTTTGCCTGTGGATCCGGTGTGGTCGGGTGATAAATATCCGAACTTTCGCCAAGCCCCTTTATTACGATGCCTTGCGTATCTTTTTCTACAATAAATATGGCGCAGGCCTCACCGATATTCATGCCTTTACGGTTTTTGCTGAAAGGCAGCGAAGGCTTGTCTGACAAAACTTCCAGCGAATGAAAGCCGAAAACCGGTAGTTTCGTAAATGAATCTACGCATGCAATAATAACAGCGTCAGAGATATTATTGTTTATTAAATCTCTTGCCAGTGAAAATGCTTTAATTCCGGAGGAGCATGCCGTTGAAACGGTTGTATAAAACCCTTTCAAATTAAGGTGTTTATGTAAAAAGCAGGCAGAATTCCCGAGTTCAAAATGGGCAGGATTGTGTGACTTTTCGTATTCTTCAACGCCCGAATTTGTAGTTGCTGCAATGACACCGATTTTGTCAGGAGAATATTTCTCAAGCAGGCTGTTGATTTTTTCTTTCAATAAATCAAGGGTTTTCAATATCAGCCTGTTGCTGCGGATATTGTAATCCGGCTCATAAATCTGCGGAAGTTCACAATGGATTATGCCGGCATGGACGGTGGTGTCTTTAAGGTATCCGGTTAAATCCTCAAAATACGAAACATCACCTGCAAGAGCTTTTTCGTAAATTGTATCAATATTATTGCCTAAATTACATAAAGCTTCATAACCGGTAATTACAATACTCATTTTCTCTCCATTTTTATAATATAATAGTACCATGAAAGAAAAATCATTTGAATTTTATGTAGAAAAATGTAACGTTATCAGCTCTTATGAGCAGGCGGATGTGAGTTTTTTGCCTCCGATAGTGCGCCGCAGGCTCAGTAAACTGGATAAGTGCGCTTTATCTGTTATGAATTCGGTTTGTGCGCAGGATATTCAAAATATCGTTTTTTGTTCGCAGTACGGGGAAGTGGAAAGATTAAAGAAAATAATCGCGCAGTATAGCGAAGCCGGTGAAGTTTCACCAAATACTTTTGCCGGCTCAGTGCATAATTTTCCTGTGGGATTTTTTCTCTTGAATACGCACAAAGCTGTTCCATATACTGCTATATCCTCTCATGACAGGTCAATATCTTCAGGGCTGCTGACTTCCGTCATTGCGCCTTACGGCAAGACTTTATTATGTTATGCGGAAGAAACTCCGGAGGAGAATTATCGGGCACTTGCGCTCAGATTGAGCAAAACGCCTTCTCCGGCTGCGTTAAAATATAAAATGACAATGAGTTCAGCTTCCGGAAAAGATGTTTTTGAACAGTATGCAGAGTTTTTCTGCAAAAATAGTAGTCTAATTCGCACACCGTTATTTACATTAGAGAGTGCAGGGTGATTAATGTATAAGATAAACTCTTTAATCAGAGCATTTCTGGTGTTATTTTGTTTTGCCTTTTTCGGTGCCGGCGGGCTTGTGATAAGCTATATTATTTTCCCGCTGCAAAAAGCTTTTGGTAAAAAAGATGTAGATTTAAGACTCCGTTACGGCGAAACCCTGCAAAAATCATGGCGCTTTTTTGTAAATATGCTTCTTGCTCTGAAAATTATCAAAATAAAATCGGCTGATTTGGAACGCTTGAAAAATATCAAAAATTCAATAATTGTTTCCACGCACCCGAGCTATATTGATATTTTGATATTGATTTCTATTATCCCGTGTTCCACCTGCTTTGTGGCGGAGAAATTAATGCACAATCCGTTTTTTAAAAGAATTGTAAGCAGAATTTTTATTCCGGAAGGCACTCCTGCGCAGGAGTGGACAAAGGAAGCCTGTGAGATGTTTGACCTAGGGTTTAATCTCATAATATTCCCGATGGGAACCAGACATAAAAAAGATGAATACCCTAAGATAAGACGCGGTGCTGCGCTTATTGCACAAAAAGCCCGCAAAAATATTGTCATGCTTGATATGGAAACAAGTTTTGATTTCTTACAAATTCACGAACCGGTATATAAAGCAGGAGTTGAACCGGTTGAATACACAATCTCCTATCTGGGTGAACTCGATACCGCGCAGCTTATGGAAAAATATCCGGATGAGGTTACATTTAAAACAGAAGTAACTAAACTTATTGCAAAAAATTTATATCATGACAAAAATTAATTTTTATGATAGGATACTGTATTATGGAATTAGAAGTTCAGATTAAACAATTAATAATAGATTCCCTTGAGTTGGAAGATATATCCGTTGACGATATTGCAGATGATGAGCCTTTATTTAATGAAGGTTTAGGGTTGGATTCAATTGATGCATTAGAACTGGGTATGGCATTGAAAAAGAAATTCAATCTTGAGATGAGCAAAGATAAAAACGAGAATAAAAAATATTTTTATTCTGTAAAAACAATAGCCGATTTTGTAAGGAAACAGCAAAATGGATAAAAAATATTCAAAAGAAGAGATTTTTAATAAATTGTGTGAAATTCTGGAAGAAGAGTTTGAAGTGGATAAATCTCTGCTTGTTCCGGAGGCGAATTTGTTTACGGATTTAGAGCTGGATAGTATTGATGCGGTTGATCTGGCTGTTCGTTTGCAGCAGTTTACGGAAAAGAGAATTTCTCCGGAAGAATTTAAAAAAATCAGAACACTTAATGATATTGTAGAAACAATATACAAACTTTTATAATTAATTATTTACGCCGTGCAAGCTTTGCGGCAGGGGCTATAAGTTGTACCCCGTATAATATAAGGGATATGGATGAATAAATTAAAACCTGTTATACCGATTTTAATAACGTTGTGTATTGTGTTTCTTTTTTACATAAAAAGAATTGTTTTGTTGAAATTTTATCCTCCAATATGTAATGCATTTATCTTTTTGATGTTTTTCGGCTCACTCTTTTGCAGGGAAACTATTATACAGAAGTTTGCAAGAGCCTGCGGGGATAAGCTTGAACAACCGGCGTTTATATATACCAGAAACTTGACTTACGTATGGTGCGTGTTTTTGTTTTTTAATTTAGCCGTATCAATCTGGACGATATTTCAATCGGACGAAATATGGATGTTATATAACGGCTGTATTTCATATTTTCTTGTCGGGCTGCTGTTTATGGTAGAATATATTGTACGAATTATATGCAGAAAAAGGAATTTGATTTGATGCTGGAAATCTTTACGACATCCGAATATGACAATAAAATTGCCGTTATTAACGGTGACAGGGCATATACATTCGGAGAATTGAAAAGAAGAATTGCCTTTCAGGCGGTAAAGTTAAAAAATAAATATAATATAATTCTTCTTGGCGGGGACAATTTCGGGTTTATAATACAGTTTTGGGCTTCAATTTTCAGCGGTAAAAATATATATCTTATATCTGATAAAACAAGACTTAACGGAATAGATTTTGAATATGATATTGCGGAGTATGAGTCTGACGGCGAGTTGGAGGGGTTTGATTTTTCCGGAATTGATATTAATAGGGCTGTGATTAATTTTTATACTTCCGGCTCCTCCGGCTGTGCAAAAGTAATACAAAAATCGTTGTTTAATCTGATACGGGAGGCCGAAGATTTAAGTAAGACGTTTAAGATAGAAAATAAAGAGTCTGCGGTTGTAATGTCTACTACCTCAATGTGTCACATGTTCGGATTGACATTTCACATGATGTTCCCTCTCTATAGCGGTTTAAAAATTTCTACAGACACTGTTACCCTGCCGGAAAATGTTACGGCGGAAAACGGTATTCTTATTTCCACACCGGCTTTTATTGGCTGCCTGCAAAAGTATAATGCACTATTCACAAAGGCGCCGGCATATATATTTTCTGCCGGCTCAAAGTTAAGTGATGAAAATTTTGAATACCTTGAGAGATTTTCAAATGTGATAGATATCTACGGTAGTACCGAAACCGGTACTATTGCGTACAAAAATCACCCTGATTCCCCGTTTAAACTGTTCGGGAATGCACGGCTTGAAGTCAAAGAAAACTGTATTGATGTGCTTTCGGATTATGTTTTCGGGGGAAGAATAACCATTAATGATATGGTGGAGCTTAAAGGACGTGAATTATATATTAAACAGCGTACAGACAGGCTTTTCAAAATAAATGAAAAAAGGATTTCAGCCGATGAACTTGAATTGAAACTGAAAAATAATGCATTGGTTAAAGACGCTTATATTATGCAGAATGACGGGAAACTGGTCTGCCTTTGTGCATTGTCATGTGAGGGGCAGGAGTATTTATTAAAAAACAGTGTTCCGGCAATAACAAAAACCTTAAAACAGCATTTGTTAAAATATTCTGAAATCGTTCCGCAGCATTGGAAGTTCATTGACGTTATACCAATGACGCAAAACGGGAAGGTTAACAAGAATTTGATTGGACACCTTTTCAATGTAAATCTTTCGCTGCCGGTAATTCTTAATAGAGCGATAAATGAAAATAGTATTACATACGAGATGTTTATGTATAACCAGTGCAACTTTTTTCAGGGGCATTTCCCGAAATTAAAAATTGTTCCTGGTGTTGCGCAGCTGTATCTGGCAAAAGAGTTTGCAAATGCTCATTTTAATCTTAATCTCGGGGAAGGTCAGTGGAAAAGGATTAAATTTTCAAATATCATTGAGCCGGACAGGATTGTTAATTTAAAACTGGAAAAGAGTGATAAGCAGGTTTCATACGAATATTTTTTAGGCGATAAAAAATACGCCTCGGGTGTATTTTTGTGCGACAATGTTTTTAAGGAGTTGTAAAAATGGGTTTATTTTCATCTGAGATTGAAGTATGGGTGTCTTTTGAAGATTTGGATCCGATGAATGTTGTATGGCACGGGAATTATATGCGCTATATGGAAAAAGCGCGCTGTCATCTTTTGGCGGAGCTTGGTTACTCTTATAAAGATATGAAAAAAGACGGGTACGCCTATCCGATTGCAAAAATGGACGTTAAATATATTAAGCCTGCAAAATTTGAGGACACCTTGCTGGTCAGGACAGAAATCCTTTCAATAGAGCCTGCTCTGAATATTAAATATTTTATGTATAATAAACGGACAGGAGAGAAGATTTTTGAAGCTTCAACAATGCAAATCGCTGTAAATCCGGAAACCGGCGAGAGTATTTATGTTCCGCCGTCAGGGTTAGTGCGGGCAATCGGAGGTGCCGTTGGAGATGAAAATTAGTAAGTTAGCTGCATTTTTTTTATTTGCATTTGCTTCTCTTCCGGTTTTTGCAGATGTTTATGATTACCCGTCAAGGCTTGAGGATATTGTGCAGAAACTTCCTGCCTTAGAGAGTGTTAAATGTAAATTTAAACAGGAAAAAACTGTACAAAATCTTGCAAAACCATTAATTTCCGGCGGCGATTTTGAGTTTGTTAAAGATAAAGGTGTGTATTTCCATACAACGTACCCGATAGAAGCCAGCGTTGATTATACAGGTAAAAATTATAAACAAATCAATGATATCGTGAATGCGATTTCTACAAAAAAATATTCAAAATTAGAAAAGGAATTTAATTTTTACCATACCGGAACGACGGATAACTGGACTTTAGGCATGAAGCCGAAGGAAGAATCTGCGGCGGCGGATTATATTTCTTCAATTACGGTAAAAGGAAGCAGCTATATAAGCGGGATTGAAATTTTACAAACAAACGGAAACAAAACAATAATATGGTTCACCAGATAAAATTTTTAAAATTAATAGTATTATTCGCTATTATGGCGTTATTTGTATTCCTGAGTTTTACTCTAAAAGGAAATGTTGAAACTAATTTGTTAAAGACTATTTTGCCTTCTGATATTGCGGCGTCTACAGATATCATTCCAATCGCTGATAAATCTGCCTCGGTTATAAAAGTCGTATTTGAAACGGACGCTGTTCAAAACCTTGACGCATTAAAAGACAGTTTTATATCATCGGTTGATAAAAGTTATTTTGAGATTAATAAGCCGGATGTTTCCAACTTACTAAATCAATATCTTTCACATCCGGCAAATTTTCTCTCTGATAGTGCGCGGGAGTTACTTAAAAATGAAAAATATGACGAAGTTTATACCCGCAGCCTTCAGGCTTTATACAACCCTGCCGCTTTACAGTTGACCTCAATGGATAAAGATCCGTATCTTTTTGTGGATGATTTTATTCTCTCGCGCAGCAAAATGTTCCAATCTGTGAACAGTATAAATGACAGGTATTATGACTTTATTTCGTTGAAAATTAAGAATAAAGAGGGTTTGTCGCCTGATTTAAGCAATAAAAAGATAGCTGAAATTGTTGAATTGCAAAAAAAACTGACAAATTCATCTTCTAAAATTTATCTGGCGGGAAGTCCTGTTCATTCGTATACAACAAGTACAAATTCTGTTGTAAGTATTAATATTATCTGTTTTTTGTCCACACTTTTGATAGCAATTATGACTTATTATTATTTTAGAAGTATAAAAGTTTTAATTCCTATTGCTGCAAGTATAATTTTCGGTATGCTGGCGGGTTATGTCGCAACAAAGCTGTGGTTTGATAATTTTCAAATCATTACGATGGTTTTTTCAACGACGCTTATCGGTATCGGAATAGATTATTCGTATCATTATTGTTTTTCCGACAAATTTGATAAAACATTTATTAAAAATTTATCTTTAAGCCTGTTTACAACGATAGTGCCGTTTGCGCTGTTATATTTGACCGGCATAGAGCTGTTAAAGCAGATTGCGGTATTTACGGTGTTTGGTCTGAGTGCAATTTATCTTTTTGTAGTGATTTTTTATCCGTGTTTTGACTTCCCGAAACCGGAAAAATCAATTAATTTTCCGCAAAAAATGTATAAAATTACATTGATTATATTTGTTATTTTGAGTGCTGCCGGATATGTAAGGTTACATTTTAATGATTCCTTGACTGCTCTTTATACACCATCAAAAAAACTTTTGCATGCAGAAAAACTTTTTAATGAGGTGTCCGGGGATTTTTCTCAAAATACCCAGTTTATTACAATTAAAGGTAATAGTTTGGAAGAAATTCTGGAAAAAGAAGAAAAAGTTTCTGAAGATTTAGTAAAGAAGAATATTGATTATCTGGCGCTTTCAAAGTTTGTGCCGTCCGGTGCAAGACAGGAAGAAAACTTTGAACTTGTCAAAGAATTATATAGTCAAAATCTTGATAATTTTAAGGGTTTTTTGACTGCCGGACAAATTTCACGTCTTAAAAAGCAGACATTTGCCAGAGTTGATTTTGATATAGAGAATTACCCTTATCTGTCTGATTTTATACTAACACCAGGAACTTCTCTGATTCTTGTATTTTCGCCTGAAAATATTAATGTTAATGAGAGCTTTGCCGCTGTCGTAAATGTTCAGCAGGACATTGCCAAATATATGAAAAAATACAGAGAAATTCTTTTTGCAATATTCCCTTTTGTATTTTTAACTTTGATTTTTATTGTCTTATACGGTTTAAAAAAGAATATAAAACTTCTACTGCCGCCGGTGCTTGGAATTTTCTGCGCAACAGGCCTTAGCTCTCTTATATTTGGTGAATTAAATTTATTTAGCTTTATTGCTCTGTATCTGGTCTTAGGTTTTACCATGGACTATTCAATTTTTCGTGCAGGCGGAAGCAGGCATGTTGAAGATGCGATTTTTATCTCAGCACTTACAACGGCATTTTCATTTCTGCTGCTTTCACTGACAGGCTTTAAGCTGCTGGGGTCAATTTCGCTGGTTTTATTCTGTGGAATTCTGGTATCATATATGGCGGGATTTCTTATTTTGAATGATAAAAATTTAAATTCCATGGTACAATAGATTTATGAAAGCAATTAAACGAAAACATGATAAAGGTTCTATAATAACGGCATTGACAGAGGCACAAAAACTTGCCTTTGCTCCGCTGGCGTTTCAGGCGCTTGCAGCAATGCTGGAACTGGGAATTATTCAGTTTCTTGACCGCAGAGCCGCTGAGGAAAAAGAGATTATTTCCGGGTTAAATCTTGATGAATATACTGTCAGGACGCTTTTACAGATTGCACTGTTAAATAATCTTGCAGAGCAGGACGGTGAGAAATTTGTGCTTACAAAGCTTGGGAAACTCTTTTTGTATGATGATATGACGCGGGCAAATTTTGATTTCGTAAAGGATGTTTGCTACCTTGGAGCAAGTGAATTGGCAGCGTCATTTAAAAATCGTAAGCCGGAAGGGCTGCATAAATTCGTCGGGAAGTATCCGACAATTTATCATGCATTGACGGAACTGCCGGAGAAAATGCGCCGCAGCTGGTATGCATTTGATCATCTTTATTCTGATAATTGTTTTGATGAAGTATTTAAAATTATTAGCCGGAGCTACCGTTCAATTTTTGATATCGGCGGTAATACCGGTAAATTTGAAAGAGTTTGTTTCAAATATGACGAAAATTTTGATATAACGATGCTGGATTTGCCGGAAAATATTGACCATATAAAAAATGACGATGAGTTGAAAAATTGTAAATTTCATCCGATAAATGTTCTTGCTGAAAATACTCAATATCCGGAGATTAAAAATAGTGCAGTGCTTATGAGTCAGTTTTTGGATTGTTTTTCCAAAAAGGATATTCAAAAAATTCTTATGGATTTGAAAGACGCTATGGATACAGATTCTTCAATATACATTCTGGAACCGTATACGGATCAACAGGAATTTAAGGGCGCAGAATATTCTCTTTCTCATATTTCGCTTTACTTTACCTGTATGGCTAATGGTGTGAGCAAAATGTATACACTCCATGAGATGAGTAAAATTATTCAAAAATCAGGACTTTGTATAACAAAGTGTATACAGGATATCGGGTCGCATAACTACACACTCCTGGAGTGCCGAAAAAATGCAGTGGTTTCAGATTAAAGAACAGTCGGCAGGGAAAACCAGACTTATAATTTCCTGGCAGCTTTACAGGATTTTCGGTAAAAATGCATTATACCTGATTGCTTTTTTTGTTGCATTTTTTACGTTTGTTTTTGCGGGAAATGTCAGAGCATATTCACGTAAATATTTTACGGTTATTGAACCTTATACGGGTTTAAAACCGAATTTGCTAAATCAATTTAAACATATCTGTTCTTACGCGTTGGGTTTAGTGGACAAAATGCTTGTGTATTCCGGAAATTTTGATATAAATAATGTTGTTTTTGAGAACGAAGATGATAAAAAGATGTTCTTTGACGATATTGAGAAGCAAAAAGGAGTATTTTTTATCTGCAATCATATTGGGAATATAGAAGTTTTACAGGGATTTTCGTTGAGCAGTAATCCGGAATATAAAATAAATATTTTTTTGAGCCGCCGCCAGAGTCAGATTTTTAATGAATTTATAGATGAAATTAAGCAGGAGCTGCCGGTAAGGATTTTCCCGATTGAGGAGATAGGCGTAGATACGGTGATAGAGCTTAAGGACAATCTTGATAAAGGGGATATCGTTTTTATTGCCGGCGACAGGCTTGCGGAGAATAATGACAGTAAATGCGTTGAACAAACGCTGTTTGCCCGAAAAATCTTTTTGCCTGTCGGAACATTTAAACTCGCAAAGCTAATGGAGGTTCCGACGTATTTTATTACTGCGCTGAAGTGCGGTGGAAAGTATAAAGTTTATCTTGAAAAACAGTATAATTTGTCTGAGAAAGACTTGATTACTTCCTATACAAAATATTTAGAAAAAATGATTTTAATTAATCCGTTCCAATTTTTTCATTTTTTTGATTTTTTCTGCCCGTGAAAGGCTCGCGTCCGGCTGAGTCAGAGCCATAATTGCATCAAGCGCTGCCGTAAGCGTATGAAACAAATGTAGGAGCCATTCAGTCGCGATAAGAAACGAGGAGTGAATTAGAAGCAATGCAACTCCCGCTCGCACAAGAGTCCGGCACGTAGATAATTGGAATTGATTTTGTTGAATTGAATAATGCGATTGACACAAATGTAACGAAATGTAAAAAATATTTTAAAATTGGCGGAAATCCGCGTATAATGCCTGATAGGATAGGATAGGATAGGATAGGATAGGGGGGAGTACTGTAAATTATTTTGAAATAATTCCGTTTATATCTTTGTGAACTAAAAAAGAGAGGTAAAAAACTATGTACAATGGAGATGTAAGTGGAGTATCCGGCGGAAATAATACGCCATGGAACAAAAAACTTGCCGAGCAGCTTGATGAGGCGGATGGTAAAAAAGACGGTAAAATCAGTGCAAATATATGGAATGGTTTTATAAAACATACCGGCAGCAGCGGTAATAAGATAAAATGGTCTATTAATGTTGAAAATGCCGCAAAAAGTTTTAGTTATTATGATACAACAAAAGATTCTGGTAAAGTCGATTGGAACTGCTGGGAGCAGATGTATGTGTCTTTTTCAGGAAAATCCGGGAAAAAAGAAGAAACTGTTCCGGTTGAACCTGAAACAGAAAATGTTGAAACCGATGAACATACGCCGGTTTCAGGTGCGGCTCCGGCAGAAGTTTCCGGAGGAAATCCGCCGGTCAAACCGCAGATGACAGAATTTTTAAATGCTATGCAAAATGTAAAATTTATGGACTCTATACCGGATACCCGAACTTTAAAATCTGGCGGTTTCGGGCTGGAAGAATTGCCGGTTCTTAATTTACCAAACGGGCAAACTATAGCCGTTGGAAAGAAGGATTCAGATGGCTTAAATTATGTATTGGATAAGAATGGAGGTAAAACTTACCGGAATGCAAACGGCGAAAGCTTACGGATTTGTGATTTTGATGCGCAGTCTGTTGTTCCGGGAGGCACTGCTGTTCAATATTCAGATGGCAAAAATTTTCTAAGTGAAGTATTTTATGACGGGAATGGCAAGCCTGTACAGGGTAGTTTAATTGTAAGACAGGACAATGGTACTTCTGTAGAATATAAATATAAATATGATGCCGGCGGTAATAAGGTATTGGAAAGCGTGGCACAGCCGGAAGACATCACAGAACATCCTGCTGTGGAAAATAACACCGGCTCTGATATACGTGAGAAAGTCGAAATAACTTCAGACTACAAAGACAATGGCGATGGAACAAAAACAAAGACAATATTGCGCAAAGACGGGAAACCGGGTTTTGTACAAACTGTTGATAGTGAAGGACATGTTATAAGTGAATCCGAATTTAATCTGGCGAATTCGGGCAAGGAACTTGAAATCCGCAGAAACTATTTCCCTGACGGATCTATAGAGAAAATTGCATTTTTAGGCAATGATCGGTTTGATGATTTTTATTATCAAGGCGATAGGGAGCGCGCCGGAGATTTGCAGTTTAAATATGTTAAAGATTCTCCAATGAAGATTGTTAATTCAAAAATGCCAACGGAAGCAGATTTATTAAAAGCCGGTTATAAATTAGACGATAGCAGCTCTGCTGCCAATGGCGGTAAAATTTACTATAATGAACAGACAGGTGAATCTTTTATACTGAATGAGTCCACCCGAAACTGTGAATATCGAAAAGGTAATATTACCCAAAGACAAACATACGATAATGACGGAACTTTAACCCGCGGTGTAATTGAGGTTAAAGGTGAAAAAGGCGCGTTTAGAATTTATACGTATACAAAAGGTGAAGATGCTAAAGAGCCTGAGGTCGTAAGTGCACGTGTTGCTGATGCACCGGATGCCCCTGAAGCTTTTGCAGAGAATGCATTGGACGGACATTGGAAAAATATTGACGCATTTAGAGAAGAATTTAATCTCCCGGCCGATTTAACAAGAGTTTTAGTTGGAACAGATATAACAGAAGGACAGCACGAAAAAGTTTCAAGTGACGGAAATTATAAAGTGAATGTTACAGTTGATTCTAATGGAAATTTAAATGTTAAATATTCCCAAAAGCAAAAAGATGGTTCTTTTAAAGAATTAGGTGAATATAAACTTACCCGTTATGATTCTCCGGACACACTGAGGGGATATGATTTCAAATTTGAAGCATTTAATAATTTAACCGGCAATAAGCATACTGTTCCGGGCGGCGATTGGAGCGGAGATTATCCTTTTTGATTATAAATATATATCGACCGGATATTTCATCCGGTCGATATATTAAATGTTTAACTTCTTCTCAACAGTAATTAGGAGAAACGCCCCAGTTGAGCTTGTTTTTTAAAATCGTGTAGAATTCCGTATCATCCAGAATTAAAAGTTTTGCGCGCAGCGGTGATTTTTTAATTTTAATTTCTTTGTTCAGTTTGTAGTTACCCTGACCGTCAACGGAGAGAATAAATTGTTTTTCATCGCCCGAGGCTGAAATAGAAATTTCTTCATCTGCCGGAATCACAAGCGGTCTTGCGGTAAGCGTGTGCGGACAGATAGGAACTATTACAAAGGCTTCAATATCCGGTGACAATACCGGCCCGCCGGCAGAAAGCCCGTAGGCGGTCGAACCCGTCGGGGTAGATATTATAATCCCGTCTGCAAGGTAGTTGCAAACACCCTTACCGTTGATTTTCAGTTGAAACCTCGCGGTTCTGCCCTGTTCCGGAGATTTTATAACAAAATCGTTCAGCGCAATTTGACCTTCTGTTTCAAGCATCAGGCGTTTTTCAATTCTGTATTCGCCTTTTTGGATTTTTTCTAAAGAGCGTGCGAAATCCTCTTTAGATGACTGCGACAGAAATCCGAGGCGCCCGAGATTTATACCGAAAATAGCAGTTTCTTCTTCTGCAAAAAATCGTGCGGTTTTTAAAATCGTTCCGTCCCCTCCGATAACAAATGCGATATCAAAACCGGTTTTTAAATTGTTTATATCTAAAATTTCATAATTTAGCACGCTGGAGTCAAGCGTTTTTATTAATTCCTCTTTTACCGCCGGTGACGCTTTGATTTCAGGATTATAAATTATTGCAGTTTTCATAATGATTTTAATTTAACATATTTTAATACCATAGGCAAGTAGTATGTATGAAGTAATAAAAATTGTTTTCTTTTTAATATAATTATGTTATATTGTTATTGTCCACAATTTGCCCGAAAAAGACTTTGAAAAAGTCTTTTGAACGGCGGTTAGACAGCGAGTCGCGGGTTGACCTGCGAGAGCAGGGCAAGCAGGCGACAGAGAACTGCTTTGTTGGAACTTTTTACAAAACAGTTCGTCTAAGTGATTAAAAGAATGGAAGTTGTGGAGGAAGAGTTTAATATGATGAAGAAAACAAAAACCCGAAATACAATTTTAGGAACAATTACTTTATTATTAGGCCTGTCGTTGAGCCTGCCGGTTATGGCGGAAACACCACAGGAGTTGTATGATTATGTTTGGCGAAATGTTAACGCGAAATATGTTGACCAGACCAACAACGAGCAAAATTGGGCGAGATGGCGCCATAAGTATGATACTGCAATTAAAACGCCGGAAGACGCTTACGTTGCCATTGCAACAATGCTTGCGAGTTTGAATGACCCGTATACAAGGTTTTTAGATCCGAAAGAATTTGCGGAAGAAACGAGTTCTATTCAAGGCTCACTTAAGGGTATAGGTATCCAGATTGCGGTTAAAGACGGCAAGTTAATGGTTATTGCGCCGCTTGAAGGCACACCTGCAGAACGCGCCGGAATCCTTGCTGATGATGAAATCCTTGAAATTGACGGTATAAGTACAAAAGGTATTACCGTTGATAAAGCCGCTGACAAAATCAGAGGTAAAGAGGGTACTGCGGTTAATTTGTTGATTAAACGTAAGGATTCTGCACCTAAGGTTTATAGAGTAACAAGAGAAAATATTGAAATAAAATCAATTTCTCAAAAAACACCTTTTGATACAGTAGTTCCGGAAAATATGGCTTATATCAAAATCAGTTCATTCCTGAGCCGGAATTTAACAAAAGAGTTTACAAATGTATTGGCGCATTCGCTGGATAAGGAAGGTTATATTCTGGACTTGCGTTCAAACCCGGGCGGTTTATTAGATAATGCAATCAATATTTCGGATATGTTCCTGCCGGGCGGTGTAATCGTTAGTACAGTTGATCGTGACGGATATAAGGTTTCACAGCGCGCAGCCAAAACCGTTTACACAAATAAACCGCTCGTTGTCTTAATCAACAAAGGCTCTGCATCTGCCAGCGAAATCCTCTCCGGTGCGCTGAAAGATCACAGACGAGCAATAATTATCGGTGAAAAATCCTTTGGTAAAGGGCTGGTTCAGGAGGTTAATCATCTTCCGATGAATTCTGGCATGAATATTACAATCCAAAGATATTTGACTCCGAACGGAAGTGATATTCACAAAAAAGGTATTACGCCGGATGTGGTTGTCGAGCTGACAGAGGAAAACGTTAAGAATAAAGATGACGTTCAATTGAAAAAAGCAATTGAAGTTCTGGATAGTATGATTAAAGAGCAAGCTGTAGCAGTCAGATAGAGGCGCAGCCATGCGTGCACGGTTTCGGTGCGAAAATGGCGGAGAACTGCTTTTCATGAAATTTAAAGAGTGGGTTTATAATAGTAACGTAAAAGAAGAAGCCGCATTAACAAAGAGGCTTCTTCTTTCACGCGGGCTTACAGGCGAAGAAGAAATTGAAGAATTTTTGCACCCGCTGGAGATGAAACTCACTTCCCCTTATGATTTTACAGATATGCAAAAGGCGGTTGACAGAATAGTCAAAGCCATTGTTAACCGTGAAAAGATTGTAATTTACGGCGACTTTGACGCGGACGGTGTTACGTCGACTTCTGTTTTAGTCAAAACTCTGAACCATCTGGGTGCTAATGTTGAATTTTTTATCCCTAATCGTGAAAAAGAAGGCCACGGGCTGGATTCTGCGGCGCTGGTGAAGATTATTGCCGCGAAAAAGCCAAAACTTGTTATTACGGTGGATTGCGGTATCAGTAATGTTAAAGAAGTTGCGTTTTTGAAAAGTTTCGGGGTTGATACGATTATTACAGATCACCACGAGGCAAAGGATGAGTTACCGCAGGCGCTGGCGATTATTAACCCGAAAGCTCCTGGATCGCTTGCTGAAACGCTTTCTGCCAGAAAAATTAAGGAATTGACTTATCTTGCAGGTGTCGGGGTTGCGTTTAAGCTTTCTCAGGCGCTTCTTGAAAAGTTTGATAAGGTAGAATTTGCGCTGAAAATTCTTCCGCTCGTTGCGGTCGGAACGGTTGCGGACATTGTGCCGCTGCTGGGTGAAAACAGATGTTTTGTAAGGCGCGGGCTGGAACTTATGCTTAATCATCAGGGCTTGAGAGAACTTCTTGCCTCTGCCGGTTATTCTCTTGAACGGCCGATAACGTCTGAAATCGTTGCATTTGGAATTGCGCCGCGCCTGAATGCTTCCGGACGGCTAGAAAGTGTTGATAGTGCTATGAAGCTGCTTTTGAGCGATAATCCGGCAGAAATTCAACTCGCGGTTCAGGCTTTGAATGAGTTTAATTCAGTCCGGCAGACGCTTTGTTCGGATATCTTTGCGCAGGCAGATGAAATGTGGCAGAAAGAGGGCATGAAAAATCCCACAGTCGTCCTTTTTAACCCGGAATGGCACATCGGAATTATCGGGATTGTCGCATCAAAATTTGTTGAAAAGTACCACAAGCCCGCATTTTTAATGACGTATTCAGAAGAAACACAGCAATTCCGCTGTTCTGCCCGCGGGGTTAAGGGGTTGAATATTTTCGATATTTTAAACGAAAGTGCTGAACTTTTTGACGGATTTGGCGGGCATGAACTTGCGGGCGGATGCTCTTTTTCAAAAGAAAAAGCTTCTTTTGAACAGGTTAAATCAGCTATCAACAAAACGGTTAAAGATATGCTTAACGGACAGGAATTAAAACCGTTTGTGGAAGTTGATTTGAAGCTTACTCCAACTGACATCACGGAACAGCTTGTCCGCGAACTGGAAGTCTTTGAACCGTTCGGCGCCGCAAACCCTAATCCGGTTTTTGCCGTTGAAAATCTGGTTATTAAAGAAAAGAAAATTATGGGTAAAGATAGTTCTCACCTGAAACTTCTCTGTGACGCCGGCGGGCATGAATTGACCTGTATCTGGTGGCAGAAAGGCGATTTGCCTCTTAACACCGGTGATGTCCTGGATATTCTGTTTCACCCTGCTATCAATGAATTTAACGGCAATACATATTTGCAATTGATTATTCAGGATGCGCATTCGGACGCTATTGAATACGAAAAAGATACAGCCGCAACTCAGGAGTTGAAAATCTTTGACCACCGCAAAAAAACAAATATTCTGCCAATGGTCGATGATTATGTAAAAACTTCAAAATATAATATCAGACTTTTTGCCGAAAGCAAATCGGTAATTGACGCTCTAAAACCTTATAAATCACTGTCAGAGCGGGTTTTTAACCGTAATACTCCGGAGCCTTGTGATGCGATAATGTTTTTTGACTATCCGGCCGACAGGCATGCCCTGTGCGAGATTATGGAAAAAACTTCTGCTGCGTTAATTCATTTAATGGGCTATGAAGTCAAACATTTTTCGCAGGAAGAATTTGTCATGACTGCTTTTAAAATGCTTAAATATGCGGCAAATTACAGTCATGGAGAGGTCGAAATTTATAAATTTGCAAGCTTTTTGGGCAAATCTGACGAAGTCGTAGGGCTTTTATTTTCACTTTTTGAAGAGGCCGGTGTTATAAAAATTCAATCCCGCAGCGGGCATGCCATAACAATTACCCTTGATGAAACGGTTAATCCGGCGGGAATTCTTCACCTGAGCGCTTATTCGGCACTTGAACAGGCGGCATGCGATTGTGAAGAGTTTCAAACCTTCCTGCTGTCAGAAGATATTGACAAAGTTCAGGAACTCTTTGTGGTTTAATAGGATGAATAGCAGTTCTCCGCCACCCGCTTTACAAAATTTTTCCGGCATAAAAAGAAAGTCTCGTCAATAGACAAGACTTATAAATATACATTTACCCTAGATGAATACTATCATGATAGTTTCTTTTTGTCAACCCCTTCACGGCTATTTTTCGGGAATTTGTATAAATTGTTAAGAAATCTTAAAACTTTTTGAACTTTTTTTCCCCTTTATCGTTATAGATAGTGAAGGTAGTATTTGACTTTAAGCCAATAGCGGTGCTATAATTAAAGTATATCTTAGCATTTGGTTATGGTTGAGTGAAAATTAAGGAGAAAATTATGAAAAAATTATTTGCATTGGTTGCTTTATTGGCAGTTTCAGCAGGTGTTACATTTGCTGCTGATACATTTACCGGTTCTATGGTAGAAAAATATACTTCCGGAATTGTACAAAAAGAGCAACAATTGAGAGATGATGCTGCAGCAAGACAGGCTGAACGTGAAGCACAAAAAGCAGAATTCCAAAAGAAAATGGAAGCACAACAGGCAGAACGCGAAGCTAAAAGAGCAGAAATTCGGAAGAAAATAGACGCTGATAGAGCTGCACGTGAAGCAAGACAGGCTGAAACAGAAAGAAAAATTCAGGAAAAGAAAGATGCCTGGAATACCTTAATCGGTAAATAGTTTAAGTTTTTTTTTATATCTCAAAAATAGGGCGGGGCGTAAATTACGCCCCGCCCCCCGTGTTATATTACATTAATATTTATATTAGAGTTTTCTTTTGCGTTCGCAAAGAATTTTTTAGTGTTTGTGCGATCCGGATCAAGTGAAATTTTCATTGAACCGTTGTCGGAATTTTTGTTCAATAATTTTTGTAACCCTTCAAGCAGAGCGGTACCAACGTGTTTGACGTTTCTTTTTTGACCGTGGGCAAATTCAGGGATGACGCCCATTCTGTAAATCTCGACTTCTTTTGTACCTTTTTCAATTTTATCGGTTGTTACCAGACCTAAAACTTTGTTGCTGTCAACAAAGGAGTGAGCGCTGTCTTGAAGTGTAATCCCGTATACGTGTGAATTTTTGTGTAAAATGTCAGCTTCTTCTGCGATTGAGGCTGAAAAATTGTCGCCTCCCCAGAGCTTGCTTACTTCTTTCAGTGCTTCTCTGTCGCGTCTTTTGTTTGTGTCAAATTTTATAAAACTGACGTTTTTGTCCTGCCATTTGCCTTTTAGCTTGTGTTTTACCGGAACTTTTGATATTAAACTTGCTCCGAAGTTTTGGGTTGAATTAATACTACCTGTTTGCATGTTAAAATCCTTCTTTTTCTATTGTTGTTATTTTAAAACCGGACAAAGAAAAATTTGCTATTACTGTAAAGCTTTTTGACCGTAATATGCATTTTTACCGTGCTTTCTGTGATAGTGTTTGTCAAGCAGGTATTGCGGGATTTGTTTTGTTTGTGCTTTCAGGTTTAAGGTAAGAAAATTCATTTTAGCAATTTCTTCCAGTACAACCGCATTATGAACGCAGTTTTCGGCATTCTTCCCGAAAATGAAAGGCCCGTGCGATTTAACAAGAATTGCCGGAATGGCCATTGGATTGATGTTTAAGCCCTTAAGGGTTTCCACGATAACTTTTCCGGTATTAAGTTCATAATCGCTGGCAACTTCATTCGCACTCAGTTCTCTTGTCACCGGAACTTCGCCGTAAAAATAGTCGGCATGGGTTGTTCCGAATGCTTTAAGCGGAGTGCCGGCCTGAGCAAAAGAGGTCGCGTATGTTGAATGTGTGTGGGTAACGCTTTTTATCTCCGGAAAGTTTCTATATATTTCCAGATGTGTAGGCGCATCGGAGGAAGGTTTGTAGTGACCTTCAATTACGCTGCCTTCCAAATCCAGAACTACCATATCATCAGGCGTCATCGTTTCATAAGGAACGCCGCTCGGTTTTATTACGACAAGTTTTGTTTCTGCGTCAATTTCACTGACGTTCCCCCACGTATAAATAACAATACCTTTGCGTGAGAGTTCAATATTGGCTGAACAAACTTTTTCCTTTAATTTTTCTAACATACTTTCTCCGGTTTAACTGACAAATAACTGGCGAGTTCGTCTATATTTGAACATACGGCAACGTGCGGGATATTTTGTAAATCCGCTGCGGACTTAAATCCGAAACCGTAAGTTAACGCGATGAAATCAATGTCAGCCTCATAAGCGCCTCTTGAATCAGCGCTGCTGTCACCGATTAAAACAGTGGCAGTTCTATCTGCGCCAAGCTGTTTTATGCATTCATTAACAATGTCGGTCTTGGTTAATCTTCCCTCTAAATCGCTGCCCATGGCAAAGTCACAGTATTTTGAAATACCGAATTTTTCCAGAATTCCCATAGCGTTTTCGTGACTTTTGTAAGTTGCAACGGCAATTTTATGGCCTGTTTCTTTCAGGCTTTTAAGAAGTTCCAATGCGCCCGGGTATGGTTCTGCGCTGAAGAGTGAGTATTTTTTGTAATTTGCGCGGAACATGTTGGCGCATTCAAGTGCGCGTTCAGGCTCCATTCCAAAGTGTTTCATAAACGAACTTTGCATAGGCGGGCCGACAAATGTTGCCAGAACTTCCGGCTTAAGGCCCGGAAGTCCAAGCTCGTTTATTGTAATTTTTACGGCTTCAATCACACCGATTGTTGTGTCAAGAAGTGTTCCGTCAAGATCAAAAAGAATATTTTTATACATTGACAGGCTCCTTCTTAAATTCAGCTTCGTAAACGCTCGGTGTCAGAAATTTCGCTGTAATATTGTCAGTTTTAACAATATCTGCAAGCATTTCGTGAGTTTCTTTTGTCAGAAGAATTAAATCTTCTTTTTCGGTTGCCGTCAGGATTTTGTCGCTGTAGTAGTATTTTTCATCATTTGCGCTAAATCCGTCAAAACCAGCAAACGTAAACTCTTTTACTCCGGCTTTGATAAACAATCTGAGCGCCAGAATAAATGATGTATCAATATTTATCCAGCCGAATTTAATTAGCGGCAGATAATTGAAAATCATTTCGTTTGCGCACGCCTCGGTCTTGACATTTGAAGTTATCAAAATTTTGTTATTTGGATTGGTGTTTGTAATAGCTTTGTAATCCTGATACCTGTTGCTATTGCTGAAGAAAACAGCGTCAGCCGGAAAGTCCGGAAGGTAATTATTTATCGCAACAACAAATGTATTTTCCTGTCTTATAAAGTTGAAGATTTCCTGTTTTTTAGAAGAAAGGCTTGTACCCGGTGCGATAAACAGGACTTTTTTATTTTTGACAAGATTTGTAAGAGTTTCTATATTCTTTTTATCATCTACCTGTCTGTCAAAGTGTTCAACGTAAAGTTTTTCGAGAACCGCATAATCGTATTTTTTCTTTTGAACATCGTCAAGGTTTTCGATGATTGCTCTCAAATCTTTTGATTGAATATTGTGGCGTCTTAAAAGGTGGTTTACATTGAATACGTGCGCATTATGAACGCCGGAGAGGAAATAAGGAATACTGTATCCCCAGTGGCAGTTCTGGTGGAATTTAGGCATTAATGTGTCGATAATGTCTAAAAGTTCATTCAGATTATAGTTCCCGTTGTATTTTTTATTGATAAATTCAGCCAGAAGTTCGGTGTTGGAATTTCCCGCCCCTCTTCCGCAGCCGAGAACCGAGGCATCAACCATAATTTCTCTTGTATGGCTTGCAAGCGAGATAAAGAATTGGGAATTTGCAACGGCAAGCATAAGATTGTTATGTGCGTGGAAACCTAATCTTATATCTTTATCAAGGTTTCTGTTAGCGAGTTCAAAGAGGTGGCGAAGGTCTTCGGCGTACATTGAGCCGAAAGTGTCAACAAGTGAATATGCATAAGGCTTCAAGTCATTAACCGCTTCAAGAAGTTCCAGAATTTCCAGATCAGAGTAGCTCAAAGTGTCAACGTGTTGGAGAAAAACTTTGTACCCCAGAGCTTTTATAGCTTTTGCATAAGGGAATACATCTTTTCTTTCGCTTTTTTTGAAACAAATTCTGATACCGTCAATGGATTTGCCGTTAAATGGAGAAAGATTTTTCAGGTCATATCTTCCGTAATCCACAAGTGCAACGTAAAGTTTGCCCGGTTGTTTGTTAGTTAAATAGCGTTCAATTTCCTCGGTGTGTTTAAAGATAGTGTTATCTTCGCGTTCGCCGCTGTCTTTGAGGAAACCGCATTCAATGATATCAATATTTGATTTTTCGAGCGCGTTTATGAACTTTTGAATATAATCGCTGCCGAGGATTAAATCCTTAATCGGCGCTTCGCGCAATGTACAGTCTAATAAATTTATCTTCGCCATAATTATTTCCCTTCTCCATTAAGCAAAGCCAGAAATTCTTGTGAGAATTCATTATTTGCAATCTTTTGCTGAACAATTTTTACTACTACCTCCAGATCTTTAGGGGTGTCTACTGATAAGCTGACAACATTTTCAGCTTCAGTCAGCATAAGCGGTTTATCATAATCCGTGAATCTTAAAGTTGCGATACCTTCAATAAGCTCAAATTTTCCCGGCGGGTTCGCAGCATAGAAATCAAGCATTTTCTTGTTGTATCCTATAATACCGACATGCTTATAATAGTCAAAGTTGAGAGTTTTATACGGATATGGTATCGGAGTTCTTGAAGTGTACGTCATTTTCATATTTTCATCAAAAACAACCTTAATGTTGGATGAATCAATTACTTCAACAGGGTTGTGCATTTTTGTGATTATATTAGTTCCAAATTCTGTATCCTGTGGTACTGATTCCGGTATAACCATTGTTATTAACTCCGGATTAATCAGCGGTTCATCTCCGTTAATTTGAATATAGAAATCTGCCTTGATTTTTTCAGAAACTTCTTGCAGCCTGTTTGCGGCTTCGCGGTGAGTTGTTTTTGTCATAATGGACGGGATATTATATTTATTGCAGACTTCAACGATTCGGTCATCATCTGTTGCGACATAGACTTCATCTATCTTTTTGGCGAGTTTTGTTTGTTGATAAGCCCACCAGACCATAGGTTTTCCGCATATATCGGCGAGAGCCTTTGCGGGAAATCTTGTTGAACCGTACCTAGATGCGACTATAGCTACTGTTTTCATCATTTATCTCCTTATAATTGAATTTATATTCTTTTGATAATGCAAAATTTTCTAACTCTTTATTCTGCGATAATAAAGGTTTTGAATTTATAAAATCCATACATTTTTTCAATAGAATTTGTTTTAGTTCTTCTTTTGAATATAGTTTTGGATTTACAGAAAATAATTCTTCAATAGGTGTTGTATATTCTTTGATTAATTTTTTAACTAGAAGGTCAAGCCACTTTTGTTCAAGAGGATTTTCCCAGTCTATAGGTAAATCAATGGAAAATCCCGCGACGTTTGAAATATACGGACTATGCAGTGACGCGGAAGAACCCATTGAAATGACAGCTACAATGTCTAATTTGTAACATTCTAATGGCAGTGTTGTGTTAAGGATTTTTATATTAGGATTGTTAATGTAATTCCTTGGGTCTCTCGGATGTGCTTTAAACAGAATAGTATAACCCATATTGGTTAATCTTTCTATTATGCTGTCCTGAAGCTTCATATAAGCATCTTTAGAAAGTCCTGTGACTTCCCACCAGGATCCGCAGAATACAATAGCTTTTTCATCTTTATATAAGTTTAGATTTACCGGAAATTTTTGAGCGCATTCCTGACAAACATTATCGAAAATCTGTTTGTTTATCGGAACAATTTTGTTCATATTTTCTTTTGATAAACCGAAGAAGTCCAATTTATCCAGATAATTATGCATAATAATTTTGTCAACTCTGTCATAATCAAGGTATGCCGAACGTGCCAGTTTACTTCCGCAGCCTTCATCAGTGATAATCCATTTCGCATTCGGGTATAGAGCATTAACAGTATAAATAAATTGATATTGGTTTGAAAAGTAAACTTCATCAATTTTAGATAGTTTTTTTCTAATTATAAATTCACGTAAATCCGAACCCTTAGTACAGATAGTATAAATATTTTTGAATGGATGAATTTTGGCAATCTCCTTGCAACAAGAGAAAAAGTTATTATTTGCTATATTTGAAAGTATGATTAATGTATCTTCACAATTTGGGTCTTTTAGCTGTTTTATAACTGTCAGATTATTTACAAGGGATAAGTTTCCTGTTGTCAAAAATAATCTTTGTTTTCTTTTAGAGCCTCTGCCGACAAGATATTTATTATTTTTTTTCGCGAATTTATTTGCTAATTGATTAATATCTATTGAATGTTTTATTTTAATACCAAGAATATTAATTATTTTGTATTTTTTGTTATTTTTGTACTCATTATATATTGAGAAAATTTTTCGTAATAATTTTTTCAGATATTCAGAGAACTTTTTTTGTTTGGAAACTTTTATTTTTAGGTCCAGAATATTGAATACCTTACGGTTATTAATATTTTTAACTGATAAAAGTTTTTGATAATGAAGGGAAATTTTTAGTCCGAGAATAGATATTATAATTTTAGGATTTTCGTATTTATAAATTTTTAAACCAAAATTTTTATTGCCTTTTACCAGCCAAGGAATATTTAGCTGTTCTATTCTGTAACATTCTTTATTACGTATGTTTTTGATTATTTCTCCCCAGTAATATTCTTCTGGCAGAGTATTTGATAACTGTGATAAGATAGTTAATGCGTCCTTTCGGTCAGCTGGGCTTAAATGTTGCATTGAGTATACAATATTGTTGAATAAACGGTAAAATATAATATCATTAAATAATTTATATTTATTTTGACTTGTATAAAATTTATGTGCTTCTATAATTAGTTGAGAATATGTTTGTAAAGCATTCAACGCATTATATTTTGAATCAAAAGTATTTGTTGCAGAATGTGAATGTAATACATAATTGTAAAAGCTCTTTTTAGTCGAATAAATATATTCTGTGTCGCTCAGATATTCCATTAAAAATAATAAATCTTCTCCTAATGTAGTATCAAAAAATCTCAGATTTAACTTTTGAATTTTTGAGGTGCGAAGTAGAAGTTTACATAGACTACCTGGCATTGAATTAATCATTTGGCGTGTTGGTGAACAAATGCCATCTATTTTATTAGAAAAATACCATTTTAATGAATGGGTTTCTTTATTATTATAGTCACGCTCATTAATAATGTTGGTTGTAAAAGTAACCAGATCAACTTTAGGATTTTTTTCAAATAGGTTAACGGTATACTCATAGGTATTACTTTCAATCCAATCGTCAGGATCTACAAATGAAATATATTCTCCGGTTGCAATATCTAGTCCGCGGTTGCGGGCTGTACAAACACCTGAATTTTTCTGGTTGATGACAATTATTCGACTGTCTCTTTTCGCGTATGCTTCAAGTATTGCCAGTGAATTATCCGGAGAACCATCATTAATACATATAATTTCTAAATTTTTGTATGTTTGGTTTATTATGCTGTCTAAACATTTCCTCAAATATTGCTCAACGTTATATATTGGTATAATTACTGATACTTTTGGTTGATTATTTGTCATTTTTTTACATCCTACTATTTCAAAAAGTGTTTTGCCATTTTAATTTCTTCTCTCAAAGCTGCTTTTTTTTGCTTGTAATGTTCTTTTTTCTTTCCTGTACTAAGATTATATAGAAGTTTGCAGCGCCAGTATTGTAGAACATTTTTTTTATAATTTAAAACAGCTTTTATTTTCACAAGTTCGACATATTGGTTAGGGCTTATTGCTTTTGGCAGTAATAGTGTTTCATAAAAAGGGGTCAGACGGGCATAGTACCAAAAATATTCACAATAACGGGAATTATATCCTTGCCATGGTTTTTCTTTATCAATATAGTGAAGTATTTTATGGTTTGCCAGCATTTGTCTTTTTTCATCTTCGTTTAATCGTATAAACCCTGGTTCATATACACAGGTTGCTGCATTCCAACACCAATCAAGGAACATTACAGATTTTTTAAAAATAGCATTAAATAAATCTTGATCAGGAAATCTTAGTTTCATTTTTGGAATAAGCTCTGCTACTTTGTTCTCAAATCCTATTTCTCTCCATTTTGTAAGATTTGCATAGAACATTCCGGTATTAAAATACGGTTCCGTTTCGTAATTTGGCTTTCCTTTATACCAGGCATCTTTTGCCGCTGCAATACAATAATCTTTCAAGTCGATATTCCAAAGCTCGGATAGATCTCCGGTAACAATCATATCGCCTTCAAGGATTATTGCACGTTCTAATTGAGGAAACAGGGATGATATGATTAACTTTGAATAAACTATTTTTGAATCGATATGTCTATTTATGCAAAATGGAAGTTCAAAGTTACTGTTACTGTCAATATATTTATATTCAACATCAAAGTCATAGTTTCTGGAAAGAAGTTCGTTCTTTCTTATAGTTTCGGGTTTAATGTCCTCTGTTATTATATGAAATGACAAACGGTAATTGTCATTTATATTTTCCAGAGCCGAAACCATGAGTGCTGAAACATATGGTAAATATTTATCTGAACTTGGTATGATGATATCTATAATTTCTTTTTTCATTATTTTATTACCTCCATTCCATTTTTGAACGCCTGATGAGTCCAGAAATATTCCCATTTTCCGAAGCGTCCGATACTCTCTATTCCTATTTTGTTTAAATAATCCAATACTATCTGCCTATTTTTGTAAATATTTTTGTCGAATATAATATTTGCATATTTTTCAAACCGTATATCCTTAACTATAATTTCATTTTCTTTGAACAAGCCCATAGCTATGAGTTTTTCTATTGTTTTATTCAAAACAACATCCGCCGCAGGAATTTCTGCGTTGTTAGAGAAAAATATTTCAGCCTGCAATGAACTACACCCTTCAGGCGCATTGTCAGGGGATTTAAGATTTGGTGAATAAACCCTTGCCGGTAAGATATCTTCATCATAGATGTAGAACCAGAGGTATTTTGCAACATCCGGACGATTAAATCCTAATGACACCATATAACCCGAGGTATGCATTAAATTTTCACCGGCTTCTTTTACTTCCTCCGGCATTCCGTCAATCATTTTTACGATTTCCGGCAGCGGGAGCGAAGATATTAACCTTGTGTATTGTGCGCTTGTTCCGTCTTTGAACGTTACTGTTTTTTCCTGTGGATTAATTTTTACTACTTCTTTGTTAAAACGTATATCCAGCCCTTCGCGGCAGTTGTTGAGAATTGAGCGAAAGCCGCCAATTTTTGGATATTTCATGATTTTCGCATAGTAAAAACATTCATCTTGTGTTTCAAATGCTCCTTGTAAAACTTGTTTTAAATCAGGGGTGTACATTCTATTTCCGACCCATTTTGTTTCAAGCTCTTTGGGTTCAACTCCCCAGTATTTGCGGGTGTATTTGAACGGAAAGTTTTCGGCAAAATAGTTACCGTATTGAATCCTTAGCCATTCCTCGTAGTCGCGGATTTCCTCAATCGGTTTTTCTGTTCTGTTTACAAAATCATAAATAATGTCCGTTTTTTCTTCTGATGATAAGGGTGCAAGATTATTTTGAGCAGGGTGTCTAATCCAAATCCCTTTGTAATAATTTGACGGAAATGGAATATGTTCGAGCAGATCGCTAGAATTTTTAAAAATATTTGAAATGTATTCATCCTGAGCAAAGGTAAAATGGACGAATTTGTCGAACCGGAACCCCTCTATTGTGAAATTTCCGCATAAGCCGCCCCAGTCGCTGTCTTTTTCGTAAATTACAGCGTGTCTGCCAGCTTTTTCAAGGTGATACCCCGCTGAAATCCCTGCTATGCCGCTTCCTAAAATTATCGTTCCCATAGGTATCCTTTCTGAGTATGTGCTTGAATCTGTTTTTTGCAGTATTCAAACATGTCGTCTGAGTGCAGAGCTTCTTTGTACCAGTCGACTGTAAATTCTATTGCTTCTTTGAGATTTAACATAGCTTTCCATTGAAGCATTCTATAGGCCTTGGTGACATCAAGGCTTAAGAGTGTGTTTTCGTGAACCATTTCCTGACCTGATACATCTACAACCTTACCTTTGCCGTAGTATTTAACCAGATATTCCACGACTTCCCAGACGGTTTTGTTGCACTCGATTGGCGGCCCGAAGTTGAAACCTTCTGAATATTTAACAGGTTCTTCTATTAACTTTTGTCCGACTCTCAAATAGCCGCTCAATGGTTCTAAAACGTGTTCCCACGGACGCGTTGCCTTCGGTGAACGGATTTCAATATCTTTGCCTTCTTCAATAAATCTTATGCAATCAGGGATTAAACGGTTATCTGACCAGTCACCGCCGCCGATTACGTTTCCGGCACGGACTGACGCTACCGCCTTGCCGTGTTTTGCATAATCTTTCGGGTTGAAGTAAGAATTTCTGTATGACGAAATCATTAATTCCGCGCAGCCTTTTGAAGAAGAATACGGGTCGTAACCGCCCATTCTGTCAGTTTCTTTGTAACCCCAGATTTGTTCAACGTTTTCATAGCATTTGTCAGAAGTAATCATAACAACCGTTTTAATGCAGTCAAATTTTCTAACCGCTTCCATTATATTCAATGAACCCATAACGTTTGTTTCGTAGGTGTATTTAGGGTTAGCGTAAGCTGTTCTTACAAGCGCCTGTGCTGCGAGGTGGAAAATAATTTCCGGCTTATACTTTTCAATAGTTTCTTCTAACTTTTTGCTGTCGCGCACATCGCCTTTAACATCTGCGAATAAATGTTTTTCAAGATGAGAGGCTTTGTAATTTCCGCGTTCACTGTACGGCTCAAGCGCGTAGCCGACAACTTTTGCACCAAGCATCGTAAGCCAGATAGAAAGCCAGCTTCCTTTAAATCCTGTATGACCTGTTACCAGAACGGTTTTTCCCGCATAAACATTATTAAAGTTTGACATAAGATTTTTCCTTTCCAAGAGTGATTACTTCTTTTAATGCTTGTTCAAGCGTATAGCGCGGCGTCCAGCCGATTTCATTGACAAGACGGGAGTTGTTCCCGACAACGAATTTATACTGATTGCTTGCCTGTTCGTTAAATACTACAAGATTTTCTTTGTCCATTAACCGTGCAATTGTCAGTACGTAATCTTTAATACTTGTTGCCTTGCCGGTTGAAATGTTAAAAATCCCGTTTTTGTCACTATCCAAAATTTCAACAAAAGCATTTGCGACATCTTTTGAATAGATATAATCGCGGATGAGGCTTCCGCTGCGGATTTCGACTGTTTTGTCATTCAAAAGCGAACTCATAACATCACCCGTAAGCCGTCTTAAATCTTTTTCAAGTCCGAAGGCCGAGAAAATTCGTCCCCACGCAAAATCTATATTGTTATGTTCACAATATAGCTCTGCGATTTCCCGTAAATAATTTTTGCATTTGCCGTAAATATGCTGCGGGTTAAGCGGGCTGGTATATTCTTCCAACAATTCATTGCTTTCTGCGTATTCAACATAAGTGCCGGCAATCACAACCTTTTGTCCGCCGTATTCTTTAAATGATTTTAGAAGTTCAATTGAAGCGGTGAGAAAATCAAAGTTCATATTGTCGTTAAACATTCCTGTTGTCTGCCACGCAAGATGTAATAAATGCGTTGGTTTTATATCCGCAATAAGCTCTTTCATCGCTGCATAATCAAATAAGTTTCCCCGAACCCAATTGATTTTTTCATCTTGCGCCGTGTCGCCTGTGGTAAGAGCGTAAACTTCATAGCCTTTATTCAGAAGCGGCAGCAGGGTTTCTTTTCCTATAAGCCCTCTGGCGCCTGTCACAAATACTTTTTTAGTCATTAATATGCTCCTTCCACCATTCAACGCATTGTTTCAGCCCTTCATCAAGCGAAAATTCCGGTTTCCAGTTGAGTTCCTGTGAAAGTTTAGCCGGATCTCCGACAACAAGAGGATCTTCAAACCCGCATGGAATCGCGCCGTACAAAATATTTCCCTGAAAGTTGGTCAAATTTTTGATTTTTTCCACTATAGTTTTTAATCTTACAGGTTCGCCGGAGCAAATATTTACGGCACCTGAAATATTGCTTTCATAAAGTTTGATAATTGCAGCGGATACATCTTCCACATGCAAATAATCCTGAAATTTTTCACAGGTAGAAACTTTGACATCTTCACCTTTTATCATTGACGTGATTACATAAGGCATTAAACGCTGCGGACGTTCGTACTGACCGTAGAGATTAAAAATTCTTGCCCATTTAAAATCAATATTATTTTGTTCACAGTAAGCTTTTGCCAGATTGTACAGTGCGGCTTTAGATTTGCCGTAGAGGGATTTGTTATCCAGCGGGGTTAAATCTTCTTTGAAATATCCGTATTCAAAGTCATATTCCGAAATACTGCCGGCTATTAGAACTTTTTTACCTCCGGTTTCGCAAAAATGTTTCAAAATATTTAAAGAGGCTGCGACCCATTCAATATTAATGTTATGAGAGTGACATTTTGCATCTCCGTACCAGGCAAGATGAATAAGATTGTCAAACCGGTTATTTGCAAAAAAATCATTGACAGCCTTATAATCGAGCAAATCCAGCGTTATAACCTGAAGATTTTTATGCGTTAAACCGATTTCGTGTTGGAAGTTAATCCCAACGACTTCATAGTTTTTTGATATTAAATCTTTAACCAGTTGTTTCCCGATAAATCCGGAAGCGCCTGTAACAAGAACTTTTTTATTCATCTTAAACCCTTCCTGCCAGAGAAACAAAAGCGTTTTGCGTATCCCAGACTTTCCACGGAGCGGTACCTGATGCCCACATTTCATCCAGTTCGATTTTATCTCTCAGAGTATCCATAGGCCGCCAGAAACCTTCGTGTTTATATGCAACAAGCTGACCTGCGTTTGCGATACTTTCAAGCGGTTTTCTCTCAAATATTTCATTTGGATTATTCGGTTCAATAAAGTCAAAGACTTCCGGCTGGCAAACGAAGAAACCGCCGTTAATCCAGTTCCCGTCGCCTTTTGGTTTCTCTTTGAAAGAGGTAATCATATTGTCAGGAGTTATATTTAATGCACCAAATCTTCCGGACGGCTGAACAGAGGTCATAGTCATAAATTTACCTGATTTTTTATGGAAATCAACCAGATCTTTTATATTAACGTTAGCAACGCCGTCGCCGTAGGTGAGAAGGAAAGGTTCATCACCGACGTAATCCTGAGCTTTTTTGATACGTCCGCCGGTCATAGTGTCCTGTCCGGTGTAGAGCATCGTAACCCGCCACGGTTCTGTGCGCATTTTGTGAAGTTCAACGGAGTTTGTTCTCATATCGACTGTGATATCTGAGTATCTTTGATAATAATGAACAAAGTAGTCTTTAATAATATGGGATTTGTAACCTGTTAAGATAACAAAATCATTAAACCCGTAGTGGGAATAGATTTTCATGATGTGCCATAGAATCGGGTATCCGCCTATTTCTACCATAGGTTTCGGTTTCGTAACTGTTTCTTCGCCCAATCTCGTGCCTAAGCCGCCGGCTAATATTAAGACCTTCATAATGCCCTCCTGAAATTATTCCCGAATAGTGTTATAACTTTGACTTTTTGACCGTTGCTGTAGTCGTTTTTGATAGAAAATAAATTTTCCATAAAATGAGAGTGCTTTGTTGTTAAGCGTTTTATAAAAAGTTTATATTCACTATCAGATAGATAAGTTTTTATATAATTTTTAAACTCTTCCTGTTTTTCGACTGGTATACGATTATAATTTTCCGACAAGTGGGATGAACTATATTTTTTAAATTCATTCCTCAATTTGCAATATAGCTTTTCTTTTATTAAGAATTCTTTTACCTTTTCAATGCAGTAAATAATATCAAAATTATAGATACTATTTCTGACGCTGGAATTATTTCTCCATAAATAATGATACAGATAATTATTACAATGAAGAGCACGTTTAGCAAAAAGTCTTGCAATTATTGTAAAGTATTGGTCTTCGCCATATCTTCCATTAGCAAATCTAATTTTATATTTTTTTATATTATCTGCTTTAAAAAGTTTGTTGCATGCACCAAGCATGTGCGAAAAAATATATTTTTTATTATTTTGCCAGCAAAAAACCTTATTAGTCTTAAATCTTGTCTGCCAGTTACTAGCCGGTCTATTATCTTCATATTCATCAATGTAGTTGCATTCTATGATATCCAGCTCTAATTCTTTTGCCTTGTTATAGAGCGTTTCAAACATATTTTCTTCAACCCAGTCATCCGGATCGACAAAGCCGATATATTCACCCCGGGCAAGTTCTAAACCTTTATTTCGGGCTATGCCCTGTCCTTGATTTTCCTGCGAAATAACCGTAAACCTTTTGTCTTTAGCGGCATAGCGTTTAAGAATTGCTAAAGAGTTGTCAGTTGAACCGTCATTGATGCAGATAAATTCAATATCTGTTAAGCTTTGATTTTTCAAACTTTCCAAACATTTTTCGAGGTATTTTTCGACATTATAGACTGGTATAATTACTGATACTCTCGTCATTGCTACTCCTAATAAAATTCAACAAAATAATTAAAATGTTGAACTTTTTGTACTATAACATAAAGATACTTATTTAAAAATATATATTAAGATTTATTATGCGGTGAAAACTATTGATTTTAGCCGGATTTTACAATATGAAGTTCATATAACTTTCATCAATTCTATCCTGTTCTATTCCTATGTATCTCAGTGTTATGGAGGTTGAGGAATGGTTCAGGATTTTTTGCAAAATTGCTATATCTTTGAATTTTATATAATGGTGGTAGCCGAAAGTTTTTCTGAGAGAATGCGTTCCGACCTTATAATTTATTCCGAGTTCATTGCATACACTGTTTATAATCCTGTAGGCCTGATGTCGGTCAAGCCGGTTATCATAAATAGTTTTAAACAGCGGTTCTGACTTCTTTCGATTTTCTGTATGTCTTTTGATTAAAATTTTAAGCTTTTCGTTTATAGGGAATTTTTTATATTTTTTTGTTTTCTTTTCTCTTATTGTAATATGGGTTTTATCCCTGACATCCTCTACATTCAGGCTTAGAATGTCTGAAATTCTTAGTCCGCTGTTTGTGCCCATTACAAAAAACAGTAAATCTCTTAAGTTTTGTTTTTCCAGCGCAGTTTCAATTCTTTCTAAATCAATTTTGCTTCTGATTGGTTCTACTATGTTCATAATGCCCGCCTTTCTCTGTCTGTACAGAAAAATTTAGGCATAAATATAACGGTTATTGAATTTGCTGAACGTTGAGATTGCTAAATTTTTATTAAATTAATTGATTTTTGTTTTTATGTTAAAATACTGGTGTGAAAAAGTTTGTTAAATTATTATTTATAATTTGTTGTTTTTTCATGTCACTCTGTGCCGGAGGACAATGTGCTGAGCTGTATAATCTGAATCCGGACGGGTATATCTCTACCGGTGTTGTTAAACCGGCTGAAGAAGATTTGTATTTTAAACTTAAAAATTCAGGGATTTCTTTAGTCGCACCAGGCTCTCAATCCTGCGAAATTACGTCTTTAAAAGACAAAAAAGATGTTTTCATGAGCGGCTCATTGGATAGAGCATGCACGCAAAATAAATCGCTACAGCAAATCTTTAATTCTAAACATAATAATCTAAGTAACAGCAATTCTCATAATATATCTCCATATTTGAAAAATGAGATTTGCGCCAGAGCACCTTAATAATTCTATTCAATTTTGACGTTTGTACATGTTAATTGAATAGGAGAAAAATAATGGACTTAGAATTATTTAAGACAGGCTGTCTTATTATGATTATCGGCATGGGTATTGTTTTTCTGTTCCTGTGGGTAATGGTTTACGCAATGGAACTGTCAACAAAAGTGCTGGGATTTATAAATAAATTTATGCCTGAAGAAATTGAAGAAGATAAATATGTTTCAAAGAAAAAAACTGCAAAAAATGACAATAATGAAGAAATAGCAGTAGCAATAGCGTGTGCTGTCGCTGAAAGGAGCAGAGCATGATAGCCGAATTTATCAGTTCACACAGCGTTATTATTTCGGCGGGTTTGCTGCTTCTGGCTTACGTTTTCATCGCACTTGAAAAAATTCCTAAAATGACAATAGCGCTTCTTGGCGGTGCTATAACAATAGTTCTGGGACTCGTCAGCCAGACCAAAGCCGTTGACGGATTGATTAATCCTAATTATTTTATAAACTTTATTGATTTTAACGTAATATTTTTACTTGTTGCAATGATGATAATCGTTGCAATTACAACCAAAAGCGGGGTCTTTAACTGGCTTGCCAATGAACTTTTGAAATTTACCAAGGGGCATCCGGTTAAAATTTTGTTTGCATTAGGCCTTTTTACGGCTTTTGTTAGTGCTTTTCTTGATAACGTAACGACAGTTATCCTGATTATGCCTATTACATTCGCTATTGCTAAAAAATTAGAGATTGACCCTGTTCCATATCTTTTGACTGAAGTTTTCGCATCAAATATCGGCGGAACCGCAACGCTTATCGGTGATCCGCCAAATATTATTATCGGCAGCGCCGGCGGACTTACCTTTATGGATTTCTTAAAAGAATTGACTCCGGTTGTCGTTATCATTTTACTTTTTGTTGTATCTGTTCTGGCACTGGTCTTTAAAAATAAATTACACGCAGATCAAGATAAAATGAATGCTGTTGCACAAATTGATAATTCCGGTACTATTACCAACAAAAACCTTATGCTGCGCTCTACAATTGTGCTGGCACTTGTGATTTTAGGGTTTATGCTTCATGACATGATTCACCTTGAAACCTGTGTCGTTGCTATGCTGGGCGCAAGCTTCCTGCTTATTTTTGAAAAACCGAATGATATTTTGAAAGATGTTGAATGGAATACAATATTTTTCTTCATCGGTTTATTTATCATTATCGGCGGTTTGGAAGCGTCAGGCGGTATTAAGCTTATGGCGCAATGGATTTTGGATGTTACTAAAGGCAGTCAGGCTGCAACTTCAATGATAATCCTCTGGGCTTCCGGTATAATTTCGGGTGTTATCGACAACATTCCTTATACAGCGACAATGGCGCCTATGCTTGTTGAAATCGAAAAAACAATGGGCGAAGCTTACACATTCCCTCTCTGGTGGGCATTATCACTCGGGGCTTGTCTGGGCGGAAACATGACTATTATCGGTGCTGCCGCTAACGTTATTGTTTCTGAAAACGCTTATAAAGAAGGTCATCCGATTTCATTTATGAGATTTCTTAAATATGGTGTAATTGTTGTGGCTATTTCTTTAATTGTAAGCACTGTTTATATCTATTTAAGGTATTTAAAATAGGAGTTATTTATGGCAAATAAAAAGGCAGAAATACATGATAATACAGGACCGCAAATGTCAGGAAACTTTAAAAGTAACCTGATAAATGTTTTAAGTCCTGTATTGTTTGTAATATTTGTTACAGTCTTGATGATTGTGCTAGTTAAATTTAGAGGTAGTTAAAAGAGTTGAGCAGATTAATGATTTATTAATCTGCTCTAATATTAAAAAAGGAAACAATATGGAAAAGTTTGACATTTTTTGTATATTACAATTGCTCGGCGGGTTAGCATTTTTCCTTTACGGGATATATGTTATGTCCTCGGGATTAGAAAAAATTGCCGGCGGTAAGCTGGAAAAGATTTTGAAAACAATGACATCAAGTCCGTGGAAAGGTTTGATTCTGGGGGCAAGTGTTACGGCGATTATTCAGAGTTCGTCTGCTGTAACAGTTATGCTGGTCGGGCTGGTTAACTCCGGCATAATGAAACTCACACAGGCAATCGGGGTTATTATGGGTTCTAACATCGGAACTACAATTACAGCCTGGATTTTAAGCCTTTCAGGCATTCAGAGTACAAACGTTATAGTAAGGCTGTTTAAACCGGAATCGTTTACGCCTCTTCTGGCTCTTGTCGGGGTTATAATGGTGTTTGTCGCAAAATCCAATAAAAACCGCAATATCGGTAGTGCTTTCTTAGGTTTTTCAATCCTTATGACCGGTATGATTTTTATGGGTTCGTCAATGGAGCCGTTATCGCATTCGCAAAAGTTTATTGATCTTTTGACGCTGTTCCATAATCCGCTGTTCGGGGTTCTGGTCGGAACGGTTATAACCGCGATTATTCAAAGTTCTGCTGCTTCTATCGGTATGCTGCAAGCGCTTGTTATGCAGGTTAATATATCATATTCTATGGCGCTGCCGATAATTATGGGGCAAAATATAGGTACCTGTATTACGGCTGTGCTTTCCAGTATCGGCGTAAACGCAAACGCGAGAAAAGTTGCGGTCGTTCACGTGGCGTTTAACGTGATTGGTACAATAATATTCCTTTCTATTGTGGAAGCTGCGGATTTGATATTTAACCTTAAATGGATGGAGGAAAATATTAACCCTGCCGGTATCGCAGTATTGCACTCAAGCTTTAATATTCTTACAACAATTTTGCTTTTCCCGTTTATTAAACAGTTAGAAGCAATCGCCAATTTTGTTATTAAAGATGCGAAAGCTCCTAAAGAAAGGGTATTCCTTGACGAAAGACTGCTTCTTTCCCCAGAACTGGCAACTCTGGAATCTCATCAAAAAATCGTTGCTATGTCCAAGCTGGTTAAAAGTAATGTATTATATGCAACGAAGTTGTTGAAAAATTATTCACAGAAAAAGGCCGATGTTATCAATAAAAATGAAAAGATTATTGATACCTACGAAGATAAACTGGAAGCGTTCCTTGTTAAGACGTCAAACAGAGATTTGTCCGAAGAAAACAGCAATCACATAGCGCGTCTGCTGCTGACTATCGGTGATTTTGAACGGATAGGCGATCACGCGGTAAATGTTTTAAATATTGCAGAGCAAAAGGAACAAAAACATTTAGACTTTCCGCCGGATCTGGTTAACGACATAAAAGTAATCGTTAATGCGACACTTGAAGTTCTGAATGTTACGGTAGAAGCATTTTCTAAAAACAGTGCAGATATTGCATTAAAAATTGAACCGCTGGAACAGGTTATTGACAGACTTGTAGCCAAAGCGAAAAACCGTCATATTAAAAGGATTCAATTCGGGGAATGTCCGAGAGAACTGGATTTCTTTGTTTCAGACCTGTTTACGGATTTTGAGCGGATTTCGGATCACTGTTCAAATATCGCAACGTCAATACTTAAAACAAAAGATACAACTATCGACAAACACGAATTCCTCAAACAGTTAAAATCTTATGATAACAAAGACTTTAGCAAAGCTTATGATGAATTCAAAGAAAAATACTCTCTTGTATAATGATTTTAAGGCCGGAGAAATCCGGCCTTTTTTGTAAAATTTTGTTATCTTAGGGCAATTTTTTATATTGATTGCACTTAAAGGGGTATGCAAGTTTTAAAAGTACAACAACCAAATATTTATAAGAATTATGGCGTAAGGAATACTGTTACTTTTGGTCAAATGGAACCCGATTCTTTTGAACGCAGGTTTTATTATGACGCGGTGGATTCTGTTGAGTTGACTCCGAATGCGCGGTTAAAAAGTATTTCTTTCAAAGAAGGCACTAATATTGATAAAGCTTTAGGCAGTCTGGCTTATACCAAAAACCGTTATCTTGAAAAACTATTAGTCGGCCGGCTGCATCCGCCTGATGAGTTGCAGGCCATGCACCGTGACATTATACAGATTGAGGATGTCAAAAATTTTAAAATCAAAAGCCTTCTTTCTATGGGTTGTACGGCGCTGGTGTTTGAAACTGCGGATGGGAGAATTTTAAAAGTTTCGCCATATGATCATTTCCCTGACGGGAGAAAACCGGATGATTTTGACTTGCCGGCTTTTAGCGGTAAATCGGGCTATACTCATTATTACCTGCAGGAAAAAGTGTCACAGGAAAATCTTAGTCAGTCGGAATTAAGGGAGTTTGTAGAATCTATTGAGAAACGCGGCTACTATTTGCACGATTACACAATCAAAAAAGTTGACAGCGGGAACGTTATTGAAGCAGCGGAAGAAATTAATCCGGCACAATTCGGGCGTGCTAAAAACGGAAAAATATATCTGATTGACCCTGAATGTGCGACACTAAGTGAGTGTAAGAGTATGCTCGGCGGTCTTGGGAAAAAATTAAAGAGATTTTTCAGATAATGTTATATTTATAATTCACCGGTTTTATATGTAAAATAGCCTTCATAGTTGTAACTTGCATCAATCCCTTTCATATAAACCTCCCTGTTGTTTATATCAGAAGTCAGTGCCTGTTTTAAAAGCTCTCGAATTTCAACGGTCTTAATCGGACTGCGCTCCATTGCCAGCAGGTAATCATCTTTGTCAACTTTGCTCCAGTCAACCACTTTATTAATCTCTTTTTTTAAAATTAAATCCAGCCAGATACGGGTACTGCGGCCGTTACCTTCTCTAAATGGGTGCGCAATATTCATTTCGACATATTTTTCAATAATTTCTTCATAAGTTGATTGTGGCATGCTCTCAATATGGTTTAAAGCCTGCTGCAAGTACATTACTGGTGCAAATCGGAAGTTACCCTTTGCTATATTAACGTTTCTTATTTCACCGGCAAAATAATAAATATCGTCAAAGAGATATTTATGAATATATGCTAAAGTATCAAAAGTTCCGGCGTCAAGGGAATCAAGAATTCCTTTTTCAAATAATTCAAGAGCTTTCTTTTTGCTTATTCTTTCTTCTTGTCTTGCAAGTTCTGCTGATTCTGTGATACCAAGCTTATTTTCTAAAACCATACGATACCTCTCTTAATTTATTATATCATATAATTAAAAATTTGTGTTGGTTCGTGTGCTTGCATACACTGTGTATATAATAAAAAAGAGCCGTTACCGACTCTTCTTTATTGGGCAGGGGTGGATTGTCTTGCTCACTCGCGCTTAACGGCATTCAGGCAAAAGCGCGGTTTTGCCTTAGAATGCCTCAGCTCGTTCGCGCTCGAACCAATGACAAAGCTCCGCTTTGTGGTGGTTCTATAAAAGTCCACACTTACTCATGATAAAAACGGAAATAACTGATGTCATTTCCGTTTTTATTTGGGCAGGGGTGGATTCGAACCACCGTAGGCTCGCACCGACAGATTTACAGTCTGTTCCCTTTAGCCACTCGGGCACCTACCCATATTCAATTGTTAACTTGTATGTGCTCCGAGTGGCTTCCGCCTGACAAATCAAAGATTTGTTCGTTCGCTTCGCTCACAACGGCGGTATCGTTATGTTCGCCCTGCCAGCTTTGCTCCCGCAAATCTGCTCCGGCTCACATCGGCTGACGCGCCTCGGGCACCTACCCGTATTCAATTGTCATCAATTGTCAACTAAAACCCTCTAATGTGTTTCGCCAGTGTCCGTAACTTTCTCTAGTGTTTTTCTATTTCGGCTATATCTTTTTCATTTCGTTGTGCTATCCATATTCCATAAGTTGCGGACCGGCACACACATTTTTGAGTTTCCTTTATCAGATTGGTATCTCTGATTTATTCGAGATAACGCAATATGCCCTTGACGAGATTTGAACTCGTGGCCTCTCCCTTACCAAGGGAGTGCGCTACCCCTGCGCCACAAGGGCTTATCTTACATAGCCGGCAATAGGAATCGAACCTACAACCTACGGTTTACAAAACCGTTGCTCTACCGTTGAGCTATGCCGGCGCGTGAGAAAATTGTATAATGAACAAATTTGAATGTCAACCCCGTTTTTTAATTGCTCAATAATTTATTTTGTCCGAGAAAGACTCGCGATAAGGAACGTGGCGTGAATGAGTTGCGAAGCAACTCCCGCTTACGCAAGCGAGTTTTTTGAGTGGCGTGTTAGACAGCGCAGCCGCCACGGCTCGCGGTTCAGCGAGGCGGTGCGGCGGAGAACTGCTTTATTTCGCCGAATACAAATGCCTGAAACTCCTGTTTTATCGGCTTGTAGAAGTCTTTAATCAACACATGCTGCGTTTGTATGCATTCATAATTTCTGGCATGAAGATAATTTTCGTAATCCTGTGCAAATTTTAAATATTTTTTTTGTTTCAAATAAATATGGCATTCACTGCTGCGTTTGTTTAGAATATTTTGAACCCCGAAGGCGATTATTTCATCATAGTCTAAATTGTACCCGTCATTCTTGGTAAGCGATATGATAAAGTTGTAATTGTCGTTCGTTTGAATTTCTAAATACGCGACAGCAATTCCGGCAGAAATCAATACAAAATTATCCTCATACTGGTTATCAAAGATTTTTACCAGCGGTTCTTTGAATTCGTCTTCTGTGCGTTCCATTGCAGGGCGGTAGAGGGTAATCAATTCGGAGTTATTTAAATCCGCAATAAATCCGGCATGCGTATCTGTTGCTTTTTGAAAATCCTGCGGTTTGCAGTTTTGAAAATAATTTATGTCATGCGTAATATCCCAGAGATTTTCATAAGAGCCGCAGCGGAAGCCGCAGCCTTCCATAAATAATTGTTCAAGAGCTTTGTGGTTGTTATCAATAACTACTTTGAAGGTTTTGGCGCCTTCCTCCCCGTAATGGTTTATGATGAACTGAATTAATTCTTTGCCTGTCTGGTAGTCGTTATTTTCAAACAACAGTCTGTTAATGTTAATTTGTTCGGGATTGCCGCGGGTTGGCAGGACAGAAATCATGCCTTTTATTCTGCCGGCTTCGGAATAAACGTAGGATTCCGGCATGAACTTGAAACGCAGCGGCAATAAGCTCTGTGCAATGCAGGCGCATTCTTTCATCAGATGATATTTAAAGTAATAATTGACATTCGGGTTTGCCAATTCTGCGATTTTTTTCAGCTGGTTTTTATCGAAAATGTTTAACCTTCTGATGCTCATACAATTATTATAACTTTTTTTCTCTTTTAGTACAAGTGCTTTCTCGGACAATAAAAAACGCGGTGAGATTTCACCGCGTACTAAAGAGTATTTTATTAATTAGAAAAATTATTTTCCGAAGTATCTTGCTAAAAGACCGTCAAAGCCTCTGCCGTGACGTGCTTCATCTTTAGCCATTTCGTGAACGGTGTCGTGAATTGCATCGTAGCCTAATTCTTTAGCGCGTTTTGCAATCATTAATTTGCCTTCGCAAGCGCCTTGTTCAGCAGCAGCTCTCATTTCTAAGTTTTTCTTAGTTGAGTCGGTAACGACATCGCCAAGAAGTTCTGCGAATTTTGCAGCGTGTTCAGCTTCTTCAAAAGCGTATCTTTTATAAGCTTCTGCGATTTCAGGATAGCCTTCGCGTTCTGCCTGTCTGCTCATTGCGAGGTACATACCGACTTCGCAGCATTCGCCGTTGAAGTTAGCAAGCAAACCGTCCATAATTTCTTTATCTTCAACTTTGCCGTCACCGATTTTATGTTCGCAAGCGTATGTTTTTTCACCGTTTGATTCTTGGGCTGTAAAGGTTGTAGCTCCGCAAATCGGGCATTTTTCAGGTTGAACATCAGCTTCTGTAGTCCAACCGCATACTGTACAAATGTATTTCATATTATTCTCTCCTTTTTTATATAACAATATTCTATAATATTTTAACAAAAATGTAAAGAGATTTTCAGATTTTGGCAAATTTTATTTTGTTCGTGTTTTGATAGACGTATGCAAGTGTCAAAAGTTAGTGTTAATACTCCTGTAACAACGTCGTTCGGGGCTGCTGTGCCGCAGCAAAACCCTCAAGAGATGAACGCACCCTCAAGAGCGCCGCGCAAAGATTATACTAAGGCAATCGGCTGGGTTGCCGCGGGTTTGGCAACAGCCGGTCTTGCAGGTGTGTTGATTTATAATGCCAGAAAAGGGAAAACCTCCGGCGCATCTGACTCTTTGACCGGTGTCGGAACTTATTTGAAAAAGTTCCTTGATGACTCTATTTTTGCTAAAAGTGCGGAGGACGCTAAAAACGGGGTTGCCGGTATTGCAATGAAAGTCAGCGAGGACGGCAACGACTGGCAAATGGCTAACCTGGAGCAAGGTTTTGGCTGTCATCTTGTTAAAAAGGTTCCGGCCGACAGAAAAGATATCCCGAACTTTGAATTTAATTCCGGTGCTTTGAATCTTAAAATTTTCAATGAAAATACTGACAATGCAAGATTTGATTTTATTCTTGGTGAGGATGAATTTACTCTTTCCATGAATGTTGAGCCGTGGCGCGGCAAGTTGAAAAGCTTCAGCGCAAAAGACGAAAAAGATTCTTATAATTTTACAACAGAACAGTGTCAGGGGCTGCTTGAAGGTCTGGATTTGAAGAAGCTTATTGACGAACCTTCCTATCGTGTCAGCTATACAAAATCTTTCTTTGAAATGATTAATGACGTTGTAAGCAGGACGAAGTTCCAGAGAATTGCCGACAAATCAGGCAAGACACTTGATGAAGTTAAAAAGGTCTTTGGTTCAAAAGAATTTAATAATGTGCTGGATGTCCGCGACAGTTTTGCGTATTTGCACTACAGATACAATCTGCCTGTTGAGTCCGAAATTTTTAAATCACTCAAAGAAAAAGATAAATATGAACTGCTTGATGATTTTGTCAGCGGGAAGAATAAACTTGATATAATTGATGATTTTAAGGAAAGTGATGTTCATTTTCCTGGGGATAAAACCTGTTATGATTTAACAGTGCCGACATCGGATGGTGCGGGTGTACTTGAACATCTGCGCTTTAGCAAGGATAAGGAATACTTTTTATATGAACGCTTTAATCCGGAGGATGGCAGGATACAAATTAAAACCTATTATCCGGAACTTACCGAACAAAATTGCTGCATAACGGATTTGGAAACAAAAGACGCGTCATTATACCTTGAAACCACTCTGGGCGGCAGAAATTATGTTGAAGTTTCTACTCCTGATAAACCGGCTGAACGTTTAAAATTTTACTTTAATTCCAATCGTGAATGGAATGAAGAAATAGAGTATGGCGATGAGTTGCAGCCGTATATGGGATTTATTGAAAAGCTTTCTAAAAAGCTGTCAAATAGTAGTGAAAATTGGACTTTCATTCACGACTTCCCTTCCCGCGGCAAAGAAATGCTTGAAGAATTGGCAAAATAGTTAGTTTTCTGGTTCAATTCCCGGTAGAATTTTGATAAGTTCCTTGTGCAGGGCATATATTCTGTCGTGAATCATTGTTGCCAAACTTGTAAGTTCAAGATGTTTAAAGTCGCTGTCTATCATACATTCAGATAGAATATACGAAACATTTTTGAGCTTTTCCACTGTATTAGAAACCTCGTCGAGTTTTCTGTAGATTTCTAAGGTGACTACCTTAAATTCATTCTTGCCTCCATATCAGACAATTATATCTAGATATTTGGCTTGTTTCAACACAATTATCTGTGTTATTAGAACAGTATATTGTATTTATGTAAATTTTAGTAAATTATTCCTAAATTTGAATTATAGAACACCCTTGACACGTGTTACGTTATAGGTTATAATATTTATATGATTAAATCATTTAAGCATAAAGGTCTGGAAATATATTTTTTAACAGGTAATAAAAAAGGTATTCAGGCACAGCATGCTGATAAGTTATCAAGAATACTTATTGTGTTGAATAAAATGGCAACTCTAAAGGATTTATCATCTCCTATTTACAGATTACATCCGTTAACCGGTGATTTAAAAGGACAGTGGTCTGTTACGGTTCAAGCAAACTGGAGGGTTACTTTTGAGTTTGATGAAACGACAGGAAATGTTTATATTGTTGATTATCAGGATTACCATTAATAGAAAGGACTTGCTCTATGGAAATGTACAATCCACCACATCCGGGAATAATTTTACTTGAAGATTGGATTAAACCGCTTAACTTTTCTGTGACGGAATTCGCTTTGAAAATAGGTACCAGCCGTAAAAACCTTTCAGAAATCGTTAATGCCAAAAGTGGTATTAGTCCGGAAATGGCACTGAAGTTATCTAAAGCGCTTGGTACATCTGCCGAATTATGGTTGAATATGCAGCAAGCGTATGATTTATGGCACGCAAAACAGCGTGTTAATTTGGATGATATAGAAGTTATTGCTATGTAAGAAGGGCGCCGGAAACCGGCGCCCTTCTTCATTATTATGGCTGTATCAGATTACATCATACCTGGCATGCCGCCCATTGCAGGCATTGCGGATTCGGATTTTTCTTCCGGAAGTTCGACTACTGCCGCTTCTGTTGTAAGCAGCATTGATGCTACTGATGCAGCGTTCATCAACGCTGAACGGGTTACTTTTGCAGGGTCAACAATTCCGGCTTTGAACATATCTACGTATTTGTAATCCAGAGCATCATAACCGAATGCGCCTTCGTTTGAAAGAACAGTGTCGATTACAACGTCAGATTTAGCACCTGCGTTGTGTGCGATTGCTCTCAAAGGTACATCGAGTGCGGTTGTAAGGATTTTGAAGCCGACTTTTTCATCGTCTGAACCAAAATTGATTGTGTCGATTACGTTGTTAAGAGCTTGTTGAACTCTTACAAGTGCAACGCCGCCGCCAGGTACGATACCTTCTTCGTTTGCTGCACGGGTTGCATTCAGTGCGTCTTCAATTCTCAATTTTCTTTCTTTAAGTTCAACTTCGCTTGCTGCACCGACTTCGATTACTGCAACACCGCCTGAAAGTTTTGCAATTCTTTCTTGAAGTTTTTCTTTATCGTATTCGGAATCAGAAGCTTCGATTTGTTTTTTGATTAAACGGATACGGTCTTGAACAGCTTGTTTTGTTTCAGGGCCTACAACGATAGTTGTTTCGTCTTTGGTTACGGTAACACGTTTTGCAAGACCCATCATTTGGGTTGTAACGTTTTCAAGCTTGATACCGAGTTCTTCGGTGAACATTTCGCCGCCGGTCAAAATTGCGATATCTTCAAGCATTGCTTTTCTTCTGTCGCCAAAGCCCGGAGCTTTAACTGCTACTGCTCTCAAAACTTTTCTCATTGTGTTAACAACGAGTGTTGCAAGAGCTTCGCCTTCAACGTCTTCTGCGATTAACAATAAAGCTCTGCCGTCACGTGCAACTTGTTCCAGAACAGGAACTAAGTCTGTGATGAGGTTAATTTTTTTGTTAACGCAAAGTACGTAAGCATCTTCCAGAACGGCTTCCATTCTTTCTGCATCGGTTACGAAATATGGTGATAAGTAACCTTTGTCAAATTGCATACCTTCAACAACTTTCAAAGAAGTGCCGAAAGATTTGCTTTCTTCAACGGTGATAACGCCTTCTGTGCCGACTTTTTCCATGGCTTCTGCGATTAATTCGCCGATTTCTTTATTGTTGCCGGCAGAAATTCCTGCGACCTGTGCGATTTCTTCTTTAGTGTTAACCGGTTTTGATAATTTTTTGATTTCTTCAATAGAAATTTCAACTGCTTTATCAATACCGCGTTTCATAGACATCGGGTTAGCACCTGCGGTAAGGTTTTTCAAGCCTTCTCTAACGATTGCCTGAGCCAGAACTGATGCGGTTGTAGTACCGTCACCGGCTACGTCGTTTGTTTTTGATGAAACTTCTTTTAACAGTTGAGCGCCTGCGTTTTCCAAACCGTCTTTAAGTTCGATTTCTTTAGCGATAGTAACGCCGTCGTTAACGATTTGAGGTGCGCCGAATTTTTTTTCGATAATTACGTTTCTGCCTTTCGGACCAAGAGTAACTTTTACTGCGTCCGCAACGGCATCAATACCTTTCAACAAGGATTTTCTTGCTTCCTCATCGAATACAATTCTTTTTGCCATTTTATTTTCTCCTTTATGATATTAGTCATAGTTTGTTCAAGTTAATAAGTTAATAGGTTAATAATGGATATAGCCGAAATTGACGAAAATAAATTCGGGTTAATTCCCATAAACCTTATTAAAAACAGCGGTCGTAGACCGCGATTAACTTATTAACGCATTAACTACTCGACAATAGCCAATGCGTCTTTGATTGATAAAATTTTGTAATTTGTATCCTGAACTTTTACGTCGGTACCGGCGTATTTAGCGTAAAGAATAATGTCACCAACTTTAACATCCATAGGTTCTCTTTCGCCTTTGTCGTTCATTTTGCCAAGCCCGACAGCGACGACTTCACCTTTTTGTGGTTTTTCTTTTGCGCTTTCCGGAATAAAAATTCCGCCGGAAGTTTGTTCTGTATCTTCGATAACTTTAATTACGATTCTGTCTCCTAACGGTTTAAGCATATCAATCTCCTTTTCTTATTTTACATCTCATATAATATAACGAAAAAGAGTAAATATTAATAATCTTAATGAAAAATTAAGGATTGCATGGATAAATTGCAGGCGCGGGGGTGCACAAGCGCGGTATGTTTAGGAGAGAATTTCCAGCTTGCCGCTCATTTCTGCTATTAAGTCGAGGTCATTTGTACGGTTTGCGTAAGCAAGACCTTTGGCAAGAAGGCTTTTAGCTTTATTCAAGTTATGGTATTGAATCATCAGGTCTGCTGCTGCGTTGTAGTTTTGCGCGACTTTTTGCGGAGAATCAGCATTAGAATAGTGTTGAACAGCTTGAGAGTATTCCTTGAGTGCTTCCTGCGGTTCACCGAATTTTGAAAGGCTGTCAGCGGTGCTGGAGGCGATGAAACCTTTTACTTTTGAATTGTCGGTCTGTTCGGCCAGTTCTTTTGCGGTTGAATAGTATTCAAGTGAGTCCTGTTCGTACATGTCGGAGTAAATGTTGCCCATTTTTGTGAGAGAAACGGATTGGGCTATTAAGTTGTCCTCTTCGCCGGCGTAGGCGGCTGTTGTGTAGTAGTGATCAAGAGCAGGCGAAATCTGGTTTACGTTGTCGTAAATCTGTGCCATTGAGTAGTGTGCTTTGATTTTAACAGTGTTTTCAGTAGCGCTTTCGAGTGATTTGTGGTAGCTTGTGAGTGCTTGCGGCAGGTAATTGTAGTCGTTATAAATGTCGCCGACTTCAAGGTAAATTTTTGATTTTACGGAGTCTTCGCCGAGTTCGTCCGCGCGGGCAAGTGCTTTTTGAAAGCTCAAAAGTGCCGCTTTAGGGTTATTTTCGCGTGCAAGCTGTTTGGAGTATTTGAACATATTTTTCAACTCTTCGTCTATTGCCGGCACGGTTGGCTGCGGGGCAGGTTCAGGCGCGTTTTTTGGTTCTTCCGCGGTTTTGTTTAACGTTTTTTCAGGGAATTTTACCAGAAACTGTGGATTTATATCGTTTTCGTTATATTTGAAATCTATTTGCTGCAGGAAAATTGCATCAACCCAGTTTTCTACTACTTTTGAGTCTTTGTTCAGGGTTTCTGAAATATAGCCGTCAAGCAGGGTTGAGGCATTTTTAAGGTTAGATTTAATTAATTTTGTGTTAGGGTTTTCTTTTGAAACCTGTGATTGTATAAGGTTTAAGTAGCCGTCAACTTCTTCCTGAAGCTCGGCAGGGGTTCCGATAGCAAGTGCGGTGTTGCGGAAATCTTTTAAAATTTGGGCAATGTTGATATTGGCGGAAGTTCCGTGGTGTTCGAAGGTATCTGCGGCAGGAGCGGAGTTCGGCTGAGTAGGGTGTAATTTGCTTTGAGCCTGAATCTGGTTTCTTGTAGCCTGCCAGCTTTGCTGCTGAACCTGTGCAGCATAATTCGGAACAAACGGTTTTGGTTTGTCCTCTACGAGTGCCAGACCTTTGCTTCTGGAATTCTGTTGTTCATCCTCTGCCTGGCGGGCGGATTTTTCTTCCTCCTGTTTGGATTGAACAGGTTTTTTCCCGTCTTTGACTATATATGGACGCTGGTTTACACTATTCAGGTTTAATCCCATAATCTCTCACTCTTGCTACTACTGTTACTATACACAAAATTAGGGTTGAGGAACTCAATCCCCGGTATGATTTATTTAATATTTTTTCGTGAATTGTCAATCTTAGGATTGATTTTGTCCGGCAGGCGGGAGAGATGACAACTTACTGCTGCTTTGCTATAATATCATTATGGAAAAGATTATTGCGCTGGTAGATTGTGATTCGTTTTTTGTGTCGTGCGAGCAGGCTGTTAATCCGGAGTTGAAAAACAAGCCCGTCTGTGTGCTTTCTAATCGTGACGGCTGTGTGATTGCGCGCTCGCGTGAGGCTAAAAAAATGGGTATCAGAATGGGGCTTCCGTATTTTATGGCAAAGTCGGATTTCCCCGGAGCTATATATCTTTCTGGTAATCATGACCTGTACAGGCAGACTTCTGCAAAAGTTATGGACTTGCTGCGCGAACTTACGCCTACTGTCGAAGTTTATTCTGTGGATGAGGCTTTTGTTGATTTGACAGGGCTTGAGCGGCTTTATAAGAAAAATTCTTTAGATATTGCAAGGCATATTCGCGCAGAAATTCTTGAAAAGATTGATATCCCTGTATCTATCGGGTTGAGTTCTTCCAAAACCCTTGCCAAACTTGCCTCTGACAAGGCTAAGAATTCGCTTGACGGGGTTTATTACATAGGTGCCGGAAACCTTATGGACGAACTCAAACACACGCCGGTCGAGGATATCTGGGGAATAGGCAGGCGGCTTTCGGTTACTATGCGCAAGAACGGGATTTTGAACGCCTATGAACTCGTACAAAAAAGTGATAAATTCCTTGATAACCTTGTTGGTGTCCACGGGCTTGAGATGAAACATGAACTTCTCGGGGAAATGGTTTCGCCGGTGACAAACGAGGTTAAACTCCCGAAATCCATTCAGCGCACATCTGCTCTTGCAAAATTTACCTCTGATAAAGAATATCTGAAAAATTCAATAAATTATCATATTCACCGCGCGTGTGTGAATTTGCGCAAAATTAACGCTAAAACACTTGAAGTCGGTGTTCTTTTAAGAACAAAAGATTTTAAAGTTTTTGTTGAAAAAGAAACACTCAACAAATCCGTTGATTTTGAACTTGAAATTTCTAAGCGTATATTTGCGCTTTTTGAAAAAATTTACAACCCGAAAATTACATACAGAAGTACAGGCGTATTTTTTGATAAACTTGTTTACAATGACGCAAGCCAGACTTTCCTCTTTGCGGACACGGAAAAGGACGAAAAGAAAGACAAACTTTCTAAATGTTTTGACAGATTAGAAGCAAAATTCGGAAAGAATATTATTCAAACCGGATTTATAACGAAAGATATTTGATTTTTTTCTGATATACCTGTATAATAATTGTATGTTTAAAAAGATTGTTTACTTGGTTGTTTTGATAATTTTATCATTATGCGTTGTCGAACGCGTCAGGGTTTATATTCTGGAAAACTGGTTTTTCCCGTCAATGTACACAATGGCGCAAAGAAATAATAATTACATGCTCTATATCAAATGCGGTCAGATTAAATTAATGGCTAAAGATTATGATGATGCCAAAAATATTTTCATGACGGTTTTGAGAAATGCCAGTACAATTGATAATAAACGGGTTAAAATTTTAGCTTTTTACTATCTGGGCAATACCTTCTATGAAAATGAAGAGTATGATAATGCTCTTAAAGCTTACGCTGTTGTTTTGAGAAACGAACCTTCCAACAGGAAAGCGCTTAAGAAGTTCTCAAGAATTAAAATGGCTAAAAAAGAATATGTTTCACTGTATCCTTTTATAAACGCATATATAAAGGCGAAACCGAAAGATGCCTTCGGCTACAGTGAGCGCTGTGCGGTTTTAACCCGATTGAACAAGCTTCCGCAGGCAAGAAAGTCTTGCGAGGAAGCAATTTTAATCCGTAGAGGGTTTGCAAGAGCGCATTATGATCTGGCTATTATATATGAAAAACAGGGATTTAAAGATTTAGCACAAGATGAATATACTATTGCACGCAAAAACCAACCGCGCATTAAATCCAGAGAAGAACTGGAAGACATGCTTAATATAAAACCAACTGAACCGGATCCGTTGCAATGAATTAGTTAGTAAGTTAATAAGTTAAATAGTTAATAAGGAATATAACCGAAATTGAAGAGAATAAATCCGGGTTAATTTCCATAATGTCCGAGAAAGTTTCGCGCCCGGCTGAGCCGGAGCAATACTTGTATCAATCGCTACCGTAAGCGTATGAACCAAATGTAGGAGCCACTCAGTGGCCGAAACTTTTGAGTGACACTCTGCCGCGCGAAACAATCCAGTGAATTGTTTCGCGAGAGGTAGACAGCACTCTGCCGAGAAAAACAGTCCAGTGAACTGTTTTTCGAGAGGAAAACGCGCGACCCGCGGTTCAGCGCGAGCGAGCTAAGGCATTCCAAGGCAAAACCGCGCTTTTGCCTGAATGCCGTTAAGCGCGAGTCGAGCAAGAAGCGGGGCGGCAGTGGCGGAGAACTGCTTTATTTCCTTATTAACAGCGGTCGCAGACCGCGATTAACTCGTTAACTCCATTCACCTACGAGAATGCGGAGAAAGATCTTTCGGTATTTTTCTGCATAACGCCTTTGATAGATTCGAGTTCTTTTTCAAGTGCGCTGTGTTCGGTGTCGAGTTTTTTCATTTCAAGATCTAATTGTTTATCTTCTGCCTGAATTTCGGTAAGAGTTTTCTGATATTCGGCTTCAGCCTTGGCGATTTTGGTTTCGTCCTGAGTTTCGTAGATGTCGCTGGTGCTGGAGTATTCAATGCCTTCCCAACGGATATTCGAGCTGTTGGTATCGTTCTTCAAAGTAGCTTGAGAAATATTAACCAGCCCGTTGTTGATAGCGAATTGCAGCCAATCCGCGTCACCTGCTTGTTCATCCGGCATGATAACATAATTGTTGTTCTCAGTCGTAGAAGTTTTTGGTGCATCCGGTACCGTGAAGTAGTCAAATTCCGCCTGTTCGTCGTATACAGAGTAGAGTTCATCAGATGTAGTGCTACCGTTCATGATATACCATAGGTTAGTGTACCATTGAGCGAGCGGCTTATCGTAAATTTTGTCAGTATAAACCGGCATTTCCGGTTCTTGCGGAGCCGCGATATCCATAGTCGGCGCAACTTCCGTGAACGGATCCGGCGGATCTGGTGGGGTCGCAAGGTTTTTCATATCACCGTCGGTGAAATTAACAAGCATATTGTACATTGTTGGTTGGTCAGAAATCAAACCACTTTCTATAAGATAATACATGTCAATCGCTTTTTGTTTAAGAGATTTCAATGAATAGGTGCCGTCACCGTTTTCAATATAGTCACTCATTAAAATTTCGACTTCTGTCGGCGCTCTTCCTGCATCCCTTGCAGCTTTTAAAATATTTTGTTGGTCAGCGGTGTTCAAATCATCATCACCATCACAAATTTTAGTGTATTCGCCGTCTGCATTTGTTTCATTCATCGCATCAGATACCTCTTTTAATTCCGGAACAGTTCCCATACCACCGAATCCACCACTTGGTATTACATTTTTACCATTAGTAGTGATATATGTTCCGCTTCCATAGCTGCTGCCATCAAAGTCTAAGAGGTGATTTAATAAGTGTAAATAACAACCCGAAGAGCCATTTAATGCATAATAATAACAGTAAGATGAGCCTGAACCTACTGCGGTATCTTTTGTACCTACAATATTACTGAATTTATCGTAAAGAGAAGGTTCGCTAAGCGAATCCAGATAGTCTTGATACTCTTTTTGATATTCTTGAAGTTTTTTATTATATTCGTCTAGCTTGGTTTGATAATCAGTCATTTTTGTTTCGTATTCAGCAAGAGCTAGATCGTACTCATCTCTTTGCACGCGATATTCCGCCATTTGCTCGTCATACTCTTTCTTTTTATCCGCATATTCTTCTCTGCCGCGGTCAAAGAGGCCGTAACAATCCAAGAAGTCATATAGAGTGCTTTGTCTAGGATTGCCATCGTCGTCATAGTATACTTTTTCAAAGTTAGCAGCGTCAGTTGCGCTGACGTAGATTTGATTTTCGTTATTGAAAAGTGCATATTGATTTTTCAACGGGGTATACTGGTTAATAGAGTTAAAAGTTAAATCAACTTTTTCCTGCGTTCCCGTATCATCATAAGAAATATATTGAAGTTTTGTACCGTCAAGGGCGTTAATGTATTTTTCACTGGCAAGGGTGTTCCGTGAAGATAACTGAATTTTTGCATGCGAAAGCATCTCGGATTCTAATTCATTATTGTTAATCCGTTGGGTTATGCTTAATAATCTTGCCTGTGATGCTGATAATCCCATAATTCTATCGTCCTTTAATTCTTATATCGGGATTATAAGATTAAAACTTTAAAATATTCGGGACTTTGTAACAAAATGTAATATACTATGTCATCCTTGTTTACAATGTGAATTAGTATTTTAACATCGAAATTATTTTACCGGCATCCAGTTTTTCTCTGCCTTTTAAATCTTCAAGTTCGATTAAAAATGCGATACCTACAAGGTTGCCGCCGGTTTTTCTAACGAGTTTGCAGGCCGCTTCTGCTGTGCCGCCGGTCGCAAGAAGATCATCTACTATTAAGACATTTGCTCCTGCCGGAATTGCATCTTTGTGGATTTCGATTGTGTCTGTGCCGTATTCAAGTTCGTAGCTCTGGCTTAATGTTTCAGCCGGTAATTTATGAGGTTTTCTTATTGGAACAAAGCCTGCATTCAATTTATATGCAATAGGCATTCCAAAAATAAAACCGCGGCTTTCAATTCCTGCTACATAGTCTATCTTTGTGCCTTCAAATTGTTCGCACATATAATCAATCATAATTTTTAATGTTTCCGCGTCTTTCAGAGCTGTTGTTATATCTCTGAATATAATCCCTTCTTTTGGAAAATTTTCTACTGCGCGAATTTTATCTTTTACTTTTGCTATTATGTTTTCAGTCATAGTGTGTTTCTCCTATACCTTTACTGTTTGAGGTGTCTTTTGCTGCTCCAGTTGTTCCTGTTCTGCTTCAAGCACAAGACCGTGGGCTGTCTTGCCCCAGTTCATGTCCTTTTTCATAAACAAAATCTTAAAGCTTATAAATAGTACCAGCGGGAACCAGATTATCAAAAAATAAATCGTAGTTTGTACCGCCTGAATAAACGCATCACGTCTTGTAAGGTTATCATATCTTCTCAGTGAATATCTTATGATTAAAAAGAAGCCGAAACCGATTACGGCACCTATGATTACCGAGGAGAAAAGAATATGCGGGGACGCATCTTTTGCAAGGCATTTGAAGATTCTGATAAACAGTTCCAGCAGGAACCACCCAGGCATTATGAATTGCGAAATATAAATCGTCATATCAAGGCTTGCTCTTAGTGACATATCTTTAGACATTAAAACATCCTGACAGTATTCAAGATATCTTCTGATTGTACCCTCAAGCCAGCGGCGTCTTTGGCGGTAAAGCGGCCAGAGGTAGGCTATACCTTCTTCATAAACCACGGCGTCAATGCAAAAGCGTATATCCCAGCCTTTAATATGTAATCTCGTCGACATATCAAGGTCGTCAGTAATTGTATAATTATTCCAACCGCCGATATCTTCAATGGCTTCACGTTTAATAAGTTCGCCGTTGCCTCTCAATTCAACTGCACCTTTTACAGAATCACGGTTCAACTGTATATATGCATCCATTGTATATTCATTATTCTGGCAGCGGGTTAAGAGGTTGTAATTTTTATTCCGGATAACTTTTCTTGCCTGAACTGCGCCTACGTCTTTTGGCTCAAGCATTGGTACAAGTTTTTTCAAAAAATCCGGCTCTACTGTTGCATCTGCGTCAAAAACAAGAATTGCCTCGCCTTTCGCCAGTTTAAATGCGTCGTTTAGAACAGCGGATTTCCCCGGGAATGCGTCTTTTGGACGTATGAGTGCTTTTAAATTATCATATTTCTTTTCTAAATCTTTTATAACGGAGGCTGTATTGTCTGAACTTCTGTCGTCAATTACTATAATTTCAAAATTCGGATAGTCAAGCTTTTGGATATTTAAAACCGTATGTGCGATAACGCTTTCTTCATTATGTGCAGGTATCATTATAGTGACAAACGGTTTATAATTCTCATTAACCGGTTCGGGGTGGTATTTGAGAACACGTTTTTTTACTTTGTAGGCCAGCGTTGTGGTTAATCCGTAAATAAACATTCCGAAACAGATAAGACCTAAGCCCCAGACGGTGTTGAAATAACTCTGATAGATGTAAATAAATACTCCAAGCCCTAAGATAATTAAGAATAATAAAATCCGTTCTTTCATAGCGTCGTCTTAAATTCCTATTACTATTCGATTATATCAAAAAAAAGCAAAGTTCAAGGCTTTAACCCCTAAAAACGTTACACATTTAACATTTTGAAAAAACTTTTGAGTTTCCCTTTCCAGTCGCTGCTGTTGGGAATATTCGCGGATTTATAAAATTCTTTGTAGGAATTGATTATATTGAACGGTAAATCTTCTCCCTTATCGAGAGTTTCTGCCAGCATAATAAGATAGCTGTCCTGTTCTTCTTTATAAAGAATATCGCGGCAGCGCAAATCTTCATCCGCCTCAAAATGTACCAGCGCATGATATGATGCCTGAATACTTTCATCTTCAGAATTATGCGGGAATTGATTAATCGCTTCCCGCACACAAAATTTGCCGGTAAGAACTGCTCTTATCAGCTCTGCAACTTTTTTTCTTCCTTCAATATCAGGCATACTATTTTACTAACAAATCGTATTTGCTTTCTACAAAACGGATAAGTGCAGCGGAATTTCCGTCAAAGAAGTTGTCAGTTACTTTTTTTACAGCCTCAAGAGCCATTTCTTCTTTTTGCATTGTCGCTTTATAAAAGAATTTCTTACCCACCCTGTATCTGACAAGAAGGCTTTTAACTGTTAATCTGTCCATAACTGTTTTGATAGTTGTATAAGCGCGTGCGATGCCTTTTGCTGACAGGTAATTAACAACATCCTGAATAGATATATCCCTGTCCTCTTCATTACTTGTTAAATCCCAGATAGAGTTTAAAATGTCGATTTCTAAAGTTCCGCATGTCATAAGTTTCTTTTCCTTCTTCTTCCTATTTAATAATAAACAATTTAACGTATTACGATTGTAACATATTACCTTTATTTTGGCAATAGTTTTTTAAAACATTTCTAAAAGATTTTCATCTTTTGTTACAAAGCTTTTTTTCTGCCTTACTTTAAGATTTTTCTTCTTTGTTCTGTCGGAAACCTTTCTGTAGGCATTATCTATAGAAATTTTTGTAAGCGGCGTTCCTTTTTTCTTGTCAAAGAAAACCAGCCAGAACTTCCGGTTGATGTTATCTACGGCAAAGGAAATGTCTCCGACGATTTTTTCTCCGGGTTTTATCTGTTTGAACATAATTTTTGTATCGCCGAAAATTGACGGCCTGAATACAGCATTGTAATCATTAATCAATGCCATATCAAGTCCTGAAAGGTTCTTGTCAGAATGATTTGTAATCATAAGAGTAAGGGTAATAGTGTTTGCAACATCAAAAGGATCTTTCTCGTGTTTGATGTTGCTGATAAAAATATCCAGCCCCGGATAGAAAAGTTCGTGCTGCATAAGAGCTTCTTCGCGGTAGACCGGAAGCTCAACATCGGACTTGATTTTGACTTTTATCTCGTCCCCCGGAGCGATTAGGACATTGTGCCCTTTTCTGACAAGTGCCATACCAAGCCCGTAAGCCCCGCCGGCAGCAGCGCCTGCGGCAAGTGTATAGCCCTGTGATAATATAGCGGCTTCAAGCCCCAGAAGGTTAAGCGCAACAAGCCCCCCCACAACTCCGCCGGCTGCTGTGTAGCCTACATCTTGAGCAACAATTTTAGCGGTTTCAACAACGGGATGAAGTTTTGTGCTCATGTGTCCTTCAATAGGGATTTCCCGTCCGTCCGGCGTTATTAAATAATCAAAATCCATTTCAATCCACGCAGAGCGCCCGAGGCTTTTTGCTTCTCCGGATTCTATAATTGAGCCGTGTGCAATTGTGCCCTTTGGAATAATAATTCCTTTGTCGCCTTCCACATCGGTTGTGACTTCCGCAAAAAATTCATCGCCTTCAATCGAAAAACTTCCGTCAAGCACCTGCGAAACCGTCATATTAATAACATCTTTGCGTTCAAGAGTTTCAGTTTCACCGGTAAAAAGCTCCTCCTGACGCGGAGTGTAGTTTTCATTATATTCAACAGACGCATCAAAGGTTTCCGCCATAACCAATGGTTGAACAAATAAGACCGATGAAATAGCTAAACTCAAAATCTTTTTCATAATGAAATTATACTATAAGCGGATAAGATAATCAAATAGAAAGAGAGTGCGCGCGGACGATAGTCCGCGCGCCCGACAATTATTAAATGTCAATTTTGTCGTTTTGCTCGATGTAATACATCATATAATTTTAAAAACTAGAATTAAAGGTACATTTAAGACTAATAAAACTTAATATAATATAATATGATTTGATAGATAGTATTTTTAATTAAAACGGATGTTGTACTTCCAAAAGGAAATTTTATGAATATAAAACAGGAACTTGGTGAAAAAATTAAAAGATTACGCAAACAGCGCGGTCTGACGCAGGAGCAGCTTGCAGAAATGGTGGATATTTCACCGAGAAATCTTAGCAATATTGAAGTTGGAGTAAGTTTTGTCAAGGCGGAAACGCTGGAGAAGATAATTGATTCCCTGAATGTTTCAACAGAGGAATTGTTTGCAAATGAGCATATAAAAACTAATCACGAATTGATTTGTGAGATTGATCGTTACGTTAACAAAGTAAAAGACGATAACCGATCTCTTGAGAAGATTTACAGAATTTTAAAATGTTTGTTTGAGGATGTCTGATTTATGATAATTAAAAATTTTGCAGATTCGGATATTATAGAAGCGCAGGCAATTTCACATCTTGTCTGGGGTGATTTGTATACGGAAGAGAGCGTAGAATTGCAGAACTTTATTTATAAATTTATGGTTGAATATTACGATTTAAACCGAAAATATTCATTTAGTATACGGGATGATGGGTTTAAGGGGTTTATACTTGCGGCGCTCAAGGACGATAAAAATACGGCTTATGATCTATTTAAATTGCGGGTCGGGAATTTAGAGGATAAGGAACAGCGAATGGCTTTTGAGTTATATTCGTATTTGGAAGCCTGCGGAAGTGCCGTAAAAGAAGCGATGACCGGAGATGATGTAATGTTAGGACTTTTTGTGAGTATTCAGCGCGGCTGCGGTGGAAAACTGCTTGAAAGGCTTGTTGAAGCCTGTAACGCGAACGGGAAAAAGAATCTTTATTTGTGGACAGATACGACCTGTGATTATGGATATTATGAGAAGAATAATTTTAAACAGATAAAAGAGTTTCGCAGCAGTGTGAAGGGTCAAGAAATAGTGACGTTGATATATAAAAAGGGAATTTCGGAGATGCGTGGTGCTTGACAATAAAAATTCAACGGATAAAATGAACATATCCACACTCCAAGGAGGAGTGCCAGAGCGGTTGATTGGAGCAGTCTTGAAAACTGTCGAACGTTCACGCGTTCCGTGGGTTCGAATCCCACCTCCTCCTCCATTTTAAAAGAGCCTGAAAAGGCTCTTTTTTAGTGCGTTTGCACCCTATCCCCAAACTGCAAAAATGAGGCAAAATAGACCCAAAAGGGACTACTGAAAAAATTTGTTGATTTTAGAGGGTTTCTGCAATCAGGCAAAATTCAATATTACATAACGGTTTTTGCGGTAAATTGTAGTTTTTTGTCCAGGTTGATTTGTACGGCTAGATAGATTATTTTGGTAAAGCAGGCTTTGTGTGGGCGTTTTCGGGTCGGAAAAATTAAGTGTTCCAAAAAAATCAAACTGGAAAACTGGACTTTTTCTGGACTGTACGGATAGATTGAGATTTGTATATTATCAGTGAGATACGCACCAAATTTGAACTGTACGGATAATTTGATTATTTCGGAATAGTCCAGTTCCGCAAAATTTTACAAAAATATCATAAGGTTTGAGAATTTGAAACAAGGTCGGGAAAATTTTTCCGACCTTGGGTTGAGCAACTTCATTAGTATAAAATTTTAATTATTGCCTATAAAATCAAGCGTTTCTCCATCATCAGGGATTAACAGATTACCAATATTATTTTTAGTTTTAAATTCTTTTAAATCTTCTCTTGTAACAGAAAGATGGCTGACTGTATCTAAATGACTTGCAATTACTTTTGCGTCAGGCGCAGCATCCAAAACATTTTTTACATCTTCAATATTCATAATTATGCGTTCTCCGTTCAAAAGAGTTGCCGCACAGGCATTTACTACTATAACTTCAGGCTTGTATTTGCCTAAGACATCTTTTACTTCCTCACACCAAATTGTATCGCCTGCAATATACAATGATTTTTCATTATTTGATTTAAAAACAACACCCATTGCATCATAAGGCAAGCCAACAGAATCACATAACGGTTTTATTATCTCTCTTTTGCCATGTTGAGTTCCTGTTTTGTATAGGGTTATGGCATTATACTCTATTCCGGATTCTTGTATAATCTCAACATTTGTAAAACCCTTTGAGATAACGTAGTCTTTATCAACAGAAGATTGAACAAAAACTTTTATATTTTTATCCAGAGCTTTTTCTGCAAATTCATCCCAGTGGTCAGGGTGGATATGAGTGATAATAACAGCATCAACATCAACAATTTTTTCAATTCCAAAAGGCAGCTCCACTCTTGGCTGTCTGACATCGGAATTTATTGCAACATCAAACCCGGGCATATAATCTTTGGGCATAAGCCATGGGTCAATTAAAAATTTTGTATTATTATATTCCACTATAATTGTTGCACTTCTTACCTGTGTAATTTTCATTTAGATTTCCTCCTTTAATAAAGCAATTTTATACATTTATTATCATTTTGACAAGAATGCACTTTTTTGTATAATACTTACTAAAAAGTAAATTAGGGACTTTAATTATGACGAAGCATAAGAAAGATGAATATAAATGTCCGCTTGAGGCAACAATGGAGATAATCGGCGGGAAATACAAAGGAGTTATAATCGGACACCTTATAAATAAAACATTGAGATATAATGAACTACAAAAATTGATTTCACACGCAACTCCCAAAATGCTTATACAACAGTTAAAAGAACTTGAAACAGATGGAATAATCAAACGAAAACTTTATCCCGTAGTGCCGCCAAAAACTGAATATTCTCTCACTAAAAGAGGTGAAACACTTATTCCTGCAATTATTGAGTTAAACAAGTGGGGAATGAATTATTTAAAAGAAGAAAATATCCCCTGCGCCTACAAGGGTGAGATGGATTAATACACGATTTATCATAAAAAGACCACCTGACAAATATACCCCTATAGGGTATTATGTACATGTAGTTAGATACCCCCTGTGGGTATAAAAGAAAAAGGAGGCTAATATGGCTAAATGTTCAAATCCACATTGCAAATGCGTTAACTGCAAATGCGGAGACAACTGTACTTGCACCGAAGACAAATGTAATTGCCCGCCTGAGTGCAATGAACTTCCTAAAAAATAGAATATTATTTTGGGATTAAGGAGCGGCGTTGCTGCTCCTTTTTGTGTATAATGAAAGAATGAAAAAAGAGTTTACAAACGATATGAACATAAAAAAATCAGAAAATCCGAGCCATAAACATGAGATACCTCGCCTAAACAGGGCAATAGGTCAGTTGGAAGGTATCAAGAAAATGATTGAAGAACAACGATATTGTCCGGATATTATTGTGCAGCTCAAGGCTGTACGTTCAGCAATAAAACATGTTGAAAGCAATATATTGAAAACACATCTTGAAGAATGTGTTGCTAAGTCTTTTTCTGATTCTGAAATTGCAAAAGAAAAAATTATGGAAATTAAAACTCTGCTTGATAAAATGCAGAGTTAACTTATATATTTTAATTTGTTTTTATGACAGTAACTTTATATTCTTAAAATTGCAAATTTGCTCATTTATTTAATATTTCAAATTTATGTTGCCCAAAATAATCAAACCATCTGTAACAAGAAATCAAACCATGTGCTATTTTACATTTCAGAATGACAGAATTTTTAAATTTATTCGGGAAATAGTGTGTCGTCATTCAGAGGGTGTGAGCCCGAAGAATCTCTGTAACTTTTTATATTTTAGAGATTCTTCGCCCTTGAATGACTGTCGGACTCTGAATGACTGCAAGCTTGGCGTTTAATTTCATGTTGATTAACCCCTCACCCGCATCCGTAAATTTCGTCTGACGACTCAATAACGGCTGCTCCCTCGCCCTTTTGGGGCGAGGGGTGTGCATTAATTGGACGACGCAAACGTGTTCCTTCCCTGGTGAGGGAAGCGGATTGCTGGCAGAGAGCGAAGGAGCTTTGCGGAAGCAAAGTCTGGAGACTCGTTTATCGCCGGCAAACAAGCGGTTGGAATGGGTGATAATTTAAAGAATTGTAGATTTAAAGTTTTACAAACGGGAACTTATCTGCAACACAGTTTTACTTTGGGTGCACTCCGCCTTATTCCGTTTTTTAATCCTTTTTTATTCTGATTCATTTCTCTAATTCATGATACAAGGATGCGGTAAATCTATGATTTACCGCATCTAAAATACTTTAACAAATTTCTTTGCGTTTATGTACTGCAAGAAATAAGAAAAGTCCCAGCCAGACAACATAGTCTGTAATATTGTTCGGAAGTAAGTGTATTTTCAATAATAACAGACTTCCCC
>CALUQY010000008.1 GCA_944323035.1 Candidatus Gastranaerophilales bacterium
TAACTTTTTAACCTATTAACTTTTTAACTTTTCTTGTCCATTTGGCCATAACGACTTATTGCCTTATTGCCTTATTCACTTATTGCCTTTTTCATTATGTACGATTTTTTATAATAGTCAAGCCGGGCAATTTAAAAATCTCCACCACAGGTAAAACATATATCAGGAGGTCACTATGCTAGAACTTTATTCAATGGACAGCTGCCCTTACTGCCGTAAAGTCAAAGAATATTTTAAGGCGCACAATATTCAATATATTGAACACGATGTAAACGATCCCGAAAACGCCATGGAATTAATGAAACTTGGCGGCAAACCTCAGGTTCCTTTTCTGGTTAACAAAGAAAAAAATATTTATATGTATGATTCCGATCATATTATCAAATATGTCGAAGAAAAAGAATAAAATTTCACAAGTTGCCCCTGACAACATCAGCAAATACATTACAAAAAGGAAAAATAATGTTTTACGACAATTACAAAGCAAATGAATACGATTTCAGCGAATGCAGTTCAAAAGGAACTTGCTCGGTTTCCCCGAATGTTTCCTCAATTCAGGAAATTGTGCTGGTATTAATAAGAGAAATCGCCCATTACGTAAAAAAATTAAAAAAATTAAGCCATACATTTCCTGTTCTTGAAGCGGAAATTCTACATTCACTATCTGAATTTATTTCAGTAGCAGAATATACTGATGACGAAGTCTTTGCTGTGTTATTAAAGCTTAACAAAAACTTTAACAGTCTGCAAAGGCAGTACAGTGCTATCTGCAAAAAGAAAAACATTAATTGCAGTGAAAATATAGAATTCATCAATCTTGATAAGCTCTCAACGCTGTCCGGAATAATTGCCATGGGCGAAAAACTTTATCTGAAAAGAATAAGTAAACTCACAATCGAAGAAAAATTCTACAGTGATATCCTGCTTTTGAATTTAAAAAGCTTATCTATCAATATTCTCAAACTTGCCGACTATAACATAATAAATCAGGAAGCCATTAATAAGGTCATTGAAGCTCTGGATTTGTATAATTTTACAAAATTTCCGGTCGAAAAAGTTGAAGAGTCAATTAAAACCTTAACATACTGCGAAAGCGAAATACTAAAAGATCGCGCCAAAATCCAGCGGGAAACTTTCGGACAAATAAATAAAACCGTTGTGTCAACTTCCACCAGAAGGAACAAAGCTGTTCTTGTATCAGGTTCCAGCCTTATTGATTTATACAAATTTCTTGAATACACAAAAGATGAAGAAAACTTAGACGTCTATTCTCACGGTGATCTTCTAATCGCGCATGCGTTTGAAAAATTCAAAGAGTTTAAGCATTTTGTAGGTCACTACGGAACCAGCAACGAAAACTGTATTTTCGATTTTGCGACCTTTCCGGGGGCAATACTTCTGACTAAACACAGCAAACAAAACATTGAACACCTTATCCGCGGCAGAATTTTTACTATGGATACCGTTCAGCCAAAAGGCGCAATTAAAGTTACACCTGATGAATTCGGCAAAATCATCGAAAGCGCAAGGCTTGCAAAAGGGTTCAACAAAGGGCAGATAAGAAACGACGTGATAACAGGGTTTAATGAAACGGAACTTAATGAACAAATTAATATTATCCACGAAAAGCTTATAAACAAAGATATAAAACGACTTCTAATCATAGGCATGTCCGCAAAATCCACCTTACAGGAAATTTATTTAAACGATATTATAAAACACCTTTCAAGCGATACCTACATTGTAAGTTTTTCAAAAATCAATACAGACAAGGAACACCTTGAAATTAATATCGCGAACAATTTTCCGCTGCTGTATACAATTATGGATAAACTTTCACAGAAAATAAATTTGAGCGATAACAATTTAAGATTTTTCCTGCAGAAATGCGATCCGAACTCAATCAGTGCCATTGTCCAGATGAAAAATTACGGGGCAAAACGTATCATGATTGCCAACTGCTCGCCAAACGTGATGAATCCATCAATACTTACCATGTTTGCAGAAAAATACGATATAAATCTTATAACCACACCCAAACTTGATGCAGAAACTTTAGAAAAATAAAAACAGTCCATAAAGCTTTACTTTAGTTTACAAAGTATAGTCAAATTATATATATCTGATATAATAAAATTATGGATGTGCAAGGAGGTAAGTAAAGTTATGGCTAAAGTTTTGGTATCTATGTCGGACAAATTTTTGGAGAAAATCAACGAGGTAGCGGATAGCGAACAACGTTCCCGCAGCGAACTAATCAGAGAAGCCCTGCGTTCATACATAAGACGGGCATCTTACACAAATACAAAGAAAGCGGAGCAAAACGCAGATCTTCTGGAAGAATTAATCGGGTAAAAAGAAGCGGTTTTAAAACCGCTCTTTTTTATATTGGATAAGAGTATCTTTGCCATGATAAGGCACCGAGCGCCATCCACAAGGGGTTAACATGACTTTTTAACGAACGACCCAAACAGGAAGCCGCCTTGACCGGCGGTGTCATCCCGAACTGCGCGAGCGAGCGGAGGCACAAAGCGAAAACCACGCTTTTCGCGGTGCCGTTTTTCGCGAGTCGAGCAAGACCGTTTCGGAATCTGTCCGGCGTTACCGATTGCTCGCATCGCTGGACAGACCCTGAATCAAGTTCAGGGTGACAATAAAATTTTACTTTGTTCGTGAGCACGCATTCCTTTTGTAGAACCGGCTCAGCCGGCCCCCCCCCCCCCCGTACAAATACTTACACTTCGCTTTTTCATCTTTCGATCCTTTCTTTTTGTCATAAGGCAATAAGTCATTAAGGCATTAGGGCAATAAGACTCTTTTTTTATCCATTCGGCCATAACGACTCATTGCCTTATTATCTTATTGCCTTATTGCCTCTTCTATTATTTATCATTTTTCACATTTAGCCAAGACCCTTGCCCTGTAAATATTTTGATGTTACAATTACATAGGATAAAGGGATAAGTAATGGAAATAGGTTCTACTTTAGAAATTTTATTACGTGTATTCAGCGCTTGTTTACTCGGTTTTGCAATCGGTTTAGAGCGTGAAATGACAAATAAATACGCCGGCCTTAGAACAAATATTCTGGTTTGTTTAGGAGCATGCTTGTTTACAATAATTTCAATCTACGGATTTCCGACCGTTGTGACGGGCGAAAATGCAAACGGCATCCGCGATACAGCCCGTGTTGCGGCACAGGTGGTAACAGGTATCGGTTTTATCGGCGGCGGTACGGTTCTGCGCCACGGGGCAACTGTGTTCGGGCTGACAACCGCAGCAACTCTCTGGATGGTCGCAAGTATAGGTATGGCTTGCGGTGCAGGACTTTACACGCTGGCGGTTATCTCAACCGTAATTTCGATAATTGTACTCGTATCTGTCAGAGTTTTTGAAAAATCAATGCTCATCAAAAGTACGAAAAATACAAGAAGATTAACAGTTAACCTGACCTGCCCGACAGATGCAGCGGATGATATTTATGAATTTGTTATTGACAAGTATCCGAAACTTTTTGAGATAACCAAGAAAATCCAAAAGCCGGACAGCGAAAGAACCAAAATTAACGTTGTAATAGAAGTTGTAGGCAGAAACCCGATTGAATCCACTTACAAAGTATTTAATAAGCTGGAAGGCATTGAAGCGCTTTCGGTACAGGAATTTAGGGAATAGTATATGAAAAAAGTTTATATAGAAACAATGGGCTGCCAGATGAATAAGTCCGACACGGAAAGAATGCTCGGTATGCTATCGCATTTCGGCTATGAAGAAACAAAAGAGTCCAAAGAAGCTGATTTGTTGATGATTAACACCTGTTCTATCCGGCAGTTGAGCGAGGATAAAGCTTACAGTGCCATAGGTGTCTGGGGCAAGTGGAAGAAAAACAAACCGGATTTAAAAATCGGCTTCTGCGGCTGTGTTGCGCAGCAAAAGGGCGAAGATTTATTTAAACGCGCGCATTATATTGATTTTGTTCTGGGTACACATCATATTTACAAGCTGCCGGAAATCATCAAACGCGTTGAAGCAGGTGAAAAGGTATGTGAGTGCGAAGAAACACACTGCGTAGAAGATACAAAAGATTATCCGATTAAACGGGTTAAAAGCGTAAATGCGTGGATTCCGATAACAGAAGGCTGCAACAACTTTTGCACCTACTGTATTGTTCCTTACACCCGCGGACGCGAACGTTCCCGACTGCCGGAAGTAATTTTAAAAGAAGCAAAAGATGCTCTGACGCAAGGCTACAAGGAGATTACGCTTCTCGGGCAAAACGTTGACAGTTACGGCAAAGATTTTGAAGATAAGCACTACCGGCTCGCGCAATTATTAGAAGATTTAAATGCAATTGAAGGGAAATTCAGAATTCGCTTTGTAACATCATATCCGACTGATATTTCGGATGAGTTGATTGAAACCGTTACCAGATTGGATAAAGTTTGTGAATATTTTCATATTCCGATGCAATCCGGTTCGAGCGAAGTTTTGAAGAAAATGAACCGCCGCTATGACAGAGAAACTTATGCTAAAATTGTTCAAAAAGTCCGCGATAAAGTCAAAGATGTTACGATAACAAGCGATTTCATTGCGGGATTTCCGGGCGAAACAGAAGAACAGTTTGAAGAAACCCTGACGGCAATTGATGAATTTGAGCTTGATTATTCAAACACAGCAGCTTATTCACCGCGTGAAAAAACCGTTGCAGCAAAATGGGTAGACAAATATATTGATGAAAACACAAAATTTGAACGGTTAAAACGACTCAATGACAAAGTAAAAGAAAATTGTCTTAAATCAAACAAGAAATTTGTCGGGCGGGAAATGGAAGTTCTAATTGAAAGTTTTGAAAACCACAAAGGTAAAAATATTATTACAGGACGCACACGTAATAATAAAATAGTTCATATTCCGTGTGATACCGACCGGACAGGAGAATTTGTAAACGTAAAAATTACAGGTGCTAAAACCTGGTATGTTACAGGAGAGTTAATCTAATGTTAGAATATTTTTTCGGGTCATATTTAGTAACGATTTTAGGCGTAATTGCGGCTTATTTCTGGGCGGAGCATTCACACCCCGGAACAGGCTGGACAAGCATTTTTATTGTATTTATACTTGCAATTCTTGAAGTCAGCCTGTCGTTTGACAACGCTGTTGTTAACGCGATGAAGTTAGAAAAAATGACTCATGTCTGGCGCCACAGGTTTTTAACCTGGGGGATTGCAATTGCTGTTTTCGGGATGCGGTTTTTGTTCCCGATTTTAGTCGTTTCAATCTTTGCAAACCTGAGTATGGCAGAAGTCGCAAGAATTGCGGTTAATGACGCAGACAAATACGCACACTACCTTCATCTTACCCACGCCCCGATTGTATCCTTCGGCGGAATTTTCCTGCTGATGCTGTTTTTACATTACTTTTTTGATCACGAAAAAACAGTACACTGGCTGAAGCCTATTGAAAACTGGTTATCTCACCTTGACAATATCCGCGGAATAGAAGTCATTATTTCGCTTGCGGTACTTCTTGTAACCCAGAGTTTTGCGAAAACTCCGGATGTACAGCTTTCAATTATTATTGCCGGAATCAGCGGTATAATAACGTATCTTGCCGTAGACGGACTGGCACATTATCTGGAAAAGCGTGAGAAAAAAAGGCTTGCCCAATGCGCAGAAGGTGCTGTTTGCGGCGGATTTGTTGCGTTTATGTATCTTGAATTAATTGACGCATCTTTTTCGCTCGACGGAGTACTCGGCGCATTCGCACTGAGTAAGGACATCATCATCATTTCAATCGGCCTTGCAATCGGTGCGATGTTCGTCCGCTCGCTCACGGTAATGCTTGTTGAAAAAAAGACACTTGCGCAGTTCCTCTACCTTGAACACGGCGCGCACTGGGCAATTGGCGCCCTCGCTGTTATTATGCTAATTTCAACGGAAATTGAAGTTCCGGAAGTCGTAACCGGTATTATCGGATTGGTATTTATTGTACTTTCCTTGATTTCCTCAATACTTCACAATAAAAAGAAAAAATCACTTGAAAGTAATTAAGCAATCATAAATTTTGTCAATTTTATCTTTCATTTCGGCGACACCTTCTTTCAGCTCGTTATAGCTGTGCAGGGAAACGAAATGTTCTTCAACGCTCTCAATTATTTCTCTGTGTTTTTTCTCAAGCTGCTCCGGAGTGACAAAAATTCTGTGCTGGATTAAAAACATCATCAGCACAATTATTATAGGTGAATATTGTAAAATCTGTTCCATTTTAGTTCCTTTCGTTGGTTATAGCGTTATCGGCCAGTAAAAATCCACCAGATAAGAGGCCGCATCTATCGGGTGAGAAAGAAATTTCAATTCTCTCGATTGCTTTATCTGCTGATATGTGGGGATGTCAATTTTTGAAGACCCTTCTTTATATTTCAAATTATAGATATTATAAAGAAGTTTTTCGCATTTTTTATCAACAAACAGGCAGACTTCGCCGTCAGCAGAGCGGATTTTAGCATTAAATGCCATAATCCTGTTTTTAATCGGCGGGTTGAACGGTTTGATTTTAATATCAACATCATAACCGTATTGAAGAAGTTTCTTCTTGATTATTACGTAATTTGTGTACTCACTCGTACAGCTTCTGTTGTCGCCCGAAGCATCACCGTTCACAATAACTTTTCCTTTATGGTTCGGGTATCGTCTGTGAAACTCCTCGCAGGCTTTAGCAGTAGTCGTATTTTCCATAACAATTTCATCAAAATAAAAAACTTTATCCTCCGTCTTATGCGCCAGAACCCACGACATCGGATCTACGTTGAAGTCGCAGGAAATATGCAAATCCAGCTCAGGCTGATATTTAATCTCCATGATGTTATCGTCTGTAAAATCCTTGATAACCAGCCCTTTATTGTATTCTCCGTTTTGCGCCAGAACAAAAATATTATAATAATTTTCATCATAAAGTTTTTTAAGTTCTTCACAATAGCCCTCGGGCAGATAAATATTCTGCGTTGTAGGGGCTGAAATGAGTCTGTAATTTGGCGGCGGATCCTCAATAAAAGTTTTATAAACCCAGCCCCGCTGCATTTCAGGGTTAGTGTGTCCGAAAATTCTGTACTTAAAATTTTTCCAGCTTTTGCGGACTTTTTGCCGCATACGGCTCAAAAGCATTTTAAAAGTGTCGTAAGGAATATCAGACATTTCCTCAATTTCTACAAACCCGAGGTTTAACGATTTCAACTTATTAGGCTCCTCAAAATGCCTGAATAAAATTTCCGATGAATTATGAAAAACCAGTTTTTGCAATGTCGATGACCATTCATAATCCTTGCCTTCAACAAAACCCATATTATCAAGGTGTTCAAAATAAGTGTGCAGCGTGGTATCACGGACAAGGGTATAAGTCTGCGCTCCGACAAGCCCGCGAATTCCGGGGAATTTTAGCGCAAGCAAAATTCCGAGCAGCGAGCCGGCAAAGGTTTTGCCGGAGCCGTATCCGCCCTGATAAACCGCTACATCTAAGCTGTATGAATGCGGGATTTCCAAAAACTCCCGCTGTGCTTTTAGTAAATTATATTCCATAAATTTCTCCTCCGGCGCTCAAGCCGGCTCCGTAATCGGTTTAACAATACAAAAAAAAAGCCGCTGCAAGATAGGGTAATTAAGACGAGAAGAGTTTAAAAAAGGAATAAGCAGCGGCACTAAGAATAAGCAGATTTAGTCAGTTGTACCTTTATCAAGTAAGAAGTTATTCACATTTTCAATTCCGTACTGTTCAAGCGCGAACTTAAAGCACTCAAGCCAGTCGATATTCTGCGCGATTACATCCACCTGTGCAAAAGCCTGAACGACCTCAAAGAGTTCTTTAAACCGGCTTTTACGTTCGAAAATTGCTTTTCTGTCGCCATAGCGATAAATATAATTTGCGTTGCGGATAGAATCATCAATTTCCATAAATGAAGTTTGACCGTGTTCGTTAACAGCAATAGTTTCCTTGCCAAGTTTGAAATTTGCAATAATATCAGCCGTTTTTTCGACTGCCGGAATAATAATTTTTCTGTTAATTTCTTCCAGCAGCATATTCAAACGCGACTCCTGCCCGCTGGCAGAGTAGTTGAGTTCTGTTGCCGTGCGCGCCTGTTCCTGAATATTTCCGGACATATTTTTGAAAATACCGGTTGCACTTTCAATGGTTGTTTTAAAATAATTCAGAAAATCCCAGCCGACCATAGCTTTATCAAAATTCAGCGGCGTCGGGGTTGTAGGCATTAAAGCCGCATCATACTCAATAATTTTACCGGGACTGATATTTTGTTGACCTCTAAAACATCCCTTCGGCGCAAGATATGGCGGGTTCATGGTAAGTGCCAGCGCATCAAGCTGTTTATTCAGGATTTCAGACGAAATATCATTGAGCACAAGCGCAACTCTGATAGGCGAAATTCCGCGTCCGGTTGCAGGATTTTCAATAATATTTGCGTGAATAAACGGGTTTATTACGAACGGGTTGCTTTCAAAGCGTATAATATGCTTTCTGCCGGCAACGGTTATAAACCAGTTTTTCAAAAGTTTTCCGTTTCTAAGTTCTATATCCCCGAGGAATTCAAAAACCTCAATCTTGTTATTATCAAAAGAGGTCGGTCTTTTGCTGTTTTTTGCCACCACTCCCTTCAAATCTTCCAGCTTTAACTCGTTAAGATAATTGTTTGCCTTGTCCGAACGGATTTCATCAAGGGTCTTAAAGGTTCTGTAAATCTTCGAGCAACTGTCCCAGTTATCCGCATCGTACTTATCAAAAACAAAATCTTCCGGATGAATATACTTAATTTTTGCGTTATCATAGACGACTTTTTCTTCAATAACAAAGCCTTTATTAGTAAAATCCAGCATTTTTTCTTCAAAAGTCTGGGCACGGCGCGTACGTTTAACCCGTGTTTCCCAGCCGACAAAAAGCGTTGCCTCACCCGCTTCAACAATACCGTTGACTATTTTTTCAAGTTCGGATTCAAAATCCATCTCTTCAAAGGTTTTAACAAGCATAGCTTTTTGTTTATTTGCAAACGCTTGCGACTCTTGATCGGTTCCTGAAACATCAAACATAGTTTCAGGGTGAGAATAAACATTCTGCGTAATATGAGCCTTGAGTGTCTGCGCAAGTTCATACATATTCGGCAGCTCAACTTTAGAATCCCATGCCCCTCTGACAGGTGATTTTATCTCATAAATTGCATTTCTCACCGCCGCGAGATCTGATATTTGCGAACTTCTTGTACTTTCATAGTTATCAAATTTTCTTGTAATTCTGTCTACAAGATGACTTTCTTCCAATTCATCAATCTGAATTGTTAAATCTTCCATTTCTAATTGCATAGCCCCTCCTTAAGGTTGTGTTCACGGAACACAGAATAAATTTCGATATCCTGTAATCGGTTATTTTTTCTTGTTTCGGCTTTTAAAAGTGCTTCGCGTCTGAATCCGCATACTCTCAAGATTGCTTTAACTCTTGAATTTTGCGGATATACAAGCGCCTTAATCTTAGTCAGCCCGAGTACGTCAAAGCAAAAATCCTGAAAATTTCTTGCTGCGTATTTAGTGAAAACGCCCCAGTATTTCCGGTTAAAGCAGGTGATAACCTCTGCGGAATGAATTTTGTTTTCAGAACCTATGAGGTGTTCCAGACAAAAGAAGCCACAAACCTCATCATCTGCCAGCACAAGATAAAAATGCGGCGTTATTCTCTCAATAGTTTCAACCATTCCTTCAAGCGAACGCTCAGAGAACAGCGAAAAATCGTCCTCCAAATTACGCAAGTATTTTATGTAGAGTTTCATAACCTGCGGAAAGTATTTAATATTATGAAACAGTCCGGCCTTACGGTTAATCATAATTCTTTCAAATCTAAACTGTTGTCTTTGCATACATAAATTCCACATAAGAATCGCCCGCGATAAAGGCGTTGATTTTACCTGCAAGCAAAGCAGCTCTGACAGTTTCCTGCATTCCGAGCATAGCCTCTGCCTGAACACCATTCACAAGGCTTTCAGTCCCGTTAATTTTGTTAAAAACCTTAAAAACACTTGATTTAGAAAAAAGAAGATTTTTCGGAACTTCCGAAATATTTTCAAATTTTCTGACTTTAGGAATATTTTTTGCTTTTTCCTGAAGGGTTTTATAGTCTTGCTGAATTTTCATCTGAATAAGTTCATCAATAGACTTGCCCGTCAAAAGCATTTTTTCAACATCTGAATTATTAATATCTTTCATATTTTACCTTTCTTTTTTAGAGTTTATTTTCATCCAGATTGGATATTGTTATAATTTTTGCGTCCTTGTAAGAGTCCTCCTGAGAGAGTCCGAACCCGAGATGTTTGCAGAGATTTTCAAGGGCTTTTAAGCCTGTCGAGGTATCTCTTAGCTTACGTTTACCAGTAAGCGAGCCGTCTTTATCCAAAATATCCTCTTCTTCGAGCGAAAACTCTATGATTTGTAAAAGCTTTTGAACAATATAGCCTTTTTCAACGCGCAGAGAGGGTATTCTGGAGAGAAGTTCCCCTTGCATAGCTTTAATAATTTTCTTATCGGAGAGCATTTTGTTAGCGAGTTCTTTAAGATTATTATTTTTGTAGCCTGCATAGCGGCAGGCAGCCTCACCGTCAAGAGTTTTGATATATTCTTCAATAAACTTTTTCTGTTGAATTGTAACGTTTTTCATCATTTTTATTTCAATTTCTTTACATAATTTGATATTTTTCCGAATAAGTAGTATAATGAACATGCTATTTATATTTCGGCTAGTGTAAATCTTAACAGGGGGAATACAAACTTCCTGTTTTTTTTATGCGCCGAGCGAAGCCACGAAGATTGCGGAGCAATCGTAGAGTCGAGCGTGCGACGGCCAAAACCGCGTTCTTGGCTGCAAACGCGAGCAGTGGCGTTCATCGCGAGGCGCAAAGGCTTTGCCCGATGTGTAGCGCCGGTGCAGAGGCAGACATCCTGCTTACGATCTACGTAACCTCACAACCGGTTCAAACCCTGAATCAATAGAACAGCGCGAAACCATGTTTGCCAGCGCATCTTTATACATACTTACCCAGTAGTTAAAACGTATGTGCTGCGGATTTCCTTTCAGCCGCATACAGGTGCCGAAAACCAGAATCGGTTCAACAAACGGCATCGGTATCGCAGAAGAATCTGTTTCCTCAGTAAGCGACGATTTTTCCTCACCTGCGGCATTAAGCGCACTGTTGTATGTATAATAGATTACCTCCACGCTCTTATCTTCATCAAAAGTTTTGGCGAAGATAATTTTGCCGTCATAGCCTGAATAAAGATTTTTACCTTTGACTTTACGGTTAATAATATCAGAAGCGTTTTCATAGTAGTGAAACTCATGTGAATCAATAAGCAGCTGCGAAATTCTGCCGTTTATTGTATTATCAATTTCATTCATGCCGGCAGGCAGAGTGAGTACGGTTTTTCGCAAAAGAAAATTCCATTTTGCATACTGGCAGACTTCCGAATTTAGAACGTTAAGAATGTTCATTATTTTCTTGTGCTCATTTTTGGTAAGTTCCGCGAAATTATTAACCTGTTTGTAATTAAGTTCAACCAGACATTTATTTATAATTTCTAAAAAGTTCATAATTACTCCTTTAACATCTGTGAAGCCAGAGGGGAAAAATCCCCTCAAAACCTCACAAAAGAATTTACTATTTAATCAGGCCCTTGCGGAGCTGGTCCATAATGGCAGCTTCATATTTAGTAAATTCATCACCACTCATTTTGCCGATTTGAGCACGGGTAAAAACCCTGTTGTTATCGGAAGGATTAGAGCTTTGCGCATTGGCGGTAAGTCTAAGCTTCGCGATATTGTTTTCGTCATTTAATGTTTTTCCGTACTCTTCTTTTTTCAAATATCTTTCCACAGCACTCTGTTCAAGAGCTTCAATGAGTTTAGATATTTGCAAGAGTTCATCTTTGTCAAAATTCACGGGTGAATTTTTCAGATAATTCAGGACATCCGAGCGCCCTGCCTGATTAAAGAAATCAGGGTTAAGCGCGGCGAATTGTGCGAATGCATCCGTTGAAGGAGTAGTATTGCCGGACAAAGCAGACTCATGTTGTTGTGTAGTAACATCTGTGTATGCATTTTTAATAACCTGTTTCATTAAATTTTGTCCTTGTTCACGGTCTACAAGTCCCATAGCCATTAGTGCACGAATGGCCGCGAGGTCATTTGCGACTAATTTTTCAACCCGTTCCTGCGCAGAAGCAATATTTTGCCCGTTGTTATCTGTTGGAGTAACACGCGGATTTTGAGTCACGGCATTCAATGAATCCCTTGATAAATTTTTATTTTTTTCCTGTTCGTTCATTTGTTATACCTCAATTACATCTTGAATATCGTCGCGGTGATTCATATATGCAACCGCGATTTCGACAGCACTGTCAATAAATACAGAGAGCACAAACCCGAGAATAAATTTCAGATAAGACGGCACCGGCAGATTTGCGACAACATATTTTATTGCTGCAATCTTTTTATTTTTGCCTTCTTCTCCGTTTAGTTCTTCCTCAACCTGCATAACAGCACTTTTTGCGAGTTCAAGAATCTTATTTTTTAAACTGTCAAACATACTACGCACCTGCCGTTACAACCATTTTAGCCAGCGCTTTCGGCTGAACAGTCTTAGCACCGTAGAGATAAAGACCTCTGACAAGATCAGAGAAGGAATCTTTATCACGTAAAGTTTCAATTTTAGCGAGCTGTGATGCGAACGTAATCGCTTCGTTAGTACCGGCAAGGATGTAGTATTTATCATCAGTATCAGTAAGGTTTGTACTTACAAGAACATCCATGCCTGCAATTCTTCCGATTGCACCTTCTCTAAGTGTTTGGTCAGCAACATTGTGCGCACCGATAAATTCAGAACTTTGAAGCAGGTAAGATTCAACCAGCGGATTAATAACAACCCACGGACGCTGACCGCCGCTTACGGCATCAGAATTTTTCAATTTCATTGCAAGTTCAACAAAATATTTGTAAATAGTAGTTTTATCCAGTGACACAGGAGAAGCATCGCTGCCGACAGTGTTATCTGTAGTAACGTTTGTATGCTGTGACAAAAGATAAGCATCCTGAACCTGTTCAATAGCTCTTCTTGCGTTTTCAAGATGTGCTTCCATAATGCTTGTGTTAGCCTGAACAGCCGCAATATCATTGATTTTAAAGGCAAAGAATTTTTGCTGGTCAATAACCAATTCCTGAGAGGTCGGTTCAAGTTCATCATAAGTTATAGCGGAAGTTCCAAGAGTAGAAATTGCAACCTGTGCAGGAGTGATAATTTTTACCTTATCGCCCTGAGCAGCGATTTCGCCCTCATAGTTTCTGTTAACACATTGGAGCATAACGCATTTTTTCTCTAACATTGTTGACAGTTTTTTACTCCATATTTCAGGAATAAAAGCAGCGTAAGAGTTTGCTGCCGGAGCAGCAGAAGTTGTTGGTGTGTTTTCTGACATTTTCACTTTCCCTTTCGTTTAACTAGTGTAGTAATATAAATAATGAGTGGTGGTGTTTAATTAATATGCGTCGTCAAAAATTTCTCTGAATTGTAAGCCTATAATTCCACAGTTGTGATAGGCTTCACTCCCTTCGATACATATTTGAACCGCATAATTGCTTTCGGAAATTTCCGCCTTTTCCAGCGTTTCCGAATTAACAGACCAGATAGGAATACGGGCTTCATCTTCCCCCCATTTACACGGCAGACTCTCTGGTGTTGTTTCATCTGCCCATAATAAATGGTCATAGTTTATATTATGTATAACTTCTTTATCATCCGGATATCCGGTATCAAAATTTTTATACACAGAAAAGTTAAAATTATTATCATATTCGCAGTCAAGTACAAAATAAAATTCATCAATAACTTTTCTGTGATGAGCGTCTTTCAGCACCAGAAAAGGAGATTTCCACATAAAATCAACAGGCTGTCCGCAAAAATCACGTCCGAAATCTTCTATATAAATCTTTCCGGCATCATCATAAGTAAGGACATTTCCCTTGAACATACACGCACCCAGAACATTCTGCGGAACAACACGCTTGTACCAGAGTTTCAGTACGTAATCATTAATCCAGATTGTTTTAAAGTATGCCTCATCAGTATAAGGCATAAAATACCACATTTGATTACGCTTTTCATAATGCAGACAAATGCTTTCAGATAACCTTGAGGTATCCAGCAAATCAAATTCCGGCTTAATTTTCAACGAAATCTCGGAACCGACATGGATTTGCATCAAAACTCCGGCCTCCTCAAGCGAAAATATTCCGCTGTCGGAGAGGAAAAATTGCCTGTTATCAACATTAACAAGAGAACGATGTGCCTTTGTACCTTTATCCGCAAAAAGCTGGATTGAAAAATCCTCCGGAGAACTTCCGCTCAAAAGGTAAACCTGATTTTTCTTATAAATCGCCAGATAATCCTTGTACTCTCCAATACCAGTAATAACATCCGTATTGGTGTGGAAATCATTTATATAACCGGCGTCTTTTTCTTCCGTAAAATTATCATAAGTACCGAGCGCTGAATAATAAATTGTCGAATCTTTAGCGACCCAAACCCGTCCGCGATATGTTGTAATAAGTCCGCCGGTCAAATCGTTTCCGGATAAATTTTTCAAATTACAATCAACGACAGTGTAATCTTCGTCATTTTTAACATAACGCATCTTATCAGCTTCAGTCATAATCAAAAACCCGTTTAAAAAGTTTCTGAATACCGGTTTAACTCCGCTAAGAGTCAAATCAAGCGTTTTTAGCTCCTCTTCAGCCTCATCATAGATATAAACTTTTCCGCTGACTGTTGTTATTACAAGTTTATAAGAATCCTGATGTGTAAACTGATGCAGTCCGGTTATTTCTTCCTTATCAGTAAGTTCCAGATAAACAGCATTGCCCTGCTGTCTTTTAATTCCATTGGTATTAAGGAGTTCAATATTTTTTGAATCAGCCCAGTACATACGCTTTGTATCAAGCCCCATTTCTGTCTTTGATAAACTCTGGTTAATACCTCCGGATAAGTTGTAAAAAGCAATCTCCATTTTTTCAATCCCCCAAGATAAAGTTAATATAATAAAGCAGTTTCCCGCCGCGGGTTGAGCTGCAGGAGCAGGTCAATACGCGGCGACACCGGCTATAAATTTTCCAGATACCACCGTACTTTTGAACGTATAAAACTTCCGGCTTCATCCCTTTTAACCCACGGATACGGCGGGATAAAAACAATATCTATTTTGCCGAAACTTGTCGTCTTTGGATGTGCCTGCCCGAATTCATAGTGAGTCATAAGAGTGTCAGTCCCTAAAGGAATGCCGTACTTCTTTAAAAGTTCTGCACACAATTTCATTGTTCTTTCAAATTGAACAGGCGTAATCGGATAATCTCCGGCATTATGTTCATTTTTAAATCCCAGCATTGCACACATTGACACCCCTATTGAACCCGTGTTGCCGCCGCCGGTGTGCATAGCATAGCTATTACCTCTACACACCTCATTGTCCTCAACTTTAAATTTTCCTTCATAAATTTCGCCATCAGCCCCGACTAAATAATGATAATGTTCCAGATCACAATGGTTTGGCTGATATTTTCCGGCTGTCCAGTGTAAAATTATTCGTTTCATAAAACCTCTTTACTATCGCGCAATATTTGCATAAACTCCTCGGGAGCAATTTCTATTAAGCATTTAAACGCAGCATTTATCTTGTTTCTGGCAGCTAACTTTAACGTTGCTCTATCAATATAAGTCCTCACGGTGTAATAACTAAGATTCATCTTGTCAGCTACCTCTCTGTCGCTATATCCCAAGGCAATATAGACGAGAACCATTATTTCCTGCGATGATAACTTCATTTTCTACCTCTTTTTCATACATACTACCAGCTTAACAAAAAATATTTTAAAAACATTAATAATATTTCCTGTTTTAAAAAAATGAGGATTTCATAGAAATCCTCACGTTAAGATAATCGGATTTTATATGAAAAATTTGTCTCCCAAGTTCTACTGTCAATTTGCATTCGATATTTGTAGTATATACGATATGAAAAATTTGAAAAGTCGCCAATTTTGTTGACCCAAATTTATGTCAACATATTTATGTAGCCAAATTTGGGGACTTGACAAACAAAAAAGCCCGTAAATACGGGCTTTTAAAAAATTATATTAAGTGTAAATTTATGCCAATTTTGTGTCCATAGACTTCACATTGACATCAATTCTGCCGGAGAATTTTGCCTTAAGCGTATTCACAAGGTCATTTGAGGAGTTAACCCAGCAGCTTGAATTGGATAAAATTTTGACTGTTCCGGTCGAATCTTTAAGCGTTACCGTCACAGGATCAGATCCGGCATGTTCGGTTAAGAAACTTTTTAAATACATCAATTCCTCAAATTTAAAATCATCAAGAAGAATAATATTAAAGATGTTGGAATTTTCAATAGTTTTAACGCTGTCAACAACAAGAGAAGGTGCCTCATCCTCTTCGCGGCGGTTAACTTTTCCGGATACAATAACACGCTGTTCCGGTTCCAGCAGGCTGTCAAACTCCATTAGTTTTCTATGGAAACAAATCACATCAATCTTGCCTGAAAGATCTTCAACCGTCACAAATTTAAGGAACTTTGTAGGATCTTTTTTAGTCGGAATTTTCTTGACTGCCGTAATCAACCCGCAGATTGTAACCGGTTTATCGTTTGGAAGTTCAGCAAGTTCCGTAATTTTATGTGTCATCAAAAACGGCAATTTATCCCTGATTGTCTGAAGCGGGTGGCTCGTGACATAAAATCCTAAAAATTCTTTTTCAAAATTTTGTATCTGGCGCGCGTCAAACTCCTCATCGCTTCCTGCAAGCTGAAATTTCATATCATCAACAACGGAGGAATCGCCAAGCATATCAAATAAGCTGCCCTGACCGGATTCTTTTGCCTTTGCCTCTTTAGAAGCCGTATTTGTAATATAGTCAATATTTTCCCATAGCTGCTTACGACTCTTTTCAATAGTCGAAAACGCACCGGATTTAATCAAACCTTCAAGAGTTTTCTTGTTGGAACATTTTGAGTCAAGACGTTTGATATAATCATAGATAGATTTAAAAGGCCCGTTAGCATCCCGCTCTGCAATAATACATTCAATAACGGCTTCACCCACCTGCTTAATTGAAGCAAGCCCGAAACGAATATTACCGTTATCCGGCGTGAAGGATGCCATTGAGTGGTTAATATCCGGCGGAAGAACTTTTATACCTTTCTTCTGCGCCTCTTCTATGTAAAGCTGTGTTTTTTCCTGATCGCTTGAAACACTTGATAAAAGCGCAGAAAGATATTCAACAGGGTAGTGGCATTTCAGATAAGCCGTCTGATAAGCAACAAACGCATACGCAGCAGAGTGCGACCGGTTAAAGCAGTAAGAAGCAAACGCAAGAATTTGGTTGAATAAAGCAGTCGCATCCGCCGCACTCATCCCGTGTGCTGCAGAACGCTCAATGAACTTGGTTTTTTGTTTTTCCATTTCATCGACTTTTTTCTTACCCATCATACGACGAACCATGTCCGCTTGCCCGAGAGTATAATCAGCAAGCACCTGAAACACCTGCATGATTTGTTCCTGATAAACAATAGTTCCGTAAGTATCTTTAAGAACTGGCTCAAGAAGCGGGTGGGCATAAGAGATTTCCTGACGGCCGTGTTTTCTTTCAACGAAGTCGTCAACCATGCCGGAATCAAGCGGCCCCGGTCTGAAAAGTGCCACCAGCGCGCCCAAATCTTCAAAAACGTCCGGTTTAAGACGTTTGACAAGGTTTTTCATGCCTTGAGATTCCAGCTGAAAAACGCCGTCCGTATCGCCCGTCATAAGCATGTCATAAACAGGTTTGTCATCCAGTGGAATATCATTAATTGCAAGTTCAATTCCCTGCTGCTGCTTGATTAAATCGACTGTTTTATAAATAGTCGTAAGGTTGCGCAGCCCCAGAAAGTCCATTTTCAAAAGGCTTAAAACTTCTGTAACGTCATGCGGCGGATAGCCGGTCTGTACAATTCCGTCTTTTGACGGCTGAATAGGCAGGATTTCATCCAGCGGAACCCTCGAAATAATAACGCCCGCCGCATGGGTACCGGTATTATTTTTGATTCCTTCAATCCCGATTGCAAGGTCAACAATCTTTTTAACCCCGACGGTTTTCCCGTCCCCCGGATCGCCGCATGGCAGCTGCTCATCGTTCTTGTACATCGTTTTTAATTCCGAGCCGTCGACCTGCATAGCATCTTTCAGGGTTTTTGCTTTAGGATTTGTTGCCTGTGCAAGTTCAATTGCAGGCTCGATAAGAGAAGCCAGCTTGTTACTTTCCGAAAACGGAACTTTTAATATACGGCAAATACCTTTCAACGCAGCTTTTGCCGCATAAGTACCAAACGTAATAATCTGACAGACTTTATCTTCACCGTATTTTTGCGTAACGTAATCAATAACTTCCCCGCGGCGCTCAATACAGAAGTCAATATCAATATCGGGCATGGTGAAACGTTCAGGATTCAAAAAACGTTCAAACAATAATTTGTGCTTAATCGGGTCAAGATCGGTGATTTCAAGAGCATACGCAACAAGCGAACCCGCTGCCGAGCCTCTGCCCGGGCCGACCGGAATTCCGTGCGATTTTGCATAATAAATAAAATCCCACGTAATCAAAAAGTATGCAGCAAAACCCATCTGGTTAATAACACTTAATTCATAATCCGCACGTTCTTTAAGCTCTGGCGTAACTTCGCCGTAGCGTTTTTTAATCCCCTCAAAGACAAGGTGTTCCAAATAAGATTCAATAGTATAGCCTTCCGGAACCTGATAGTGAGGAAGCGGACTTTTCCCGAGTTCCAGCGTCAAATGACATTTTTCGGCAATATCAACCGTATTTTTAATGCATTCGTTAAACGTATCCTCGTCCATCCACTTGAAAAATGTTCTCAATTGTTCCGGTGTTTTAACGTAAAATTCGTTATTCGGAAAATGGAAACGGTTAGGATCGTCTTTATCACTGTTTGTCTGCATACAAAGAAGGGTGTCATGCATATCCGCATCATCACGCGTTAGATAGTGCGAGTCATTTGTAATAACCATTTTAATCCCGAGTTCTTTAGCGATTTGGACGAGTTCAGGGTTGGTGCGTTTTTGCTCTTCTAAACCGTGATCCTGCAGCTCAATATAGTAATCCTCGCCAAACAAATCTTTGTATTGCTGTGCAACTTCGCGGGCTTTAACCTTATCATTTTTCAGCAGATTTTGCAGCACCTCACCGCCCAGACAAGCAGAAAGACAAATAAGCCCTTTGTGGTGTTCCTTCAACAATTCCCAGTTTATACGCGGGTGAACGTAGCGGCCTTTACACCATGCAACAGAAACCAGTTTTAATAAATTCGCATAACCTTCCTTATCCTTTGCAAGCAAGACTAAGTGATAACAAGGGTTATGCGCCTTATCGCGTTCTGAGATATCACCGTCATGTACATAAAATTCGCAGCCTAAAATCGGTTTAACGCCTTTTTCTTTAGCTGTAGTATAAAGTTCCATATCGCCGTACATAACCCCGTGGTCTGTCAGCGCGACCGCCGGCATGTTGTTTTCTTTGGCGAAATTCACCAGATCATCAATTCTTATGGCCCCGTCAAGCAGTGAATACTCACTGTGGATATGTAATGGTACATACTGCATGCTCATAATATGAATTATACAATAAAATAAATGTCCGAGAAAGTTTCGCGATAAGGAACGTGAGCGAAACTTTTGAGTGACGTATTAGACAGCGAAGTCGCGGGTTGACCTGCGCGAGCAGGGCAAGCAGGCGACGGAGAACTGCTTTATTTAAGGCAGGTTTTAAAATCTGCCTATTGTAAAGAATTAAAAAGCCCGATATTTAATCGGGCTTTTGGTTAGCGTTTGACACAGCGAACGCTATATTGTCGGCTAGTATTACCACCACTGTAAGTGAGATCTTCCCAACAGTTAGCCCAACCGCCCGACCAGTAATACCATGCTGTATCAGATGATACCTTGTCCGAAGACCAATAATACTCCCCGTCACCAATGCTGGAGGTAGAATTAGACATAAGCTTCAAATTTGCGAACATTGCTGAAAGCTCCGTTATATTTGAAAGACGGTATTCAGAATCCAATGCTGTACAAGCCTTAGCAGCATCACCATGGCTATAGGTTCCGGCAGCATCACGCACATAAGGATACGGAGCGACTACTGCAACATCAGACGGATAATACGCAGAAATAAAACCTATATCTTTTCCCACTGTATTTGGTCCTTTATTACCATTCAAATCATAAACAAAGTTTGCACACATAGTCAGCTGCGGATTCATCATCATTGATTCGTTGAGGCTGCCACGGCATACCGGATTGTAAAAAGTCAGAATTGATTCACCATTTCCGGTTTCAAACGCCGCAGCCTTCGTATCAATCAACGAAATACTCTGTGACTGCGAGCCGTCAGAATAATTAAAACTGATATTGTTTGCATTCAAATCAGAAAGCATTTTAGGCGTGTCTATAGTTGTTCCGATGAGATTTGTCATTTTTTCGGGGATTCCACAATCTTGCAAATGCCCGTTATCACAAATATTGTTAATTTTTAGGACTTTAGAAAGAGCTACAGTAACGAAAGTTTCGGCAGCAGTGTCCTCAATGGATGTTGAGCCAGCGCTGTCAGTAGTTTCTCTTAAGGTTCCATAGCCATTAAGGGCAGGCATTAACATTATTGCTTGTGAAAATCGTGCATAAAGGGCTTTGCGCTGGGTGTTCCATGTGCGCTCATTAATGTTGCCGGTGAGGCTTGGAAGCGTTATCGCCGCCACCACGCCGATTATCGTAAGAGAAAGCAATATTTCCGCCATAGTGAACGCTGCGTTTTTAATCGGGTCCAATTGTAGAACCGACTCAGTCGGTGTCATTCCGAACTGCGCGAGCGAGCCGAGTGCGGAGTGCGTGACGCACGTAGTCACGTTTTCCGCGAGTCGAGCAAGACAGTTTCGGAATCTGTCCGGCGACACCGATAACTCGCAACGCTGGACAGATGCTGAAACTAGTTCAGCATGACAACATGTGGGCGCGGCGTTTTTGACTGGATTGCCACGCCGACATTCGTCGGCTCGCAATGACAAAAAATTGTCACCCTGAACTCGTTTCAGGCTCTGGCCAATGTTGGATACCTGCTCGTAACGTGGAACAGATTCCGAAACATGTTCGGAATGACAATTATAGGCTTGCGACTCCTCAATTGTGCCTGTTAAGAGAGGCCCCCCCCCCCCTGTGCAAGTAATTACACTTCTCTGTTTTTTCATTTTTCCATCCTTTCTTTTTGTTCCGTTGGGCTGGAAAGCCCAAACTACTTTATCATAAGGCAATAGGTCATTAGGACAATAAGACTATTCTTTTTTCTTCCATTTGGCCATTACGACTTATTGCCTCATTGCCTTATTTACTTATTGCCTCTTTTATTATGTACGATTTTTTCTCTTTCGTCAAGCGGTAACAAATCTTCACAGTAAAAACGAACAAAAACTTTTATGTTAAAATATTCTATTATGAAGTGGCAGGATTTTACCAACAAACAAAAAATATATATCATTGCGTTCACAGCAATTATAATAGTCCTTTTGTGGTCGTTCTTTTCAGCAAAACTTTTAACCTCGGGGCTGAACCGCAAAGATATTTCCCAGAACGAGGACAGCCAGCAGGCTGTGGTTGAAGGGATTATCCTGACCGAAACTAAAGATGAAGAAAAATACTGGGAAATTTACGGTGACACCGGTGTTTACGACAGCAAGCAGGAAATTGCAACTCTCAACGGGGTTTTAGCAAACTTTTATAAAGAAAATCAGGTTTCAATGAGCATACAGTCCTCTCAAGGAACTTATAATGCGAAAGAAAAAACGATAACACTTTTTAATGACACGTACCTTGTGATAAAAGACGGTTTAACCCTGAACGCGGACAAACTCGTCTGGAGCGGAAACGATAAACCGATTTATGCTTATGGTAATGTAGTGATTACAAAAGACGATCAATTTATGGCAAATGCTGATGAAATCGAAATCAGCGCGGATTACGAAGATATAAAAATTAAAGGCAACACCACTTCAAAAATATACGGGAGCAAGGATGAAAAGTAAAAAATATATTCTTACCGCAATAATAATGAGTACAATTCTTAGTTCTGGCGCGCTTGTAAGCGTAGCGTCCGATCTGGTAATTGAATCAAAAAACCAGTCGTATTCTGAAGAGGACAGCAAGATTAAGTTTGACGGAGATGTTAATGTCACAATTGACGATTTGCACATAGTAGGCGATAAGGCAGATGTGACGGTTATAAATAACGAAAAACTTGATACCGCAACGTTCTACGATAAACCTTATGCATTTGAGAACAAGGCGAATAAAAAACGTGAAGTTAAGGCTAATATTTTAAAAGTTTCGCTCATAAAAAAGACCGTAAGAGCTGAAGGCGACACTCAAACAGTAATTTTTGACGGGAAAGTGCCTATTGCAGTAGTCAATGCCGACATGCAGGAATATAATACAAAAACCGGAGTAATGACTGCAGAAGGCAATGTTACCATCAATTACAAAAGTGATGTAAAAGCATTTTCTGATAATGCAGAATTTAAAACTGACAAAAACGGCGACCTGAAAGACATCAAACTCAGCGGCAACGCAATAGTTAAAAATGAAGAAAATGAGGTTCTGGCCGATAAAATTACATACAGTGCCGCAACCAGCTATTTTATAGCTTCCGGCAGAACAACTACCAAAGCGATAAATAAAGACGGTTCTGTCCTGACCCTTTACTCTGACAGACAGGAATTCAACCAGCTTACAAACTTTTACAACGCTACCGGCAATGTAAAAATCTATTATGAAGATTATTTTGCACAAGGGCCTAAAGTTGTTATCTATCCGGATAAAGTTACCAAAAAACCAGGTGAAATTTATTTTGTCGGGCGTTCAAGCATTTCACAGGGTGTGAGAACAATCTTTGCCGACAAAATTAAAATGACAACCAATCCGAAAAATTTCAAAGCTGAAGGCAACACAAGAACAGTCATAAAAAATATTAACGAAAACAACGACACTGATATGGGGCTTGGCTTATAAGCGTCAAGCAAAAAGAGGAACCAATGGAAAAGAAAATAGAAGAGGCATTAAAATTATATAATGATAAGGAGTATAAAAAAGCGATTGACGTATTCTCCTCAATACTTGAAACCAACGGAGATAACGCCGAGGTTTATAACAACATTGCGACGTGTTATCTGCAACTGAACGATTTTGAGAAGGCTGAGAAAAATTACCTCAAAGCCCAGTCGCTTAACCCGAAACTTCCGCAGGTATATGTTAACCTTGCTGATATTTACTATAAAGAACACGATATCGACAGCGGGATTCAGCTAATTTCACAGGGGATTTACGAGCTGCCGGACAATATGGTTCTGCGCCACTACTTAGCAAGATTTTATATGGAAGATGCAAGGCTTGACCTTGCGGTTGATGAATTATATAAAATTCTTGACGCTCAGCCAGACAATTACGATGCATACTACGATCTTGCAAAAGTAAACTTTGAACTCGGCAACTATGACGTGGCAATTGAAAACTTTGAAAATGTTCTGAATTACAAGGGAAATGAATGGGTTTACTTCTACTTAGCAGAAGCCTATGAGGCCAATAATGAAATAGATAAAGCTATTTCAAACTACCTGAAAGCAATTACGCACAAATCAGATTTTATTCCGGCATACAAAAAGGTCGCGATTTTATTTCTTGCACGCGGCGACAGAGAAGACGCCATTGAATATTTTGAAGACTACATGTCAATGGATATCGCAGAAGAAGAAAAGAAAAAAATCAGTGAACTTGTAGAGAGAATCAAAAAGACAAATGTTGAAAGATAAGAACAATAGCACAACGTCATTTCCCAATTTGCCGTCCGACAGGTACTACTGGATAGCGTTTTCATCAATAGAGAGTATAGACAGTGCTTTTATTCTGCGTCTGTACAATTATTTCGGCGACATTGAAACCGCTTATAATGCACCTGAGCGGGAGTTTAAAAACATTGACGGACTGAGTGTTAAAAAAGCGCAAAATTTCGTAGATGCACGCAAAAATCTTGATATTGAAAAAGTTTTTAACGGGGTTGAAAAGCGTAGTATAGGATTTTTAACATTTGAGGATGAAAATTACCCCCAGATGCTGAAAGAGATATACAACCCGCCTGCGGTTCTATATTATAAAGGTGATTTGAGCCGGATTAATTTCAATAAAACTTTAGCGGTCGTGGGTTCCAGAAAATCTTCAACTTATGCAAAAGACGCACTGAAACTTATACTTTCAGGTTTGAAAAATACCGACATAACAATTGTATCAGGTCTTGCGGCCGGGATTGACACAGCAGCGCATAACCTCGCAATTGAATTCGGGCTTAAAACCGTAGGTGTTATCGCAAGCGGCTTTGACTACACCTATCCGGCGTCAAACAAAAAACTTTATGAAGAGATTGAAGCCGAACACGGTGTGATTTTTAGCGAATACTACCCGACATTTGAGCCGTTAAAATACAGATTCCCGCAGCGCAACAGAATTGTTTCCGGTCTTTCCTCCGGAACCCTTGTCGCAGAAGCCTCCCTAAAAAGCGGAGCTTTGATTACGGCAAACCTGACTTTAGAACAGGGCAGAGAATTAATGTGTATTCCCGGCATGATTACGAACCCGAATACACAGGGTATCTATAAACTGCTTAAAAACGGGGCAGCACTTGTAACTGAGGCAAACGACATCTTAAATACTCTGGGCTGGAAAGTTCAAAAACAACAGAATTTGGATTTAAAATCAACATTAGAATTAAGCGAAGAAGAAACAAAAGTTTTATCACACCTTGAAGTAGAAGAAAAAAACTTTGACGAACTTCAAACGCTTACAAACATGGATGTCGAAACACTTTTAACTAACTTGACATTGTTAGAACTAAAAGGCATAATAAAAAAAATCGACGGCGACAGATATAAAAGAGAGGTTTAATTAAAGTGGTGCAAAAAGCCGAAACAAAATCAACAGCGAAAAAAGAAAAAGCTTTATTAATAGTCGAGTCACCGGCAAAATCCAAAACAATCAAGAAAATTCTCGGCGACAGCTACCAGATAGAAGCCAGCTACGGGCATGTACGGAATTTACCGACAAATACCCTCGGATTTGACGTTAACAACAACTTTAAACCGACTTTTGAAATAATTCCGGAGAAAAAAGCTGTTGTAAAAAAATTAAATGAACTTGCAAAAAAAGCTGATAAAGTTTACCTTGCGTCCGACCCTGACCGCGAAGGAGAAGCTATAGCCTGGCATGTCCGCCAGCTTCTGGATGTGCCGGAAGATAAGGTCTACAGAATTGAATTTAACGAAATCACGCCAAAAGCGGTAAAATATGCCGTTGAGCATTCACGCGCAATAAATATGGATATGGTTCAGGCACAGCAGACAAGACAAATTCTCGATAAACTTGTAGGCTACAAGTTAAGCCCAATTCTCTGGCAAAAGCTCGGCAACCGCCACCTTTCAGCCGGCCGTGTTCAATCTGTTGCGCTCAGAATGATTTGCGAAAGAGAAGAAGAAATTGAAGCTTTCGTACCTGTAGAATACTGGACTATCGCAGCCGATCTTGCCAAAGAAAGCGGAGAACTTTTCAGCGCGGAACTTACCAAATACAAAGATAAAAAAATTGAAATTCCAAATAAAGAAGCCGCTGACAAAATCGTTGAATATCTGACAAATTTTAAAGGCTATGAGGTTTCAAAGGTTACGAATAAAGAAACAAAGCGTAAACCGACAGCACCTTTTATTACCTCAACCCTTCAGCGTGAAGCCAGCTCAAAACTCGGCTACGGCGTTCAAAAAACAATGCAGATTGCACAAAAATTATATGAAGGTATTGAACTTGAAAACGGTTCCGTCGGTTTGATTACCTATATGAGAACCGACAGCGTCCGCGTGTCAGATGACGCGCAGGCGGCAGCAAAAGATTTTATTATAAACAACTACGGCGAAAAATATTACCCTGAGACCCCGAACATTTACGCAAAAGGTAAACAAAATGTTCAGGATGCCCACGAAGCAATCCGTCCTTCCTACCCTGAACGAACTCCTGACAGCATCAAGCAATATCTTTCAAATGAGCAGTACAGACTTTACAAACTCATCTGGAACAAATTTATGTCCTCACAAATGTCCAACGCCGTTGTTGCAAACAAAGCTGTTGAGATTTCGGCAGGCGACTACACACTTAGAACCAGCACCAGCAAGATTATGTTTGACGGTTTCTTAAAGCTTTACAATGACGCGGAAGAGGATGATGCGGATTCAAAAAACAAAATGCCGGATTTGAACAAAGGCGACAAACTGGAGTTAAAAAAAGTTAACCCTAAACAACACTTCACCCAGCCGCCGCCAAGATATTCAGAAGCAACACTTGTAAAAGCACTTGAAGAATACGGCATCGGGCGCCCTTCTACGTATGCTTCAATTATCACAAAAATCCAGACCAGAGGCTATGTTGAAAAACTGGAAAAAGCCCTTGCACCGACCCTACTCGGTCGAACTGTCTGCAAACAGCTTGTACAGCAGTTTACAGAAGTTATGGATTATAAATTCACCGCCGGCATGGAAACAAAACTGGATAAAATCGCAGAAAAAAAAGCGGTCTGGAATAAAGTCCTGCAGGAATTTTATGACGGATTTATGCCGGTAGTTGCAGAAGCCCAGAAAGATACCGGAAGAATTACAATAGAAACAAAAGTAACCTGTCCTAACTGCGGACGTCCTATGGCGCTTCGCACCAGCCGATTCGGCCAGCAATTCCTCGGCTGCACCGGATATCCCGAATGCAAAACAATTCTTTCACTTAACGCGATTTCTGATATGGAAGCTCACGGACAGCCGGCAAATGAGCCGGCAACACTCGACGAAAAATGCGAAAAATGCGGCGGAAATCTTATTTTAAAAACCGGCCCTTACGGCAAATACACTGAGTGCACCCAATGCAAAGACCGTAAACCTTACCGCAAATCAACCGGCGTTAAATGCCCTAAATGCGGAGAAGGCGTTATTATTGAAAAAAAATCCAAACGCGGACTTGTTTTCTACGGATGCAACAGGTATCCAAACTGTGACTTCACGCTCTGGAACGAGCCTACCGGCGATGTTTGTCCGGAATGCGGTTCGTTAATCGTCAAAAAGCCGTCTAAAAAAGGTACAATCATTGCCTGCTCAAATAAAGACTGCCACCACAAACAAGAATTAATCCCTAACGAACCGGAAGGAGATGGAAATGCTTAGATTCGCAATTTTAGGCTACCCGATAGGCCATTCCGTTTCACCGCAAATTCACAAAGCCGGATTTGCAAGCCTCGGCATTGACGCGGATTACGAAATCCTTGAAACAGCACCGGAAAACCTTATTGAAAGAATAGATTTCCTCAAAAAAGAAGGCTACGCCGGCGTTAATGTAACAATTCCGCTGAAAGTAAAAATCGCAATGTTTGTGGAAGAAGTCGACAAAAACGCAGACCTTGCAGGCGCTATAAATACAATAAAAATTAATGCTGATAAAAGTTTAAGCGGGTTCAACACAGATATTACAGGCTTCAAATCCGCACTTACCTGCCCTCTTCAAGGTAAAGAAATTACAATCCTCGGTACCGGCGGCGCCGCAAGAGCCGTAACGGTTGCCTGCACTGAACTCGGCGTAAAAAAAGTTAATTTCTACACACGAAACATCCCGAACGCACTTGAATTCGTAAAATTCTTCCGCGAACTCGCACCGCAAATCGAATTTACGCTGAATCAGATTGAAACCCTCAAAGAGCTTCCGACAACGGATCTGCTTGTAAACACCACCCCGATAGGAATGAAAGGGCATTCCGCAGATTCTACACCCGTAAATAAAAAAGTTCTGACAACACTGCCAAAACACGCGGCCGTTTACGATATAGTATACAATCCGACAGAAACGATTTTGCTTGAAGATGCTCATCACCTCGGACTCCAAACAATAAGCGGACTTGATATGCTTGTTGCACAGGCCGTCGCAGCACAAAAAATCTGGTTTGGCGCAACCCCTGACTTTGAAAAAATGAAACTGGCAGGCGAACGCGCACTTGCCAGCTACCACATTGATTATATGTAATCTATCTATTGACAGATAGCCGCTCTCAAGTGCTATAATAATCCTGAAACGGAGGTCATTATGAAAGTTTTACTTGTAAACAGCTCGCCGCACAAAAACGGCTGCACATATACTGCTCTTGAAGAAATCGCACGAACTCTCAATGAAGAAGGTATCGACTCAGAATTTTTCCAAATCGGTTTAAACGCTGCACCTTGCCGGGCGTGCGGCGCGTGTACAAAACTTAAACGCTGCGTAATAAATGACGATAGAGTTAATGAATTTTTAGACATTGCAGAAAAATGTGACGGATTTATTATAGGCTCCCCTGTCCACTATGCCTCAGCAAGCGGACTTATAACCAGCTTTATGGATAGAGCGTTCTTTGCAGCCTACAGAGCCGGAAAAAATATTTTCGAGCACAAACCCGGAACTGCCATTGTAAGTGCCAGAAGAGCAGGTACAACAGCAACACTTGATCAGTTAAACAAATATTTTACAATAACACAGATGCCAATAATCTCCGGCCGGTATTGGAATATGGTTCACGGAAACACCCCGGAAGAAGTAAGGCAGGATAAAGAAGGGATGCAGAATATGCGAATTGTCGCCCGCAATATGGCTTGGCATCTCAAATGCCGTGAAGCCGCCGAAAAAGCAGGTATAAAACCACCTGAAAGCGAAGAAACTATTTATACAAATTTCATAAGATAAAGAGGGCTTCTGCCCTCTTTTTTGCATTTTGTAGTAAAATTTCATATATGAAAATAATAAATATTGATAAAAACGGAAGAACAAAAAAGCTGATAACACAACTCCTCGAAGTATGGGAAAGTTCAGTGAAAGCAACACATCTATTTTTATCTGAAAAAGAAATAGAAAATATAAAAAAATATGTTCCGCAAGCATTAAAAGAAGTAGAACATTTAACCATAATTTTGAATGAGAATAACAATCCTGTTGCATTTATGGGTATTGAAAACAATAAACTGGAAATGCTGTTCGTAAGTGCAGTTCAGAGAGGAAAAGGTTTTGGTACAAAACTAATTCAATATGGGATTAGGGAATATTCAATAAATGAATTAGCTGTCAACGAACAAAATCCAGAGGCCAAAGGCTTTTATGAACACAATGGATTTCAGGTTTACAAAAGAACAGAAACCGATGAGCAGGGAAATCCTTATCCATTGTTGTACATGAAACCGGCTAGATAGCCGGAGTATGAATAAAAGATAATTTATAAATCAAATGTATCATATTTTTACCCCTAACATTTTTGATAAAATTTCCACAAATTTTCGCGTTCAAAATTTCTGCAAATTTTCGGGAAGCTATATTCTCTGGACGAATTTCAAAAATTACTTCTTTCAAATTTAAGGAATTAAACGCGTAATGTACTAAAGCTCTGGCTGCTTCTGTTGCCAGTCCCCTGTGCCAATATTCTTTTTTTAAGATATATCCAATTTCGTAGTATTTATGTCCGTTGATTAAATCAGGCATCAGTGCAGCCTGTCCAAGAATCTTTCCCGAGTTATTTTCAACCATTAAAAAATACCCGAGATTATACTTTTTATAAAGCTCTAAATTCTTCTCAATCCAATTTTGAACATCTTTATTAGAGAAATCATATTCCCAGGCATACATAACCTCTTTATCCTGCAGTATAGTCCTTAATTCTTCAAAATCATCTTGAGTTATATATCTGTCCGAGAAAGGCTCGCGATAAGGAACGTGAGCGAGCCTTTTGAGTGGCGTATTAGACAGCGCAGCCGCTAACGGCTCGCGGTTCAGCGAGGCGGTGCGGCGGAGAACTGCTTTATTTTAGAATAAATCTATCCGTTTTTAAAAATATATTAGACATAAAAACCATTTCATACAGAATCTCTCCGCATACAAGTTTGCCGCCAAGGTGTTAGTCTTGGAATCCAGCGAGGAACATTCTTTTTATATTCAGTATATTTATCCTGAAATCGTTCTGCCAAATGTTTTTCTTCAGACAAAGGAAAATATATGCAGTTTATTAAGAAAAATACTCCCAGCCACCAGAGTAATTGATTGGCTCCGGTCAGGAAATATTCCCCTGCGAGCATTAACAATACACCGGATATCATCGGATTCCTAACATAACGATAAGGGCCCTCTACAATTAGATGTTTTGTAGGATTCCACGGTGCCGGTGTACCTTTACCTATTCGAGCAAATAATACCATAGTCCAGATAGCTAATAAGCTCCCTGCTAAAAATAAGCCTATACCAACAATAAGAAAACCAAACGGCTGCGATTTATATTGATACTTTGTAAAATACAATATTAGTAAAGGTATTATTACCAGTACATTAAATGGTAATATTAGTAATGCTTTTATCCAACTTAACATACCCCAATATATAACATATTAATTAAATTTTGTAAATAACGGTTTCAATTTGATGCCCCTCGCAAACAGGGCTTAAATACTAAAATAGAGCCTCATCATAGAGACTCTAAAAAGTTAAATGTCGACGGCGAGACTTGAACTCGCAAGGATTTCTCCACACGCCCCTCAAACGTGCGCGTATACCGATTCCGCCACGCCGACTTACAATCTTATTTAATTTTCAACGATTAGTGAGTGTCACTTGTGGCGGAGAGCTGCGCTCCCTCTCGAAAAACGATACTCAATCGTTTTTCTCGGCACAGTGCCACGCCGACTTACAATCTTATTTAATTTTCAACGATTATATTAGAAATCAATGACTTAACTTTATCGTCATGATTTATACTATCACGGACATAACTAAAACGCAATCTTTACTTGAAAAAAATTTTTTCTTACCATATACTTAATGTAAGATTTACACTTTAAAGAATGGTGGATTTTTATGACGAAATATAATGAAAATATTAGAAATATCGCGATTATCGCACACGTTGACCACGGAAAAACTACCCTCGTTGACTGTTTACTAAAACAAGCCGGAGTTTTCCGTGAAAATCAACAGGTTCAAGAACGAATTCTTGACAGCAACGATATCGAAAAAGAAAGAGGAATCACTATCCTTTCAAAAAACATTTCAATCAACTACAAAGGCTGCAAAATTAATGTTGTCGACACCCCGGGTCACGCTGACTTCGGCGGTGAAGTTGAACGGGTTCTAGGCATGGTCGACGGCGCTCTTTTAATCGTTGACGCCGCTGAAGGCCCTATGCCGCAAACACGTTTCGTTTTATCAAAAGCTCTGGAATTAGGCTTAAAAATTATTGTAGTAATCAACAAGATTGATAAACCGGCAGCCTCTCCGCTGCATGCGCTTGATAAAGTTTTTGATCTCTTCACTGAACTCACTGACAGAGAAGATTTAATTGATTTTCCGTTCATTTTCTCCAGCAGCCTTAACGGGTTTGCAATAAAAGATCTTGCAGACGACAGAAAAGACATGGTTCCGCTTTTAGACTGCATTTTAGAAAATATAAAACCGCCGGTAGCAAATGTTGACATGCCGCTTCAATTTCAAGCGACGACACTTGACTATAATGACTATGTCGGACGTATCGTTATCGGCAGAATCGTTAACGGCACAATTAAATCGCAAGAACAGGTTTGTGTTGTAAAAGCTGACGGCACGCAGGAACGAGGAAAAGTTACAAAACTTTTCGGCTTCAAAGACCTCGGAAGAGTTGAGATTGATGAAGCGACAGCCGGAGATATCGTTGGGGTTGCAGGCTTTGCAGATATTCAAATAGGCGAAACCATTTGCGAACTCAACAACCCGAATCCGCTTCCGCTCATTCATATTGATGAACCGACACTACAAATGAATTTCTCCGTAAACGACAGCCCGTTCGCCGGTACAGAAGGAAAATTCGTAACTTCAAGACAGTTAAGAAAAAGGCTCTACAATGAACTTGAAAAAAATGTCAGCCTCCGCGTTGAAGATACCGAAAACACAGATGTCTTTAAAGTTTCCGGCCGAGGCGAGCTTCACCTTGGTATCCTCATAGAAACAATGCGCCGTGAAGGTTATGAGTTTCAGGTTTCCAAACCGGAAGTTATCTATAAAGAAATTGACGGTGTAAAATGCGAGCCTTATGAAAATTTAATCGTAGATGTTCCGGAAGCATACGCCGGATCAGCCATTGAAAAACTTTCCGGCCGCAAAGGCGAAATGAAAGAAATGCACAACGCTAAAGGCAGAACAAGTTTAACCTTCCATATCCCTGCCCGCGGTCTGATTGGTTTCAGAAGCGAATTTATAAGAATGACCCGCGGCGAAGGAATTATGTATCATACATTTTTGGAATACAGACCCTATGCCGGAGATATTCCAAGACAGCGCAACGGCTCAATCATTGCGTGGGAACAGGGTGAAGCAATTCCTTATGCACTTGCCCAGTTTGAAGACAGAGGTGTGTTCTTTGTTGTACCGAAAACAAAAGTTTACAGAGGTATGATAATAGGGGAATGCAACAAACCTCAAGACATTACAGTAAACATCTGCAAAACCAAAAAATTAACAAATATGAGAAGTGCAACGGCAGACGTAATGGTAACGCTTCAAGCACCGAAAATCATGTCGCTTGAGGACTGCCTTGAATATATAGGCGATGACGAACTGGTAGAAATCACACCGCAAAATGTCCGAATTAGAAAAGCCGATTTAAATAGAAAAATTTATAACTAATTTATAATAAAGAGAGCGCCTATAAGGCGCTTTTTTTGAGTAAAAACAATAAAGCAGCTCTCCGTCGCCTGCTTGCCCTGCTCAAAGCGTAAGCCGATGTTCGCGGTGTCACCTCGTGGGTACGAGGGGAGCAGGCGAGCATAATATCTCCGCCGTTTCTAATCTTTGATTTGTCAGGCGGGATAACGCAGGTCAACCGACTTATCTCTCACAAAAAGATAGAGGAGGTTAAAAACCTCCTCATAGTCAACAGAAAGGATATTAAATTATATAATTCTTTTTAAGTTTTATGCTTTATTCAATTTAGCTAAAGCTGCTGTTGCGGTTTCTTGAACATTTTTGTCCTGATCGTTCTTTGCAATTGTGAAGATTGTGTTCAAGTCATTTTTGTATTCCGGTCTTTGGATATAGCTTAATGACTCAATTGCTGACGCTCTAACCATAGGGTTAGGGTTAGATTTCAACTGTTCAACAACTGCTACTGCGCCCGGCAACTCGGTGATTGGAACAACCTGTCCTGAAAGTTTTTGAACTTCATCACCAAAGAGTTTTTGCATTATTGCCATTGTGAATAAAGCGTAGCTTTTGTTTCTTTCAGCCTGTTCTTTTGGTGTCATAGCATTAGCCAATTCTTTTTCAGCATCGGTAACCTGTTTACCTGTCATAATTTTTTGTCTTGCTTCCATTTGTTCTTTTGACGGCCCGACTAATTCTTTTGTATCAGCGTTCAGGATATCGGTTAAAGCTTTAACAACTCTTTCATCTAAGAGTTCGGTTGCTTTTTGCGGTTCCTGATTAACCATCATTGCGATATTTTCCATTGCGGAAGCCTGTTTTTCAAAGTCAGGGTTTGTTAATTCTGCGATAAACGCATTGATATCTACCTGAGGTTTAAGTTCTTCCGGTTTAACTACTTCGACTTTCGGCTGGGTTGTTTCCGGTTTAACTTCTTTAGGCTGAACTTCCGGAGCTGCGACTGCGGCCTGAGTAATTACAGGTTCAGGAACTGCAACTGCTGCCGGAGCGTTAAGGTTTTGCTGAACAACTTGCGGTTGAACCGGAGGTACAGGCGGCATTGGAAGCGGCTGTTGTACAACAGGTTGAGCTGCAACGGCTTCTTGCGGTTGAACCGGTGCCATTGCTACAGGTGCCATAACTGTTTGGGCAGGCATGTAGTAAGGCTGTTGTAACGCCTGAGGGTAACTGTATAAATCTGCTTGAGGGTAAGAATAGTAAGGCATTGTAGGTACTGCGTAACCGCCTGCTTGAGGTTGTTGAGCACCCGGAGCCTGAACTGATGCGCCGTTAATTGCAATTTTTACGGCATTGTAATCCGCCTGAGGAGCCTGCGGCTGCGGCATGTACATAGGATTTTGCATATACTGTTGCTGAGCCATCGGATACACTTGATACGGATTTTGGATACTTGGTACTTGAATCATATAATTTGTTCCTTTCAGATAACGTATATCTTTACTTTCTAATCTTCTAATATCCGTCAAGAAAAAAAATTGCTAAATTTACTATTTTTTTTAATAATTCTTAACATATCCCAAGATTTATCAGAAGTGATAAAAAAGATATATTTAACATAACTTTATTGTATTACAATAAAACTTTTTTTCATGCTATAATGTAATTGTTGTTACATTGTTTTACAAATAAGCGGGGGGTATGATGACATTAAACACAAAACAAAGACGCGCAATAAGGAATATTTTTGGCGAAACTCTTGCGAAATTAGGCGAAACGAACAAAGATATTGTTGTATTGGATGCGGATTTGGCATGCTCAACGCAAACTCAAATTTTCGGTAAAAAATTCCCTGAAAGATTTTTTGATACAGGTATTGCCGAACAAGACATGATTGCAACGGCGGCGGGGCTGGCGTCTCAGGGTAAAATTCCGTTTGCTGCAAGTTTTGCTATGTTTGCAACCGGCAGAACTTACGATCAGATAAGGAATTCTGTTGCATACCCTAAATTCAACGTGAAAATAATAGGAACACACGGCGGGGTTACGGTAGGCGAGGACGGCGCGAGTCATCAGGCTCTGGAAGATGTTGCGCTTATGCGTTCTATTCCAAATATGATGGTTGTGGTTCCGTCCGACTGCAAAGAATGCGAAGAGGTTATAAAATTCGCGGCTGAATACAAAGGCCCGATGTACATAAGACTTGCCAGAACAAATCTTATTGATATATTTCCGGAGGATTACACATTTAACCCTTATCAGGCAAAAGTTTTAAAAGAAGGAAAAGATTTTACCGTAATTTCTAACGGTGAAACACTTGCGGAAACCTTAATGGCTGCGGATATTCTAAAAGAAAGGGGCATTGACATTGAAGTAATAAGCATGCCTGTAATTAAGCCTATTGACAAAAATACTATTATTAATAGTGCACAGAAAACAGGTTTTGTTGTGACAGTAGAAAACCATTCTATTATAAACGGTCTTGGCAGCGCTATATGTGAAGTTTTAAGCGAAGGACTTCCTACGCGTGTCCACCGAATCGGAATAAATGACCAGTTCGGACAAAGCGGCAAATGGAGTGAATTGCTTGACTTTTACGGACTTACCGCAGAAAAAATAGCTTTAAAGATAGAGGAACTTAAAAAATAATGATTCAATTCAGAAATGTAACCAAAAAATATAAAAACGGGAATTTCGCACTAAAGAACATCAATCTGGATATCAAACCGGGTGAATTTGTTTTTGTTGTAGGAGCTTCTGGCGCCGGCAAATCAACCTTAATGAAACTGCTTTACCATGAGGAATTGCCCACTTCCGGTATTGTTACAATCGGCGGGAAAGATATCGGCAAGCTTTCCAATGATGAAGTTCCGAGCATCAGAAGATGTATGGGAATTGTCTTTCAGGACTATAAACTTCTTCAAAACAAAACGGTTTATGATAACGTAGCTTATGTTATCAGAACACTCGGGATAAGCACAAAAGAAATCCGCTCCCGTGTCACAAGCGCTTTAAACATTGTAGGTTTAAGCGACAAATTAACCGCGTACCCGTCAGAACTTTCAGGCGGGGAACAGCAAAGAGTCGGGATTGCACGCGCAATCGTTAACGGCCCGCCTCTATTAATCGCTGACGAACCTACAGGCAACTTAGACCCGACGAATTCCATGGAAATCATGCAGATTTTAGACCAGATTAACCAGCGCGGAATCACGGTAATCGTTTCCACCCACGATGAAGCTATGGTTAACTATATGAGAAAACGGGTTATTACACTCGGTTTTGGTGAAATTATCAGAGACAAACAAGCAGGTACCTATGAACAGTAGTAAAAATAACGTCAGAGTAAGAAAAAATATAAAAAAACGCATACCTAAAGATAAACTTTGCGAAGTAAGAATACTTTACAGGTTAGTAAAAGAAGCAATCAATGATCTTAAAGGTACCGGTCTTCTGGTTAACGTTGTCATTATCACAACAATGACAGCTATTTTAACGATTTTCGGGGTATTTTTCAGATCAACTCTTTCCATTTCATCTTTTGCAAAAGAACTCGGGAAGGTGCTTGAAATTTCTGTATATCTGAAAAATGATACCAATATAGATTATGCGACAAAACAAATTGAAGGCTTGGATCATGTAACCAAAATTACACTGGTGCCAAAACAGGTTTCGTGGGATTCTTTGAAGAAAGAACTTGATTTACCGGACATAACCAACCCGCTGCCGGATACGCTGCATGTTCGGGTGGATTCTCCAACAAATGTTGAGGCGGTTTTTGATTCTGTCAAAAAACTTTCTTATGTTGAGGATGTCAACTACGCGAAAGATCTGGCAGAAAAAATTAATACGGCAAATCACATAGTGTCGCATTTAATGATATTTGTTGTTGCCGTAATCGGTATTTTAACCGTAACGATTATCAATAACACAATTCTGCTGGTTATCCAGTCCAGAAAAGACGAAATAGAAATTATGCGGTTAATGGGTGTAAGTAACTGGTATATCAGGTTCCCGCTGCTGCTACAGGGCGCATATTACGGATTTATGGGTGCTTTGATTTCAATCATCCCTGTATACATGGTTCATAAATACCTGCTTGCAGTTCATAACTTCTTCTTTGTGCCAAGTCCGGATTACGCGCTGAACCTTGTTATCCTGACAGTATTCCTGACCGGTATAATCTTCGGGTCAGGCGGAAGCTTCATCTGTATTAAGAAACACCTTCAGGTATAGGGATAAGCATGGGCAAAATTGCAATAGTTTCAGATAGTTCAACTATATTAAACTCTATACAGGCAAAACTTGTTCTGTTGAGAGAAGATGACTCTATCATACAATATAATTCACCGGAACTTTACAAATGCGCTACCACTGCTGATATAATTCTTTTTCACACACCTGAAATTACCGATATAACACTCACGGCTATTGCAAATATCAAAAAGAACAGTAACGTAATTATTCTTCTTGTTGAAGAGATTAATCCAAAAAATCTTCTGAATGCTTACGACTGCGGGATAAGCGATTTTTGTAATGTAAATATCACAAACTTTGAACTTCTGATAAAAATAATTAATGCAAAAAAATCGCTAAAACAGTATAAAACAATTGAACGGCTTAAAACTTCGCTCAGGGATAAAGGCGTATTGAAGCCGAATTCCGATATATATGAAAAAATCAGCGACATAGTGAACGCAAACTTTTTCAGTGAAATTCTTAACTCATCAATGCTTGTAATAAGTATAGATGAAATCTCACACCAGAAATTTTTACTTGATAATACAGAAAACCGTCTTTCCCTGATATTAAGAGATTCAGACTTTATCATTAATTATGCGGAGTTTAAATACTTAATTATTCTGCCGAAAACGGGGCTTGAAAATGCGGCAAAAGTCTTTGACAAACTCAAAAATAAATACAACCTTGACATGAAAGGAGTTATATTCACTTACGGTGAAGAAAGCGCAAAAGACTTGCGCAATAAAATAGAACGGCTGGAGATAGAACGCACGAAAAACGGTGTTAATCTTTATATTGATAATGCCGCGGCAGATTACGAATTTGAAACTGAAAAAGATTGGTTAAGTAATGAGCTTACAGATGAACATAAAAATTACAAACTTTTTCAGAATATCTTTAACAAAAAGCTTGAAAGCGTCATAGAACCGGCATTTTACCGCACCAAACAAAAATACGAAAAAAGTTTTCCAAATACTAAGATAAAATATTTTACGGATAAAAATCGTGCAGAATTTATGCTAATCAATTTTGATAAAACGAATTCTTTACAAATTATCTACAAAAACAGTGCAAAAGTAACTGTAAATATACAGTATTCCGGTCTGGACGCACCGGAAAACGAAAACTTTGAAATAATATTCTCAAAATTAAACACCAGAGGACTAATGGAAATACTTGACAGATTTATAAATAAGTTTAATGAAAATGGAGGTAACTAATATTATGCTAAATATTGATAACTGCGTACTTGTTGCAATAGATTTTCAAGAAAAGCTTGTCGGTATGCTGCAAAAAGATGACGCTGCTGTTAAAATGAATAAATTGCTTACAGCCGCGCATATCTTGAATATTCCGGCGATAATAACCGAACAGTACCCTCAGGGACTCGGCAAAACTATCGCAGGTTTTAATCTGGAAGGAGTGACCGTTCTTGAAAAAACGGCATTTTCAGCAATGCAGAGTGAAGATTTCAGAAATGCACTAGAGCAAACCGGCAAAAAACAGGTCATTATCGGCGGGATTGAAACGCATATTTGCGTTCACCAGACCGTTTCTGAATTAATAGATGCCGGATACGAAGTTTACGTTGTAAAAGATGCCTGCGCAAGCAGAAACACTTATGAATTCAAACAGGGTATTGAAGCTATGAAACAAAACGGAGCAAAAATCACCTGCCTTGAAATAGTTTTATTTGAACTGCTGCGGACCTCAAAACATCCTAACTTCAAACCGGTTCAGGCATTAATTAAATAGAATGTGCTTAACATTCCGTAATATTTTTGACAAAACTAGCAAATTTCATTTTTGAGGGAACTTTATATATACATATAAAGCTCTCTCTTCTTATTTAAACGGATAGGCCTTGAATACCAAGGTCTTTTTTTTTTTGCTTAAAATGACTTTAAGCTGCACCTTTTTTCAAAATTTCACGCATTTCAAGGTACCTGTTCAAAGTGTCTTCTAAGCGCGGAACAAAGTGGTATTCCATCGGGTTTATATATGCACGGTTTCTGAAAGGCGCGTCTTCTATATGTACAGCCGGAATAACGTTTACCATAAACTCATAACATAAAGGTGCATTTTCAGCCTTATCAACATCTATTTCTATAAAATTAAATGAATTTTTATATTTTTTCTTCAGCGCCAGCCAGGTTGGTTTAAATTTCTGACAGGACGAGCACTCATTACCATAAAAATACACCAGTGCAGGCTTGCCAAACTCCTTAACTTCTTTTGTTTCACTCACAGCTTCATCTACCGCTTTTGAAACCCGTTCCGCTCTTGCTGCCATAGCCGCATTTTTGTCCGCCAGAAAATACCCGCCAAGAAAACCTGCCAGAAGCCCGATTATTGTCAATATAACTAATTTATATTTAATCATTATATCCTCCCAAATTTATTCTAACGCAAAAGCTTAACATTGCAAATTTTTGAGATTTGTAACAATTTTTTAACAAAAACTTGATTTTAGTATATACTTGAGTATATATTAAGTATATAAGTGTTTAGTTTTTCCCGTACAACCTGCAAGCTGAGATAGCCGATTTGACGTGCCCGCGTGCCGGAACGACCAGCATCTGCAAAAGAAGAGGAGCCTCGTGTTATGTCTAAAGTGATTAAAATGAAGAAATGTGAAAATTTATCCAACCCCGCTAGAGATGATGTTTTTTCGTGCGATGAAAATGATTTGATGTCAGAATATATCAGATCAATTTCGCAGTACAGCGCGCTTAGTGCAGAAGAAGAGAGAGATTTAGCCGAAAAAATTAAATCAGGTGATTTTGAAGCGAAACAAAGATTGATTGAAGCGAATTTGCGTCTGGTCGTAATGATTGCAAAAAAGACAATTCATATTTCAAAAATTCCGATGAGCGATTTAATTCAGGAAGGCAATATTGGTTTAATGATTGCGGTTGAGAAGTTCAACCACAAACTAGGCTACAAATTCAGCACTTATGCGAACTGGTGGATTAAGCAGGCAATGTTCAAAGCTATTTCCGAACAGGGCTATTGCATGAAAATTCCGGTATATATACAGGAAACGCTTTCAAAATTTTCAAAAGTAAAACGAGAAATGGAAAGAGAGAAGAATAATACTGTTTCCAATAGTGAAGTAGCTAAAAAAATGAACATAGAGCCGGATAAAATTGATACATTTTTATCCGCATACTCAAAGAGTTTGTCATTAGAAAGTTCACTGAACAATGACGAGAACAAAGACATGACTTTAGGAGAGATAATCAGAGATGAAAATGCTTCAGTTGAAGAAGAAATTGAATATGAAGGGCTAAAAAATGATATTTATAATATTGTTTCAAGGCTCAAAGACAGAGAGCAGGAGGTTGTAAAAATGCGTTTCGGGCTTGGTAACACCGCCAGGAAAACACTGGAAGAAATCGGCAACCTTTATGGAGTAACAAAAGAGTGCATTCGTCAGACAGAAATGCGCGCGTTGAAGAAAATGAAGGCAACAGGCGCCGAACTTCTTGCATGCTACGTATGCTAACTGTCGGACGGACAAACGCAAACCTACGTGCTATGTGCCCTATGAAGTTAGATGTTGGGCTGGTAAGCCCAACCTACAACAGTATATATGCAGTGAAGGCGGTCTAATGACCGCCTTTCAAACAAAAATTAATGATTTTGTCTTGCCGTACTTTTCAGGTGAAGTTCTCTCAATTGCTGCAGAGAGGCTTCTCCCGGAGCATCGCTCATAAGGTCTTTCGCACCGGAATTTTTCGGGAACGCGATTACGTCACGGATAGATTCCGTTCTTGCAAGCAGTGCAACGAGTCTGTCAAGACCGATTGCCAATCCTGCGTGCGGCGGAGTACCATATTGAAGCGCATTAACCATAAATCCGAATTTTTCAACGGCTTCTTCTTCTGTTAAGCCGAGAGCTTTGAAGATTTTCTTTTGAACTTCAGAGGAGTGAATTCTGACAGAGCCGCCGCCGAGTTCCGTTCCGTTGTAAACGATATCGTAAGCAATTGATTTAACATTGCCAAGATCACCGCTATCGAGTTTATCCAAATCTTCAAGACAAGGAGATGTGAACGGGTGGTGCATTGCCATAAATCGGCCTTCTTCTTCACTGTATTCAAACATAGGGAAGTCAACGACCCACAGAAGCGCATGCTTGCTTTCATCAATCAGATTAAGCTGTTTGCCGAAGTGAAGTCTTAAACGACCCATAATGTCGTAAACCAATTTTGGTTTATCGGCAACAAAGAAAATAATATCACCTGCAACAGCCTGAGCGCGTTCCTGAATCATTTTAGCCTGCTCTTCTGTCACGAACTTCATAACAGGGGATTTCGCAGTGCCGTCCTCAAGGTAAATAATGTTAGCAAGAGCTTTCGCGCCAAAAGACATTGCAAGTTTTGTAATATCATCAATATCTTTTCTTGAATATGAAGCGCCGCCCGGAATTCTGATACCGCGGACGATACCGCCTTTTTCAAGTGTTGATTTAACGATTTCAAAGTTAGACTGCATAATAATATCGCCAAGATCAAAAAGCTCTAACCCGAAACGTGTATCCGGTTTATCGGAACCGTATCTGTCCATAGCTTCCTGCCAAGGCATTTGAATAAACGGAGGCTTAACCTCAACGCCGGCAGCTTTGAATGCATCAACAATCAAGTCTTCAACGACTTTGATAACGTCCTGCTGTTCAACAAAAGACATTTCAAGGTCGATTTGAGTAAATTCCGGTTGTCTGTCTGCGCGTAAATCCTCATCACGGAAGCATTTCGCAACCTGATAATATCTTTCAATACCGCCAACCATTAGTAATTGTTTAAAGATTTGAGGAGATTGCGGCAGTGCGTAGAATTTACCTTCCTGAACACGTGACGGAACAAGATAATCTCTTGCACCTTCCGGAGTTGTTTTAATAAGGATAGGTGTTTCAACTTCTAAAAAATCTTTATTATTCAAATTATTTCTTACCGCCTGAACAATTTTGTGACGCAAAACGAGGTTTGAAAGCATTTTTTCACGTCTGAGGTCTAAATATCTGTATTTTAAGCGAACATCTTCGGAAACATTATCATCATCCAAAACAAACGGTAAAACTTTTGCTTCGGAAAGAATTTCAATAGTGTCAGGATACATTTCAACCTGACCGGTAGCGTATTTTTCGTTGTAAGTTTCTTCCGGACGTCTTGTAACTTTGCCTTTAACGGTAATAACATATTCGGAACGAACTTTTTCAAGTACTTTGTGTACCTGGGGGTTAATTTGCGGGTTTGCAACGATTTGGAAGAATCCGCTTCTATCTCTCAATTCAACAAATAAAATACCGCCCAAATCACGTACACACGCAACCCAGCCGGATAAAGTCACTTCCTGGTTGATATTGTTCAAATTCAACTCGCCGCAATTGTGCGATTTCATCTTTGTAACTATCATTTATACTTTCCTCTTTTCTTATTGATATTCTAAAAGTTATTGTATTACAAACAAGCAAAAAGTGAACACACACAGAAAATAAATGTTACATTTTAATTGCCTTTTTAGTTTTTTCAGCTAGAATTGAAATAAGGGATATTTTGTAAGGAGAAGAAACATGGAAAATGATTGTATCTTTTGTAAAATTATCAACGGTGAATTTAACACGGAATTTTTACTTGAAAATGACTACATTGTCGTGTTCAAAGATATTAATCCTAAAGCAAAGCACCATTTGCTTGTAGTCCCCAAGGTTCACGTTGAGTCTTTAAACGAACTTGAAGATGAAAAGTTAATGGCAGAACTACTCAAAGGTGTAAAAGCCGTTACAAAAAAATTAGGTATTAAATCTTACAGAGTACAAATTAACACGGGGAAAGCTGAAGGTCAGGAAGTTTTCCATTTACACATCCATGTGTTATCAAACACTAACGGTTAGAAGGTTAAAAGGTTAATAAGTTCAACAGTTAATAAGGGTTATAACCGAATTGATAAAATATCTTTCATAACCTCTTACTCATATACTAACAATTGAATGAAAGGAACATTAATAATGAGCGAAAAATTTTATAAAGAAATAACACCGGGTGGTTTCGGAATTGCAATCAAGAAAAAAGAAGTACTTTTTGAAGGCCAATCCGACTTTCAAAAGGTAGAAGTTTTTGAATCAGACAGCGAACTGGGCAGAGTTTTAACGCTGGATGATTTAATGATGACAACAGAAGGTGACGAATGGCACTATCACGAGATGATTGCACATATTCCGATGATGAACCACAAATGCCCTAAAACCGTTCTGGTAATCGGCGGCGGCGACGGCGGAACTGTTAGAGAAGTTTTGAAACACGATACTGTTGAAAAAGTTGTCCTTTGCGAAATCGATGGAATGGTTATTGACGCTTGCAAAAAATACCTTCCGACAATTGCCTGCGAACTAGACAATCCTAAATGCGAAATCCTTGTTGAAGATGCGATTGAATACATCAAAGATAAGAAAAATATGTTTGACATTGTCTTGATTGACTCAACCGACCCTATGGGCCCGGGAGAAGGCTTATTCACGGAAGAATTCTATACTAACGTTAAAGAGTCGTTAAAAGAAGGCGGAATTGTTGCTGCACAATCAGAATCACCTGTCGTTAACAAAAAAGAAATCAAAAAAATGTACGACCTGCTGAAAAAAGTATTCCCTATTGTGTCAACCTATACCTCAAACATTCCGACTTACCCTGGCGGCTACTGGGCATGGGCGTATTGCTCAGAAACAGTTAAACCTTTATCATACATTGATGAAGAACGCTGCGAAAAAATTACAAAAACCTGCAAAATTTACAACAAGGACTACCACCTTGCACGTTTTGCACTGCCTAACTATTTGAAAGAGTTGACTGAGTAAACAGCCATACCGGGATAATGGCAAGACGTAACAGATAAAGCATTTAGGGAGCAATTTCATGTCATTTATTATTGCGATAATAGTTTTAAGCATATTAAAGTTAACATTTACTATCGGGCGGTTTATCGCGGCAAAACGCCTTAAACTTCCTGTAGAAAAATTTGTTATCGGTATAGACTGGGGCAAACCGGTTTTCGCAAAGAAATTTAATGACACCGAACTTGTAATCTATCCGGTTTTCTGGGGCGGATATCTTGAATACAATAAGAATTTTGATCCAGAGGTAAAATGTTCAAACCGGCAAAAAGCATTTCTGACATTCTCATCTCTTTTGATGATCACAATTTCAATGCTCTTAATCGGCTTGATTTACATAAACTTTATCCCGTCAGGTAAATACGAAACATTTGTAAAATCGGCCCCGCAGGAATCACTATTCAAGACCGGCGATAAGATACTAAATGTTAACGGTACAAATATAACGGGGGCTAATACCTTTAAGACTGTTATTAATAAAAACGATACCCTGATTACGGAATTAGGAATTACAAAAGGTATAAAGCCGGTTGTTCAGGTGGAACGGGAGGGACAGACTTTTAGTTTAAAGCCGGAATCTCTTGATGAATTTATATCAGGAACGACAAAATGTCAGATAAATACTATCTACACTCCTAAGTCCGAAATTTTAAAAAACCTTAAAAAGGATTTAAGTTTTAAATTTGATAAAAAAGCTCTCACAAAAAACACTTTATCAATACTGGCAATGCTTATACTGATAAGCATTCTGGTACTTGTTCACGAGGCAGGGCATTTCCTTGCTGCAAAAATGTTTAAAATTAAAGTTGAGCGTTTTGGCTTCGGACTTCCGTTCGGGCCGATACTGTGGCAAAAACAGTGCGGCGAAACACTCATTGTAATCCACGCCTTTTTACTCGGCGGATATGTTTCGTTCCCTGATGATGATAAAGATAATAACCTGCCTAAAGATTCACCAGAAAGATTTGTTAATAAACCAATATATCAAAGACTTGTGGTTGTATCCGCCGGCGTTTTCGCAAATGTTGTATGCGCGGTTTTTATCGTTGTATTAACAGCGCTTCTCTGGGGAAAACTTCCGACAGAAAATTATCAAACTTATATAAATTCTTTCGCACCGGAAGCAAAGGACAATATTTCATTGCTTAACTCCGGTCTTAAAGAGGGCGATAAGGTTGTCGAAATCAACGGCAGCCCTGTTGACAGCGCTTACGCGTTCCAACTTTATGCAATAAAAAGCAGAAAATTTGACGGTCTTGTTTCTACGGACGCCATAAAAAGCACTCTTGAAAGGCTCCAAAAGCTTAACCCGAAAATTAGTGCTACAGATTTCGTGCCTGCTGGAAGAATAATAAAACTTCCAAAGGCTCAGCCGGAAGCTGCAATAAGCCTGAGTGAGGACATGCTCCGCGGCTATGAACGAATAATTGATGATAAAATTGCGCTCAACGACAGCCAGATAAAGCTTTGCAAAGCCTTGCAGGGCGAAAAAACATATAAGGCAGACGGCAATACGACCCTTGTGGATTTAGCATTTGCATTGAGCGACACCGCCTGCCCTATAAATATAAAAGTTGAACGTAACGGAAAAATTTTGGAACTGGCTCCAATTTACTCGACTGAAACAGGTGTTGTAGGAGTTAAGCTGGATAAAAAACGGGTTTTCATTGAAACGAAAAATTTAAAAACCGCAATGGTTGAAAGCTGTAATTACCTGTACAGCCAGACGAAAATGCTTTTAAAAGGTTTGTGGCAGTTATTTACTGGCAAAGTTCCGCTTGAGAATATGCACGGGGTTGTGGCAGTCGTAAAATACGGCGGGGATGTAATCCAGCAGGACGGCATCTGGCAGGGGCTGCTTTTGACGGCATTGATTTCACTCGATCTTGCGATTGTGAATTTTCTTCCGATACCGGCACTGGACGGCGGACATGTATTATTTCTGCTGCTGGAAAAGCTTTACGGGAAACCGCTTGATGAAGATACAATAAATTCAATTGCAACCGCAGGATTTATGTTCCTGATACTTTTAATGGTAATAGTGCTTTATAACGACATAGTAGCCCTAGCCCTGCATAAGATTTAAAGAAGAGGAGCTTTAAAAGCAAGCTCCTCTTCTCACGTATTAATCACGTTTTACACATCTTTCTGCCATTGTGAACGCTACACACCTTGTCATTGCGAGCGAGCGGATGCACAAAGTGAAAACCAAGCTTTTCGCGGTGCCGTTTTTCGCGAGTCGAACAAGACGGTTTCGGGATCTGTCCGGCGTCACCGGTAGTTCGCGACATGGGATAGATCCTTAATCAAGTTCAGGATGACATTAAATTTTTACGTTATCCGTGAGCACGCATTCACTTTGTAGAACCGGCTCAGCCGGCCCCTTGATTTTAAACACAAACTTTTGATTTTTTATATTCAGAAATACCTTCATAAGTCATTTCCGGGTGCTGAATATGGTATTTCATAGCTTTCAGGTAAGCCCGGGCAGTATCGACCGAAGTAAAACACGGAGTTGAATACATTTCCGCAATAGTTCGTATCAAAAATCCACGGTTTTCAGAGCCGATACGGGCAGAATTGCCATTGGTCGTCGGAGTATTAATAACAAAACACAATTGACCTTTCTTCATATGCGCCTGCATTTTTTCAATATCAAAATTCGCAATTTCTTTTGACTGAATACCTTTTGATTTAAGATATTTATGCGTTCCGGTTGTAGCAACAATACGGAAGCCGAGTTCGGCGAAACCTGCTGCAATATCTTCACAACCGGTTTTTGTATGATCGTTCAGCGAAAGCATAACATCTCCGCGGCGTTCAGGGAACGAGTAGCCGGCGGCCAGGAAACCTTTTACCAGAGCTTTTTCATAAACCCTATCTACGCCCAGAACTTCACCGGTTGACTTCATTTCAGGCGCGAGGGCCGGGTCAATACGGTTAAGTTTCTGGAACGAGAACACCGGAACCTTAACGCAGACTAAATCCGTTGTCGGGGCAAGTCCTGTTCCGTAGCCCTGTTCTTTTAACGTTTTTCCAAGCGCAGCGTTAACTCCAATTTCAATCATCGGGATACCGGTTACTTTGCTCATAATCGGCATAGTACGTGACGCACGCGGATTAACCTCAATAACGTATGCAATATCGTCTTTAAGAACAAACTGAATATTCATAACGCCTTTAATTTTAAGGGCTTTTGCAAGTTTTTCGGTGTGTTCGATGAGTTTTTGAATAACTTCCGGCTTAACTTTTTGTGTCGGATAAATCGCCATACTGTCACCGGAGTGAATTCCGGCACGCTCAATGTGCTCTGTTATCCCCGGAATCAGAATATCTTCACCGTCAGATATTGCATCAAGTTCCACTTCTTTGCCTTCAATGTACTGGTCAATAAGAACCGGATGTTCATCAGAAAATTTCAGCGCAGAGTTGAAATATGTCAGAAGTTCTTCTTCATTGTAAACGACCTGCATGCCGCGCCCGCCGATTACGTAAGACGGACGAACAAGAAGCGGAAAGCCCAGTTCTTTGTATGCTTCAATAGCTTCTTCCTGTTTCCTGACGGCGCGCCCCTGCGGCTGCGGGATGCCCAGTTCTTTCAGAAGCGCTTCAAACTGTTTTCTGTCCTCGGCTTTTCTGATTGCATCAATTGAAGTACCGAGAATATTCACGCCGCGCTCGTAGAGTTTATCCGCAAGATTAATAGCGGTTTGCCCGCCAAATTGAACCATTACGCCTTTCGGTTTTTCTTCATCAATGATATTCATAATATTTTCGATATTCATCGGTTCAAAATAAAGCTTATCAGCGACATCAAAGTCAGTTGAGAGCGTTTCAGGGTTTGAATTTACAATAAGCGATTGATAACCGTTGTTTCTGACGCTCCAGGCTGCATGAACCGAACAGTAGTCAAATTCTATCCCCTGTCCTATTCTGATAGGGCCGGAGCCAAGAATAAGAATACTTTCTTTAGAATTATCCACTGTATTTTCGTCAAATTCGTTGTAAGTTGAGTAATAATATGGTGTATATGCTTTAAATTCCGCAGCACAGGTATCAACGATTTTAAAAGCGGCTTTGACGCCGGTTTCTTTTTTAAGAGCTTCTATATCTGCGAGTCTGTGACGCGTGAATACGGCAATTTCAGTATCAAGGAAACCCTTTTCTTTGGCTTCAAGATAGAGTTCCGGCGTAAGATTTTTTTCTTTCAGTCGTTGTTCAAAATCAACAAGATTTTTAATTTTGTTGATAAACCACTTGTCAATTTTTGTGATGTGATTGATTTCGTCAACGGAAATTCTACGAGTCAGAGCTTCTGCCACACGGAAAATTCGCCTGTCATCCTGAACGGAAAGAAGCGCTTTCAATTCTTCATCGCTAAAAGCCGTGTATTGACGGCGCACAAGACCTGTATTTTTATCTTCAATTGAGGTAATAGCTTTTTTGAAAGAACTTTCAAAGGTTCTACCGATAGCCATAACCTCGCCGGTTGCCTTCATTTTGGTACCTAAAAGCCTGTCGCCCTGATCAAATTTATCAAACGGCCATTTTGGAATTTTTGTAACAACATAATCCAGCGCAGGTTCAAATGCGGCAACTGTTTTATGTGTAATTGAGTTTGGAATTTCATGCAGGTGGTATCCTATAGCGATTTTTGTCGTAACTTTTGCAATCGGATAGCCGGTTGCTTTTGAGGCAAGAGCGGAAGAACGGCTTACACGCGGGTTAACTTCAATTACGTAATACTGGTTGCTTGCCGTATCCAGAGCATATTGAACATTACAGCCGCCTTCAATTTTTAGTGCGCGTATAATTTTTAAAGCAGAGCTTCTGAGCATCTGATATTCTTTATTTGTAAGCGTTTGGGAAGGTGCAACGACAAAGCTGTCGCCTGTGTGAATTCCTATAGGGTCAATATTTTCCATATTACAAATTGCAATTGCAGTATCGTTAGCATCGCGCATAACCTCGTATTCAACTTCCTTAAAGCCGGCAATGCTGCGCTCTACCAGAATTTGAGAAATCGGGCTTCTAAGAAGTCCGCTGTGGACAATTTCTTCAAATTCCTGCTGGTTAGAAGCGATACCGCCGCCGGAGCCGCCGAGGGTAAAGGCCGGACGAATAATCAACGGGAAGCCGATTTTATCCGCGAATTTCTGTGCATCCTCAAGGTTAGAAACCGTAATACTTTCAGGAATAGGCTCGCCGATTTCAATCATTAATTCTTTAAAAAGTTCTCTGTCTTCAGCCTTTTGAATTGACTCAATCGTAGTCCCGAGGAGTTTAACCCCGTATTTATCCAAAATCCCAGCATTATGAAGTTCAACAGCAAGGTTCAGCCCCGTCTGGCCGCCAAGCCCTGCCAGAAGCCCGTCCGGACGTTCACGGTTTATAATATAATCAAAGGCTTCAATCGTTAAAGGTTCAATATAGACCTTATCAGCGATATTTTCATCCGTCATAATTGTTGCGGGGTTGGAATTTACAAGAACAACCTGAATTCCTTCTTCTCTAAGCGCCCTGCATGCCTGCACACCCGCATAGTCAAATTCAGCAGCCTGACCGATTACGATAGGGCCGGAACCTATTACTAAAACTTTTTTAATATCATTATTTTTTGGCATTTTTGCCCCCTATTTTTTTGATTAATCCGAAAAATTTCTTATCCTGCCTGTCCTGCTTAATCTGCGCAACCCACTCATCAAAAATTTCGCACGCATCATACGGCCCCGGAGAAGCTTCAGGGTGAAATTGAACCGCTTCTATTTGAAGTTCAGGACAGATAAACCCTTCCAGTGTGCCGTCATTGAGGTTTACATAAGTTGCGCTTGCATTAGCCGGCAAAGTGTCAACGTCAACCGCGTAACCGTGGTTTTGGGAAGTCATCATGACTTTGTTGGTTAATCTATTAATAACAGGGTGATTTCCGCCCCTGTGTCCGTATTTAAGTTTATAAGTTTTTGCACCGAGCGCAATGGATAAAATCTGGTAGCCAAGACAAATTCCGTATAACGGGATTTTCCCTATTAATTCCTTCACTGTTTGAATTGTTTTAACAGCATCCGCCGGATCTCCGGGGCCGTTTGAAATAAGTACCGCATTGAATTTTTCTTTTAAAATTTCTTTTGCACTCACATCAGCCGGATAAACAGTCAGCGTACAGCCCTGTTTAATCAGGTTGTCAAGAATACTCTTCTTAATCCCGCAATCAATTACAGCGATTTTAATCTTTTTATTTTTAGCTTTGCTTTTGATAATTTCTTTTGATTTACGCGAAACAATCTGCGCAATATCTTTATCCATAGAATAGTTTTTCAACTCATTGCGGTGTTCGTCCGTAATTTCGCCGGAGGTTATAAGACAGTTCATTGCACCGGTTTCGCGGATAATTGTTGTAAGCTTTCTGGTATCAACGCCCGAGATTGCAACGACTTTCTTTTGTTTAAGGTACTCATTAAGCTTAATTGAGGAAAGATAGTGGCTTTCCTTCTCGCAGTAATTTTTAATAACAAAGCCTGTTGCGTGAACCTTAGAGCTTTCGAAGTCATCCTTATTAATCCCGTAATTACCGATTTCAGGATAAGTCATAACAATTACCTGCTCTGCATAAGAAGGATCAGTCAGGATTTCCTGATAGCCGGTCATAGAGGTGTTGAAACAGATTTCACCAAACGCTGTTCCCTCGTAACCGATTGATTTACCCTCAAAAATTTCGCCGTTATCTAATAATAATTTCGCCATTATAATACACTTTCTATTTCTTCATAAATTTTCTGCATAGCTTCGACCCTGTTTTCAGCAGCAGTTACCGCACGGCCAATGACCAGATAATCCGCCCCTTCTTTTACCGCAAAAGCAGGTGTTGCAAGGCGTTTTTGATCGCCCTTCACAGACCACTCAGGACGAATTCCCGGACAGAGAACCTTAAAATCAGCCCCGCAGGCTTCTTTTATCCTTCCTGCCTCAAAAACAGATGCAACAACACCGGTTAGTCCGCTGTCTTTTGCAAGTTTTGCCAGAGTTTCAACATATTGAAGCGAACTTTGATTAATTTTCAATTCGTTTGCCAGAATTTCGTCACTAATACTTGTCAAAACCGTAACCGCCAGAATTGTCGGTTCTTTCATCCCGAGTTTTTTTGCGGTTTCGCGCGCACCCAACGCAGATTGCTTCATCATTTCGCTTCCGCCAAGCGCGTGAAGATTGTAAAAAGTCGCGCCGGATTTTATAATATTTTCCGATGCTTTTTTAACAGTATTCGGAATATCCAGCAGCTTAACATCAAAGAAAAATTCCGCGCCGATTTCCTTCATAAACTCAAAGACCTCACCGCCGTTTGCGGTATAAAATTGCAACCCGACTTTGAAAACGCCTACATAATCTTTCAATTCACGGATTAAAGCCTTTGCCTCTTCAACCGTATCAACATCAAGAGCAAGAACTATTTTTTCTTTAATCTTAGGATTTATTTTAAACATATTCAGACCTTTCTACCTTTCCATACAATATTTTACCCTCAAACGGCGTTATTTTCGCCTTAGTTTTAAATTCAGATGCATTAACGACCCACTCTTTTCCTAAATCTATTTCCACTCTGCCAAACGGCTTAACGCCGATTATACGTGCAGGATTTTCAACCATTTTTTCTAATAATTGTTCCAGAGTCAAAAAGCCGGCACGCACCAGATTTGTATATCCGAGCGCAAAAGCGGTTTCAAAGCCGGCAATACCAAAAGGAGCCTCTTCAAACGGTTTCATTTTTTCTTCAATTGAATGCGGTGCATGATCCGTTGCGATTGCATCAATTGTTCCGTCTTGAAGCGCTGCTATCACGGCTTCAACGTCTGAGCGCGAACGCAGCGGCGGATTCATTTTAAATCGAGCCTCATTATTTACTATATCCTCTTTGGAGAGCGAAAAATAATGCGGCGCGGTTTCACACGTGACATTCAAACCTTTTTTCTTTGCCGCACGGATAAGTTCAAGGGATTCTTTTGTTGAAATATGACAGAAATGCAATTCGGCACCTACTTCTTCAACAATTTTAAGCTCACGTTCTACCGCAGTGTATTCCGAACGGTTATCGTAAGGCGAAAACTCCGTATTTTCAGCATGCGACATCATCACCAGTCCGAGGAGCTTGCCTTCCTGAAGGATACGTTTGAAGGTTTCCATATTTTCAACAGGACGCCCGTCGTTAGAAAATGCAACTGCACCTGCTTTATGCAGAGCCTCAAAATCTACGCGTTCATCGCTATTCAAACCTTTTGTCATAGCACAAACCGGTAAGACTCTAACCCCGCCGATTTCAGCGGCACGCGCCTGAATATATTTTAAAGTTTCAATGTTATCACAGACGGGATTCGTGTTTGACATCGGACATATTATCCCGTAGCCGCCGGCTTTGGCAGCAGTCATGCCGGAGGAAATATCTTCCTTGTATTCATATCCGGGTTCGCGCAGGTGACAATGGAGTTCCACGAACGCACTTGATATTAATCTATCACCTTTAAGTTCAAAAATCACGAATTTTCCTCCGAATTAATCATCTCCAACACTGCCATTCTGACAAAAACACCGTTATGTGCCTGTTCTAAAATGATTTTTCCCCTTTCGCTGTCCAGAAGTTCTGATGTTATTTCCACCCCGCGGTTAACCGGCCCCGGGTGCATTAACAATGCGTTCGGCGCATAGTTATTAAGGATTTCAGAATTAAGCTGATATTTATCAATATAATTTTGCGCATCAAACGCGCCCTCAAGCCGTTCTTTTTGAACCCGCAGAAGCATTACAACATCAGCGCCTTTAATCCCTTCTAATGAATCATGGTAACTGACCGGAAAATCTGTTTTTGCTGGTTTAAAATACGCCGGAGCGACAGCATGAAGTCTTGCGCCGAATTTCGACAACAGCGCGAAATTAGATTTTGCAACGCGCGAATGCACAATATCGCCGATTATACAAACCTTTTTGCCCGCAACAGTTCCCAGTTTTTCCTTCATTGTAAAATAATCCAGCAGAGCCTGTGTCGGATGCGCCGTAACCCCGTCACCCGCATTAACAAATGATAGCGGAGAAGCTAATTCTTTCAACGAACTGTCAATAAAACCGTCCTCTCTTGTGCGGACAATTACGGTATCAATTCCGATTGCCTTCAAATTATCAAACGTATCTTTGCGCGATTCACCCTTAGAAAGAGAGGAACTTGCACCGTCAAAATGGATTACATTCATCCCAAGTCTTTGAGAAGCAAGCTCAAAAGAAATTTTTGTCCTTGTCGAATTCTCAAAAAACATCATGCAGGCTGTTTTGCCGGCAACAGAAGATTGACGCACACCAGTTTTAAACTCCTGCGCGAGTTCAATAATCCTCTCGATTTCCGACTTTTCCAGACGTTTGATATCAATTAAATTCTTCATATTAACCTGCCACCGTTGTTCTGCTGCCCGGTTTTACAAGCGGCAAGCCTTCTTTACATAACGGACAATTTTCAGGTTCGTAAGTAACCGGATCAATTTGGAGCAGCGACTTAATATTTAACCCTGTTCTTCCGCAGGTTCTGTCTACAATACAACCGACAGCGGCAATTTCCACTTCAAACTCTTTCAAAGCCTCAATTGTTTCGTGAATTGTTTTGGCAGTCGTAATTACATCCTCCATAATCACAACTTTTTCACCTTTTTTAAGGCTGTATCCGCGGCGAAGCTGCATAATTCCGTCTTTTCTTTCAACGAAAAGATTCCTTTTTCCCGTCTGCTTAGCGGTTTCGTACCCGATAATTACAGCCCCGATAGCAGGCGCAACAACCGTATCAAATTCAACATCTTTCAACTGCTCCGCAATCATTTTTGCAATCTTTTCAACGATTGGCGGATACTGGTACAATTTCGCACACTGAAAATAAATATCCGAATGCAAGCCGGATGTCAGACAAAAATGCCCCCTTAAAACGCCTTCTGCCGATTCTAACAATTCTAAAACTTCATTACTCATGCTCTTAACCTTTCTTTTAATCATATTTAGACAGCGCAGCCACACACGCCTCGCGGTTCAGCGAGGCGAAAAGTGGCGGAGTACTGCTTTTAATTCTTCTAATGTTCTAAACCCGTTTTCTTCCATAAATGCGCTCAATTCATCAATAATCCGCACGGAAATATCAGGAGTGGTAAAATTTGCGGTACCGATTTGAACAGCATCAGCGCCAACCGCAAAGAATTCCAAAACATCCTGCATCGACGCAATACCGCCAAGCCCGATAACCGGAATATCAAGAACCGATTTCAAGCGGTTTACCACACCGAGTGCCACCGGTTTAACAGCCATGCCGGAAAACCCGCCTATAACCTGTTCACGATAAAATTTTCCATTTTTAAATGACAACTTCATCCCCAGCCCTTTAAGTGTATTAATTGCAGAAACCGCATCCGCACCGTTTTCCTGCGCCGCAAGCGCAATGTCCTCAATCCGCGTAACATTCGGCGTAAGTTTTACTATCAAACATCCGTTATAAACCTCGCGGACAGATTTAACGAGCTCACCCAGCGTTCTTGCGTCCGTGCCGAACTCAAGGCAACCTGATTTAACATTCGGACAGGAAACATTCAATTCTACTGCATGGATTTTATTAGCATCGCAAATCCTTGCAAGTTCCACATACTCATCCATGCCGGAGCCTGCCAGATTTACAACAAAATCTATATTTTTCTTACGCAAAACCGGTAATTTATCAGATATAAACTTTTCAATCCCGACATTTTCAAGCCCGATTGAATTTATCATGCCGGAGGTCACTTCAATAACCCTGTTCCACGAATTACCCGGACGGGGTTTTAAAGAAATCGCCTTTGTCACAACTGCACCAAGCCTTGAAACATCAATAAAATCTTCAAATTCATCCGCATACCCGAAGGTTCCGGACGCCGTCATAATCGGATTTTTCAGAAAAAGTTTTTCTTTTTTTACCGACAAATCTACCATACGACCTCCTCACCTAAAAATACCGGCCCGTCTTTGCAAACAGAAGCGTTTTCAAGTTTCCCGTTTTTATTAAGCGTAATAACGCACCCGCGACATACGCCGATAGAGCATGCCATTGTTTTTTCCATAGCGACTTCGCACGGGATGTCATGCGCTTTCGCAATTTCCGAAGTCAGTTTCAATACAATATGCGGTCCGCAAACACAAATTCTATCCGGCTGATACTCTCTTATCTCTTCCTCCAGGAAGTCAATAATACTTCCTTTTCCCTGTCCCCCGCCGGAGCCGTCATCAGTTGAGATAAAATCTATTTCATCTTTAAGACATGCCGGAATTTCATCCGCATTCTGAAAACCTGCAATAAGCCTCGGCGCGTCATTAAGATACTTTTTTAGATAATAAACAGGAGCGACACCAACACCCGCTCCCACAAGTAATATTTTTTCATTATTCAAAGAAAAACCGTTCCCCATAGCCCCAATAAAATCAACGGTATCGCCGACTTTTAATGCAGAAATATACGCCGTACCGTCACCCTTTTTCTTAAATAAAAGGCTAATCACACCGTAATCCGGAGCCGTTGAACAGTTACCCTTTGCAAAATTCATAATGCTAAAAGGCCGGCGCATTGTATGCCCGTCACACAGAATTGATATAAACTGTCCCGGCTTAGATGAAAAATCAGGAGCCGTTTTAATCTTAATCAAAAACATTTCATTTGCCACGCGCTCAATATGCGTAACTTTCCCTTTATTCATTTTCTTCAGTTTTTCGATTGTCATCTATACCCCTTAAGCAATATCAGTAAAGCAGTTCTCCGCCACTTTCGCCCCGCTGAACCGCGGGCCGCGCGTGGCTGCGCTGTCTAATACACCACTCAAAAGGCTCGCTCACGTTCCTTATCGCAAGCCTTTTTCGGGCAAAAAAAGAGGAAAGTAAATACTTTCCCCTTTTTTTGGTTAGAAAATTTTTATTATATAAAAATATGCTAAACTTTTTCGTTTCATTTTACACCTTTATTATATTATCTGCAAAGTCCAAGATATAGTCAAGGGAATATTAACGAATTTGTATTAAAAATTAATATTGACAATAATGTGTGTTTATCATATTATGAACTCACGCGCAAAGCCTGCTCTAGTGGCGGAATCGGTAGACGCGTTGGACTTAAAATCCAATCGGGAGCAATCTCGGTGCCAGTTCAAGTCTGGCCTGGAGCAAATAAAAAGACTCATGTTTGTGGGTCTTTTTTTTATTTATTGAACACTTTCAACACTCTCAAATTCCTGCAGCTTAGCGTCAAGAGAATCAATCTGAGTGTTTAGCTTTTCTATTTGCTTTTGTTCTTTTTCTATTGTTTTTTCTAACTCTTTTATCTTTTCTTCACGGTATTTTTCAACCGCATCGTTGTAAGTCGTTGAACCCTTAAATTTCTTTAAGCGATTATATTCTTTGATATTTTCACGATATTCTTTATCAATCGCCTCTAACTCTGCTTTATAATCTACTTCGCACTGTTTATAATATTCTTTTTCAGCTTCTTTTTGTTGTTTTTTATGTTTTTTGTCCAGTTTTTTAAGTTGTTTTTCTTCCGATTCCACCATAGTATAAGGAACAACACCGGATTTAACGATTTTAAAACCGCTTTGAGAAATAGGGATATCAATATTTTCAAACGAAATCAAGCGGGTTTGTTCCCTATTGATATCAATACTCCACACGCCAAGGAATACAGGTTTTCCGCCGGTATAGGCATAAGCAGTACAGACAATTCTATCCGGATTTTCAACACTAAATCCGAGCGGTACAATATCCCAGCGTTTATCCTGAAGCGGCAGACCGCGATATGTAGTCCAGTGATAAGTTATTGCATCGCGAATTTCAGACAATTCTCTGGCTTCTTTGATAGTAAAATCATAAATCCATGCATTTGTCTGCCATATACCATCAAACGAATTGCCTATTTTTTCTTTAACGAGAAGCTTTGTACCGTCAGCGGAAAAATCCACAGGAGTAAGTGTGCGGAAAGTCGCAAAGTTATCAATTCTCTTGCTTGTTTCCATTAAAGGTTTTTCTGTTCTGTTTGAGGTGTGAGCTTTTAAAATTCTGTCGAGTTCGGTTTCTTTAGGGTCAAGCGGAATTTCAAAGAGTTCGGCAGAAGTTGACGCGCTGTCGGGCGAATAATAAATTGCTGCATACACGAGTTTTGTAAAATCAGGAGAAACAATTCCCTGCGCATTCTGCTGTTTTTCGCGGTAAAAATTTTTCTTTAGGGAAAGCTCTACGCTCCCCGGCGGGTCATTATAACGAACAATTTTATAAGTCGGCTGCGGAACGTACTTCATCTCAGACAGAACCGGCACTTCCGGAATTTCTATCGGCTTTAATTCATCCGGAGTTTCAGGGTTTTTATGCTTAGCCAGACGTTCGTATTCTTCAACTGTCATCTTGCCGGACGGAAGTCTGTCCTCTTTTGCTTTTTCATACTTTTTTTTCGCATCACGCTTTTTGACATCACGCAAATAAGCCTCGTTGCGTTTGGTATAGTCTTTTGTTGGAAATAGACCGGCAAAAGCAAAATTAGAACTCAAAACAAGTGCCAAAAACAGTGCAAAAAATCTGAACATCTTTAAACAAGACCCTCTTGCATAGCCATACTGATAGCTTTCGAACGGCTTTTTACATAAAGTTTTTGTAAAATACTGTGGACATGGGTTTTAGTTGTTGAAATAGAAATTACTAACTTTTCCGAAATCTGCGGGTTTGAATAACCGTCAACGATAAGCGACAAAACTTCCATTTCACGTTCAGTCAATCCGTAAAGGTTTTTACCGAGTTTATAATTTATCTCACCTTTCTTTTCCGGAACAATTGCAGTCTTTTTAATATTTGAAAGAACAACTTTTGCGATAACCGGATCAAGCCATGCAACGCCCTGACTTACGGCAAGAACGGCAGAAGTTGTCTGTTCGGAAGATGAACCTTTTGTAATATATCCGTCTGCACCGGCCTGAAAAGAATCAATTATATCATCTTCATCCTCGCGGGAAGTGTACATCAAAACCTTAATATTCGGATTAACTTCTTTTATCTTACGGGTAGCATCAATTCCGTCAATAGTCGGAAGCCCGATGTCCATAACCACTAAATCAGGGTTAAGCTCAAGCGCCTTATCAACACCTTCCTGACCGTCAGCGACCATGCCGGCAACTTCAATATTCGGGCAATTGCCAAGAATAACCGACAACCCTAACCTCGTCATATCATGATCTTCTACTATTAAAACCTTAGCCATTTACTACTTCCTGTCTTTCTTTTTCAGTTGTGACTACATCCGTGAGCAAAAACGAAAATTCACTGCCCCTGTCCAGTTTGCTTTCAACCCAAATTTTGCCGTTATGCGCTTCGATAATCTGCCTTGAAAGATATAACCCTAGCCCCGTGCCTGTTGAACGTTTCTTACTTGTTCCTTGCGAAAACCGTTTAAAAAGATGCGGAATATCCTCTTTCGGAATACCGTTGCCGTTATCGGTCACTGAGAAAATAATATCATCATTTTTTTCTTTAAGCAAAATCTTAACATGCCCGCCTTTGTTTGTGTAATTAACCGCATTTCCGCAAAGGTTTGTTATTACGCGTTTAAGTTCGCCCCTGTCCGCGTAAATATAAGGGTCATCACTCACAGTATCAAATTCAAGTTCCAGCTTGAGATTTTTTGCTTCCGCAAGCGGTTTTATCTCGTCGTAGCACTGGTTAATAAGATTTTTTATCGGGAAATTTGTCTTACACAACGACAGTTTACCGCTTTCAAACCTGTAAACTTCAAGAAGCGCATTAACCAGCCCGAGTAAATCCTCGTTGCTTTGCAGCATAGTGGAGAGCATAAGTTTTTGCTGATCAGTCAAAACACCCATTACACCGTCAAGGAAAAACCTCAATGTCTGAATCGCTGCAAGGAGAGGGGTTCGCAAATCGTGAGTAAGCGTTGCAATAAAATCATCGCGGAGTTTTTCGGTTTCCTTTTGTAAATGAATATCCCGAATAACACCAACATAGCGGCGTGCATCGCCGTCAGGCGAACACAGGGCAAAGTTAATTTCTACGGGGATTCGTTCACCGGACAAATTATTGACTATATATAAATCTTTAATAAGGACATCGGATTTATCAGAATTCAAAAGCGGCATAAAGCCTTTTTCACTGAAAAATCTCTGCTTTGCCGCAAGTGTTTCAAACTCCAGAAAGTCTATAAGCCTTTTTCCTGTAATATTTTTTGCACAATAGCCGGTAAAGTTTTCGCAAGCAGGGTTAATCTCTTCAATTTTACTGTCACCGTCAAGCAAAACTATCCCGTCCGCACAGTTTTCAATAATACCTGAAAGTTTCAAATTCGCAATCTCAAGTGATTTTGTACGTTCCGCGACAAGTTTTTCCAGATTTGCCGAGTAATCCTCAAGCTTTTTATTGGCGACTTCAAGTTCTGCAACTTTTTCATTCAGTTTTTCAATAAGATAGCTTCTCTCAATACCGTTTTTGATATTAATTAAAAGCTCATCATTATCCCACGGCTTTTCAATGTATCTGTAAAGCCCGACTTCGTTTATAGCGCGGATAGCGTTTTCCTTATCAGCGTAACCGGTCAACAAAATCATACTGACATCAGGGTAAAGTTTTTTTGCTTCTTTTAAGAATTCCAACCCGTTCATCTGCGGCATCATAAAATCCGAAATAATTATGCAGGGTTTATTGGATTGAAGATATTCAACAGCTTCAACCGGATTGTTAAATGTGACAAAGTTATTGATACCTTCGACCTTAAAAAAAGTTTTGAGCGCGGAAGTAACAATGACATCGTCATCTACGACTAAGATATTCTTCCCCATGTCCATACAATAATCTTATACCAAAGCCCGCCCCAGCGCAAATTGTTAAAGAATTTGTAACAGTCCGGCAAGAAATACCGGACTGTCACAAAACAGTTTTAACGGTTAACACACCAGACCGCAGCCATGGTATTTGAAAGAGGATATACCAACCCCGTCCTATAAGAAACATGCATGTTCATAGTAGAACTAACTATATTGGAGCTATGAAACCCTGCCGCAATATTTTCGCGTCCGAATAACGGAGCATTAGCAGCCATAGACATTAATTCCTCAAGGTTTGGTAAACGGGCGTTATCAAAATCTTCACGACAAGATTTTTGTGCATTAGCTAGACTCATTTGCGATGCCCCTGCTGTGGAAGTTCTAACAACAGGATTCGGCGACACTATAACAGAATCCGTTGGATAAAATGCTGAAATCACTCCGATATCCTTGCCATAAGTATTAGGCCCTTTACTTCCGTTCAAATCATAAATAAAATTTGCACACAATTTATTCTGCAGGTAAAATGAAACAGTCGATGGATTAGCAACTTCTTTTAATACACAACGCGGATTATAATAAATCAGAATACTTTCACCATTAGCAGTTTCAAACGCTGCGGCTTTTGTTCGAATTTTAAATTCTACGCTGCCATCTGTAGATGAGAACATACTGTTATATTCGTTTAATGTTGTCATATTATCCAGCTCTAAATTCAAGCTGCCGGTTGCTGTAGTTATTTTGGACGGAATACCGCAATCAGACAAGTGTTCACTGTCACAAATGTTATTAATTTTGAGGACTTTAGCAAGTCCGGATGTGACAAAAGTTTCTGCCACGTTATCTTCTGTAATACTTCCGCTTTCATCTTCGGTAAGGGTGCCGTAACCGTTCAACGCCGGCATCAGAGCTATTGCCTGTGAGAACCGCGCATAAAGCGCTTTACGCTGGGTGTTCCATGTGCGCTCGTTTATGTCGCCCGTAAGGCTTGGCAAGGTTATCGCCGCTACCACACCGATTATCGTGAGGGATAACAGTATTTCTGCCATGGTGAAACCGACACACGCAAACCACTTCCTGTCATTGCGAGCCGACGAAATATTGTCACCCTGAACTCGTTTCAGGGTCTGGCCAATGTTGGATACCTGCTCGTATCGCGGGACAGATTCCGAAACTGTCTTGCTCGACTCGCGGGAAACGGCACCGCGAAAAGCGTGGTTTTCGCTTTGTGCCTCTGCTCGCTCGCGCTGTTCGGAATGACAATTATAGGCTTTCGACTCGCCAATTGTGCCTGTTAAGAGAGGCCCCCCCCCCCCCTGCATTTGTTAATACATTACTGCGGTTTTTCATTCTTTCCATCCTTTCTTTTTGTCTAGTTAATCAGTTAATTTGGGTTATGGAGTTTATCCGGGTTCATTTTTCTTCCATTCGGTCATATCCCTTATTAACTCTTTAACCTATTAACTTATTAACTTTTCTCGTCCATTTGACAATAACGACTTATTGCCTTATTCACTTATTGCCTCTTTCATTATGTAACATGTTTTTGGTTTAGTCAAGACATGACAAAAGCGCAGGGAACAAACCTTGCGTTTTTGTTAATTAAAGAAATACGTGTGCATGAATATTGAATATAAAATTCCAAGTGCAGCGCCTACAAAAACTTCAAACGGCGTGTGTCCGAGAAGTTCTTTAAGCTTTCCGCCGATTGCCTGAACATCATGCTTATAAAAATCATCCATCATACGGTTTAAGCAAGCTGCCGTTTTTCCGGCTGCACGTCGCAAACCGGCTGCATCATACATCGTCACCATTGCAAACGCAAATGAAACCGCAAAAATTACAGATGTGAAACCCTCCAGAAGCCCAACGGTCGTTGTAACGGCCATTACGCCGGCAGAATGGGCACTTGGCATGCCGCCGGTTGTCGTAAATATTTTGAAATTAAACTTTTTATCAACAAAGGCAAATGTAAATAATTTCAGTACCTGCGCCCAGAATGCAGCCGTAAGCCCCAAAAATAAGACCTCAAGCCCGTTATTCCTGAATAGCTCTAAAAACATTATATTCCTACTCGCTTTCTAATCCCTTTTACTATTTCTCTTAATATTTCAGAATTATATTTATCAATTATAACATCACAACTATCCAGAAGGCAAGCAAGTTTACATTTCGAATTATCCAGCCCGTACATTGAAATATACGTAAGTTTTCCGCTCTGCGCGTCTTTGCCTAAAGTTTTACCCATTGTTTCGAAATCGGAAACCACGTCAAGTATATCGTCAGCGATTTGGAAAGCCAGCCCGAAATTACGTGCAAAATTCTTTGATTCTTCAATTTGTTCACGAGAACCGCCTGCTATTCTTGCACCCGAAACAATTGCGAGTTTAAACAAATCTCCGGTTTTATGTTCGTGAATAAAATCAAGCTTTTCTGCACTGTGTTTTTCAGGATAGCCTTCACACTCAATATCAACGACCTGACCTGCGATAACCCCTCTTGCTCCGGCAGCAGTACAAAAATCATCAAGAAGCTGCAAAAGCACATCAGCCGGCAGATTTTTAGAATTTCTCAAAATAATCTGCATAGCATAAGATATCAGAGCATCACCGGCAAGAACCGCCGTTGCTTCTCCAAAGACCTTATGATTTGAGGGTTTGCCGCGTCTGAAATCGTCATTATCCATACACGGAAGGTCATCGTGGATCAGGGTTTGGGCATGGAGCATTTCAATCGCGCAGGCTGTCGGCAGTGCATCTTCAATTTTACCGCCCAGACACCTGCAAATTTCAAGACAGAGAACCGGCCTTAGTCTTTTTCCTTCCAGAAGAACCGTATAGCGCATTGATTTAAATAAATCCTCAGGGTACTCAACAGGAAGAAAATTTCCCAAATTTTCATCAATTAACTTTATTAAATCATTCATCATGGTGTTCTATATCCTTATAAACCTTTTGTTTCAACGTATTGCGGGCAGACTGGCGCTTGCGCCCGCTTATTTTAACCGCGGTTTTGTCGTTAATCTTTTTCTTTGAAGTTTCTATCTTTTTGCCTTCATACTTAACTTTTTCCTTGTATGCTCCGGCTTCTTCAACAAATGCCAGAAAGCTTGCATAGCGTGAATACGGGATTTTATCGAGATTTTCAAGCACTGCACAGCCGGTTTCCAACCTGTGAAGGCAGTCGGCAAATTTGCACTTTCCCTTATACGCGGCAATTTCATCAAAAAGCAGGTCGACCTCTGTCGGGAGAATAAAATCAAATTTCAAATTACTAAACCCCGGTGTATCAATAATTTTTGTGTCCGAATCAAGATTCATAATCTCGCAGTGACGTGTTGTATGCGTTCCTCGGCCTGTTTTTGCACTTATTTCTTTTGTTTTCAGATGAAATTCAGGATTAATCGCGTTAATCAGGCTTGATTTGCCGACACCGGAGCTGCCGCATAAAACACTCGTTTTACCGCTCAAAATTTCTTCAAACAGCGCAACTCCGCGGTGTTCTTTTGCAGAAGTAAAGAAAAGCTGATACCCGAGCGGTTCATAAATAGATTTGATAAGCTCAATAAGTCCTTCTTCCACATTCAAATCTTCTTTGTTAAAGCAAAGTTTTACATCTAACCCGTAATATTTGGCAAACGCAATGTATCTGTCAAGCTGGTTAAAATCCAAATCCGGCGATTTTAACGCCGAAACAACTACAATTTGATCAACATTGGCAACACTCGGGCGCGGAATAAAAGATTTTCGCGGAAGAATTTTTGTAATATGCCCGTTTTCAAACTCAACAAAATCCCCGACCAGAATTTTTTCATTCTGCTTTTTCAGAACTTCCCGGATTTTACACTCGAAATGCTCCTCCCCCGAGGTTAGATAATAAAAATCCGAATGTATCTTATAAACCTGTCCGATTGCCATAGGATTATTTTACACTAAAAACCCCGAATTCGTAAACATATATTAATAAAGTTTGTAAAATGAAATGTTTATGCTAAAATGGGATAAAAAGCAGTACTCCGCCACCTGCTTGCCCTGCTCACGCAGGTCAACCCGTGGCTACACTGCCTAACACGTCACTCGAAATTTCCGCGAGCACGCGAAAATTTCTCGGACATAAAAGAGATATTATAATTTTAAAAAGGGGAAAAATATGATTTCTGTAAACGATTTAAAAACAGGCTTGACGCTTGAATTAGACAACGGCTTATGGTCTGTTGTAGAATTTTTACACGTTAAACCGGGTAAAGGTGCGGCGTTTGTAAGAACAAAACTTAAAAACGTTGAAACTGGCAATGTTCTTGAAAAGACTTTCAGAGCGGGCGAAAAAGTCGGTAAAGCTACTCTTGACAGACGCGAAATGCAATACCTTTACAAAGAAGGCGCAGACTTCGTAATGATGGATATGGAAACCTACGAACAACTACCTTTGACAGAAATCCAGGTCGGTGACGGGATTAAATATCTTAAAGAGAACATGGTTGTTCAGGTATTACTTCACAACAACCGCGTTATCGGCGTAGACCTTCCGGCTCACGTTGAGCTTCAGGTTGTAGACACCCCGCCGGCGGAAAAAGGTAATACCGCTCAGGGCGGTTCAAAACCGGCTAAACTTGAAACCGGCGCTGTAGTTAACGTTCCGTTCTTCGTTGCTAACGGTGATATGATTAGAATTGATACCCGTACTAACGAATATCTGGACAGATGCTAGTATTATAAATTTTCTGGAGAAGGCTTTTGTTAAGCCTTCTCTTTAATATTTTGATTAGGGAGATTAAAATGAAAATTGATACCAATTATATTGAAAAATTAGCAAAAATCCTTTCTGATAATAATTTGACAGAAATTACACTGGAAGATGAAAACTGCGCAGTATCATTAAGAAAAGAGGTTAACGGGATAGTTCAAACCGTTGCAGCGCCGGCTATTCAAGCCCCAGCACCTCAAGCTGCCCCGCAAACTCCGGCAGCACCAGCGGCACCTAAAGCTGACAACAGAAAAACTATTACATCCCCGATGGTAGGAACCTTCTATACCGCGCCGTCACCGGATGCGAAACCTTTTGTTCAGGTTGGTGACACTATTAAAGAAGGCGATGTCGTTTGTATCGTTGAAGCAATGAAATTAATGAACGAAATTGACTCCGAAGTGTCCGGCAAAATCGTTGAAATTTGCGTTGAAAACGGCCAGCCGGTTGAATTCGGTCAGGTTTTAATGTACGTTGAATAATGAAAGGGATTTCCCGTTTTGCCCTGCCGGCAGCGCGGGAACTAAGGAAAAGGAATATGTTTAGAAAAGTTTTAATAGCAAACCGCGGAGAAATTGCAGTAAGAATTATCCGCGCTTGCAGAGAGTTAGGAATACCAACGGTTGCAATCTATTCACAGGCTGATGCCAATTCGCTTCACGTAAGGCTTGCAACAGAAGCTTATTGCATAGGACCCGCTCCCAGCGCCAATAGTTACTTAAGTATACCGGCCATTATGTCAGCCGCAGAAGTTGCAGGCGCTGATGCAATCCACCCGGGATACGGATTTATGTCCGAAAGAGCCGATTTTGTCGATATCTGCACACAATCAGGAGTTAAGTTCATCGGGCCCTCCGCAGAATCCATGAGAAAAATGGGCGACAAAGCTACTGCAAGAAAAACAATGGTTGAAAACAACGTTCCGGTAACTCCTGGAACCGGTATTGTTAAAACGCCTCAAGAGGTAAAAGAATTCGCCAAGAAAGCCGGATACCCGATAATCCTTAAAGCTACTGCCGGCGGCGGCGGAAAAGGTATGCGAATTGTGAGAAACGACGATGAGGTTGAAACAAATATGAACCTCTGTCAGGCAGAAGCCCAAAACTTCTTTGGCAATCCTGATGTTTATGCGGAAAAATACCTTGAAAACCCGCGCCACATTGAGGTTCAAATTCTTGCAGATCAGTACGGCAATGTTGTCCACCTGGGCGAACGTGACTGTTCAATTCAAAGACGCCACCAGAAATTAATTGAAGAAGCGCCGTCCCCTGCAATTGACGAAAAAACACGTCAGGAAATGGGCGCAGCAGCAGTTCGCGCGGCAAAAGCAATTAACTATGAAGGTGTCGGAACTTGCGAATTTCTGCTTGACCATGACGGCAAATGGTACTTTATGGAAATGAATACGCGTATTCAGGTTGAACACTGCGTTACGGAAATGATTTCCAATATAGACCTTGTCAGAGAACAAATTCTTGTCGCGGCAGGAGAAAAACTTGATTTCAAACAAGAAGATATTATTCTTCGCGGCCACGCTATTGAATGCCGTATCAATGCTGAAAACCCTGACAAAAACTTTATGCCAAACCCGGGTAAAATCACAGGATACGTAACACCGGGCGGTTTCGGCGTCAGAGTGGATTCTCACGCATATCAGGATTACACAATCCCGCCGACCTACGATTCTATGATAGGTAAGTTGATTTGCTGGGGCAGAAACAGAAATGAAGCAAGAAGAAGAATGTACCGTGCCTTAAAAGAATACGTTATTACAGGCATTGAAACAACTCTTCCTTTTCATCAGGACATTATTGAAGATGAAGTATTTATCAGCGGCAACTTCAATACCGGCTTCATAGAAGATTATTATAAGAGAAAAGGCAAACACTTTAGTTAATAACAAAAAATCCCGCCTAATAAGCGGGATTTTTGTTATCTGTAAACACATCTGGTCCTACGTTCCTGAATCCGCGAAAGAGTTTGCCATGCGCCGGTGCTTGTATTTAACCGCCAGGCTTGAGTCGGGTCAAACTGTGCAATTGAACTTGACCATGATTCAACTGATTGGCCTTTTAGCAACGACTTATTATAAAACATTGCAGCCAGTTCTTCAATATTAGGAGTTCTGACAGCTTCATCTAAAGCCCTGCATGCCGCACCTGATTCCTGTTGTACAGTAGCTTCCGTCATTCTAACATAAGGCATAGGCGCGACCACAACAGAATCGCTTGGATACAGCACAGAAATAAATCCGATATCTTTGCCGACAGTATTAGGGCCTTTACTTCCGTTCAAGTCATACACGAAATTCGCACACATAAACGGCTGCGAGTAATACATTGCATTAGAACTCAACATTGCGCTGCTTTTACACAAAGGATTATAGTAAGTAAGAATTGATTCTCCATTGGCGGTTTCAAACGCCGCAGCTTTCGTGTCTAGTTGAGAATAACTTCCGGAAGTAAAATTATATCCGGACCAGGTACCATTAAACATACTATTAAAACCGACCAGAGTTTTAATATCATCTAATTGCACATTACTAACCGAGCTTCCCCCTAAATCCAGCGGGATAATTTTTGCCGGAATACCGCAATCATCAAGGTGTTCACTGTCACAAATATTATTAATTTTAAGTACTTTAGCAAGCCCGTTCGTAACAAAAGTTTCGGCGGCAGTGTCGACTGCGGAAGTTGAACTATCACCCTCTGTTAATGTTCCGTAACCGTTCAACGCCGGCATTAAAGCTATTGCCTGACTAAAACGCGCATAAAGGGCTTTTCTTTGCGTGTTCCATGTACGCTCGTTAATGTTGCCTGTAAGTGACGGAAGCGTTATCGCCGCGACCACACCGATTATCGTGAGGGAAAGCAATATTTCCGCCATGGTGAACGCTGCGTTTTTAATCGGGTCCAATTGTAGAACCGACTCAGCCAGTGTCATCGCGAGGGCGGAAGCCCGTGGCGATCCAGTCAATCTCGTGGCGACCTCAACTGGATTGCCACGCCGACTTCCGTCGGCTCGCAATGACGGTAGACACTTACGGACACATTGCATATTTTTGTCACCCTGAACTTGATTCAGGGTCTGACCAACGTTGGATACCAGCTCGTAACGTTGGACAGATCCTGAATCACGCTCGCTTCGCTCGCTGTTCAGGATGACATTGGGGTCTAAGGCGCGGGATTTACCGGTTGAGCGGCTCCCCCCCCCCCCCTGATAAAATGCTTACATTTCGATTTTTCATAAGTTCTTCTATCCTTTCTTTTTTTTCTAGTTAATGAGTTAATCAGTTAATAAGTTAATTAGGATTATGGGAGTTTATCCGGGTTTATTTTTCTTCCATTCGGTCATATTCCTTATTAACTCTTTAACTTATTAACTTTTCTCGTCCTTTTGGCCATAACGACTTATTGCCCTATTGCCTTATTTACTTATTGCCTCTTCCATTATGTACCATTTTTCAAATTTAGTCAAGGCCATAACCGATCAATTTTATAAGAGGCGGTTGACTCGCCCCGCCTTGAGCGGCACTATGTACTATTTGTAAAACAAGGTCAACTGTGGAACTTCAAGTTCACCGTTTTGAGATTTCTTACGGGTTGCAAGGTTATTTGAAAAATCTTTCTGAAGTTTTTGCATTAATTCTTCCGAGCGTTTAATTACCGGTGCCGGAAGTCCGGCCATTTTAGCCACCTGAATACCATAGCTGCGGCTGGCACCGCCCTGTACGATTTTTCTTAAGAACTGGATTTCGCCGTTTTCTTCCGTAACGGTAATCCGGTAGTTCTTAATTTGCGGATACATTTTTGTCATAACGTTAAGTTCGTGATAGTGGGTTGCAAAAATACAACGAGCTTTGATTTTGGATGCAAGATATTCCGCAACAGACCACGCAATTGCGACACCGTCATAGGTGCTTGTACCGCGTCCTATTTCATCAATGAGCACAAGACTTCTTTCGGTTGCGGAGTTGAGAATGTAAGAGGTTTCAACCATTTCAACCATAAAAGTGGATTGTCCGAGGGTCAAATCATCAGAAGCGCCGACACGCGTAAAAATTTTATCCACAACGCCAAGTTTCAGATAATCAGCCGGAACCCACGAACCTATCTGCGCTAAGATGCAAATCAAAGCATTCTGGCGCATATAAGTAGATTTACCGGCCATATTCGGCCCTGTCAAAATCATAAACTGTGTTACATCATCAGAATTTGCGCGGAGTTCTAAATCATTTTCAACGTACTCACCGAGCGGCAGAATTTTTTCCAGCACCGGATGACGCCCGTTTTTAACAATAAAATCTTCTGAATCATCAATTTCCGGCTTTGAATAGTTATTTTCAACGGCCGTAACAGCAAGTCCGACATAAACATCGGCTTTTGCGATACATTCTGCGATTTCTCTTAATTTCGACACAAATTCTTTTGCATACTCGCGCATATCACAGAAAAGTTTGTATTCAAGTTCAACGGACTTATACTTTGCCGAAAGCACATCGTCCTCATGGTTTTTAAGTTCTTCTGTAATAAATCTTTCTGCTCCGGAGAGGGTTTGTTTGCGGATATAATGCTGCGGAACAAAGTTTTTATAGGAATTTGTCACCTCGATAAAATAACCAAACACGCGGTTATAACCGACTTTTAGAGATTTAATTCCTGTCGTTTCTTTTTCTTTCTCTTCAAAAGATTTAAGCCATTCTTCGCCGCCTGTCAAAAGATCCCGAAAGTAATCAAGTTCGCCGTTGACTCCGTTTTTGATAATTCCGCCTTCTTTTATTTGTGCAGGTGCGTTTTCATCAATAGTTTTTTCAATCAAATGCGCAAAATCAACAATTTCAGCAGCATATTCAAGAACAGAGGCAAACGGATTATTCTCGAGAGCTTTGGAGGATTCAAGTAATTCAGGCAGCATCATTAAAGAGCTTTTTAATCCAAGAAAATCTTTAGGATTTGCTGTACTGTTGCTGATTTTGGTTGTCAGGCGCTGAATATCGTATATTTTTTCAAGCGACGACGCCATTTGAATGCGTAAATCAGATTTTTCTACAAGTTCGGATACATAGTTCTGACGGGCAATAATATCCTCTTTCTTCCTTAGCGGCTGACAAATCCAGTTTTTGAGCAAACGCGCACCCATATTGGTTTTAGTATTATCAATTGCCCAGAGTAGCGAACCGTATTTATTCTTTTCTCTGAGAGTTTCGACAAGTTCAAGATTTTTTCTGGTCGACGCATCAATTATAAGGAACTCTGAAAGCTCATAGCTTTCAATGCGTTCAAATTTCGGAACATTTTCTTTTGTTGTTTCCCAGATGTAAGCAAGAAGCGCGCCTGCTGCGCGAAAACCTACTTTGCAGTTGTTATAGCCGAAAGCTTCCAGACTATTCACGTTAAATACGGCTTTAAGATTACTAAATGCGAAATGCTCTTCAAAGACAGTCGCCGGAATTTTTGAACAGTTATAGTTTTTAACAATTGTTTCGGGGAGGTTAATAACCTCATCCGGAACGATCTGGAACGGTTTAATTTCAGCACGGAGAGCCGGCGCAACTATTTCTGCCGGTTTAACCCGTGCAAGTTCGGCAAGGATTAAATTAAGATTGCCCTGCGTAACTTTATATTCTCCGGTTGAAATATCTGCGTAGGAAAAGCCGTACAAATCTGTTTTTTCATCGTGAAACAGTGCGCAGATATAATTGTTAGAATTCTTCTCCAAAAAGTCGCTTTCCAGTATTGTGCCCGAGGTAATAACCCTTGTAACTCCGCGCTTAACCAGACCTTTTGCTTCTTTAGGGTCCTCAAGCTGATCGCAAATCGCAACTTTATAATTTTTCTGAATCAATTTTTCTATATAAGCATCAGTAGATTTAATCGGGATACCAGCGAGCGGAACTTTTCCGATAGCTTTGCCCGCATCACGCGAAGTCAGCGTAATTTCAAGAACTTTTGACATTGTAACAGCATCTTCAAAAAAGGTTTCAAAAAAATCGCCAAGCCTGTATAATAAGATACAATCAGGATTCTCTCTCTTTGTAGCAACGTAATGCTGCATGGAAGGTGTCAATAAATCTATGTCTACGTCTGCGGTATTAATATAGTTGATTTCAGGCTTATTCATAGTAAAATCATTATAGCACGAAAAAGGTTTAAGAGTATGGGATGTTTAAGAAATATTATAAATCTGGTAATCATAATTCTGGCGATAATCGGATTTCTTTCAATCGGCGGAAAAGAATATCTTGACGCAAACATCATTCCGACAGTAAAGAAAGTTAACATTGAGGTTCAGGCCGGAATTGACAAAACCGGAAAATCTTTTACCGAACTTTCACTGAAAGAAATCGGTGCTATCTTCTGGAATGCAATTAAATCGACAATGTTTACCAGAAAAGTTACCGGAGAATACGAAATCACCGAGGTTAAGGGGTTAATGGGCTATGATACCCAAATCGCGGAGGATTTAAAAACCGGACAGAAAATGGTTCTGGTAGACACAAAAGACAAGATTCTGCTTGATTTGAATAAAACTGATAAAGCAGAATTAAAAGCGGACATGCTGAAACTTGCTAAAAAGCACAAAGCCCTGCCGGTTAAGTTTGATGATATTGATATCTTAGAGCTTGGCAAATGGAAGGCGCTCAATAAAGATTTAAAATATGTAAAAATAAGTATTAAGGATAAAAGTTCCAATAAAGAGATAACAGCAATGATTTCCAGCTATCCGGACAAAAATGATTCAAAAATGATAGTAACATTTGCGGAGAAAACCAAATTCTCAAGAAAAATTGCAGAAAAATTCTTTAAAAAAGCGCAATAAAGGCGTTTTTATTGTCCGAGAAAGACTCGCGCCCGGCTGAGCCGGAGCCATACTTGTATCAATCGTTACCGTAAGCGTATAAACTAAATGAGGGTGCCACTCAGTGGCCGAGGCTTTCTCGGACAGTTTACGCCTAAAGATACTTAACCCCGACTAGCTCATCCGGCATAAATTGCTGCTCTATATCAGGGGCTGAATGGGTATAAACATACCCGATTCCAAAACCGTATTTTGACGCATCTTTATAATGAGCGTCCCGCAGGTGCATCGGCGGCGGAAAATCTTTACCAGAATCAATATCCGCAAGCGCGGAGTCAATCGCCATAATTGCTTTATTAGATTTTTTAGCCTGAGCAACATATATAACCGCCTCTGCAAGTGGAATCCTGCCTTCGGGAAGCCCTAAAAGTTCCACCGCACGGTAAGCATTCACCGCAATATTTAAAGCATTAGGCTCTGCAAGCCCGACATCTTCCGCAGCACAGACTATCAATCTGCGTGCAATAAAGCGCGGATCTTCGCCCGCTGCAATCATTTTAGCTAAGTAATAAATTGCCGCATTCGGATCACTTCCGCGCAAACTCTTTTGAAACGCTGACGCGCAGTCATAATGTTCCTGTTGTGAATATCTGGTATTGCGTTTCTGGCAAATTTCTTCAATTATCGCAACGGTCAAATTTCGTTTATTATCTTTCAAATCACTGGCAAAATAAGCGTTTTCAACGATATTCAGCGCATATCTTGCATCCCCGCGCGCAAGATTTATGATAAAATCCAAAACACCCGTTTCGCAGTCCATTGGCAGATAATTTTTTGCCAGATATTCAAACCCGCGCATAATAATCCGTTTCATAGACGCATCATCAATTGTATTAAGCCTTATAACCTGAACACGTGACAAAAGCGCAGGTACAACCTGAAAAGAGGGATTTTCTGTAGTTGAACCAATCAGAAAAATCGTTCCGTCCTCAAGGTGAGGCAAAAGCGCATCCTGCTGGGTCTTTGAATATCTATGGATTTCATCTATAAACAAAATCGTTTTAATTCCGGAACGCAAAGAAATTCTTGCCCTCTCAACCGCATCTTTGATATCTTTAATGCCGGATGAGACAGCCGAAAGTTCAATAAAATCCGCATTGGTTTTTGTTGCAATAAGCCTTGCCAGCGTCGTCTTGCCACAGCCCGGAGTTCCCCAGAAAATCAATGAAAAAAGCCGTTTTGTTTTCAACAAATTCAACAGCGGACTTTTTTCGCTGATAATATTGCTTTGCCCCATAAAATCCTCAAGAGTTTTCGGACGCAAAGCCTCTGCCAGCGGAATTTGTTTATTTTGATTTTCCAGTTCCGTAAATAAATTGTTCATAGTATAATTGTAGCATTAATAGGGAACAATGTCGATGAGAACACGGATTTTATTAATAATTTTTACGGTATTACTGGCAGTGATACTTCTGGCGGCACGGCCGAAATCTAAAAATGATGAACTCGTTTTCTGGACGCTTCAAATGCGCGACTTCTCACCTTATATGGAAAAAGTTATCGCTAACTTTGAGGCACAAAATCCTGAAATAAAAATCAACTGGGTCGATATCCCGTTCTCAGAGGGTGAAAAACGAACCCTCGCAGCGATTTTAAGTGACCATCCACCGGATTTGATTAATCTAAACCCCGATTTCTCGGCATTACTCGCAAAAAAAGGAACTCTAACCGAAATCAAAGACGGGGATTTAACCCAATTTCCGCGAGAAATCGTTGATAATATGAAATTCAACGGCAAAAACTATTTTATCCCGTGGTACGCAACGTCCGCACTGACTTTTTACAACAAAAAGTTCTTGCATAGCCAACCGACAACTTACAATGAAATTTTTGACAAGTGCCGCGCCGGAACAAACAACGACAAATTTCTGCTTATGTTCAACTTCGCGGAAAACGATTCCATGCTGCGGCTCTTGAATAAATACGGGATAAATTCACCCGAAAATATCAATTCCCAAATGGCAATAAATCTTTACAAAACGCTTCAAGATGCCTACAATTCCGGCTGTTTCCCGAAAGAAAGCCTGACCCAGACTCATCAGGAATCACTTGAAAAATACATGGCAGGAGAAGTTTTAATCTTTGAAGGCGGTTCAAATTTCCTCAATATGATAAAGGAAAACGCACCGCAAACTTTTGCAAATACTGAGTTAGGCACGCAGCTTCGGGGCGAAACCGGAAAATATAACTTTTCTATGATGAATTTTATAATTCCGGTTAAATCGAAAAAACAAGACACTGCACTGAAATTTGCGCTCTATCTGACCAATGCTGAAAATCAGCTTGAACTTGCTAAACTGACAAACATTCTTGCAACAAATAAAGACGCTCTTGCGGATAAATTTTACACAACAGCAGCGCCGGAAGATATTTTTGCACAGGCAAGAATTCTCAGTGCAAAACAATTAAAGAATATCCAGCCGCAGCCGTTTTACGCAAACAGGAAAGAGATTATAACCCTTATTAATAACGCGACACAAAAGATCCTGCTTAAACAGGACGCCATAGAAAACGTCCTGAATAAGCTTAGATATGACTGGGGAAACTTAAACTAACGTTTAACGCAGGTAACACTCCATTGTGCCCCGGTGCTGGGAATTCTATACTGTCCGTAACTACCCATAACCCAATAATGAATTGACCCATTGAGTACAATTTTTTCGGAAGAGTAATCACCACGACCAATATCAAGACCAAGAATAGAATTATTTACGAACATAGAGCCTAATTCCGACAAATTTGGAATTCTATAATCACTTCCGGCATCTTGAGTACAAACCCTTGAGGCATCAGTATCTGTAACATTTAAAAACTTTGTTCTATAAGGCGTTGGAGCCACAACAATACTATCCGTAGGGTAAAAAATTGTCATAATACCAATATCTTTACCTGTAGTGTTAGGGCCCTTATTCCCGTTTAAATCATATACCATATTCACACAGACTTTAGGTTGCATAAAGTAGTTACTGGTTTCTCCCATAGCTGCGACACAATTTGGATTGTAAAAAAGCAAAATGCTTTCCCCGTTTTGAGTCTCAAAGGCCGCTGCTTTAGTATTAAGCATAGAAAAGCTTCCGGTTCCTGTTGTATCACTATAGGATGTCTGAGTCATAGAAGCATTCAAATCAGTCATTGTCAGCGGCAAAGATTTAATACTACCAAGCATATCAGTAAAAGTCGAATTTAAACCGCAATCCTGCACATGTTCATTATCACAAATATTATTAATCTTCATTACTTTTGAAAGTCCATTTGTAACAAAGGTTTCGGCAGCGGTATCTTCGGCATCACTGGCACCGGCAGAACTTTCTTCTTTTAATACGCCATAACCATTCAAGGCCGGCATGAGGGCTATTGCCTGACTAAACCGTGCATAGAGGGCTTTTCTTTGCGTGTTCCATGTGCGTTCGTTAATGTTGCCTGTAAGTGACGGAAGCGTTATCGCTGCAACCACACCGATTATCGTGAGGGAAAGCAAAATCTCAGCCATGGTGAACGCTGTATTTTTAATCGGGTTCAATTGTAGAACCGACTCAGTCGGTGTCATCCCGGATTTATTTCGGGATCTGTCCAACAACACTGGTAGTTTCCAACGCTGGTCAGATGCTGAAACAAGTTCAGCATGACATGGGGGCACGGCGTTGGTTGACTGGATTGCCACGCGGTCTGCGACCGCTCGCAATGACGAATACTTTTCGGCAGTCACGCTTACTTCTTTCGTGGTACAGTCGCTCAGGGCCAATTGTGGAACTGGCTCAGCCAGTGTCATCCCGAATTTATTTCGGGATCTGTCCAACGTTACCGGTATAATGCAACGTTGGATAGATCCTGAATCACGCTCGCTTCGCTCGCTGTTCAGGATGACATTGGGGTCTAAGGTGCGGGATTTACCGGTTGAGCGGCTCCCCCCCCCCCCCTGATAAAATGCTTACTCTTCGGTTTTTCATAAGTTCTTCTATCCTTTCTTTTTTTTCTAGTTAATGAGTTAATCAGTTAATAAGTTAATTAGGATTATGGAATTTTACCCGGGGTCAGTTTCAGCCTTTTCGGTCATATCCCTTATTAACTCTTTAACTTATTAACTTTTCTCGTCCTTTCGACAATATTGCCTTATTGCCATATTTATTATGTATCATTTCTCACGGCTTGTCAATACTAAAAAACAGCCCTGAGGCTGTTTTTTATCCGAATGTTTGAAATGACTTTTCAACATTTTTGGTAATTACATTCTTTACAGATTCATATTCTGTCTGGAGTGTATTGTGTTCTGTATCAAGCTGTTTTATCTGCAAGTCATAACGCGAATCTAAACGCTGGATTTGTTTAAGGTCATTTTCGTAATTTGCCTGTGCAATTGCGATTTGGGTTTCATCCTCTACTTCCTGAATACAGGTATCTTCACTAATAGAGGTTGAAACGAATTTACCTTCTGTGACAGAATAAGTTTCCAATATTAGATCGCCGTTGCGCAAATATTGTTCAAAGGTGTTGGAATCATCCAGCGGAGTACCTTTCGTTGTCTGTGATGAAGCACCCAGATATGTAGGTTTATTCTCATAGAGATAGTGATCATCATTATTAGCTTTTGCCGGAGTATCGGTGTATGTATAATAGCCGGAAGAAAGCATTTTGTAGTACAGATTACTATAATAATCTGTCATTGCGCTGTTTCCCTTGTTATACTGGGTGTTAACAGTCGTAAAATCGTGTTCATTATAGGTTACATTTACGCCATCAACTATGGTTGTCGTACCATCAGAATAGTAAGATTCTGTAATTGCCAATGCATAGTTATAAAGTTCTAACTGTTCATCATTAGTACCTTCAAAGTTTATTGGCTGGTTAGTAATAGCCGGATCTGTACTTGCAACTGTAATTGTTGCATAACCTTGACCTATTTCATTCCCGGTTTCGACATAATCAAAAGTCCAGAGGTGGTTGTCGCTTACATCATCCTCATCGTCACTGCCAAATGTCTTACCAATACTGTTGAAATAGACATCCCATGCTTCGTGAATTTTGTCTTCCATTTCAAAAGAAGCGCCATCAGAAGCTTTTTTACTCGGGTCAATATCCGAAAGTGAATAAGGCCCGCCCTGCTTAGTTCCCAAAGCCCCGAGGAAGGCATTAAGAGAGCCGTGTGCTTCTGCAAATGCATCTGCAACATCTTCTGAAACAAGTACGCGGCCTTGAGTATCGGTTGCAATATATTGTTTGCCGAGAGTTTCAACAACAGCCGGACTTGTAAGCATATCAAAAGAAATATCCGTGTAACTTGCGGCACCATCAGAGTAACCGGTCATAATTTGTAATTTTGTTGCCTTCAGGGCGTCGTTATACTCGGCAGTAATCTGATCGCTTCTGTCTGCCAATCGTTCTTTGGCGTACGAAAGCGCCTGACCGGACTGTTCATTATCAGAAAGTCTGGCTGTAATACTTAATAATCTTGCTTGAGATGCTGCCATTCCCATAATTGATATTCCTTATTCTTAGAGTACTATTAGTCTATTTGTCGGAATAACCTGGCATAAACTTTAAATACCGGCATCAATTGTTACAAAAAATTAAGGAATTTTTATCAAGGCTGCAATACTGATTTTTGCGCGCTTGCAACGAGATTATAAAAACCAATTCATCATTGAGCGGAGTTCGCCAAAATCTAATTCCGGAGCGGAGGCAAAAATTTTATCAAGGTTCAAATCCTCTTTTACCGGTTCAAAATCAACGCTTTGCCCGTCAAAGTTTGAAGAATAGTTTTTACCGGTACGGGCACATTCCGGAAGTTTTACGATTCCGTCAGAGCGCATATATGCAAGCCCGTGGACGCGGCAGGTTAAAGGACGGCGGGCATAAACCGCACATTCTCCGTCAAGCAGAAACGGGCAGGGGTAAGAAGAAGTCTTTTTTCGAGATTTAAGTTTTTTTATGTTTTCGCGAACCCTGTCATGCCAGTCTTTATCTAAGCGCAAGAAACCTTGCATTAAATACTTCATCTCTAGTAAAGAAAGCGGGTAGTCAGCATTTTCGCAGCAAAACGTACAGCCTTTCTGACACTTTATTTTATCCTTGTCGCGTTCAAAATATAGGGCAAGTTTTTCATCAAAAGATTTTAAAAAATTTTCATAACGTTCAAACATCAAAGAATCACCGCGCCGTGAGAGGCGTCCGAAACATTTTTGGCATAACGCTGAAGGTACTTAGAAAGGTTATCGCGTTTTGGCGGAATAAATTTTGCACGCCGGGCAGCGAGTTCAGCGTCATCCACCAGCACATCCACTCTGCGCTTATTAATGTCTATTTTAATTTTATCGCCTTTTTGAATAAGTGCGATAATACCGCCGTCTGCGGCTTCCGGACACACATGTCCTATGCAGGCACCGCGTGTGGCTCCGGAAAAACGCCCGTCAGTTATCAGTGCACAGCTTGTACCAAGCCCTTTGCCGACAAGAAGTGAGGTCGGAGCAAGCATCTCACGCATTCCGGGGCCGCCTTTCGGGCCTTCGTAACGGATAATAACAACATCGCCGGCTTTAACTAAATCATTTTCCAGCGCGTGCATTGCTTCTTCTTCGCTGTCAAAAGGATTAGCAACACCTTCAAACTCGTAACAGCTTTCATCAATACCGGAAATCTTAGTAACACATCCGTCTTTTGCGATATTTCCATACAAAACGCCCAGTCCGGGTTTTGTTGTTACCGGATTAGTGCAGTCGTGAATTAAATCGTGATTAACATAAGCCTCCCGCGCTATCTCTTGAATACTAAGCCCGCAAACATTCGGGCAATCCTTCAAGCCGGCATTACCTTCAAAAAGAGTTCTCAAAATCGCCGGAATTCCGCCGGAGTGGTGCAAATCCGTCATTGTAAAGTTTGAGGCAGGATCGAGTTTGACTATCTGCTTAATTTTATCGCCGAGTTCCTCAAAATCTTTAAGCGTAATATCAATTCCGCCTGCATTTGCAAGCGCCAGCAGGTGAAGGAAAGAATTCGTAGAACCGCCAAGCGAAAGATCCGTAATAATTGCGTTTCTGATAGAAGTTTTGGTTATAAATTTGTCAGGTGTAAGTTTTTTTCTGACGAGTTCCACAACCGCCATGCCGCTTTCAAAAGCGATTCTGCGTTTTTGAGAGGAAACCGCCGCAGAAGTCGCGCAAAACGGTAAACTCATCCCCATAACCTCTGTCAGGCAAGCCATTGTGTTTGCAGTATAAAGCCCCTGACACGAACCTGCAGAAGGACAGGATTGCTCTATAAGTTCCTCAAACCTCTTTTCATCAATCATGCCGGCACGGAATTTCCCGACAGCTTCAAACGAACCTTTTATCATAGTTAATTTTTCACATTTGCTCTCACCGTCAAGCATAGGCCCTGCAGTTACAATAACAGTCGGGATATTCAAACGCACGGCAGCGATAAGCATTCCCGGAGTAATTTTATCGCAATTAGAGAGCAAAACAAGTCCGTCGAGCTGATGTCCTTCTGCAACAGTTTCAACGCAATCGGCAATCAAATCACGCGAAGGAAGCGAATACCTCATTCCGCTATGCCCCATAGCTATTCCGTCGCATACTGCCGGAACGCCGAAAATAAACGCCTGTCCTCCGGCTGAATGTATGCCCTTTTCAATCTGGCGTTCTAAATCACGCATTCCGATATGCCCAGGAACCAGATCCGAAAAAGAACTCGCTATCCCTATAAACGGCGCTTTCATATTTTTTTTGCTGACGCCTGCCGCCATTAACAGCCCTCTGTGCGGCGCCCTTGCTATTCCTTCTTTTATACTATCGCTTCTCATCATATCAAGGATTATACTACCGGACAAATTAAAACTCCACTAGATTACATTTTTTAACATGAACTGGCATGAAAAATTTATCCGTGCTAGGCTTGTAATATGAAAAAATTAATCTCATTATTGCTTATGCTAAGCTTTTCGCTCACAAACCTTGCGCTCGCGGAAGAAATTATCACCTCTGAACCGGAACCAATCAAAGAAGAAGTTTCCATTATTGATTCAATTCCGCAGAAATTAAAGACAGAAATCAAAACATCTATTGCTGAAATTTACGGCAGGGAAAACTGCGATATAATATACGAAAATGTTTTAAAAATTGCAGAACAATCTATAAAAAACCGCCCGCTTGCGCTAAAGAAAACCGATGAAACCCGACCTTGCGACTGGTACAAAGACGAAATAATTTATATGTTTTATGTTGACCAATTCGGGGTGAATGACGGAGAAACCGCCAGCACTTTCCACGATACGACAAAAATGTTTAAATACCTCAAAGATTTAGGTGTAACGACTTTATATATGCTTCCGTTTGCGGATTCGCCGATGACTGACGCCGGTTTTGATGTTAAGAACCCGCAAAACGTCCGCAAAGATTTGGGCGGGATGAAAGAGTTCAAAGAATTTATCACCAAGGCAAAGCAAGAAGGCTTTAAAATTAAAGCCGATCTTGTTCTGAACCATTTCTCGGAAGAACATGAATGGTTTAAAGCGCTTCAAAACGGCGACCTTTCAAAACTTGATTACTTTATTGTGCGCGAAACAATGCCGGAATACAGAAAGTATCAGGATGAAAAACTTGGAACTGTCGTAGAATATGTTGAAGACGACGGCAAAATCTCCAAACGCCGCATAATTTTCCCTGAAAATACCGAAAATAACTGGCGCAAAGTTACTATAAACGGCAAAGATTATTTTGTCTACCACACCTTCTACCCGTTCCAGATAGATATCAATTGGGAAAACCCGCAGGTGCTTTATTACTGCCTGCAAACAATCAGTTACTGGAGTAATTTAGGGATTGACATTTTCCGTATGGACGCTATACCGTATCTTTCAAAAGAACCCGGCACAAATGCTGAAAATCAGCCTAAAACCCACTCTATTGTAAGGCTTTTAAGCAATTATATTCAGGCGACGGCGCCTTCAAGCGTTATTCAGGTTGAAGCCTGTCAGGTGCCTAAAGATATTCTGCCTTATTTCGGCAAAGAAAGAACTATCGAATACCCGAATATGAAGCAGGAATTTAAAAGAACCGATGAAGGACAGATTGCTTATCACTTTCCTTACATGCCTGCAATCTGGGCAAGTTTGATTACAAAAGATAAAAAATATTTTCTTGACGCGAATAAAGCCACACCGGAAATTCCGTCTACTGCGTCGTGGGGAATTTTTCTGCGTGTCCACGACGAATTAACGCTTGAAATGGTCGATCCGGAAATCCGTGAAATTATTTATAACAATCTTTCACCTAAAGGCGCAGGCTTTAGAAAAGGTTTCGGCGTAAGCGGAAGGCTCGCGAATTTCCTTGATAACGATCCGCGCAGAATTGAAATGGCTTTTTCAATTTTACTTTCTCTGCCCGGAATCCCGATAATTTATTACGGGGATGAAATCGGAGTTTCTAATAATTTCGCAAACGCAGACAAATCCGCAATCAAAAGGAAATTAAAACAACGCGCGTCAAAAATAAAACTTCTGAGCGCCTTTGACTCGCGTGATATTCACAGAGGAGAAGTCCCTTACAAACTCTTCTACGGCTCAACTAACAATTATTACGCATACAACAGCCGTGTTTATAAAAGAGTCAAAAACCTCGTCCATTTGAGGAAATCTCTTCCGGCAATGGCTCGCGGGGAGTTTATTCCGCTGAAAACGAACCTGCCGGAAAACTTTGCTTACATCAGAAAAGATAAAGACCAGCAAATTTTAGTAATTAACAACCTTTCTGACGAAAAAATTGTGTCAGAAATAACTCTGCCGGTAAATCTGGTTTTGAAAAATAACGGACACATAAAAAGCCTGAAAAACCTTGTTAACAATGATAATATCAAGGTGGATATCTCACTGACAAACCGAACAATGCACCTGCGTGTGGCACCATACGGCGTTGTGTGGCTGGAATTGTAATGTAAAAAATTTTTATGCTAATATAACTATATGCTTGAAAAGGTTAGGGAAAAATCATTAGTTTTGGCTGGCGATACAATAGGAGCGTTGAGTGCTGCAATTGTTGCACTGCCGCAGCTTTTAGCCTTCGGAGTTGTGACAGGACTTGGCGCAAGCGCCGGAATCTGGGGCGCAATAATTCTTTGCGTGCTTACAGCAATATTCGGGCCGAAAGTTCCTTTTATATCCGGCATCACAGGCCCTGTAACCATTGTTATCGCATCAATTATGCACGCTCTGCAGGGTGATATTTCTTCTGTTATTCTCGTTCTTACAATGGCGGGAATTATTCAGACAATCCTTTCTCTCACGCAGTTTCCGGAAATTGTAAAATATATGCCATATCCCGTCATCTCCGGATTTATGAACGGCATAGGCGTAATACTTATAATTCTTCAATTAAACCTGCTATGCGGGCTGGAGGCTAAGTCAAATACAATAGAAAGCCTCCATTATTTTGTGACACACCTGAATACATACAACCACGATGCGCTTTTCATCGGCATTATCACTCTTTTAATCGTTTTTCTAACGCCTAAAAAACTTAATAAAATTATTCCGTCACAGGTTATAGCGCTTGTTGTATGCACATTTATCTCAATAAAAACAGGTTTGAATGTCGATAGAATTTCAGAAATTTCAATATCATTTCCGCAGATAAATATTCCGCACTCTAATCTGCACCATATAATTACGTATTTTCACTACGCAGTAATGCTTGCAATTGTGCTGTGCGTGGAAAGCTTACTGACAGGGCTTGTCGGGGATTCTCTTTTGAAAACGAGAACATCAAGCAAGCGGCTTTTGTTCGGACTCGGACTCGGGAACCTTTGCTGCGCACTCACAGGCTCACTTCCGGGCGTTGCCGCAACAATGAGAACCGTTGCAGCCATAAATTCCGGTGCAACGACAAGGCTTGCCGTGCTCATTAATCCGCTTATTTTAGGGCTTTTAATCTTTAAATTTTCAGACTTTGTCGCCCAAATTCCACTCGCTGTGCTTGCAGGTATTCTTATAAAAATCGGGTTCGACATAATTGATGTAAAACTCTTGAAAGTAATTAAACACGCGCCGAAAGACGATTTTTACGTTCTGTTTCTGGTCTTTATTCTGACAGTATTCTATAATCTTATTGTTGCGGTAGGTGCAGGAATAACCTTTGCGGCTCTACTGTATGCAAAAAGAATTGCCGATAAAACAAAACTGATTTCAAGAAGTGTTCAGGCAAACGGGGAAATTATTGAACTCGAAAAGAACGTAGAGCACGACTACGACCACAAAATCAGAATTGTTCACATTGACGGACAGTTTTTCTTCGGCTCTGCAACCCAGCTAATTTCGCAATTTGATGAACTCTTAGGCACCAAATATCTTATTATCGACTACTCATCTGAAGATTTGCTTGATATCTCGGCAATTTTCGCGTTTCAGGATATCCTTGCAAGACTCAAATCGCAAAAAATTAAAGTTATCCTTGTTCTACACAACGAAAACTTAAAAGAACAGCTTAAAAACCACGGTATTCTTGATGAAATCGGAGAAAAACATATTTTTATATCTGAACCGGACGCAATAAATTTTGCTAAAAAATGCCTTAAAAAGAAAATTAAAAGATTTTATAAAAAAGATTAACTAACCACTTGACTGAGAGTAACTATCAGGTTGTATTATATCATCATAGAAATAAGGAGATTATATGATTTTAGACAGAGTTAACAACCCGCAGGATTTGAAAATTTTAGAAATGTCAGAGCTTTCAGCGCTGGCAGATGAAATGAGAGAGATTATTATAAAAAAAGTAAACACAACAGGCGGCCACTTCGGCCCTAATCTGGGTATTATAGAAGCAACGATTGCAATGCATTATGTATTTAATTCACCTGTAGATAAAATCGTCTTTGACGTTTCGCACCAGTGCTACCCGCACAAAATCCTCACAGGAAGAAAAGAAGGTTTTACAAATCCGGAAAAATATTTAACCTACACCGGCTACACAGCCCCGGAAGAAAGCCCTCACGACTTATTCAAGGTAGGGCACACCTCAACTTCCGTAAGCTTAGCCTGCGGAGTTGCAAAAGCCAGAGATTTAAGAGATGAAAAATATAACGTAATCGCACTCATCGGTGACGGCTCTCTTACCGGCGGCGAAGCACTTGAAGGTTTAAATAACGCGGCAGTTCTCGGCGGAAACCTGATTATTATCGTAAACGATAACGATATGTCTATTGCCGAAAACCACGGCGGGATTTATTCAAACCTTAAACTTTTGCGTGAAACAAAAGGTCAGGCAGAACAAAACTTCTTCAAGACAATGGGCTTTGAATACCACTATATCGACGAAGGCAACAACGTTGAAAAAGTTATTGAAACGCTCCAAAAAGTTAAAGATACCGACCATCCGGTTATTGTTCATTTGAAAACAATAAAAGGCCACGGCTGTGCTGCGGCAGAAGCCAATAAAGAAGCCTTCCACTGGATTGTTCCGGGAACGCTTGACGACAACGGGAACTGCAATCCTGCACCTGAAACATCAATGGAAGATTACAATTCAATAACAAAAGACTTCATCCTTGAAAAAGCAAAAAAAGATAAAAATTTAATAGTAGTAAACCCTGCAACCCCGGGGGTTCACGGTTTTACGCCTGATTTCAGAGCAAAACTCGGCAGACAGTATGTTGATACCGGTATTGCGGAAGAACACGCAGTTGCTTTCTCCTCGGCACTCGCCAAAAACGGCGCAAAACCAATCCTTGCAATAATGACATCATTTGTTCAAAGAACTTATGACCAGTTATCACAGGATCTTGCGCTAAACAACTCACCGCTTACAATGCTTGTTTACTGGGGCGGGCTTTCCGGTGCCGATGCTACCCACCTCGGCTCTTTCGACATCCCGTTAATCTGCAATATTCCGAACATTGTCTACCTTGCACCGACTAACAAGGAAGAATACCTTGCGATGCTTGAATGGTCGTACGAACAAAATGACTATCCGGTAGCAATCAGAGTTCCGGCAGAACCTCTCACCTCCTGCGGGGCAGAAGATAAAACGGATTACTCAAAAATCAACAAGTCAAAAGTTCTTGAAAAAGGAGAAAAAGTCGCGATTTTAGGACTCGGGAGCTTCGCGGGCAAAGCTAAAGAAGTAAAAGAAGCACTTAAACAAAACACCGGCATTAATGCAACACTTATAAATCCGGTTTATATTTCAGGCGTTGATGAAGAACTTCTTGAAAGCCTCAAAGCTGACCACAGCATTGTTGTAACACTTGAAGATGGAATTCTGGACGGTGGGTTCGGCGAAAAAGTCGCAAGATTCTACGGCAATTCAGATATGAAAGTTCTGAATTTCGGCGGCAAGAAAGAATTCACGGACAGAATACCACTTGAAGAACTTTATAATCGCTATCACTTAACAACCGGTTTAATTATAAATGACATCAAAAAAGCATTAAATATGGAGAAGATTCATGTACACAATTAAAGAAGTTGCAGAAAAAATGGAGGTTTCCGAACATACGCTCAGGTTCTGGGCAAAATCAGGTTTTTTCCCGTTCGTTAAACGCAACGAAAATAATATCCGCCAATTTTCGGACAATGACCTTGAATGGGTTCGGATTGTCAAATGCCTCCGCTCGGTCGGCACAGAGAATAAAGCTATAAAAAAATACATAGATCTGTGTATAAAAGGGGATTCCACAATTCCGGAGCGCTACCAGATAATTCTTGATACAAAAGAAAAAGCTCTGCAGCAAATGGAAGAACTAAAACAACAACTTGCGGTTTTGGATTACAAAGAAAACTTCTATAAAAATCTTATAAAAAACAACCTGCAAGACAGCTGGAATCCGATGAATAAGATAAATCTACAAGACGCGGCGGTTTAACCGCCCGTCTTTTTTATAAATAACATTTAGGTTCCTGACCCGAAACCGCCGCATACAGTTCGACATATTTCTTTGCAGGGCTGGAATCAATTTTTGTCAACAGAACTTCTTCGACCTGAAAATATCCGACATCCCCGGACATTTCAACATCAATACGAATAGGTTTTCTCTCACCATGGTGAATTCCGATACGATTAATTGCGTTTGCACTGTATTTATGAATATCGCCAACCCGCGGAGTCGTATTTATCGCCATAGGAATACGCGCACGCCCCTTGGTCATATCGCAGCCGTCTGCAATAAGAATTATTCCCGCCTCAATAGAATGAATTTTTCTTGTCGACATGTGACCGACAATTGCTTCTGTTGCAAGCGATTTAATAATTACGCGTTTATGAAGATTATCCGGAAAAACATTCTGCAAAGTTCTTTCAATAATAGGCTGCGCGATAATAACTGACATTTCTTCGTGCCCCTGACGCCCGATAGCCATTCCCAAATCGTGCATTAAGGCAGCAATAATAACCGCACACATACTGTCTTCAAAAGTTCCGATTTCTTCTTTTTCAAGAGATGTTTTAATACCTGCATCCTGAAGTAGATTAAGCATTTTAATAGCATTCCCCGCAACCTGACGCATGTGAACCGGCCCGTGATCGTTAAATCCCAGACGTTTTATAGAAACATTATTTGCGTAATCCTGAAGTTCCTGCAATTCTTCATCCGCAAAAAGATATTCCACTAACTTTACACAATTAGGGTGGTTTTGCAATCTCTTTAAAATTTTTGATTCAATCGAAATTTCTTTAACTGACTTCATAATAAAATACCACTTATTCGTTAACGTCTATACTAATATAATAACGCATAAATCACGATTTGAAAAGTGTACACTGTAAGCATTGTGCTCAATTTTTCTTGCTGCCTGCCGCTTTTAAACCGGTATAAATGCCGGCGCCGGACGCTATAATACCATTTATTATTAATGAATTTTTAGTTGGGGATTTAGTAAAATGTAATTTTCGAGAAACAAAATCCATCCCCACACCGAAAGCAAACCACGCACCAGCAGTAGCAGCACCATTTTGAAGAGATTTTGGGGTATTATGAAACACACCGCCATTTGTTTTATTGCCGGCAGCACAAAAGTTTATCTGTGGGGTAGTAATGCTTATATTTTGAACTTTCATACTGATGTATTATTATCCGTAAAATGAAAAAGTCAAGCAAATCTATATTAAAAAAATATACACTAGCAAATAAATTCTTTTCCGGTTTTAAGTCAGTATGAAGATACCTGACGTTTTAATATACAACCCCCGCGGAACAAATTTGTACTCAATGGTTAATACAAAAGAGAATAAAGTCATCGGAAGAATGATTGCGTATCCAACGATTAACCGCGATCTTTATATTTCTGAATTGACGATTTTACGTAATCAACGGGAAGGATTCGGAACAAAATTTCTTGATTTTGCAAAATTATTACACGAAGAATTAGGATGTGAAGGAAAGGTTGTTCTGGATGCAAGTACAACACCTTATGATCCTCATAATCCGCCGCATATTTTTTATAGAAAAAACGGTTTCACATCAGATGACAAAAAAATGATAAAGAAAATTGATAAATATATAAAAAAAGGGAAACAACTGGATTATAAAACAACGCCGGCAATCCGAATGTACTATCCGCCTGACACCCAGCCGGCAAAACCAAATTTTCTGCAGCTATTAAAAGACCTATTTCAATAAATAAAGCTGTTCTCTGGACTGTTTCGCTCGGCAGAGTGCCGCTCAAAAGACTCGGTCACTGAGTGGCTTCTCCATTTGGGTCATACGCTTACGGTAGCGATTGATACAAGTACGGCTCCGGTTCAGCCGGGCGCGGGCCTTTCTCGGACAGTTATAATTCACTACAATCTATTCGTTTTTACTAAGATTCATTAAGAATAGTTTTTATTTATATACCGCAAGTCCTGACGTTTTGACTATCCCGTTCCTGATACGAAAAGCAATTATAAAAGAAAAAAATACTTTATATTTTTAAAGGGAACAATTATAGGAGAAATATTTATGGGAATAGCACATCAATTATCTGTTGAACTATTTGGCATTGGTGGAAGAGCAATGCTGAAAAGACTTTTAGGCTTAAATCCCCAACCTCAAGCTTACAAAGATTACAGAAGGATTATGACACATTTCCAAAAAGAAATTAATAAAAGTTCCTGTACAAAAATAGATATTGGCAAAACATACGAAGAAACAGCGGCATCACATGGTTTTCATCGTGAGACATTAGAAACTTTACAAAATGTAGAATTCATGGAAAAATTTCATAAATTGCTTATTTCAAAAGGTTATGAAAAACCTGC
>CALUQY010000009.1 GCA_944323035.1 Candidatus Gastranaerophilales bacterium
GCTATTTAGTCAAGACCGATAGCACTGATTCCATATATAGAGGCCACTCAGCAAAAAAGCTCCCTTGCGGGAGCTTTGTAAAAATTAATTTTTATGAGGAGCAACATCTTCTGCCGCGTGAGCGTCCGGTCTTATGTATGCAGTCCAGAACAACAGAACCATAAATACAAACGCGCCGACAATGTTACCTAATGTTACAGGTATCAGGTTGCCCAACAGGAATGATTTAATATTCAATGTTGCAAGTTGATCTGGTGAAAGCATTGATGCCGCAGCAACAGCTTCAACAGATTTTTCCATTAAGCCGTTAGAAATAAAGAACATATTTGCGATACTGTGTTCATAACCTGATGCACAGAATGTTGTAATCGGGAACACAATTGCAAAAATTTTACCGATAACGGTTTTGGATGAAAACGCCATCCAGATTGCCATACAAACTAACCAGTTGCACAAAATACCTCTTGTGAAAGCTTCCACAAAAGTGAGGTTAACTTTCATATACGCGGTATTAACAGCCATAGCGCCAACTTGTTCGTGGAAGTTATGGCAAAGACCGGTTGCATAAATTAAGCACGCAATGAGTAAAGAGCCGACAAGATTACCGAAATAAACGATACCCCAGTTTCTCATCAATCTCCAAAAACTCATTTTCTTTTCAATAACAGAAAAAGTCATCATGACGTTACCTGTAAACAGTTCTGCGCCGGTGAGAACAACCATAATCAGGCCGGCAGCGAAAATCATACCGCCTAATAATTTAGTTAAGCCAAAACCTAAAGTTTCGGTAGTTCCTGTCATAATAGTCATTGAAACCTGTGCACCAAAAGCAATGAATGCACCTGCCGCAATACTTAATACTAACGTTTTTATTTTGCCATATCCTGCTTTAGCAGGCATAACTTTTGTTGTAATTTCTTCGGCTACACTTGAAGGGGCAACGCAATCAGTATACTCTTTTTTAATGTCTTCCATTTTTCTATTTAATCTCCTTTCAGCTGATATTCTATATCGTGAAAATTAAATTACAAGAAGAAATTTAAAAAGGCCGGGAACATAATTATTATTCCCGACCATATTTTTAACGCTTTACGCACCAGCCGGGGTCAACCGGCTCTCTTAACTTAACCCGTGCTTGCGGTTATCGCTTTACGCACCAGACTTTGAATTGCTGCGTAGCTTTGTTAAAGTCATCCCGCGTACCGATAACAATGTCCTGCCCCCAGGCACCTGTAGAAGAAATGGTTGACGAAGACCAGAATGAACCAGTAACATCAGATTTTAACAGCTCACGATTAATAAACATTGCAGCAAGTTCATCTGCATTTGGCAATCTGTATTCACGGTCATAATTTGTACAAGCCTGAGCTGCGGAAACACCTGAATCAACTGTCAAATAATATGTTCCGTCCAGAGGTCTTACAGCAGGATACGGTGCAACCAGCACAGCATCAAACGGATAAAGCGCTGTCATAAAGCCGATATCCTTTCCAACAGTATTCGGGCCTTTATTACCGTTCAAATCATAAATAAAATTCGCGCAGATTTTCGGCTGCATAAAAAAGCCTCCGCCGGCTCCCTTTGGATACTCATTCAAGCTGCCAAGACAACGCGGATTATAAAATACTGTAATACTTTCGCCGTTTTGTGTTTCAAAAGCTGCGGCTTTTGTGTCAAGCAGAGAAAAACTATCATGAACATTTGAATAACTGCCGACCATTTTTTCATTCAATTCCCGCATTGTAACCGGCATATCAATCTGAGAACCATTGAGTGTAGATATTCTTGATGTAACCCCGCAATCTTCAAGATGTTCATTGTCACAAATATTATTAATTTTAATAACTTTAGAAAGCCCGCTTGTAACAAAGGTTTCTGCGGCAGTATCTTCTATAGAAGTTGAACCGGTAGCACTGTCAGTCATTTCTGCCAGAGTGCCATATCCGTTAAGCGCATCCATCAGTGGCAACGCCTGACTAAAGCGTGCAAAAAGCGCTTTTCTTTGCGTGTTCCATGTGCGCTCATTTATGTTGCCCGTGAGGCTTGGTAATGTAATCGCTGCCACCACGCCGATTATCGTGAGGGATAATAATATTTCAGCCATTGTGAACGCGGCATGCACCAACCAGCCTCTGTCATTGCGAGCGGTCGCAGACCGCGTGGCAATCCACCGGCGGTCAAGCCGGCTTCCTAATTGGTCGGGCGTTAAAAAGTCATGTCCAACCAGTCGAAGATGCCGCTCAGCGGCCGACTCGTCACTAGTACCTGTTAAGAGAGGCCCCCCCCCCCCCTGTGCAAGTAATTACACTTCTCTGTTTTTTCATTTTTCCATCCTTTCTTTTTGTCTAGTTAATCAGTTAATTAGGATTATGGAATTTATCCGGGTTCATTTTCAGCCATTTCGGTCATATTCCTTATTAACTCTTTAACTTATTAACTTATTAACTTTTCCCGGTCATTCGACAATTACGACTTATTGCCTCATTGCCTTATTCACTTATTGCCTTCTTCATTATGTACTATTTTTTTAAATATGTCAATTGCATTTCTTTGTGCTAGAATAAACTTTGTATGAGTACAAAAGAAATTAAATGGACAATATTCTTAATAACCGTTGTCGGGAATTTCCTCGGGATGTTTGATTCCACAACGGTTAACCTCGCACTTTATGCAATGTCCACGGATTTGGGCGTAAGTTTATCGCAAATACAGTGGGTCGTAATTGCTTACATGCTGATTTTGACCGTTTTATTACCGTTTTTCGGGAAACTAGGGGATATTCTGCCGAAAAATAAACTTTATGCAACAGGATTTTCACTCTTTGCGCTCGGTTCATTTTTGAATTTCACGGCACAGAATTTTTATCTGTTAGTTTTCTACAGATGTATTGAAGCGCTGGGCGCGTCAATTATGATTTCAAACGCGCCGGCAATAATTGCTTCAATATTTAAAAGCGAACGCCGCGGCAAGGCGCTCGGGCTAAACGGCTGCGTCGTTGCAATAGGCGGGTTGAGCGGGCCGGCTCTGAGCGGAATAATTATAAACTTTTTCGGCTGGCACGCAATATTTTTACCAAGTATTCCGATAGCACTTGCGGGCGCGTATTATGCATATAAACTTCTGCCGTCACATGTTCAGCACAAAGGCTCTTTCAAATTTGACTATCTGGGTTTTGCGTACTTTTCGGTTGGAATTTTTGCCCTGCTGCTTGCAATTTCGGAAGGTCATGTCTGGGGCTGGACATCTCTAAAAATAATATTCTTAGGGTTTATAACTCTTGTTTTCGGGACATTATTTTATCTGCGCGATCACCATATAAATTATCCGATGATAAATTTCAAACTCTTTGAGATAAGAGAATTTACGTTCGGGAACCTTGCGATTATGACGTCTTACATGGCAATGTTCACAAACAGCGTACTTCTGCCGTTTTATTTACAGGAAATTCTGCTGTATAGCCCGATGAAAACGGGTCTGGTAGTTTTATCGTACGCGTTAGTACTTTCAATGACAGCACCGTTTGCCGGCAGATACGCCGGCAGACACGGAAGTAAATATATTACACTTTTCGGAGCCGCTATTTATGTATTGTCGCTTTTAATGTTTATAACCTTCAATGAAAAAACCTCAACCCTTTTAATCGTACTGGTTTCCGGCTTTATGGGAATAGGAAACGGCTTATTCCAGTCACCTTCCAACAATGCGATTTTATCTAATGTTCCAAAACCCGAACTCGGCGTTGCAAGCGGGATTTTAGCACTTTCCAGAAATGTCGGAAATATTCTCGGCGTTGCGATAACGATAACACTTTTTGCAAGCTTCAAAACACACTTTTTACAAGCAAACCTTCTTTATAATGACGCATTCCTGAAATCCTTCCACTACACAATGGGTGTGGGCGTTTTGTTTGCAGCAGCGTGTTTTACTCTGGCATTCCTCGCATATAAAAACGAAAAACAATATAGACACGATTAAATATTTGTATTATATAATGTAATTATGAGTAAGAAGAAGATTGATAAAATTAACGATTTAATAGCAGAAGAAAATTTTGAAGAAGCAAAAGCCGAACTTTTAACCATAATCAAAAACGATGAAAAAGATTATGAAAACCTGAAACTTCTGGGGCTTTGCTATGTTAATCTTGAAGAATTTGACGAGGGCAGAAAAGCGTTTGAAACTGTCGTCAAATACAAACAGGATGACGCGACAAGCTGGTTCTATCTTGCTAACTGCTATGATAATCTGGGCGATTTTATCAGTGCTGAAAATGCTTACTTAGAAGTAATAAAACTTCGCGAAAACTATCTTGATGCATACAAAAACCTTGCAGTCCTCTATATAAGAAATAAAAAAGAAGAAAAAGCTGTTGAATTGATAAAAAAAACGCTTGATTTTGACCACGAGGACTATTCTATCTACTATATACTCGGAACATCCTGTATGTCGCTCAAACGGTATGAAGAAAGTATAAAATATTTTGAGAAAGCAATTGAGCTAAACCCTGAACTCTCACAGCTTTACAACAACGTCGGAACCTGTTACGCAGCACTGAACGACTTTGAACACGCTCTTGAATATTTTGAAAAAGCTGTCGAAATTGATCCGGATGAATCAATTTCCTACTTCAACCTTGCCTCCCTTCTCCAAAGCGAAAACCGCCACGAAGAAGCCGCAAAATTTCTGGAAAAAGCATACTCAATTGAGCCGAAAGACAATTACCTCGTTGCATTGGCGCTTTCTATGGTAAAACTTGAAGACTGGGAGAAAGCTATAAAATATTACAAAATACTTATCTCTCATAATCCTGCCGCAACAACGTATCAATACAATATTGCCTGCTGCTTTGAAAAAGTCAGAATGTATGACCATGCGATTTCAATCCTTGCACACCTTGCTGTTTTAAATCCAAAATCGGTCAACATCTTACAAAAACTTGCACAATTGTATGCAAAAATATGCCAGTTCGGAAACGCTAAGCTGGTCTATGAAAAATTGATTTTACAGGGTAATATTTCAGCAGATATTTATTTTGAATACGCACAGGTTTGCGCAAATGTTAACGACCTTGATAACGCCGAAAAATATTTGAGAAAAGTCGTCACAATTGATCCGGAATATGCAGCAGCCTACAAAGATTTAGGCATAATCTATATGTCGCGCAAACAGTTTGACTACGCGGAAATTGAATTTAAAAACGCCCTAAAATGCAAACCGGACGATTTCTCAATAGTATTTGAGTACGCCAACTATTTACACGCAACAACACACTTTGAAGAAGCTGATGAAATGTATGAAAAAGCGCTTTCTCTAAACCCTGAAGATCATCAGGCACTCGCTTTTTCAGCTCTAAATAAAATTTTACTGAAAGATTTTGATACCGCAGCACAACGTATTACAAAAGCAATCGAAAAACAGCCTAATTCAGCGTTTTATCTCTACATTGCAGCAAAAATAAAATACAATGCAAAAGATTATGAAGAAGCAAAAAGATACCTCGTAAGCGCCTACGAAAAAAATCCTACGCTCGAAATCGAAAACCTTCTTGCTCTCACCTACTTTGAACTCGGCAACTGGGAAATCGCGGCAAATCTTTTCAATAAAATCATTAACGAAAACGGCGACAATTTAAACCTTCTTTTATATCTTGCCCGGTGCTATGAAAAGCTCGGTGAAACCGACAAAGCTCTTGAAAAATTATATGTTATAACAGACCTCTTCCCTGACTGCGAATCCGCTCAGGAAATGATTAGACGAATTTCTTAACATATACCCGATATAACATTCCCCATCTGGCTAATTGACTTGAATTTCAGATTGTTAAATTTTGTAAACATGCAAAAGTATTCTAGCAAAATTTTTACTTGACATACTTTTAGTTTTTCACTAGAATAGACAACAATCTATTTAAATCAATCCCAAATTATTTAAGATTAGCTCGGAAAATTAAAGATATTCAAAGACAAGTTATATAGGAGAACATCCATGATTTCAGCCATTACCCCGGTAATGAATACCAACACATATTCAGTACAACAAAACCACAAACACAACAATCAACAACAAAACTTCGGCGCACTTCAGGCTCAATTCAAACCAGGCGGCAAAATATCAAGAAGTGCGGATATTTTATTAGATAAATTTTTATATCATTTTGAAAATGTTGCAAAAAAAATAGGACTTGATACTCAAAAATTAGAACAAAAAGGATACAATTTATGCCTTGATTCCACAAAGAAAGATGATATGGATCTTGGAATCTTAAACGGCGTATTAAAAAATAAAAACGGGGAAACCGTTAAAGGGAACGGGAAGTATATAGATTGTACAATCTTCGATTGCGCAGAAGCCAAAGCTGCTAAACAATTTGCAAATACATTAAATAACCTAAATTTAACTGCATAAATATATAGGAGATAAAAATATGAATCTAAGCATTACCCCGATTAATTTTAACACCACAGCTAACTGCAAAAGAAACAACAATCAAGCACAAAATTTTGAAGCATTACCGATAAGAGTATTCCGCCATCCGGAAGTAGGCGCGGATGTCCTTAATGCCGCAGTAAAAAGAGATAAAGTCGTCGACAAATTCATGGGCAAAGTTGAAGAACTTTCTAAAAAAATCGGCATAAACACAGACAAATTCGCAGAAGAAGGATATTCTGTTGAATTTATACCGAAATTTCCGTTCAGCTCTAAAATGTCGGCAGCATTAAAGGATAAAGGACGCAACATTGTTAAATTCGGTGAAACCCAACAGCCTTTAATGGTAAATATCAGAAGAGGCAACGAATTTGAAGAAGCTGAAAACTTCACTAATATGCTGCAACTGATAAACCTTGAAGGTTAACTGTAAACATAATGCGCATTATGCGAAATCACTGAACGGATATAATTATAATATTCATTATTCTTATATTTTTCAATGCGTGCTAATAAATCACCTGCCGAAATAAAACCTTTTAAATATGCAATTTCCTCAAGACAGGCAATTTTTACACCCTTATTTAATTCCATAGATTGTACAAAATTACTTGCCTGCAGCATAGATTCATGAGTTCCTGTATCCAGCCAGGCAAACCCGCGGCCAAGGATTTCAACATCCAGAAGCCCCTTTTCAAGATATAACTTGTTCAAATCAGTAATCTCAAGCTCGCCTCTTGCAGACGGCTTGAGATTTTTTGCGAATTCACAAACCCTGTTATCATAAAAATATAAACCCGTTACGGCATAATTAGATTTAGGATTGGCCGGTTTTTCTTCCAGCGACAGAACCCTTTTGTTTTCATCAAATTCAACGACTCCGAAACGTTCCGGGTCCTTAACCGTATAACCAAACACCGTTGCACCGCGGTTGTTCTTGAGCGCGTGTTCCATAATTGTCGAAAATCCGTGCCCGTGGAAAATATTATCACCTAATATCAGGGCAACATCATCCTTCCCGACGAAATCCTCGCCGATAATAAACGCATCCGCAATCCCGCGCTGAACATACTGGATTTTATATTCTAGATTTATCCCGAACTGGGAGCCGTCGCCAAGAACTTTTCTAAAGTTATCATAATCAGATTCATTTGTAATAATCAAAATATCACGAATGCCCGCAAGCATAAGAGTTGAGAGCGGATAATAAATCATAGGTTTATCAAAAATAGGCAGTAAGATTTTGGAAATCGGCAGCGACGCCGGATATAAACGTGTTCCTGCCCCCCCGGCTAAAACAATACCTTTCATTCTAAACTCCTAATTACCTGACAACACCTAACATCTTATCATACACAAGTCCTTTTGTAAAGAAAATGCCCGCTTATAAAGAAAATGTTATTATAAAAGAATGGAAGAATTGATAGAAAAATTGAAAGATATCGGACTTAGCGGCAATGAAGCCAAGGTTTATATAACACTGGTAAAAAAATTTCCGCTGACCGGCTATGAAATAAGCAAAATGGCAAATATTCAACAGGCAAGAGCCTATGACGCTCTAAAGTCACTTGAAGCAAAACAAATTGTTCTTCCTTCCAACACCAAACCTGTTTCCTACACCCCGATAAAACCAAAAGAACTGACTAAACGCTTTAAAAGGAAAATAAATTCTACGATTGACTACCTTGAAAAAAAACTGCCAACGATAAAAGAAAACTCTATTGAGCCAATTGTTCCAATCTCCGGCAACGCAAACGCGCATGAAAAAATTATTGAACTTATTCAATCCGCTAAGAAAGAAATTTTTCTATTAATAAGCTCAAGCGACCACAAATTCTTTGAGCAGCCACTGCTGGATGCTTACAATCGCGGAGTTGAGATAAAAATTCTCGGTTACGACAATTTTGGCGCTGCTCTGGGGCAAATTTTCATCCAGTCACCAATGTCCGTACTGGATAACAAAAATAATCTCAAAACTATTCTGCTTGCAATAGATAATACAGAAGGGCTTTACGGCGCGCTTAAGCCCAATCCGAACTCCGGCGATGTTGAACTCATCTGGAGCCAGAACCCTGATATTGTTTATTTAATAAAATCATATATTACACACAGTATGTACCTCACAGATATTGAAGAAAAATTCCCTGAGCAGTTAAAATACTTCTACGGCGCAGGTATGAAAAAACTGCGTGAAAAAGTCCTCAATTAAACATTCATATTTCTCTTAATATATTGCAACAAATTAGCAAAAAAGTTCTTGATATTTTTTTAAAGTAATGTATTATTAAATAAAGCAGTTCTGATATATGCACAGCAGAACTGTTTATTGTAGAGGTTAGAATGCTGCAGGAAAAGAATTTTACGTTAAAGAATAATTTAACCCAAATTTCTATTGAAAAATTTGTGACGGAACTGCCGGAATTGAAAAATATTACGGAGTCAAAAGCTTCTGCAATCGGCAAGTGGCTAATCGGCAGAATTGACACTTTGCTTACAGAAAAAAATATTGAACCGGAACAGCTTCTGCCCTCAAAAGCAGAGTTTGCATACCATCTTGGTGTGAGTATAGGTACAGTTCAAAACGCATTAAAATACGTTGAAGACAACGGCTATATTGAAGCAAAACCCTGCATCGGCACGATTATCCGCGACAAAAATAAACCGGCACTTTTCAGCAAAAAATCTACCTCAAAACGCGATATCATAATTTCGCAGATAAAAAATTATATTAAAGAAAATGACTTTCACGCAGGCGATAACATATCTTCCTCAAAGCATATTGCACAAATTCTCAATCATCCTGTAAACACTGTCCGGCTTGCGCTGGAGAACCTTAGCACACAGGGGATTTTAAAACATAATTTCAAGAATTCGGACGAACAAACCGGCTGGTTCCTCGTCCACGCAGATTTTGAGATTGAAGAACACAAACCTGAGCGCGAAACCTTAGTTGAAAAAGTTATCAAAGAACTAAAGGATTATATAATGAAATCCCACAAACCTGGTGACAGGCTAATCTCTCATGCGGAACTGTCGCAAATGTTTAAAGCCAGCATGAGCACAATCCACACAGCACTGAAAACGCTGACAGATGAAGGAATTTTAATGACAAGAAGGGGTCAATACGGTACGATTATTATGAAAATGCCAGATGAAAAAACAGATTTGAATATGCCAAAAGAAACATCAATATTTGCGCCGGCGGCAGAGGCAGCCATTTATTATTACGAAAAAACGCAAAACCATATCAAAAAGATTATTGCGCAAAACTATTCAGTAGGTGACAAACTTCCGCCGATTGCAGAGTTTGCCAGAGAGTTAAACCTTAGCCCTAACACTATCAGAAAAGCTTTCACAAACCTTGCGCAAGAAGGCTACCTGACCTCTTCACGCGGCCGTTACGGCGGAACTTATGTGCTGGATATTCCGGAAGGCGAAACTCCTAATTTCAAATGGCTCGCCGTCAACCCGAAATACGCTCAAACTTTAAGCGAAAAATAAAGCAGATTATTCATGTTTATTGTATAATTTCTCCATAAGTACATTATGGAGAAATTTTATGATAAAAGATTTTTTTCTGGATAAGATTGAAAACGCAATTTTGAGTGCGATAAACAAAAATGAACTCGGAGAGATGAAAGATTATACCAGCGGAACGCTTGTTATTGAACGTCCGAAAAATCCGGATTTCGGCGACTATGCAGTTAATGTTTCTTCTCTTGCGCGCACGGCAAGAATTGCGCCGCCAAAAATCGCAGAAGCTATCGTTGCTAACCTTAATGACAACGATAATGAATATTCTGTTATCGGCGGTTTTATCAATTTTAAAACCGGTAAGAATTTGTTAACAGAACTCGTTGCGGAAATCTTTGACAAAAAAGAAAATTTCGGGAAGCCTGAAAATGTAGAGTGCGAAAAAATTATTCTTGAATACGTTTCTGCAAACCCGACCGGCCCGTTCCACATCGGTCACGGACGCTGGGCGGCTATGGGAAGCGTTCTTGCTAACCTGCTAAAATTCTACGGGCACGAGGTTTATCAGGAATTCTATATCAATGACGCCGGCTCGCAAATTCAAAAACTCGGCAAATCACTCACGATAAGAATTAAACAGGAACTCGGCGAAAACGTTGATTTCCCGACAGACGAACTGGAAAGAAAAAATTACTACCCGGGAGAATACTTAATTCCTGTCGCGAAAAAATTTCTGAAAGAACACGCTCCGACTGACGATGTTAAAGTTCTTTCCGACTACGCAAAAAAAGAAATGGAAGCACTTCAAAAAGAACTTCTTGAACATTTCCGCGTCCATTTTGACAACTTTTATTCAGAACTGGAACTGCACAAATCAGGAAAAGTTGAAGAATGTGTGAACAAACTCAAAGCCAGCGGGAAAATTTATCAAAAAGACGGTGCAGACTGGTTCAAATCCTCTGACTACGGGGACGATCAAGACCGTGTTATTAAAAAAGCGGACGGCTCTAACACATATCTTACGGCTGACATTGCCTATCACATTGATAAACTTGAACGCGGCTTTGACAGAATGATTAACATCTGGGGCGCAGACCACCACGGCTATGTGGCACGTGTTAAAGCCTCAATTGAAGCTCTCGGATACGACCCGAATAAGCTTGAAGTTCTTCTCGGACAACTCGTAAACCTTGTGATCAACGGCGAAGAAGTCCGCATGGGAAAACGCAAAAATATGGTTACGCTTGAAGATTTGATTGACGAAGTCGGTGTTGATGCAACACGTTTCTGGATGTCTATGAGAAACATTGATACAACTCTTGATTTTGACATTGAACTTGCAAAAACAAATACAGATGAAAACCCTGTATTCTATGTTCAATATGCGCACGCGCGAGCCTGCTCTATTATGAGAAACCTTGTAGCAGAAAAACTCAACACAGAAACAGGTGAAAAAACGCCTGCGCCAATGACGCAAAAGGAACTTGACGAATTAATTAACAACTTCAAGCCGGAAATTGCAGCGCCAACGCTCGACTCCGCAAAACAACTTCTGCTGAAACTGGAAGAATACAAAAATGTAATAAAAACTTCCGCAGAAACCCGTCAGGTGTACACCATTTGCAGATATGTCCAGGAACTGGCAAGCGAATTTCATTCCTTCTACAACTCAAACCGCGTAATCTGTGATGACAAAGAGCTTATGAAATCAAGAATTGCGCTTGTCTGGGCTGTCAAAACCGTTCTCAGGAACGCAATGGAAGATATTCTGGGTGTCACAGCGCCGCAATCAATGTAGCCGGCAGCAAACGGAGTCTTATAGCATTAAATAAAGCAGTTCTCCGCTGCCTGCTTGCTCTGCTTAAAGCATCAGCCGATGCTCACAGTGTCACCTCGTGGGAACGAGGTGACACTGTGAGCATAATATCACCGCCGTTTCAAATCTTTGATTTGACAGGCGGAAGAAACCACGAGCCGCGTGTTTCCCTCTCGCAAAAGAATCCAGTGGATTGTTTTTCTCGACAGAGTGCCACTTAAAAGACTCGCTGGCGTGAGCTGGAGTTGCAGAGCAACTCCAGCTCACGCAATGTTCCTTATCACGAAACATTCCCGGACAATAAATATTTAACGTTTTATACACCATGCCCAATAGTTATAAGAACGCAAATTTCTGCCAAGTTTTCCATGATAAAAACCCAAAGCCCAGCCGTACTGGCTGTCAATAACAGAACCTGACCAGTGGTGAGTCGTATTAACATTTCCTATAAGATTTTTATTGTAAAACATAGCTGCTAACTCTTCTTTATTTGGTAGTCTGCTATCTTCCGACTGTTTGCGGCAATAAGCACCCGTGTCGGCTTGAGTTGAGCCATAACTTGCCTTACTGTAATAAGGCATTGGCGCAACTACAACAGAATCTGATGGATAAAGCGCCGTAATAAATCCAATATCTTTACCAACAGTATTCGGCCCCTTGCTGCCGTTCAAATCATAGACGAAATCTGCACACATTTTGGGCTGCGTATAGTAATCCATTTCGCCTGTATACGCCAAACAGTTTGGATTATAAAAAAACCGCAACACTTTCACCGTTAGCAGTTTCAAAAGCCGCGGCCTTAGAATTTATCTGCGAATAAGAACCACTGTTACCGCCTGCGTCCGTCCATGAAACATTAAACTTCTCATTCAAATCGTAAATGGCTGCCGGGAAAGAAATCGTTGAGGTGCCGTCAATAGTAAGAATTTTTTCAGGAATACCACAGTCGCTAAGATGTTCGCTATCACAGATATTATTAATTTTCAGAACTTTTGAAAGCCCGTTTGTTACAAAAGTTTCAGCGGCAGTATCCTCAATTGAAGTTGAACCCGCGCTGTCGGTAAATTCTCTCAAAGTGCCATAACCATTCAACGCCGGCATAAGCGCAATTGCCTGACTAAACCGTGCATAAAGCGCTTTTCGTTGTGTATTCCAGGTGCGCTCGTTTATGTTTCCGGTAAGTGACGGTAGCGTTATCGCCGCTACCACACCGATTATCGTGAGGGATAAGAGTATCTCCGCCATCGTAAAACCGACCGCTCGCAATGACGGTAGACTCTTACAGACACATTGCATATTTTTGTCACCCTGAACTTGATTCAGGGTCTGGCCAACGTTGGATACCAGCTCGTAACGTGGGACAGATTCCGAAACAAGTTCGGAATGACATGGGGGCGCGGCGTTTTTGACTGGATTGCCACGCCGACATTCGTCGGCTCGCAATGACGGATACTTTACGGCAGGCACGCTTACTTTTCTCGTGGTACAGTCGCACGGGTTCAATTGTAGAACTGGCGCAACCAGTGTCAGCCCGAATTTAGTTCGGGATCTGGCCGGCGTTACCGGTAGAACGCAATGCTGGACAGATCCTGAAACTGTCTTGCTCAACTCGCGAAAAACGGCACCGCGAAAAGCGTGGTTTTCGCTTTGTGCCTCTGCTCGCTCGCGCAGGTCAGCATGACATGGGGAACTAACATCCTCAATACCTAATTTTGCGGGTAAGGTACGCCCCCCCCCCCCCGTGCAAGTAATTACACTTCTCTGTTTTTTCATAAGTTCCATCCTTTCTTTTATTGCGTTGGGCTGGAAAGCCCAACCTACATTCTAGTTAATGAGTTAATCAGTTAATTAGGGTTATGGAATTTTACCCGGGTTCATTTTCTGCCATTTCGGTCATATCCCTTATTAACTTTTTAACTTTTCTTGTCCATTTGGCCATAACGACTTATTGCCCTATTGCCTTATTCTCTTATTGACTTATTCATTATGTACCATGTTTTCTATTTAGTCAAGGGCACAACATCTATTCGTAAATTCGTTTGCCGACCTGAACTCTGGTAACGTACATAATCTCAGACGCGTTACTGCGGGCATTCGGATTCACGGTATATTTTGACATCCCGCTGCATCTCCAACGGCCGTTTTCATCTTTGACGTCAACAAGATAGCCGTCAAGTTTGACAGGCTGGTATTTAAAAAGATAAATAAGCGCTGACATTATTTTCGCATTTGCAGGAACAATATTGAGATGCACCATGTGGGTTCTGACATAAGGCCAAGGCAGCGGAGGACGTCTTACACCCAGTTTCAATGTCGGGTACAGGCTTCTTGCCTGCGTATCTTTTGCACTATAAAAGGTGTAATTTTTCAGTATTTTTTTATCGGCCATCTTACCCCAAGCCAGCCCGAGATCAAAAAGTGCGACGGATTGAAATATCCTTTTCCCGCCCGGAAGATAATTTCCCCAGAAAAGATAATTCTTTGCAAGCACACGCCCCGAAATGGAATATGAAGCCTGTTTTCTGATTTCGACTTCATCTTTATCTTCAAGAGTAATATATTTAATAACAGTTTCTTCCTCTTCCGGTAATTCTGCTTCCACAGGGTCAGAAACGAAATCAATGACCTGCTCGGTTCTTTTAGGGATACGCGGGAAGCCAAAACGCAGCCAAAAACCGGCAATATCGTGAAAAACAAATAATAAAATGATCGCAATAACAGCTATTTTGATATTGCGCTTACGCATTTCTTCGCCATAAGCAGCATCAACTTCTTGTTCAAGCTCTTCATACGATTTTTCACGAAAATCACGCCAAACTGGTTCGGGTTGTGGTTTTTTCTTTTTAAAAAACATATTATCCTTTATTATAATAAAGCAGTTCTCCGTCGCACCGTCTCGCTGAACCGCGAGCCGTGCGCTCCCTCTCGAAAAACAGTTCACTGGACTGTTTTTCTCGGCAGAGTGCTGTCTAATACGCCACTCAAAAGACTCGCTTGCGTGAGCGGGAGTTGCTACGCAACTCATTCACGACACATTCCTTATCGCGAGTCTTTCTCGGACAAAGAAGTTCTGATATTCAACTAAGCAGGAGTTATCTGTGAAAAACAATCTTTACAATAAACTTCTTTTCCCGGAGTCGGTTTAAACGGAACCTGAGTTTGCGCACCGCATTTTGTACAAACGGCATCGTACATTTTTCTTCTTCTTGAGCGGTTGTTTTGTCTTCTCAATTTTCTGCATTCCGGGCATCTTTTAGGTTTGTTGACCAAACCTTTTTCTGCGTAGAATTCTTGTTCGCCGGCTGTGAAAACAAATTCGCATCCGCAATCTTCGCAGGTAAGTTTTTCATCTTGGTACATTTCAGTTCTCCTGAGTTTTGTGATATAAATAAAGCAGTTCTCCGCCACTTCCGCCCCGCTGAACCGCGGGTCGCGCGTGGCTGCGCTGTCTAATACGCCACTCAAAAGTTTCGCTTGAGTGAGCGGGAGTTGCTACGCAACTCATTCTCGCCACGTTACTTATCGCGAAACTTTCTCGGACATCAGATTTTTTCAAATCTTAAGCCCGATTATAGCATATTTTTCGCAGTTGCGCAATAGGGATAGTTTGAACTTTTTTTTATGAATTTCGTTATAAATTTGTACGGATAAAATACAGTATCCACACGATAAATTTTGCTCTTAAAACGAGTATTATATAAAGCGGAGCGGAAGATGAAATTTCATAAAAAAATAATAAGTTTTATATTAATAATAACCCTTTTAAGCCCCACTGCATTTGCGCTTGAAACAAAGAAAATTGAAAAAGGTGCAATGCTGAATCTTAACGACTGTATAGCGATTTCTTTAAATAACAGCCCGCTTGTTAAACGAACGATTTACAATCTTAAAACCGCGATAAATAACATTTCACTGGCAAAATCCGATTATACTCCGACAATAAGCGCAGGGGTAGGTTACAACCAGACTTTCAACTCCAGCAACGGAAATGTTATGCGCAATAACTACAGCAACAGAACTTTCCCGAGTGTAAGCGCATCAATTAACCAGCTTCTTTTTAACTTCGGTAAAACCCTGTCCGCTATTAAAATGCAAAAATATAACAAAATTGCTGCCGAATACGAATTTGACTATTCGGTCTTAACAACTACATTTAATGTAAAACTAAAATACTATGCAGTTCTTGCGGCAAAATCCATGCTGGATATTGAGCGTTCAAACGTACAGATTACCGAGCGCAACTACATCAGAACAGAAGCTTATTACGAAGAAGGTATCCGCTCCAGAATTGACCTTGTAAACGCCGAAGTTAACCTGAGTGATGCAAAAGTTGCGCTTGTTCAAGCTGAAAACAATTATAAAAACGCGCTTGTTGAACTTAACAACGCAATGTACGTTGCCTATGCACCTGAATATGAAATTTCAAACACAGAAACATTTAACCTTGCAAACCCTTATGTACCCGTAAGTCTGACTAAAATAGGGAATGATAAAGATTTGAGTGAAGTTCCTGCACCCGTTCAGGATGCTGTTTTGACGACAGGGGTTCAAAAAAGTGAAGTATTAGAGGACTATAAATTCCAAAAATACCCTTATACCTTTGATGAATCCGTTGCGCTTGCAATGAAAAACAGACCTGATCTGAAAGCGCTCAATGCGACAGTAAAAGCAATGGAACAAGCCCTTGTAAACGTTAAACGTCAATATTTTCCGACACTTTCCGCAAATGTCGGCTATGGACTTGCCAACACACAGCGTTATACCAATAACAGCATGAGCATCTCAATTAATTTAAACTCCTCATTCAATATCTTCCAGCTCCAGAAGGAAATTGACAACGCAAAAATTCAGGTTGAATATGCACAGAACGAAGTTTCGCTTTTAAGCCAGAATCTTTATTTTGAAGTCCAAAATGCTTATATTGATATGATACAATTAGAGAAACAAATACCGCTGCTTGAAGCAAAAGTCCGACAAACATTAGAAAATCTGGAGCTGGCAGACGGACGCTATGAAGTCGGCTTAGGCGACTACATCCAGCTGCAAGACGCAAGGGTTAACTACAACAATGCTCAAAATACTTACGTTCAGACGATTTATAACTACAATGTTGCAAGAGCTGCTCTTGAACAGGCAATAGCGCTAAATCAGGATATTACACTTACTGTAAAGGATCTTAAACTATAAAATAGGATGAAATAAATGAAGATTAACAACATAGAAATTTCAAATAAAAAACTGACTCTAATCGGCATAATAATAGCAATAGTTGCCGTGAGCGGAATTATGGTAAAAGTTAATTCCGGCCCGAAGTTCCAGACTGTTCCTGTAACTAAACGCACAATTACACAAATCGTTGAAGCCTCAGGTACAATAAATCCTGTCAACACCGTCAGCGTTGGTTCCACCGTATCCGGTCTGATAAGCGCCATTTACGTAGACTTCAATTCTGTTGTAAAGAAAGGACAGCTACTGGCTGAAATCGACCCGCGTACATTTCAGGCAACAGTAGACCAGAATCTTGCAGCCGTCAATAATGCAGAAGCCGCTCTTGCAGAAGTTCAGGCAACATTAGAGATGAGCACAAAGACCTACAACCGCTACAAAAACCTCTATTCCAGAAATTTTATCCCGAAAAGCGAGCTTGATCAGGCCGAAAGCGATTATAAGGCCGGACTTGCAAAAGTAAATGCCGCAAAGTTTAAGATACAGCAGGCTCGTGCACAATATGAACAGTCTGTAGTTAACCTCAATTACACAAAAGTTATAGCCCCTGTTGACGGAATGATTATTTCACGTGAAATCGACTTAGGACAGCCGGTTGCGGCGACCTTGCAGGCTCCGGAACTCTTCACAATCGCACAGGATCTTGAAGAAATGCAAATTGAAGTTAACGTATCCGAAGCCGATATCGGTGAAGTTAAAGAAGGTCAGGATGTAATGTATACCCTTGACGGCTATCCTAATAGCACTTTCTACGGAAAAGTTACACAGGTTCGGATTTCACCGACAACAGTTTCCAATGTTGTAACCTATTCTGTCATTGTCAAAGTCGATAACGCAGAATTAAAACTTAAACCGGGGATGACCGCCAACGTATCAATTATCACCTCAGAAGTAAAAGATGCCCTCTGCGTTCCAAACAGAGCACTAAAATTCTCTCCGCCTGACAATACACAAAGATATGAACAACAGGGTCTGTGGATTGTTGAAAAAGGTAAAGCCCGCAGAGTTAACATCAAAACCGGCGCAAGTGATGATAATTATACACAGGTTATTTCTGATGAAATCACAGAAGGAACCCGTGTCGCAATAGGTACAACCAATAGCAAAACAAAACAAACCACAAGAAGAATGCGTCCGCCAATGTAAAAAGATGCACTGGGAAAAAGGATATAAATTATGAGCCTGATTGAAGTAAAACATCTTATAAAGACCTACCAGACCGGTGAAGAATCCTTCAACGCGCTGGATGATGTTTCCCTGAGTGTTAATCACGGTGAATTCGTTGCGATTATGGGCGCTTCGGGTTCCGGCAAATCCACAATGATGAACACCCTCGGAACCCTTGACCGCCCGAATTCCGGAAGTTATCACCTTGACGGCATAGATGTTTTCTCACTCTCCTCTGATGAACTCTCCGAAATCAGAAATGTTAAACTCGGATTTGTCTTTCAGGGTTTTAACCTTATTTCAAGAACTTCCGCACTTGATAACGTCCAGCTTCCGATGATTTATAAAGGTATTCCGGAAGAAGAACGGATTGAACGAGCAAGAAACGCCCTTAAAATAGTCGGGCTTGAAAAACGTGAAAATCACATGCCAAACCAGATGTCAGGCGGTCAGCAGCAGCGTGTAGCAATTGCCCGTGCAATAGTTAACGATGCCCCGCTTATTCTTGCGGATGAGCCGACTGGGAACCTTGATACTAAAACAAGTATTGATGTTATGAATTTTTTCGTTGAACTCAACGAAGTTTACAAAAAAACAATAATTCTCGTAACTCATGAACCTGATATTGCAGAATACTGCAGGCGTATTGTCAGATTTAAAGACGGCAAAATAATCTCAGATGAACTAAATGACAAGGTTAAAAGATGATAGATTTTAAATCAACATTAAAAATTTCCATAAACTCCCTGAAAGTTAACAAAATGCGCTCGGCTCTCACCAGCCTCGGTATAATTATCGGTGTAAGCGCGGTTATCATAATGCTTGCAGTCGGGAACGGCGCGAGTGCAAATGTGCAAAAAAATATTGAATTAATGGGCAGTAACCTTTTAACTGTACGTTCAGCATCAGCTAAATCCGGCGGGGTTCACATGGGAATGGGATCCCGTCCGACACTTACCCTGAAAGACGCCGCAGCAATCAAAAAAAATGTACGCGGGCTTGAAGCTGCGGCCGCCGCGAGTTCCGGAACCCAACAATTAACTTACGGAAATCAAAACTGGTCAACAACTGTCTACGGGGTCGAGCCGGAATATCTTTACGTTAAAAATTATGAAATCGAACTGGGTAGAAAATTCACCCGCGATGAAGAAAAAAACGGTTCCAAAGTAGCAGTTCTCGGCAGTACCGTTGTTTCTGAACTGTTCGGGGATGTAAACCCTATCAACAAAACAATCCGGATAGGGAATGTTCCGTTCAGAGTTATCGGAATTCTTAAAGAAAAAGGCTCTATGGGACCTATGGATCAGGATGATTTACTTTTCATCCCTATTCTGACAGCCCAGAAGAAAGTTTTCGGCACAGAATTCCCCGGCAGCGTCAAAATGATTGTCGTAAAATGCCAGAACGCAGACGTTGTTTCACTTGCAGAACAGGATATCACGGAACTTCTAATACAGCGCCACCGCATAGGCAAAAATCAGGAAAACGATTTTGAAATAAGAAATTCCGCGGAATTTCAGGAACGAATAAAATCTACCACCGCAACATTTTCTATTCTGCTTTTCTCAATAGCATCTGTATCGCTACTTGTCGGCGGTATCGGGATTATGAACATCATGCTTGTGTCAGTGACAGAACGGACAAAAGAAATCGGTATCAGAATGGCAATCGGCGCACGTGCATCTGACATCCGCTGGCAGTTTCTTATTGAATCCCTGCTGCTTTCAGTAATAGGCGGTATAATAGGTGTAGTTGTCGGAATTATAGGCGCAAAATCCGTCGAAATATTCTCGACAGAACTTAATATTTCAATTTCAACATTTTCAATATTATTATCTCTGGGCTTTTCAGGCCTTGTAGGTATAGCTTTCGGCTACTATCCGGCCTACAAAGCTTCACTTCTTAAACCAATTGATGCACTTAGATATGAATAAATTTTAAAGACAGCAATTTTTGACTTAACTTTGTTTTTATATTATTATAGGTGTGTATCCAAAAGGGTCAAAAGGAGTTTGTTATGCCGGTAATAATGGAAGTAGGTAAACCGCTCGACGGAAACAGAGTTGAGGTTCATGCTAACTATAACGGAATTTCCCAGAAGAATTTCAGTGTTGAAAAAGATAAAGCTGACGAATTCATCTCAAGTTATAAAAAAACTCACACCAAATTATCAATTATAGATACGGCTGCAATGTGTATTTCCGGCGGTCTTGGCGGTATTGCCGGAGGTTTTTTAGCAAAATATGTCAACGGCTGGAAAAAATGGGGCGTAACAGCACTTGGAGGTCTGGCCGCATGGACTGTGACTGCAATTGCTCTTTCAAAACCGCTGGATAACATGCTGAAAAATGTCGAAAAGAAATTCGGCGCAGAAGTTATACCTCCGGAAAAGAAGCCTAAGAACGCTTAAATGACCAGAAATCTCCCTGAAGCATTACCAGAAACGGGATTAATTCCAGACGTCCGACGTACATATTGAAAATTAATACTAATTTTGAAACATCATGCAAAGAATCAAAGCTTCCCATAGGTCCAACCACAGCAGGGTACGCAGGCCCGACATTACCGATTAATGACACTGCCGAGGTAAAACCTATTAATAAATTTTGCTCCACTATTGAAATAATCAATGACGAGATCAAAATTACAAGGAAATAGAACATAATAAAGACTATAACCTGTGAAATAACATCTTTCGGAACAATAATGTTATCCATTTTGATATTTATAACAGCATTGGGATGTAGAATTTTTTGCAATTCTATCTTCATAACCTTAAAAATCAGGCACAATCTTGTAATCTTTATGCCGCCACTGCCGGATCCCGCGCAGCCGCCTGTAAAAAATGCCAACCCGAGCAGAAGCTGTGCCGTGAAATTCCACTCTGTATAATCCGCGCTTGAACTTCCTGTCGTTGTCATTATTGATATAACCTGATAATATGCGTGCAATAAGGTTTCCTTAATACTGCTGTAATCATGGTTTAAATATAGAGATATTGCAATAACAGCCCCCAGAATAAGGAAAATTCCAGTATAAGCCCTGACTTCTTCGCTTTTAAAAATTTCCCACGGTTTCAACTTTGATAACGCAACATACTGCACGTTGAAACTCACACCCGCAATAAATATAAATACCATCATGATAAATGTTATCAAATTGGAATTATATCCCATTGTACTCTGAGCGTTCGGCGAGAAACCGCCTGCTGCAAGTGTTGCGAAGGCATTACAGATAGCATCAAAAGGGTTCATCCCCGCCCAGATGAGAAGAATTATCTGTAACAAAGTTAAAAGAGCATACAAACTCCATAATGCAGAAGCAGTATTTCTGATACGCGGAGTCAACTTATCTTCCGTAGGCCCCGGAGCTTCCGCAAAGAACATCTGACGTCCGGCAACTGCGAACTGCGGCAATATTGCAATAAACAGGACAATAACACCCATACCTCCAAGCCATTGAAGAAAAGAGCGCCAGAAGAAAAATGTATGTGAATAATCAAAATTTACAAGAATAGTTGCTCCGGTCGTAGTTATCCCGGATACCGATTCAAATAATGCATTTACCGGTGAAAGCCCCGCCAGAGTCATCGGAACCGCCGAAACAATCCCGAACAAAACCCAAACCAGTACAACAATAAATAAAGCTTCTGATTTTTTAATATCATTAAAGTTTTCTACCGGCGCGATTTTATTTGAAGTAACTTTAAGTAAAAAACCCGTTAAGACAATAACCAGAGCCGGCAGTAAAAAGCTCAAGATTTCTGTATATTCTTTAAATATTAATGCAACAGCTATCGGCACCAGCATCACAAAACCGATATAAACCAGTATTAAACCTACAGCGCTCAGCAAATAGTTAAATCTCATCTGTCCGCCTTATTAAACATTGCTTTTATTAAGTCAGCATCTTCCGCTTTAGTAAAGATTATCAGTGTGTCACCGGTATGGAGTTCCGTATCGCCTTTCGGAATAATAATACCGTTTCCGCGCTGAATTACACCGACAACGGCAGGCCGCGGAAAACGCATTTCAAAAATCTTTTTGTTGTTGAACTCCGTACTCAAATCAATTTCCAGAACTTCGCCCTGTCCCTGTTCAACCGTTGCAAGAATACCTACATTTGAATCCTCTTCAAGTGCGTTTTTCACCTCGTTAAGCGCAGAGTTCTTAGCAGAAATCGCGATATCCACTCCGACTTTTTCAAACAACGGAATATTTAAAACCTTTGAAACCCTCGTAATTGTACGTTTTGTTCCCAGTTGTTTCGCAAGAAGCGAGGTTAACAGGTTTCTTTCATCGTTATTGGTAACGCTTATAGTAACATCACTTGAGCCGATTTCCTCCTCATCAAGAAGTTTTAAGTCCGTTCCATCACCATTAATAACAAGTGTGTTTTTTAGTACCTGTGACAGATATTCACAACGTCCATAATCTTTCTCAATAATTTTTGTTTTAATTTTGACATCTTCCAGCGTCTGCGCAAGCATAAGCCCGACATTCCCGCCGCCGATGATAGTAACTGTTTTAACACTTTCCTTATCGTGGAAAAATGTTCCGGCAAGAATATCCAGAGAATGAGATGTTCCCATAAATATCAGTTTATCACCTGCCAGAAGCACCGTATCGCCGTTTGGGATAGAAAGAGCACCCTCACGCGTAATCCCGACGATTAAGGTATTTTTTGTAAAATTGCAGTCTTTAATTTTTTTATCAACCAGCGCCATTCCATCTTTAAGCTTATACTCAAGAAGCCGCGCACGGCCGTTTGCAAAGAATTCAACATCAAGCGCCTGCGCAACGGTTACAATCCGGAAAATTTCCTGTGTCAGCAGCTCTTCCGGCCAGACGATTTCGTCAATAAAGAATTCACAAAGGCACATATCAGAACGGTCAACATTCAAAACATTTCTGTACTCTTCCTTAGTAACAAAACAAACGGTTCTGACACCGCTCATTTTTTTTGCAGTAAGACATGCAACAATATTAGCTTCATCAATTGGCGTACAAGCAATAAAAACATCTGCATTACGGATATCAGCCTGCTTCAATACTTCCGTACTCGACGCATTGCCCTTAATAAAACCAATATCCAGCTTTTTTAATTCTTCTGTTTTATTTTCTTCCTTGTCAATAATGGTGACATCGTGATCTTCAAAAAACTCTGTAGCTAAAAGACATCCGACCTCTGTTGCACCATAAATCAAAATCTTCATACTCTACCCCGTGCCTAAAAAACCATGTCCAGCGCCGAACATACCAGAATTTGCAGGATCTGCAGAACAATCACCGCAACAATAGGCGAAAAATCCAATCCTCCTACCGGCGGAATAAATCTCCTGAACAAATCCAGATATGGATCTGTTATTTCTCTGATAAATTTTACCGGCTGCTTATAGATATCAATTCTCGGAAAAAACGAGATAAAACATCTGAGAATAATTATTAAGAAATATAGTTCAAAAAGTTTTGCAACAGCGCTAACCATAAATCAAACCGTTTCCTTTCTATAATTGCGAATTTTTCTTTGTAAACGCACATTCACAATTATTTCGTTCAACAGGAATATTCTCTATCATACTAAATAACAGAGATTTTAAATTAGCAACATTGTTATTAAACACTTCAATAACGGCATGGTGCGAAACCGGCGGAACATCACCAACCAAACCGGCATCATAGTCTGTGATAAGCGAGATATTCAGCGGGCACATATCCATTTCTTTAACCAGATATGCTTCCGGAAACGCAGTCATATTAATAACTTCCCAGCCCTGACTTGTAAAAAATCTTGATTCTGATTTAGTTGAGAAACGAGGGCCATTGATAACAACAACAGTTCCGGTTTCGTGAACAGTAATACCCAAATCTTTAGCGGTTTTAACAGCTAACTGTCTGAGTTCCGGACAATAAGTTTCTGCAGCAGACGGATGAGTAACAACAGGGCCTTCAAAGAAAGTTGATTTCCTGCCGTCAGTCCAATCAACGAACTGATCACAGATAACAAAATGTCCTGGCTCAACGTGTTTTTGTAAACTTCCGGCAGCACATGGAGAAATTACGCGTTCAACGCCAAGAGATTTCATAGCCCAAACATTTGCCCTGTAATTAATAAGGTGCGGCAAAATTGTATGGTTTCTGCCGTGACGCGGAATAAACGCAACTTTATGCGGGCCTATTTTACCTACAAAAGCACTGTCGCTGGGCATCCCGTACGGGGTTTCAATTCTGATTTCTTCAACATCATCAAGGAATTTGTAAAATCCCGAACCGCCAAAAACACCAATTGTAGCAATTTGTTTATTCTCCATAGTTTTCTCCTTGCGCTATTCTTTTAAAAACAACGGAACTATTTTAACATAAACCAAATCGCAGGGTCAAGCCACCGGATTACCACTAAAAAATTGCGGGGGCATAAAGCCCCCGCGAACTCAACGTTTTACACAACGAACTTTGAAGTCTGTTGCGTGCGCATAATCGTGATACAATACACCGAGTGACATATGCAGATACCAGGCATCATCAATTGAAGCATTCAAAGAAGAAGACCAATATCTGTTCTCCTGTAAATTCCCGACCAGATTTCTATTTACAAATAAAGATGCAAGTTCCTCTTTTGAAGGCATTCTATAATCTTGATCCAAATTCTTGCAAACAGATGCAACGTTACCAGAAGTATTGGAATCTACATCTTTTTGATAAGGATAAGGTGCTACAACGTTACTATCAGTAGGATAAAATGCCGTCAGGAACCCCATATCTTTACCAATAGTGTTTGGTCCTTTTGAGCCATTCAAATCATATACAAAATTGGCACACATTTTTCTCTGCGTATAAATATCGTTTGGTTCAGACAGCAAAGTTGTGCAGCGGGGATTATAATAAACCGCAATGCTTTCGCCGTTAGCAGTTTCAAAGGCAGCAACTTTTGTATTAATAGCAGAAAACTCCCTGCCGCTCCAATCTGAAATAACTATATTATCTTCATTCAAATCGCCTATTGTTTTAGGCATTTCTATTTTAGAGGCAGCAAGAGTTGTAAGAGATGAGGCGAAGCCGCAATCAGTTAGATGCTCAGAATCACAAATATTATTAATTTTCAAAACTTTTGCAAGCCCGTTTGTAACAAAAGTTTCGGCTGCAGTATCTTCTGTAACGCTCCCGCTCTCATCTTCTGTAAGAGTTCCATAACCGTTTAGAGAAGGCATTAGTGCAATTGCCTGTGAAAATCGCGCATAAAGTGCTTTTCTCTGCGTGTTCCAAGTGCGTTCGTTTATGTTGCCCGTAAGGCTAGGTAACGTTATCGCCGCAACCACGCCGATTATCGTGAGGGATAATAAGATTTCTGCCATTGTGAATGCTAAATTCTTGCTCGGATTCAATTGTGGAAGTCGCTCAGCGACCGACTCGTCAATTGTGCCTGTTAAGAGAGGCCCCCCCCCCCCCTGCATTTGTTAATACATTCCTGCGTTTTTTCATAAGTTCTTCTATCCTTTCTGGCTTCCCGCCATTATCTAATTATGATACCGGCTTTTCTTGCTCGACTCGCCGAAAACGAGTTACGTGCGTCACGCACTCCACTCTCGGCTCGCTCGCGCTGACCGCCGGTCCTTTCTTTTGTTCCGTTGGGCTGGAAAGCCCAAACTACTTTATCATAAGGCAATAGGTCATTAAGGCATTAGGGCAATAGGACTTTTTTTATCCATTCGGTCATTACGACTCATTGCCTTATTCTCTTATTGCCTTATTGCCTTTTTCATTATGTACGATTTTTTCATTTTAGTCAAGAGTGAGGGCGCCCTGCGGGCGCCCTCACTTCAACTATTTAATTGCTTTTTCAACTCTTTTAAGAACTTTATCTTTACCAAGAATTGCAAGGGTTGCGGTCATATCTGCACCGCGGGTTCTGCCTGTAACCGCTGCACGTATTGCCCACATAGTTTGTTTTGGCTTAATACCTTTTTCTTTGAACTCTCCGCGGAAAACTTCCAGTTTTTCGTGAAGGTTTTCTTCTTCAAATTCCCAATCTTTTGCCTGTCTGGCAAACTCTTTAAGAACTTCTTGCGAAACTTCCGTATCAAGGACATCCCTTTGAACTTCGGGTTCTATTTCGACTGTTTCACCGAAGAAATAAGGAACAGCGTCAGTAATATCAGAGAGGATTACGAGCGGTTCGCGGGTAACTTCAACCATTCTTGTATACTGCGCATCAGTAAGTTCTGACAGGTCGTATTTTGTAAGGAACGGTTTCAATTTTTCTTTCAGAGTTTCTATATCAAGCATTTTGATATAGTGGCTGTTCATCCAGTTTAACTTGTCATATTCAAAGATTGAGTTGGAAGAAGAAACATCACCAATTCTAAAATCTTTAGCGATTTCATCAACGGTTTTAATTTCTTCCCCGTCAGAAGGCGACCAGCCTAAAAGTGCGACAAAGTTAATCAAAGCTTCTGTCAGATAACCTTTTTCAACGAATTCGCTGACAGCAGTCGCGCCGTGTCTTTTTGACAATTTGCTTCTGTCAGGCGCCAGAATCATGCCGAGGTGCCCGAATTTAGGAACTTCCGCGCCCAGAGCTTCATAGATTAAAATTTGTTTGAAGGTATTTGAAATATGATCTTCGCCGCGGATAATATGAGAAATCTTCATCAGCATATCATCAACTACAACAGCAAAGTTATAAGTCGGTGTTCCGTTAGATTTCATAATAACAAAGTCGCCGAAAAGGTCAGTATTTTGTTTTAATTCACCTTTAACTAAATCGTTAAAAGAGAGTTCGCTTGTCGGGTGGAAAGCTTTTTGAGCTTTTGAAATATTAAATCTGATAGCCGGTTTTCTGCCTTCAGCGATTAATTTAGCTTTTTCTTCCGGCGTAAGATGTTCGCATTTTTTAGAATAAACATAAGCCTGTTTATTAGCTGTTGCGATTTCTTTTTCGTGTTCAAGCTCTTCCGGTGTGCAGAAGCATTCATAAGCAAATCCGTTATCTAGCAGCATTTGCGCATATTTAGGGTAAATATCAAACCTTTCGGATTGAGTATAAGGCCCGTATTCACCGCCGACATCCGGCCCTTCATCCCAGTTCAGCCCGAGAGCCTTTAAACTGTCAAAAATATTATCAATATAAGCCTGAGATGTTCTCTCAGCATCGGTATCTTCAATTCTTAAAACGAATTTACCATTATTTTTCTTTGCAAACAAATAGTTAAATAGTGCAGTTCTTGCAGTCCCAACGTGTAAATTTCCGCTCGGTGACGGTGCAATTCTAACTCTAACTTCTGACATTTTATAACCTTCTTTCTTAAATTTCGGCAATATTAGCTCCTGACAAATTCAAAACGGTTGTTATCAACAACCGTAGAATTTGAAACGTCGCTATCGTAGTGTTTCGCCACCTGCTGCCCCCGCTCACGCGCGGTCACACTGTGGCTACACCGGCTGACGCATATAAAATACCATGAGCACAATCTTTTTTCAAGAAAAAAGATTAATTTTTGTAAAAATTTCTGTTGCACTAGCAAAAAAATATCTTTATCAGTATTGATATGCTATCATCAAAGTATCTTCAAAGTGGAGGCTGAAAGTGGTCGTATCCGGCATCAATAATTATCAAACACAGACTTTAAATTTCGGTGCAAAAACCCGCTCTGAACGCGAAGCTGAAAAACAAAAATCATACACACGTATGGTTAATGTTGTAATGCCGGAAGAGGATTTGCTTATTCTTGATGCTGCCAAAAAGGCTAAACGGGAAAGAGAATTAAAAGAAAAAGCACGCAGGGAAGAAGAAGCGCGTTCACAAACCTCTGAAAAGCAGTATAAACAAGATGTAAAAGAACTTAAAGATACGCAAAAAATAATAAAAGATATAACGCAGGGTGATAAAGATTCAAACTTGCTTGCCGGCGGAACATTAAAGAAAATCGGTACAGCCGCAGATATTTTAATCACAGCAACGTTAAGCGGTATGGCGCTTCACTGGAGTACGGGCAAAGCTTTCATTATGCTTAATAAATTCTTTAAAAAGCCAAAAGTTGCCAAGGTTATAAATAACGTTAAACGCCCGTTCCAAATTATCGGCTCGTCTATAGCGGAAGGCGCGCAAACCGCATGGCATTCTATGACACGCAAAGTTAAAGCAACCGATAGCGGTAAAAAATTCATCAACTCTAAACCGGTACAAAAAATCAATGAAGGACTTGATGAAATCAAAACTTCATACAAAAACTTTAAAGCAGATGCAAAAGCTCTTACCGTAAATGATATCAAATCCGGTATATCAACAGTATTTGGCGTAAGCGGATTCGGCGCGGCAGTCGTTGAAAAACTCGACAAATTATCATCTAAAAAAACAGATAAAGAACAAAAGGACGAATAATGTATATTACCCCGGTCAATAACGTTATATATTTTCGTGCTAAAACTACCGATGAGGACAGGGACAAGAAAAAAGTTACACCTCAAGACGCCGCGGTAGCAACCGGTGCTGCCGGCGCAACAGGTTCTGCAATAGCGAGCAAAGGAACATTTAAATCGTTTTCACAGGCAAACAAAAAACTTAATACGACCGCTAAAAATCTTAAAACCGGACTCGAAACCGCAACCGACGTTTCTAAAAAGGCTCACGGCATACTTGGTAAATTCAAAGCCAACTGCCTGCATTTTAAAGAAAAATTTATAGATTTCGGCAAAGGCGTTTCAAACTCAAACCTTCTGAAACCAATCCTTGAAAGTAAGGCCTACAAAGGTGCCGCAACCGTTGCCGGCGGTGCAACAGCAGGCATCGTTGCAATCTCCGGAATAGGCGAAATGTTCAATACTTTCGCTAAAAAAGCCCAACAGTTCTCTACAGATAATGATGATTAAGACTTTTTATGCTAAAATTCTTTTATGAACGATTTTGTTATAAAAGAAATTTTGAATGCAGATTTAATAAATGAAATCCGTGCAATCGGATTTGACAAAAACTATGCACCTTTTGTCATTGACAAATACGATTATAAAAACCTGAAAATTTACAACCTGACAGTTCCGCAGGCAAATATTCTAAAACAAACCGCGCTTTCGGTCGGTGCTGATTGTGCGACACACAGAGAGGTTATAACAGGAAAGGCTGAACAGTCCGACTGCATTTTAGGCGGAAGCGTTTCCGCCTTAAAAAAGATTGCGGCAAAACTTGAAGGACAGCCTTTTGGATTGAAATTTCTTAAAGACGCAATTTTAAAACAGCTTGAGCCAATGCCGCCGGTTCAAACAAAACTTGTCGGCATCCTTAACCTTACCCAAAACTCATTTTCTGACGGCGGGCTTTATTGGGATTTTGAAAGCGCAAAAGAAAAATTTTTATCACTAATAGCAGACGGCGCTGACATTATTGACATCGGTGCAGAAAGCACAAAACCTTTTTCACAGCCGGTCAGTGCGAAAAATCAGCTCGAAAAACTTATGCCGATTCTGGATTTTGCAAAATCACACGATGTAAAAATCAGCATCGACACCCGCAGCGCAGATGTTGCAGAAGAAGTTCTACGCAACGGAAACTATATTATCAACGATGTTTCAGGGCTTGATTATGATGAAAATATGGCAGGGGTAATCGCAAAATACAACGCTCCGGTTATTCTTCAGCATTCAAAAGGAACGCCTGAAACAATGCAGGTTTCACCGCAATACGAAAACCTTATGGATGAAATTTTCTTTACTTTGCGACAAAAGATTACAAAAGCCCGCACATCAGGCATTGAAAACATAATAATCGACCCCGGAATAGGTTTTGGCAAAACTGCCGCGAATAACGTTGAAATAATAAAACGCATCGGAGAGCTTAAAAGTCTTGGCTGTCCGATAATGCTCGGGGCTTCACGCAAATCATTCTTAGGTGTTGAAGGAAATGACAACGACTTGAAAGACTCGCTGACGCTTGCATATAATGCGTTAGCAATACAGGCGGGGGTAGACTATTTAAGAGTCCACAATGTCCGCCTGCATAAAAAGTTTCTTGAAAGTTTTAACGTTTAAGACCAGCCCCGTACGACAGGTGTGTTAACGTTTGACGCACCGCACCGCGAGGTTGTCAATAGCCATGTGGTTCATAACCCCTACTGAGAACTTGACATACCACGCTTCATCAATGGAAGATGATAAAGAAGATGACCAGTACCTATCCTGTGTCATATTACCGATTAAATTTTTATTGATGAACAAAGCCCCCAGTTCTTCTTTTGACGGCATCCGGTAGTCGCTATCCTGATTTTTACAAATACCGCTTACATCATCCATCGCAACAGCCGTTGATGCATCATTAGGCTGTGGATACGGTGCAACTATCAAACTGTCCGTCGGATAAAATACCGTAATAACACCCATATCTTTGCCTATTGTATTTGGGCCCTTGTTGCCATTTAAATCATAAAGGAAATTAGCACACATTTTCTTCTGCACATAGATATAATTCGGCTCGGCTAAAAGCGTTGTACAGCGCGGATTATAATAAAGTGCAATACTTTCGCCGTTTGCAGTTTCAAATGCGGCGGCTTTGGAATTAATCTGCGAATAAGAATGCATACTACCAGAACCACCGGAAGCCCAAACTACAGATACCGAGGTATTCAAAGGATTTAACGCTTCAAGGTCAATCGGGAAATCCATCTGGCTGCCTGCAAGAGTCGTAACTTTTTCCGGCAAACCGCAGTCATCGAGGTGTTCATTATCACAAATATTATTAATTTTTAAAACCTTTGATAATCCGCCGGTCAAGAAAGTTTCCGCGACATTATCCACACCGTCGCCGGCGCCGGGAGAGGATTCCTCCTGCAGCGTACCATAACCGTTTAAAGAATCCATTAACGGTATTGCCTGTGACAAGCGGGCATAAAGCGCTTTTCTCTGCGTGTTCCAAGTGCGTTCGTTTATGTTGCCGGTAAGTGACGGAAGCGTTATCGCTGCAACCACACCGATTATCGTGAGGGATAATAAGATTTCTGCCATTGTGAATGCTAAATTCTTGCTCGGATTCAATTGTGGAAGTCGCTCAGCGGCCGACTCGTCAATTGTGCCTGTTAAGAGAGGCCCCCCCCCCCCCTGATAAAATCCTTACATTTCGATTTTTCATTCTTTCCATCCTTTCTTTTTTTCTAGTTAATCAGTTAATTAGGATTATGGGAGTTTATCCGGGTTTATTCTCGTCAATTCGGTCATATTCCTTATTAACTCTTTAACCTATTAACTTATTAACTTTTATCGTCCATTCGACAATAATGACTCTTTGCCTTATTCTCTTATTGCCTCTTTCATTATGTACCATGTTTTCATTTTAGTCAAGAGCCTGAAGAAATTACTCCTTTTGCTAATTTATATTATTCACGCCTTGATTTACCATACAAATAATCTATTAGCTTTACAATTACTATATTTTCATCATTCATAAATGCCGGAATAAACGCTAGAATAAGTTTGGAAGGGAATTTTATGAAAAGTATTAAAGGATTACTGGGGAAAAGAATAAAAGAACTTAGACAGTCTAAACACCTGTCACAGCAAGAATTAGCAGAAAAAATAGGGATTGATCAGAGAAATTTAAGCAATATTGAATGCGGAAACACTTTCCCTTCAAAATCTCTTACGCGCTTAGCCGCAGCTTTAAACATAGATTTACAGGAACTTTTTGACTTTGACCATTACAAAACCGATGAAAGCAGCATGATTGAATACATTCAGAAAAATTTAGCGAGCCTTTCACCGTCTGATTTGAGAACAGTTTACAGACTTATCAAATCTATGCATTAGTTTTTTCGTCAATAGAATTAGTTATTAACGCGGCTATCATTAAGCATAGTGCACCGATTAAAAATGCGTCTTCCCAGTGGTAATTGATAAGCCCTTGTGCATAGGCAAAACCGGTTTTGGAAATCATCCACGCAACAATTGTGCAAACAAAAACCTGCGGGCCGGCTATGAATATGTTAAATATTCCCATTACAGAACCTTCTGTCCCTTTTTTAATATATTTTGAAAGCATCGCAAACGGCAATGCGCAGATACTTGCCCAGCCAATACCGGCAACTGCCATAAAAAACGCAACTTCAACAACTTTTTTACAGAAAAACATTCCGATATATGCAAGAATCATTGTTATTAATGAGAAAATATGCACTTTCTTATTACCGAATTTTTCTGACACAATCCCTATCGGAATCGCTACCAGAAAACAAATAAGATTAAATATTGCAAAACAAATAGAAGAAAAATTTGTTCCGGCAAGGGTTTCAGCCTGATACATCATTTTTACGCCCGAAGATACAGTCGTTAAATCCGGCACATTATAAATTGTATGCACGCAATACTGGGTAAAAAATATCATCATACACATAGTACCAATCCAGGTAAAAAACTGCATTGTACAAATTTTACCGACTTCAGGCGACATACGGAAAAATTCGTTTAAAGCTGTCAAAAAGGATTTTTCTTCAACTTTAACTTCCTCTTCAACGGCCTTTACCATTTTATGTTCTTTAATTTTCAGGCAGGTCCAGCTCATTGCGAGCAAAAATGCAAGAGCAGCCATAACAAACTGTGCTCTTATTGACATCTGATACCCGAATACCATTTTTAAAATCGGCGCAGCACCTGCCGCAACAACCGATCCCAGACCTATAGCAAGGCTAATATATGAATTTGCGATAGAATACTGTTCTTCAGGAACAACATCCGGAACAAGTGCTCTATAAGGTCCTTGCGCGACATTAACACACGCGTCAATAACCCAGATCATCAACGCCGCAATCAAAAGACCCGTCCAAATAGGAACTTCTACCCCGAATGTTCGTTGGATAAGCATTGCCAATCTGCCGGAATTAGGGAAAATCAAAAGTGCAACTGCTGCAATAACGGCTCCAGCAAGAAGATACGGCCTCCTTCTGCCAAACGGTGAAACCGTTTTATCACTCAATGCCCCGATTAATGGTTGGACAACCATGCCGGTAAACGGGCCGGCAAGCCATATTAGACCGTAAAGGAATGGAGAAGCTCCAAGGTGTTCGGTTACGGGACCTGATAAAATTATACGCATTTGCCAGGCAAATTGTAAGCCGAAAAAACCCAGACAGAAGTTTAAAAATTGAACCGTAGAAAACTTCTTTAATTGATTCTCCATTTATAAAATCTCTCCTAAAACACATCATCTGTTTATAAAAGAGGACTACCTCGAGGGCAGTCCTCTTTAAACATTCAAAAATAATGAATTATCCTCTGATACCTAATTTTTTGATTAAGTTACGGTATCCTTCAAGATTAGTATCTTTCAGATAAGAAAGTAATCTTTTTCTTTTACCTACCATCATCAAAAGACCTCTTTTTGTAGCGAAATCTTTTTTATTTGATTTTAAGTGTTCGGTTAATTCAGTAATTTTTTTGCTCATTAAAGCAATTTGCACAGCTATAGAACCGGTATCTTTTTCATTTGCACCAAATTCTTTAACGATTTCTTGTTTGTTTTTCAAATTAATTGACATTTCTATTTTCCTTTTCTTTATTTGCCATCAGGGAAATAAATCCCTCGCGGCACGCCGAGTAGCTATTTGGCGTAAGCACTCTACAGTTTAAATAATAATATAAGCAAGCCCAAAAATCAATAGGATTGCGTAATAAATCTAAACACTCTGCGGGGTTTTTATTGAATCCGCAATTGTGTTTGCTAGTGTAATAATTTCTTCCATGTTAGCGTCATTCATCGTGGATTTCAACGTTACAGCGGAGTCGAGAAGGGTAATATTTTTCATTTTCTCAAACTCTTCACGCATTAATTTTGCGCTGCAGCAAGACCAGGAACCATTTTCGATTAACGCGACTTTACGATTTTGCAGATTATGAACCGCAAGTTCGTGAATTAAATGGTTCATGGTTGAGAAAATTCCCATGTTGTAGGTGACGGACGCAAAGACAAGGTGTGAACACCGGAATGCTTCCGACAGAATTACAGACGGATGGGTAAGCGAAGTGTTATAAATTTTTATATTTTTAATACCACGTTTTGCAAGTTCACCGGCGAGTAGGTCAACTGCGTTTTCTGTTCCGCCGTAAACCGAGGCGTAAGCTATCATAACCGAATTATCTTCCGGTGTATAACTTGACCATTTATCATACTTATCAATATACCATCCGAGATTTTCTCTCCAGATTAAGCCGTGAAGCGGGCAGAGCATTTTTATTTCCAAGCATGAAGCCTTTTTCAGCAATGCTTGAACCTGAACGCCGTATTTACCAACAATGTTTGTATAATATCTTCTTGCTTCATCAAGATAATCTCTTTCAAAATCGACTTCATCTGCAAAAATATTCCCGTTGATTGCGCCGAAAGTTCCAAACGCATCAGCCGAAAAGAGAATTTTATCCGTGCTGTCGTAAGTAACCATAACTTCCGGCCAGTGAACCATTGGCGCCATAAAAAATTGCAGCGTATGATGACCTGTTTCAAGGGTATCGCCTTCTTTTACAAGAAGAAGTCTGCCTTCCAAATCCATATCGAAAAACTGACCTAACATTTGAGTTGTTTTAGCATTGCAGACTATTTTTACATCCGGATTTTCAGACACAACATCTGCAATTAATGCGCAATGATCCGGCTCCATGTGATTAACAATCAAATAATCCAGCTTTCTGCCCTCTAATACGTGATTAAGGTTTGCAAAAAACTGTTCACAGCACCTTTTATCAACAGTATCAAACAGAACGGTCTTTTCATCATTCAAAAAATATGAATTATAAGCCATACCGTTTGCAATCGGATAAACATTTTCAAATAAATTCAAACGCCTGTCCGAGCAGCCGATATAAAATAAATCATCAGTTATGTTACGTATGTTATACATAATTTACTCCTTTATTGAGTTTTTATAGGCTTTAAAAATAATATTTCTTGCTTCCATTGCCTGAACTTTAGTCAGCGGCGGAACACCTTTGAGCGGGTATTCAATCCCTAAATTTTCATATTTTGGTATTGCCATGTCGTGATAAGGCAAAACATCCAGCGCCTTAATATTTTTAAGCGTTGCCAGAAACTCGCCTAATTGCGTGAGATATTTTTCGTTAAAGGTTATCCCCGGAACGACAACGTGGCGCACCCACATAGGAATTCTCTTATCTGAAAGATAACGCGCAAATTCCAGAATTCTTTTATTGGAGTGTCCGGTAAGCTTTTTATGCTCTTCATCATCAATATGCTTAATATCCAGCAGGACAAGGCTTGTATATTTCAAAAGCTCATCAACTTTTTCTGTATTGTCTTTATTAAAATAAATTCCGGACGTATCAAGGGCAGTATGAATATCTTTTTCTCTCGCCCGTCTGAAAAGTTCTGTCACAAAATCCATTTGCGCCATAGGTTCGCCGCCGGTCACAGTCATACCTCCGTGGCAAAACTCTTTGACGCCATCGTATTCGGCGAGAATATCATCAACCGACATTTTTTTATTTTCGTCAAAACTCCAGCTGTCAGGGTTGTGGCAGTACTGGCATCTGAGCGGACAGCCCTGCGTAAAAACAACAAATCTTAACCCCGGGCCGTCAACAGTACCGCAGCTTTCTATTGAATGTATATTTCCATAAACTTTTTCTTGCATTTTTCACCTCTTATATATATATTTTATAACAAAAATGCAGGAATGACACGAGGAGTTAAATAAAAATAAAGCAGTTCTCCGTCGCCTGCTTGCCCTGCTCAAAGTGTAAGCCGATGCTCGCAGTGTCACCTCGTGAGAACGAGGGGAGCAGGCGAGCATAATATCACCGCCGTTTCAAATCTTTGATTTGTCAGGCGGGGTAACGCAGGTCAACCCGCTTTCCTCTCACAAAACAATTCACTGGATTGTTTTGCTCGGCAGAGTGCTGTCTACCTCTCGCGAAACAATTCACTGGATTATTTCGCTCGGCAGAGTGCCACTCAAAAGGCTCGCTTGCGTGAGCGGGAGTTGCTACGCAACTCATTCACGCCACGTGCCTTATCGCGAGCCTTTCTCGGACAGAAAATACATTAATTAATGGTTGAAATAGTAACAAGCTATGCTACAATATTCAAAGGGTAAGCCCTACACCAACTTCAAATTGATGTTTTCAGCATCCGGAATTTTGAAGGGAGGTGATAACTGATGATTTTCGCGATTAGCGAAAAAGCGCTATTAATAATCTTACTGATCATAATAGCGCTTAAATCACAATAACGGGCATTTAATGAGAGGACGGCAATCCTCTCGCCCTTTTATATTATTTACTATCTTCGCCACTTTGTCAAGTAGTATTTTACAGGAGAGTTCCCATTTCTTTCTGTAGTTCCTCAAACATATTATTTGTCTTATTTAAATATTCAAGCAGAAGAGTTCCTATACAGTACAATTCAACAATGGAATTGTTAAATTCTTCATTTTCAAAAAAGTATAACAAAGCACTAAGCACCTGCTTGACAGTATATAATCTTTTCGCGTGCGTGTCGAGTTTATCTGCAATTTCATCGTTTATCTGTGCGTATGATGTCATTTAAATTCTCCTTTATAATTTTAAATTTTATAATTTAATTTTATATTAAAACATTTAAAAATGTCAAGGAATACTGATAACAGAAATCTTTTAATATAATAAAGGAATGGACGCAATAAATGAAATAAAAATGCTTGCAGCGCAAAAAGGCGTTACGCTAACGTATATAGCTAACTATCTGACAGAATACTACAAAAAACCATACTCTGTACATAACCTTTCCAACAAACTCAGAGCAAATACTATTCGCTACACAGAAATGAAACTCATAGCCGAAGCTCTGGGCATGGAATTGAAATTTATTGATAAAGAATAACAGGGTAAAAGGAACTCTTTTCCAAAAGGAACCGCCGCCAATTTTATTATAGACCTCGGGTAGGTTCCCGACTAGAAAGGGGGCTGTATGAACGATTTCAATTTAAGTTTATTACTAATCTTTTTGATTTTGTACATATTAAAAAACGGCTCTCATCTTAAAAGATAAGAACCGTTTAGACCTCTAAGGGTTCCTGGCACTTTCTCAAGGTGCCACCCTGTACCTTTATTATTTACTATTTGTTCCACTTTGTCAAGTGCTAAAACTAGCCGTTGAGTTGTGAGTGGAAGGTTCTTGAGATAACGTCATCTTGTTGTTCTTTTGTCAACTTGATAAAGTTTACTGCATAACCTGAAACTCTAACTGTTAATTGAGGATATTTTTCAGGGTGTTTTTGAGCGTCTAACAACGTTTCTCTGTTGAAAACGTTAACGTTAAGGTGGTGTCCGCCTTTTTCAACGTAACCGTCTAAAAGGTTAATCAGGTTTTCTTCTTGTTGAGTTGTCATATTATACGTCCTTTCTTTTGCCGAACCGTTCGGGAAAAGAAATCTTTTCCCGTTCAGTCCGAATGTTATTTTGCTATTAGTGAATATTTCCTTCGCAGCATCCGCAATCAAGACTGATATTCAGGTCGCCCATAAATACTTCATCTTTACCTAATGCGTTAGGAATGATTGAGAATGTGTTTGAAATACCGTCTTGCGCATCGTTGAACGGAAGTTTAGCAACAGATGCGAGTGATGCTACAGCACCGTGTGAATCTCTTCCGTGCATAGGGTTTGCACCAGGTGCCAACGGAATACCTGCTTTTCTGCCGTCAGGGGTGTTACCCGTTTTCTTACCGTAAACAACATTTGATGTAATCGTAAGAATTGACATTGTTGGAATAGAATTTCTATAAGTATAGTGTTTTCTAATCATATTCATGAATTTTCTAACGATTTCTACAGCGAATTTGTCAACTCTGTCATCGTTGTTACCGTATTTAGGGAAGTCGCCTTCAACTTCGTAATCCACTACGATACCGTTTTCATCTCTGATTGTTTTAACTTTTGCATATTTAATTGCAGAAAGTGAATCCGCTACAACTGAAAGACCTGCAATACCTGTTGCGAAGTAACGTTTTACATCTCTGTCGTGTAAAGCCATTTGAGATCTTTCATAGCAGTATTTGTCGTGCATATAGTGAATGCAGTTCAAGGTGTTAACATAAAGTCCAGCCAACCATTCCATCATATCTTCATATCTTGACATAACTTCATCGAAATCAAGGTATTCAGAAGTGATAGGACGATATTTAGGGCCTACTTGTTCTTTCAATCTTTCATCAACGCCGCCGTTGATTGCGTAAAGCAAGCATTTTGCAAGGTTAGCACGTGCGCCGAAGAATTGCATTTCTTTACCTACAACCATTGAAGATACACAGCAAGCGATTGCGTAATCATCACCGTGAGTAACTCTCATCATATCATCGTTTTCGTATTGAATAGATGAAGTTTTGATTGAAATGTGAGCAGCGTATTGTTTAAAGTTGTGCGGTAATCTTTTAGACCAGAGAACAGTCATGTTTGGTTCAGGAGCAGTACCGAGGTTTTCAAGAGTGTGAAGGTATCTGAATGAGTTTTTAGTAACCATGTGACGACCGTCAACACCAACACCGCCGATAGATTCTGTTACCCAGGTAGGGTCGCCTGAGAACAATGAATTGTATTCAGGAGTTCTTGCGAATTTAACTAATCTTAACTTCATGATGAAGTGGTCAATCATTTCCTGAGCTTGTTCTTCTGTAATCAAACCTCTTTTCAAATCTCTTTCGATGAAGATATCCAGGAAAGTAGAAGTTCTGCCAAGGCTCATTGCAGCACCGTTTTGTTCTTTAACTGCTGAAAGGTAGCCGAAGTATAACCATTGAATAGCTTCTTTAGCGTTTTGAGCCGGTTTGGAAATATCAAAACCATAGATTTGACCGAGTTGCTTCATTTCTTCCAAAGCTCTGATTTGTTCAGCGAGTTCTTCTTTCAACTGAATTTTATCAGGAGTCATATCGCCGTCAACAGAAGCATGTTGTTCTTTTTTATCTTCAATAAGTCTGTCGATACCGTAAAGAGCGATTCTTCTGTAGTCACCGATAATACGTCCGCGGCCGTAAGCATCAGGAAGCCCTGTAAGAATTGCGGCGTGACGAGCCTTTCTCATTTCCGGAGTGTAAACATCAAATACGCCCTGGTTGTGAGTTTTTCTGTATTTAGTAAAGATTTCGGTTACTTCAGGGTCAACTTCATAGCCGTAAGATTTGCATGAAGTTTCAGCCATTCTGATACCGCCAAACGGTTGAAGGGAACGTTTTAGAGGAGCATCTGTTTGAAGCCCTACGATAGTTTCCAAATCTTTATCAATATATCCTGCACCGTGAGAGGTAATTGTTGAAACGATTTTTGTATCCATATCAAGAACACCGCCGTTTTCACGTTCTTTTTTGAACAAATCGCAGCATTCTTGCCATAATTTTGTTGTTGCAGCGGTAGGACCTGCCAAAAAGCTTGAATCACCGTCATAAGGTGTATAGTTTCTTTGAATAAAGTCCCTAACGTTAATTTCTTGCTGCCATTTTCCTCCTACGAAATCTGTTGCACAAGATTCTCTTTCTAATGTTAATTCTGACATGTTTTATCTCCTTGTTTTACTTGTCAAATCGTTTTTGACGTTCTACTATATTTACTTTTCCTATCAAGAATATTATATCTCAAATAAAAAAATAAATATAATATTTTTATTAAGTTTTTATTAATATTATGCAGTTTTGAGGTGGTTTTCGCACTCTTTGCACAAACCTTTGAATGTAATTTCAAGCTCAAGAATTTTGCAGCCCGAAACACATTCGGCCCTTGCGATTAAATCAGGCGCAATTGCGTAAGTGATGTCGTGAATTTTACCGCAGCATTTGCAGATAAAATGATAATGGGGCTCGAGGTTCCAATCGTAGTGAGAGGAGCCGTCAAGCCCGTTAATTTTTCGGATTTCGCCATTTTCTGCAAGCTTGTTTAAATTACGGTATACAGTTGCCACGCCGATTTCAGCGTGCTCTTCGTGAATATATTTATACAACTCATCTGCGCTCGGATGAGTGCCGATTTTACGAAGAGAACTTAAAACGATGTCTTTCTGTTTTGTGTTACGCATGTTATACCTTATTTAATAATGATTATCATTATCTTTGATAACTATTATCATTATCAACTAAAAAACCTTAGTTGTCAAGTGCTATTTTTACAAAAGTTTGCAAATTATTTTGTAGAAATTGGGTATTCAAAATTATTTTTCAGGCGGATAACATCTCGCTGAAGCCTATTCGCATACTTTACAACAAGTGACGCAAGCGATGACAAATCAGAAGATTGAATATAGTATCCGCAGTTATCCTCGGTCAGCTCCGCCCAAATTCTTATAAGACAAGCTATTTCAAGCATATAGGTACAAATCCGTGAACTTCTCATATACAGCGCATCCAAATCATACTGTTTCATTTTCCCTCCTTTTGTTAAGCATTTATTCATAAATTTATAGAATTTTCCATAAATTTATACATGAAAATAACATTATCCATTATATTTGTCAAGTATTCAATAAATTTATATAATTTAAGTATGAAATTAAATGCACACGAACTTGTTAAACTTTTACTATCAAAAAAAGGGCTCAAACAAAAAGAACTGGCTCAAATGCTTTCTCAAAAGCTGGATAAGCCATATTCTATCGGCAGTCTTTCGCAAAAACTTTGCCGCGGAACTATTTCTTACAATGAGGTTGCGCTCATTGCAGACCTTTTAGGATTTGATATTGAATTTGTCGACAGAAAGCAAGGGGTAGACTAGTATAGTCTACCCCACCATTATGAAACCCGTTTGACCGCGGGCCTATGCTATTTCCCAACGTCCGCAGGTACCGCCCCAGCGCGCTATGATATTTCCTTTAATATCTTTTATATTTTCAACGCGTTGAAGCTCATCCGTACCCTCAACGATCGTGATAACTTCGCAATTATTTGAACAGCCGTTGCAATCGCAGGTAATTGAAGTAAAGTGCATATCGCCGACTTCCCAGCCTTTGAATTTTGTCGGAACTTCCGTATACTGGTGGTTTTCCATGGCAAGAAGCGCAGCACCTATGGCACCCATTGTCTGGTGATGATTTGGTACAACGACCTTCGTGCCCAAAGCTTCTTCAAAAGCTTTTACCATGCCGGTATTGGTTGCGACACCGCCCTGAAAGGTAATCGTTGGCAGAAGCTCTTTACCGAGTGCAAGGTTGCTTAAATAGTTTCTTACAAGAGCCTGACAGAGGCCGTATAGCAAATCTTCCACAGGATAGCCCAGCTGTTGTTTGTGGATAAGGTCACTTTCCGCAAATACACCGCAGCGGCCCGCAATTCTGGCAGGGTTCGTGGATTTAAGAGCAGTTTCACCGAATTTTTCAATCGGAACATTCAATCTTTGCGCCTGGTGGTCTAAGAAACTTCCTGTACCTGCCGCGCAAACGGTGTTCATAGCGAAGTCGGTGACAATACCGTCGCGAAGGATAATAATTTTACTGTCCTGCCCGCCGATTTCAAGAATAGTCTGAACGCCCGGAACATTTGTACTTGCGGCAACTGCGTGTGCGGTAATTTCGTTTTTAATAACGTCAGCACCAACGAGCGCACCGGCAAGGTTACGTCCGGAACCCGTTGTTCCGACACCCATTACCACGTAGTCTGTCAACTTTTTGTCATAAAGCTGTTTTAATCCGTTTTGTACTGCCATTACAGGTTTTCCGGCAGTTTTCAACATAACGCTGTCTACATATTTTCCTTTTTCGTCAACCAACGCCAGTTTGGTCGTAACCGAACCAACGTCTATCCCTAAGTACACTGTTAAACTCATTTCGTTTTCCTTTTCTCTATACATCCGGTAAATCGCCTTTGACTTCCGCGATTTCATCGCTGTTAAGTTCAAAGACATCGTGTAAAACTTTTATTGCCTTTTTAGTATCTTCTTTGTTTACAAGGCAGCTTATTTTTATTTCGCTTGTTGCAATCATTCTGATATTAATATTGGCATCCGCGAGCGCCTGAAACATTTTTGACGCTATCCCCGGGCGGCCTATCATGCCGGCTCCGACAGCCGAAACTTTTGCGATATCGGTATTTGCTTCAACTTTAGAGAAATGCCATTTATCTTTAAGCTTATTAAGCACCTCAAGCGCGGCATCAACATCATCCGCACAGATAGTAAACGCAATGTCGTTAGTGTTGGCTACTTTATCTGCATAAGATTGGATAATCATATCAACTGAGATTTTGCTGTCGGCAAGTGCCGTAAACACAGCCGCTGCCGCACCGGGTTTATCCGGAACATCACAAACGACTATTCTTGCCTGTGAAAGGTCTGCCGCTATGCCTGCTACTGCTTTATTAATTTCCATTTCATCAACTCCTAATACTAAAGTACCTAAATTGTCGAGTTTAAAACTGCTTCTTACCCTCAAAGGAACATTGTAAACTTTTGCGGTTTCAACGCTGCGCGGGTGAAGAACATTCGCGCCTGCCTGAGCGAGTTCAAGCATTTCGCCGTAAGAAATTTCTTTCAGGCGGGAAGCTGTCGGAACGATTCTCGGATCGGTCGTGTAGACGCCTTCAACATCGGTATAAATATCGCAGCGTTTTGCCTTGAGTGCTGCTGCAAGTGCGACCGCCGAAATATCAGAACCGCCTCTGCCCAGAGTCGTAATTTCATTACCTTGAGTAACGCCCTGAAATCCGGCTACCACAATAATTTTCCCTGCTGCAAGATCACGTTCCAGACGGGTTGTATCAATATCAGTAATTCTAGCTTTCAGGTGAATGTTTTCGGTATGAATACCTATTTGCATAGCGTTTAAGCTTTCCGCCTCATACCCCAGCGCCTGAATTGCAATTGCAAGAAGAGCAATTGAAACACCTTCTCCGGTTGATAAGAGCATGTCCATTTCACGTGCGGAAGGGTTAGGGTTCAAATCTTTCGCCATTTTTACAAGATAATCCGTTGTATGCCCCATTGCTGAAACAACCACGACAACATCATTGCCGTTTTCTTTCTCACGGATAACCGCGCGGGCAACATTTTTTATTTTCTCAACATCGGCAACGGATGTTCCGCCGAATTTCTGGACTATTATGTCTTTTTTCAACTCTTACAAATCCTCGTCATTAACCTTTGAACTTTTCTAAAAGAATGTTCTTCTCATCAGCATACAAAAAAGTTGAATTTTTCTCAAGTTTTTCCGCTAATTTTAAAAGTTCCTTAACATTGTAATCAGAAGAATGCTCGTTTAAAAGCTTAAAACCCGTGTGAAATAACAAGTTTTCAAAATACGGATTTTCCGGAAATATTTTAAGTGCTTTTTTGATTTTAAAGCGCGCCTGCGCAAAATTTTCATGTTTGAGATAATATTCAATAAAATCTTTATATGCTTGAAGGTGGCGCGGAGTCTTTTCAAGGGTAAGTTCAAAGTATTTTTCGGTTTTATAATTATCTCCGTCCGCGTCATAAATTTTTGCAAGAAGGTAGTAAACCGCAGGAAGTTTCAGGGTAATTTGGAGAGCTTTTCTGAAATTTTCTTCTGCGGCGGTAAGGTTTCCGGTTTTGTAGTTCCAGACACCGAGAAGCATATAAGCAACAGCCATTGTTTCCTTGTTCTCCTCACTTTCTACATCAAAAGTCAACGCCTGGACAGCAGCCTCTTTGCCCTCAAGTTCGCCGAGAAGTATTTCGCAGATAAGAATTTTCATATCCGTAGATTTATCCTGTTCGTATTCAAGCACCTTTTTATAAGATTCAAGGGCTGAGGCGAAGTCCTCCTGAAACATATAAATATTTGCGCGCGCCATATATAAAGCAGCGGAACAAAGCTCATTATCCTCAGCTTTTTGAACACATTCAAGCGCTTTTTCAACCTCAAATTGAGCATTATAAATTTCAGCCAGCAAAAGATAGGCCGGCAGGAAATTTTTATTCATCTCAATTGTTTGCTTTGCCAGCGCTTCCGCATTCGGATAATCCGCTTTGAGCTTTTTAAGTTTTGCATATTCATAGAAGTGCGCGGCAGCAGGTGCGACTTTAACAAGCAGCGAAAGTCTTGTTTCCGCCCGCTCGTAGTCGCCGAACATAATATCAATAGTTGCGGTCAAAAACAGAGCATTCATGTTATGCGGGTCGATTGCAAAAGCTTTGACAAATTCCGCCCTTGCTTCCTCAAACCGTTCAAGCCGGTATAACGCCATGCCATATCCGGTTATGATGTCGGCATCGGATTTAAATACGTTTTTCCCGCGTTCAAAAGTTATTCTGGCTTCATCATTAAGCCGCGCCGACAACTGCGCAAAACCCAGCCGCATAAATAAATCTTTTTTTATAGGGTTCAAATTCAAAGCCTTCTGAAAAAATCTTGCGGCCTTTTCAAAATCTTTAGCCGATTCATAAAAATATCCCAATGTTCTGTAAACACCTTCATTTGCCGGATATAATTCCATAATCTCAAGCAGTAAAGCTTCTGCCTCTGCTCTTTTATTTTGCTTCAAAAATGTTACAGCCTTATTAACCAGCGCAACAGAAGGCATCGCGCCCGACGGGGATAATTTCTTGTAATCATCCACATTCCGGCTGATTTCTCTAATCTGTTCAAGTATTTTCTTTAAGTAGTCAAACAATCCGCGACCTCTCTGAAAGCTCCGTTACCGCAGGTGTGCTCCGTAATCTGTATGCCTTCAACATTTTTAACCCGCAGCGGCGCATGCGGCAATGTGATTTTATATTTTGCATGTTCCAGACACGCCAGATCATTAACATCATCACCTATATAAACATACTCTTCCTGCGACAAATTATGCCGTTCAATTATATCTTTCAAAACATCAATCTTAACCCTGATTGACTGGTGAACCTCTTCTATCGCAAACTTTTTCGCAAGCATTTCAATAGCCTGATTACCCTCTCCCGAGATAATCCCCAGCTTAAATCCGGCTTTTTTAAGTATAGACATCCCCATTACATCCTGAAAATGAATTTTTCTTGTCATAACTCCGTTGTCCGAAATGTAAACACATCCGTCCGTCATAACCCCGTCGAAATCAGTAATCACCATTTTTATTGTTTTGGGCAGATAAAGTTTTGACATAATTCCAAATTCCTTATATGCTAAGAATATAACATAAAGTTCGGGAGTTGTAAAAGATGTTTCTATTCTACATAAACCTAAGTATCATAATCATTCTTATAATCTGTTTTTACCTGACGCGCAAAACCAATACCCGCTGGGAAAAGATTAACGATTATCTCGGGATAGTAACGAATACTATCAACTCTGTGCGCTACGGGAACCTTACAACTAAAATCGAACCGCTTAAACATTCCAACAACCCGAGCTATCAAAACGTAACCGAAAGTATTAACCGTATGGTCGAAACCCTCAACGACCGCGAAAAAATGATTGTCGAATACCAGACTGAACTCATGCGCCAGAATACACTCCTTGAAACGGTAATCAACTCGCTTTCAGACGGGATTTTAATCGTTAACGAAAAAAATTCCATTCTGAAAACTACCCCCAAAATAGAAAACTGGTTCGGTCAAAAACATCAGGATTTAGTCGGCAAAAGCGTTTTAGATTTTATAGAAATAGACGAAAAAGTTAATCTGCATAAGGCTGAAAAAGTTAATGTTTTCATCAAGCACAACCCGAACAAAAACTTTCAGCTTAGCGCCATAAAGCTTTTTGTGGATGAGAAAAAACGCTACGTTCTCTTAATAACAGATATCACAAACGAAAAACAGCTTGAAAGTTTAAAAGAAGATTTTATCGCAACCCTCACGCACGATTTGAAAGTTCCGATTGTCGCGGAAAGCAATATGCTTAACTTCTTTTTAGAGGGTAAGTTCGGCGAGATAAACGAAAAACAGCAATTTGCTCTTGAAGGCATGAAAAAATCCAATCGCGAACTTGTCAATCTTGTTCAAATAATTCTCGACACATATAAAATCAAAGAAACCGGCGTAAAATTATACAAAGAAAACATAACCCTTAACGAATTTCTCTCCGACATAATCGCTGAAATGCAGCCTATTGCCGCAGAATCAAACATTCAAATTAAGTTTAACGTGTCAACAAACCGGAGCATTATGGCTGACAAGCTCCAACTCGGACGTGTGGTAAAAAACCTTATTTCAAACGCAATTATCCACAGCAATTCCAGCGAAACAATTGAAATCGAAACCGGCGAAATCCCCGGTTATGTAACGATTTCAGTAATTGATTTCGGACAGGGCATCCCGAAAGAAGAAATTCCTTTAATCTTTAATAAATATTATTCTTCGACAAAAAAATTCCGCAAAATCGGCACAGGCCTTGGGCTTTATCTTTCGCAGGAAATCATCAATTCCCACAACGGCGAAATAAATGTTTCCAGCACCGAAAACGTAAGAACGGAATTTTGTATTAAGCTGCCTGTCTAAAGATTAGCCATAACGGCGACACCGGTAGTCATTACAATTTCCCTGACTGTCGGATTATTTTTTTAGAACTTCTTTTTTATATTACAAAATGTAGAAAAGGAGTAATAATAATGAACAAAAAATTTTTAGCTGTATTTTGTCTGCTGCTGGCAGTAGTTTTAGGAGTTTCAATAAACAACATAGCACTTTCAAATTCCAACACCGGCAATATGAAAATCGGTATTGTTGACTTGAGCCAGCTAATTACAAATTCCCAATCCGTTAAAACGCTCAAATCAACCCACGAAAAACAACTTGCTGAAATAGAAAAAACTCTTGAACAGGCCCGCATTGATATTTCCAACGAAACCAATCCCGACAAAATCGCTGAATTAGAAGAAAAATACAGAAAAGACGTAAGTGATAAAAAATTCCAGATGGATAAAAGTTATAACGACAAACTTATGGAAATAGACAAAAGCATCAAAGCGCAGGTCGCGCAAAAGGCAAAAGAACTTAACTATTCAATAGTTCTGCCCAAAAACATGGTACTCTACGGCGGTGAAGATATCACAAACTTAATCGCAAAAGATATTAAGTAGTCTTTTCATGTTTAAAAACCGCATCCGTGCAGGTGTAGAGGTAAAGCATAAATATCGCAACCGCCGTCATGATAAATGACGAAATCATATAAATCGGCGAGGTTTCGGTTATACTCATTCCGACCGCACTCTTGAAATCCGCACTGAAAAACGATGCAGGCAGCAATTCAATTACCACACAAACCGGCAGCGTTATACGCCAGAAATTTTGATTTAAAATTTCACGGTTAAACGCATAACCGTACAAACCCAGCGCGATATAAAGGCTTGACAGTGTTGAGAAACAATCAAAAATATTAAAATTCATTATATTTCCGGCAACACCGAAAAACATCGCCAGATAAATAAACATATAAGACGCAATTGCATAAACCGCAAAACATTTTCTGCCGGAATGTTTTGCCGAGCTTAGCAAATTCATCGTCTTTGAATAATGATAATACCCGAGATAAAACGGAACATAAATTATAAACAACGCAAGCAATACAAAAATTAAAACCTCAATCCGCGTCATTGCAAGCAGCATCTGAAAATCCCAGTTGCGGGGAACCATTCCGTTTTTCATTGCGCTTACAATCATATCCGCATACATCGGAGCATAAACATTTATATATAATAATATACCGACCGCCGCAAACGAAATTACGGAAAAATAAAATAACCATTTATGGACATTCTCCGGAATTAAACGTTTTTTCCAGCCTAAGGCAAAAGTATAAATCATCGCAAACACAAGAACTATTTCAACACACGTATTCACAATCGCCTCGGACGGTGAAACCCGAACGGTATTTTCAATCCCGAGTCCGGCAAAACCCAAGCCAAGCATTATCAAAGCGTATATTACAAATAATATTTTCCAAACCATAATCACAATTCTCCAACATAAGTCATTATAATACATAATTTCCAAAAATAATGTCATTTAAATACTTGATTTTTAAAATTCAAAATGTATAATAGAAATGTTAAATCTTAGAGGGGTCATTTTATGTTAGTTTCGTCGATAGTAGGTTTTAACTTTGGTACAACGCAGGTTTCAAAGCAGAATGTACAAAATTCGCAAAACCATTCATCGTCCTCTCAGTGCCAAAATCAGCAATCAGCCTCGAACTCCTTGAAAGTTCATCAAAACAAACCCCACCGGCAACACAGCAAAAACAACAAATTGTCATTATTCGCTTAAAACTAAAGCTTTATATATTTAATTAATAATGACGCACAAACAGGGATAATCGAAATCCAGAACAGTAAATTTGTAATGCCCATATTTTCTGCAACCAGCCCCAGAACAGACATCAAAACAGCAATTACGCCTGCACTAAACCCGTTTACAAAACCGGAAATTATACTTTTATAACGCGGTGCAAGATTTTGCGCAACAACCATTATTACAGGCGTTGCCATCATTGTAATCGCTCCCGTCAAAATAAACATGACAAGGGCAAGCCACGGATGTGTTTTATAAGTCAAAATAAATACAAGCAAGAGCGGAAACGTTGAAATCATTGAAAGATAAAGTATCGCTTTTGTACCGAACTTCTTCTCAAGCCACGGACTTATAGTCGAAGCAACACCGCCCGCAAACGTAAATATAAACAACGCGCAGCCTATATAAAATTTACTGTATCCCATATCCTTCCACAAAAACGGCAGAAAAATTGAACAGGAGGTAGTAATCAGAGTTTTGACCATTGCAATAAAGAATAAGATGTTCAAATCTCTGTCAGTCAGGATATCAACAAACGCCTGAGTGAACGCGAATTTATGCACAGGCTCCTCAAATGATGAAATCTTAGGCACAAATTTAAACATAAATAACGCCCATATAACACCTATAAGACAGGCAGGAGCAATTTTCCCGAGTCCGAAAAACTGTGCAATGGAAGCCGATACCAGAGGTCCCAGAGAATACCCTAACGCACCGACACCGATAAAAATTCCCATCCATTTTGCAACATCTTTTTTACCGTTTTTGAGGAATTTTGAAACCACACCCAATGCCTGCGGATGAAAAAGACTTGAGCCTAAACTCCCGAGTACAACAAAAAGAATAAACAGCCACTTACATGGCAGCCCGGGTGCAAAAGAAATAAATACAGAGGACATCAAAAGCCCCCAGAAAATAAACCCGCGCCGTTGAATATTATCTGCGAAGTATCCGATTAACGGCTGCAAGACAGAAGAAAAGATGTGCGAAATACTTATAATCAGCGTAGCAAATGCAAGCGTAAAATCAAGTTTTGCCGCAATAAACGGCATCAACGGGTTCAACATGCCAGTATAAATGTCGTTTATAAAATGCGCGCCCGAAAGCCACATTACTGCTAATTTAGATTTCTTTTCGCCAATCATATTTCTGCTCCGTCAATCAACTGACGTTAATAATTTACATAAATTGTTTTCAGGATTTCTTCTTCAAGAATTTTCTTCTTGTTTGATTTTAATTTATGGTCGTTAATCATAATATCAAAAGCGACCATATTGCCTTTTTGCGTGGTAAGATATCCCGCGATTGCGCTCACATCACTCAGAGAACCCGTTTTTGCCCTCAACTTGTCGGTAAAATAGAGCATTCTGTTTTTCAGAGTTCCCTCAGACGGCTTTGCCAGAGAGTTGTAGTATGTTTCAAAATTATCCTGCTTTGCCTCGTTTAAAAGGAATGAGGTGGCGAAATCAGCGGTCATAATATTATTCTTTGAAACACCGCTTCCGTCAACTATCCTTATGTCGGAGGTATCTAAATTGTGACGTTTGCAATAATCCAAAAACATTTCATTAGCGCCTTCTGTAGTTCCGGCAGCATTCTTGAACTTTCCGCCGGCAAGCTTATAAACGGTTTCCGCAACATAGTTATTGCTATTTTTTAATATATCAACACCAGCTCTTTGAAGCGAGTGCGAAACTTCCGTAAGAAGAGTTTTATCAACGCCCGTCGAGGATTTAGAAGGGAAATTGCCGTAATAGTCAAACTTTTGAGCTTTTACAGCCTCGTCAAGCCGCATCATAAAATAACGTTTTGGATTATTAACCGGCACTGTTCTTATAACCTGTTTTTTTACAGTGCCTTCAAGCGTCAGGATATCCGGTGAAATATTATTTTTCCTCGACATTTTTACAGAATCGGCATCACCGGTTGTAACAAGGTTAACAATAGTAAGCGGATAAAACTCGGTAAGCCTGATATCAGCCTGTGAGCCTTTAATGGTAGGTCTTATCACGAGTGTAAGCAAATTTTTGTCAAGATTATATACACTGTAGCGCGGCATCAACGGGTTTAAATCGTTATCCCACTGCCAGCCTTCACCCCAATCTTCAGAATCTATAATCGTATCATCAATATAAAATTCGCGGCAGGTAACAAGCGGTTTAAGCGCTTTTGTAAGGGCTTTCAAATCTGTTGCAGACAGATACGGGTCAGCGGAAAGCTTCAAATAAACATCATTATCCGCGGTTTTGAAAATCTGTGTGGTGAATTTGTAATCTTCACCGAGAGTTTCCATAACAGCAGGATATGTAAGCATTTTTTGGGTCGACGCAGGCATCATAGGCTGTTTTTGATGAATTTGCGCAACAGGCAGCCCGGTTTTAACATCTTTAACTGATACAGAAACGCCTGCGGAATTAATTCCAGATGATGCGATTGCCCTCTCGATTTTACCGTTAAGATTTGCAAACGCGCTGTTACACGTTAAAAATAACCCGAATAAGGCTGCGGCCAATTTTTTACACATATCTCTTTTCCTTATTTTTTCTTTTTATTCCAAAGTTTTTCTTTTTTTGCCCTTCTATACTCATCCGGAATGCGGGTCTGTAAATCAAGTAAAGAAGCTCTAATCTTTTCTCGATACTCTTCAAACTGTTCAGACGAAAGTTCTGCCGGAACATAAATCGGCTCGCCGTACAGGTTTACTATTTTGCAATCAAGGATAGGAGATGTCATCTTATCCCACGACGGGAATTTTACAAATGTAAAATCTTCCGAATACCAGCAGACCGGAACAATAGGCGCACCGGACATTTGTGCAATTTTAATAACCCCGTTTTTAACTTTATGCAGCGGCCCGCTTGGCCCGTCAACCGTAATTGCAACCGTTTCACCTGCTTTTAACAGATTAATCATGTGCATTGTGGATTCAATTGCGCCTTTTTTATTAGAAGAGCCGCGAACAGTTTTAAACCCGAGAGATTCCGTAGCATACGCAACGATTTCACCGTCAACCGACTTACTTATTAAAACGCTCAAATGCCCCTTATCCTCAACCCCGTAAATACAAAACTGGTCGGAATGCCACATCGCATAAATACAAGGGGTTAATTCTTTATTATTAATTTCTACTATATGGGTAAAGTATTTCTGGATTTGCATAAAGGCTTTTGCCAGAAATTTAAAAAACCATAAATTCTTCTTTATTATATCACTAGCCATAGAAGCATTCTAGCATAAACATACCCGCGCAACAAATATTGTAACAATAACAATTTTGTGTATAATAGCATTAAGAGGTTTGGTTTTTTAATGTACAGATTAATATTCTATGTTATTGCATTAATAATATCGCTATTGCTGCCGGACAGTAGAATTCGCAGTATATATCCGGGCAGACGATATAACCGATACTACCGGCTTTTTGAAGATGAAGGCGACTACGGGATGAATGTCGGCGAAAACAACAATACACTCGCCGACAGGATCCGCGTCGGAATAAGACGCCGCAAGGCGCTCAAAAAGAGTAAAAAATTTGTTTCTAAAGATAAATATATTATCACCCTGAAAAATAAATCTGTAATCCTTGTAATGGATACCAAAAATAAAACGCTAAGCTGCGTGGATAACAAAGTTAAAGGCAGAGCTGCAACAGTATCGTGGAATGAACATCCCATTTCGCAACTGGGGAAGATAGATAACACGTTTGAACAGACTTTTGATAGTATTTGTGTATCATTCGATGAAAATGCAAATTACAAAGGTATTTTAAACATCTTAAAACAACACTTTGACGTCCACGAAACCGACCCTAAGCCAACAGCTCCAAGACCAGTGATTATAGAAGAAGAGGACGCGCCGATAAAGCTCACTTCAAAATACACAAAAGTTGTAGATATAAATTCCGCGGACGAAAAAGAGATTGCAAAACTTCCAGGGATTAGTATTATACTGGCAAAACGCATTATCAAATACCGCGAACTCAATAACGGATTTAAAAATGCAGAAGAATTTTACAGAGAATTCAAGATTAAACCGCATTTTCAAAAAAAACTTGAGCCGCAAATAAGTTTCAACCCGATTAAAAAGAAGGGGAAAAAATCTGCAGACGAAAGGATAATTGATTTTTAAAAGATGAAAGTGCGTGTCCACAAAATCCTGAAAAAAACAAAAGTTGAAGGCCCCGGGGTGAGATACTGCATCTGGTTTCAGGGTTGTTCACGACGCTGTAAGGGCTGCTGGGCCAAAGCAACGTGGGCGCCGGATGGCGGAAAAGAACTTGATGCGGAAGAAATTTTAAAGGACATTCTTGCAACGAAAGGGATTGAAGGAGTAACGTTTCTTGGCGGAGAACCGTTTGAACAGCCCCAAGCCCTTGAATACCTTGCTCGCGAAGTTAAAGAAGCGGGGCTATCAGTTGTATGCTTTACCGGCGGGAAACTTGAGGATATCAAAAACCGCGAAATCCTGAACTATATTGACCTTCTTATTGACGGTGAATACAAAGAGGAAGAACAGGATTTTTCACGCCCCTGGGTCGGGTCTAAAAATCAGCGTTACCACTTTTTGACAGACCGTTATGATGAAAAAATTCTGACAGAATACCGGAACAAAATTGAGATAAATATTCAAAAGAACGGTTTAATATTCATCAACGGAATGGGAGATTTTGAAAAGTTAACCCGCAAGCTTGATATGCTCACAAGACATTAAAAAGGCGGCGGTTTCAAACGCTTTGTATCAATCCGGAATAAAGCAGTTCTCCGCCATAGTAAATCCCCGTGTCATTGCGAGCGACCAACGGGAGCGTGGCAATCCACCGGCGGTCAAGCCGGTTCCTAGTTGGTTAGGCGTTAAAAAGTCATGTTCAACCTCTCGTGGATGTGCCTCAGGCACCTGGATCGCCACGGGCTAACGCCCTCGCGATGACGAACACTTTACGACTTGTTACTTCTCACACGGGTTCAATTGTAGAACTGGCTTAGGCAGTTATTGCGTTGGGCTGGCAAGCCAAACCTACTTTTTTCTTGTTAATTGATAAAGCAGTTCTCCGTCGCCGGCTTGCCCTGCTCAAAGTGTAAGCCGATGCTCGCAGTGTCACCTCGTGAGAACGAGGGGAGCAGGCGAGCATAATATCACCGCCGTTTCAAATCTTTGATTTGTCAGGCGGGGTAACGCAGGTCAACCCGCTTTCCTCTCACAAAACAATTCACTGGATTGTTTTGCTCGGCAGAGTGCTGTCTACCTCTCACGAAACAATTCACTGGATTGTTTCGCTCGGCAAAGTGCCACTCAAAAGACTCGCTTGCGTGAGCGGGAGTTGCTACGCAACTCATTCACGACACGTTCCTTATCGCGAGTCTTTCTCAGACAGTTAATGATTTAATTAGGATTATGGGATTTTACCCGGGTTTATTTTCAACCATTTGGTCATATCCCTTATTAACTTATTAACTTTTTAACCTATTAACTTATCTCGTCCTTTGGACAATAACGACTTATTGCCCTATTCTCTTATTGCCTTATTGCCTTCTTTGTTTTAAGACTTGTCAACAGCGGACAAATATGTTACGATGAAAAGGTCAGCAGAATAGAAAGAAGAGTAATGAACAACAATCCTAAAAAACTTTCGCACCTTTTAAGAGCAAGATTTCCTTATATTTATATATCAACTTATGAAGAAGATAGGGCAACAAAATTCATTAAAAGCATTGTTACGGATGAAAAACAGATAAAATTTCCGCGTGAGGTTTTAGTCTGGACGCAGGCAAGCGGGCTTAAAAACGAAGAAAAAGATATTCCGAACACAACCTGCCCGAATAAATTAATCGAATATATAGAAAAATACGATAAAGATTCACTGTTTATTTTATACGATTTCCACGTATTTTTCGGAACAAAGCAGCGACCGGCAGATCCGGCAATCGTTCGTTCTCTAAGAGATTTAATCCCGACACTAAAAACAAGTGCGGTCAGAAAAAATATTATTTTCATTTCTCCGGAACTTATGATACCGGAAACGCTTCAAAAAGACATTGTAATCTACGATTTCCCGCTTCCGAAAATGGAAGAGATTAAAGAACGTTTGAATAAAATGCTTACGACAAACAAGCGGATAAATACCGAGAATCTTACGGAAGAAGGCAAAGAAAAACTTTGCAAAGCTGCGCTAGGGCTGACAATGCAGGAGGCAGAAAACGCGTTTGCTCTCGCCATGGTTAACGACGGGAAGCTTGATGCAGGTGATATCAAGATAATTCTTGAAGAAAAAATGCAGGTAATCCGTAAAACCGGTATGCTGGAATACGTTCAAAGTGATCTGGGCATTGACGATATCGGCGGGCTTGATAACCTGAAAAAATGGCTTTTAAAACGTAATAATTCATGGTCGGAACGAGCAAAGAAATATTGCATACCGGCACCTAAAGGCGTTCTTGTAACAGGGGTTCCGGGCTGCGGTAAGAGTTTAACCGCAAAAGCTATGAGCACAATCTGGCAGCTTCCGCTGCTGCGCCTTGATTTGGGCAAAATTTTCTCAGGCATTGTCGGAAGTTCGGAAGAAAATATGCGCAAAGCTATTGCCACCGTTGAAGCGGTCGCACCTGCCATTCTCTGGGTTGATGAAATCGAAAAAGGCTTAAACGGAGTTTCTTCAAGCAATGACAGCGGCGTTTCATCTAGGATTTTCGGGACATTCCTGACCTGGATGCAGGAAAAAACCGCACCGGTTTTTGTCATAGCTACCGCTAACAATATAGACAGGCTTCCACCGGAACTGTTGAGAAAAGGGCGTTTTGATGAAATTTTCTTTGTTGATTTGCCGACGCTCAGCGAACGCAAAGAAATCTTTAAAGTCCACCTAAATAAACGTCTTAAAGACGCAGAAGTTTGCGCGGTAGTCAAACCGAATGATGCAAAACTTATCTCAACGCTTGCCAAAATGACAGAAGGTTTTATCGGTTCTGAAATAGAACAGGTTGTAATCTCTGCGTTGTGCGATGCGTTTTTTGAAAACCGAGCATTAAAAGTCAGTGATTTTGAAAAAGCAATTGCCAACACAGTTCCGCTTTCTCAAACGCAAAAAGAACAAATTCTTGCGATTCGTGCATGGGCAAATATCAGAGCAGTTTGCGCTTCTTCCAAAGAAAGCATACAAAAATACACCGAAACACCTGCTGCAGCACAAACTCCGGATGATGTTACAGCAAGCCGCGGCGGAAGAAGGCTCGATGTTTAAACGGTGTTCATTACTGCACACTACAGAAAGGAATTAACATGTCAGTAACAGTTTCAGCAGTACCATTTTTATTATTTTACGTGGTTGGTGGCGCAATAACCGCGACAGCCCAGATTGCCGGCGCTATAACTTCCGGCCTCACAAGCAACGATACTAAAAGGCTTCACCTTGAAGAAAAAACTCTGGAAGAAGAGATTTTCAACAAACAATTTGAAACCGTGATTATGGACAAAACCGCGTTGATGAAAACTCTGGAAGAACACGGGGCTAATAATTTTCAGGTTGAAGGTGATACTATTTCTTGCAACTGCGAAGCTTTTCACCTGACCTTCACAAAAGAAGTAAAAGATAAGCCCTACACTATGGTTGCGACTTACAATAAAGACTACGGGCTGAACGAGCTTGTGGATAACCTTAGCTCCGAATACGCCTCAAATGCGCAGGAAATTTCTTACAACAAGATAAAAGAACGCCTTGAAAAACAAAACCTTGAAATCACGGAAGAAGAGGTTTATGACGACAACACAATCGTTTTGACAGTGGATCTGTAACCGGAGGAAGCATGGTTAAAAAACAATTAAAAATAAAACTTCTGCCAAACGGCGAAATCCAGATGCAAACAGTCGGCGTCAAGGGTAAAAAATGCCTTGATTACGTTGAAATGCTTAAAATTCTCGCCGACGCACGCATTGAAAAACAAGAACTCACAAACGAATACTACGAGGAAGAAGAAGTTACTTATAACAACGAAGTTCAGGATATTCAATATTAAAATCATTTAAACGTAGCATTTAATCTTAACAAAACTGTTTAAAAAGTTGATGTTAATTTCAATGAAATTTGTAATAATAAAAATGTCAACAGCATAGACAGGTTTTTTATGAATTTACACGAAGAATGCTTGCTTAAATATTTAAAATCGCCTGACGGTATTTCAATGACCACGGAAATACTCAAACTTAACAATATGATTTTAGAACAGAGGTTTATAATCAAGAACTTTGTTGCCAAATTTCCTCAATTCCGCTATACTAAAATTCAGTAAAGCACTACATTGACGCCCTACAGGCTGCACAAAGCTTTACTGTTTAAATCAGCAGGAAGAGAATTATGTTTAAAAAGCTTTTATATGTATTATGTTCTATCGCACTGACGCTTCTGGTTTTTTACGGATTCACCCATTCAGGGCTGGACGCATTTATTGACGGAATAGAAAATAAAACTTTTGATTTAAGACAAAGTGTTATTTCAAAACACAGAGCTGCCTCTAAAGATATTGTGATTATAACGATTGACGATGCAAGCTACGAGTACGCGCTTGATAATATCGGGGAATGGCCGCTGCCGCGCGGACTTTATGCTGATTTAGTGGAATTTGTCGAACAGCAGAACCCGCGGCTGATTGCTTTTGATATGCTCTTTGTAAAATCTGCCAAAAATAACACGGCTGATGATAAAAGGCTGGCGAATGTGTTCAAAAAATATGATAATGTTTTCACAGCTATGAACTTTGATTACCAATCCGAAGATTTGAGAACACCTCAGGATTTACCGGCGAAGCTGCAAATCAAACTCAATGACCTTTCAAACGATATAAAATTTGAGGAAAACGCGTTTACAAACTACCGCCCGATTTTAGAAGAAATCATCAACAACACTTCAAATATCGGCACAGTTAATATTTCGCGCTCTAACGACGGAATTTTGAGAAAAGCGCCGGTACTTGTAAAATACAGGGAAAATTTCTACCCGCAAATGTCATTTTTAATGGCATACACGGCAACCGGAAACACTTCCCGCGAACTTACACTCAACGAAAACGGAACTTTGACGTTCTCAGACAGAGTTATACCGCTTGATAAAAACGGCAACGCAATTCTTAACTGGTACGGCGCGCGCGGAAGCTATCAGGAAATTCCGCTCTATAAAATTATCAAAAAAATGAACGGGGAAAATGTTCAGCTTAACGCTGATTTTAAAGACAAAATAGTTTTTGTCGGCATGACCGCAAACAGCCTGTTCGATTTGAAAACGACACCTACGGATAAACTTTTCCCCGGAGTTGAAGTTCTTGCAACTTATGTAAATAATATTTTAGACAACGATTTTGTCACCAAAGCACCTGTTGGCTGCACAATCCTTTTGAGTGTAATAATTTCTTTAATCATAGGTTTTATTACGCTTAAATTTGTATCTGCAAGCGCGATGATTTTCCTGACGCTCTTAACTTATATGGGCTACACAATTTTCACCTTCCAGATGATGAAACACTTTAACTTCTGGGTTGATCTTGTATCCCCGTTGATTTTTGCAACGATTGTATTCATTGCAATGCTTATTGTGAAATACCTTATCAAATCAAAAGACTTTGAGCTTCAATATAAACTTGCAACAACGGACGGTCTGACAGGGCTTTATAACCACAGGTATTTTCAGGAACAAATGCTTAACACTCTTGAGCATGCTAAACGCTACGAAACAGAATTTTCTCTGATAATCATTGATATAGATTACTTTAAGAAATTCAACGACAGCTTCGGACACCAGTGCGGCGACAGGGTATTAAGACATGTTGCACAAACATTAAAGAAAAATGTCCGTGCAACAGATATCGTTTGCCGCTACGGCGGAGAAGAAATGAGCATAATCCTGCCGAATATCGGCAGACAGGACGCAATTTTCACCGCAGAAAAGCTTTGCAAAACGATTGCGGAACAAAATATTCACACCAACAATGACAAAACTGCTAAAGTAACAATCAGTCTGGGGGTTGCGACATATCCTCAAGATGCACAAACCACACAGGATTTAATAAAGATTGCTGACGACCGGCTTTATAAAGCAAAAGAAAACGGAAGAAATCAGGTCGGAGGGTAAACCAATGACGAATACGTTACGTCATCCACGCTTACTTTGTTCGTAGTCCGGTCGCACGGGTTCATTAAACAATTTTTTATCCTTGTCAATGCCCGATGGTTATATCATGTTTTTTGTCTGCGAATTTTATGGCTCGTTGTTTTACAGAAAAGCAATAACGGAATAACTGCAAAACACAACGCACCAAAAATTCTAAACGCATCCATAAATGCCATTAAGGTTGACTGCTGGATTAATTGTCTGTACATCTGGTATTGTGCCATGTGATTTGCCATATCAGGGGCAGTGTATTGCATTAACGCGCCGCCCATACTTTTCAATCTTATTATAAAGTTCTCGTTCAACGGGCTGAGGTTTCCGACAAGCATATATTGGTGAACCTGTGCAAACCGCGTCAACATTGTTCCGACAACAGAAGTTCCGATTGCGCTCCCGATATTTTTCAATAGGTTTTGAAGCCCCGTTGCATTTGTCATCTGTTCATTTGTAAGCGTTTCAACCGAAATCGCAATAATCGGAATCATAGCCAGACCCATTCCCAGCCCCATAATAAAATTCGGGATTACAATATTAATGCTTGCTATCTGGAGGTTTAACGAGCCAAATATGAAAGTCGAAGTCCCAAGCAGTGTCAGCCCGACTGCAACCAGAATTCTTTTATTAATTCTATCTGCAAGAAAAGAACAAAGCCCGATTGCCGCCAGCGCACCGAACCCGCGCGGCATCATTGTCGCACCGCTCAAAAATGCAGTATACCCGAGCATATTTTGCAAAAACTGGGGCAATATCGCAAGCGACGCATACAGAACTCCCTGCATTACAATTTGTATTATTGTTCCGGCAGAATAATTCTTATCTTTAAACACCGCCAAATCGACAAGCGAATCTTTATTTAGCAACTGTGATATAAAAAATGCAATACAAAATACTACCGAAAATCCAAACGTCCAGCAAATCCACGTTGCATTAAACCAGTCGGCGTTATTTCCCTTATCCAGAACCACCTGCAATGTTATAAGCCACAGGGATAGAGTTATAAATCCGACGGTATCAATCTTAACACCTTTTTGCCTGCGAGCATAGGGCGGGTCATACAGCAATTTTTTAGAAAGCAATACTGCAAGGCAGCCAAACGGGATATTAATATAAAAAATCCACGGCCATGACCAGTTATCCGTAATCCATCCGCCTAAAACAGGCCCGATAATCGGTGCAACGATTACACCCAGCCCGAAAACTGACATGGCAAGCCCGCGTTTCTCTTTCGGAAACCCTTCCAGCAAAATTGCCTGCCCGAGCGGCAAAATTCCGCCGCCGCCAAATCCCTGTAAAATTCTGGCGAAAATCATAAATTCAATGTTTCTTGCCATACCGCAAAGCATTGAGGCAAATGAAAACAGAAAAAGACTGAACATAAAAAAGTTTTTACGTCCCATAAGCTTACTGAACCAGCCGACAGTCGGAATTACAATTCCGCCTGCAATCATATAGCTTGTCAAAATCCACAACGACTCATCACGTGTTGCCGAGAAAGTTCCGGCCATGTGCGGAAGCGCCACGTTCGCAATCGTTCCGTCAAGAACATAAATAAACATCGCAAGCATCAGGGGAATCGCCGTTACCCACGGATTTCTCTGTATTTCATCTTCCTTTGTTTCCTTTAACATTTACGGATTTTCTTTATTTTTCTTGTGGTTTTCCTTCAGTATAAACAAAACCGGCAATAAAATAAAGCATGCTATTGAAAATATTTTAAAAGAATCCATATACGCGCACAGCGTTGATTGCTGAATAAGCTGATTATACAAAAGTTTTGCGCCAAGATATGTAGAATTCAGCATATCTCCAGCCTGTCCGATGAGTGCACCGGCATAATTGTTAAGTCTTTCAATATAATTCGGGTTAAGGTCATTCAAATGCTTAACAAGCCCGTACTGGTGAACCTGCGAGAAACGTGAAATCATCGTTGCAACAAGTGAAGTTCCCACAGCACCGCCAATTGTTTTCAATAAATTCTGCAGCCCCGAAGCATTCGTCATCTGATCGTCACGAAGCGTTATGCACGAAAGTGTTGTAATCGGCATCATAGAGAATACAAGTCCCGCACCGAATATAAAGTTCGGAATGGCAATATTCATCGGGTTAATTTGCAAATTCAGCAATCCCAGCATCCAGCCGCCTGTGCCAAGGCAGGCAAGCCCTATTATCCCGTAAGTTTTATAGCTTAAACGTCCGCCAACTGCACCAAAAATTAATAAAGATAACAATGCACCCAAACCTCTCGGCATAATTGCAAGACCGCTTGTAAATGAATCGTATCCCAGCATATTTTGAAGCATTTGCGGCAAAATCGCAAGAGAGGCAAGCAAAACAGCATTTATCATTATCAACATGCCGGTTCCGAAAAGATAATTCACATCTTTTAACACATCAAGCTTAACAAGCGGTTTTTTACCTCTAACCTGTGATATAAAGAACAAAATACAACCTATCAGGGCAACTGCGCTGAACCAGCAGACCCACGGTGCATTAAACCAGTCCGCATCATTACCTTTATCAAATACTATCTGCAATGGTATCAGCCATACGCAAAGCCATAAAAACCCGAACTTATCAAGGTGAATATTTTTTTGCCGTCTTGCATAAGGCGGATCTTCAAGAAATTTTTTGGCAAGTATGATACAAATACAGCCGACCGGAATGTTAATCAGGAAAATATAAGGCCACGACCAGTTTTCTGTAATCCAGCCGCCTAAAACCGGCCCTACAATCGGCGCAACAATTACAACGAGTCCGAAAACTGCCATTGCTTTGTTTCTGGCTTCACCTTTGAAGCTTTCCATTGTAATCGCCTGCGCCATAGGCATAAGACAGCCGCCGCCGATACCCTGCAATGCTCTTGCTATAACTATCATCCCTATAGAATTTGATATTGCACATAGGAATGATGCCAGCGTAAAGAGAAAAACTCCCATGATAAAGAAGTTCTTTCTTCCAAAAAGTTTACAGAAGAAATCAATCATCGGGATAACAATACTGCTTGCCATCAAATAGCTTGTCAAAACCCAGATTGATTCCTGATTGCTGACGGAATATGTTCCGGCGATATGCGGCAGCGCTACGTTTGCGACTGTTTCATCCAGCGCATACATAAACGTTGCAACCATGACCGGAAATATTAAAAGCCACGGGTTTCCGGAGGGTTTCCACTCTTCTTGCGGGGTTTGTTGTGTTACTAATTCATCTGCCATTTTATTTCTTCACTATCTGACTTTAACTTTTGGTATAACTGACATGCCAGGAATGACTTTGTATTCTTCTCTGTCATAATCTTCTGTGATAACAATTTTTACAGGTATTCTCTGAACAATTTTAACAAATGAACCTACTGCGTTTTCAGGCGGGAAAAGGCTCGCTTTAGCACCGGAACTTCTCTGGATACTGTCAATTTTCCCTTTGAAAACTTTCCCAGGATAAGTATCAATTTTAATATCAACCGGCTGACCTTCTTTCATGTGCGTAAGCTGGTTTTCTTTATAGTTCGCAACAATCCACACATTATCGGGAACTATTGTGAATAAAGGTGTTCCGACTTGCGCATACATACCTTTTTCAACACGTCTTGACGTAACGTAACCTGATTGAGGAGCAATAATTTCAGTATATTTCAACTGCTGTGCAGCCCAATCTCTTTGAGCTTTAATCTCTTTCAAATCAGCATCGGCAACTCTGTCCTTGCTTTCAGAAAATAAGCTTTGTTCCGCACTTGTATGTCCAGCCATTGCTGAATCGTATTTAGCCTGTGCGTTATCAAGCGTTTGCTTTGAAACCGCACCTTTTGCGTACAAATTCTTATAACGTTCCAAATCCTTTTTAGCGACTTCAATATCAGTTTGTCTTGCGTTGAAGTTTGCCCTTGCATTTTTTTGATTTAAAAGCGTTTTTTCATACTTAGCTTCAGCCTGTTCAAGTTTAATTTTATAGTCAATATCATCAATTCTTGCAACCACATCGCCCGCGTGAATATACTGGTTATCAGTTACAAAAACTTCTACAATTTCACCGCTGACTTTCGGCGCTACCGAGACTGTTGTTGTTTCTACATAAGCGTCATCCGTTGACTGGAAACGCAGTACATCATGTATAAAAAAGCCCAAACATACCACCACGGCAGCAACTATTGTAATCACTGCCCACAGCGGCATCTTCTTCTTTTGTTTAACTTCTTCTGTTTGTTGTTCTGTTTGATTTTCTTCTGCCATATCTACCTCATCTTATATATTCATATTTACTATTTCTAAAAGAGTTTCTCTAAGTTTTTTGAGAGATTTTTGTGTCTTTTCGATTTCTTTCTTTGACACAGTTTTCTCAAAACTGTTAAATAACTGTTCAAATCGTTCATTAACCTCTTCAAGTTTTTGGTGTCCTTTTTCGGTAATACCCATTTTTTTTACAAGTCTATTATTTTTAAGATCAATAAAACGGGTAATAAAACCTTTTTCTTCCAAAGAATCCAAAATTCTTCCTGTATTAGCTCTATCCTTAAATATTAACTTAGCTAAATCTCTTTGGCAAATTCCGGCATTGCAAAAAATTGTATCAAGAGCTGCATGCTCAAGAGGTGTAATTCCTAGAGCCAATTTTTCAAATACTTGTTCGCCGAGTTTCTTCATAACATTTGAGGTTAACTGTAAATCGTAATAAATTGAATCTATATAATGGTTATTCATATCTTCCTTATAATTTCAATCTTTGTTTCAAAAATTACATGTTGCATTTACAACAAAGTTATGTTAACATACTATCATAAAAAAAGTCAAGTGCCCGAGAAAGACTTTCAAAAGTCTTTTGAGCGGCGGTCAGACAGCGAGTCGAGCTTTGGCCTGCTGCGGCGAATATGTTGCGGAGCAACACACGCAAGGACAGGGCAAACAGGCGACGAAGAACTGCTTTTACAGGAGGACAAAAATTGAAAAAGATAATAGCGGCAGCACTTTTGCTAAGCATAATGACTACATACAGCATGCCGGCACTGGCCATTAATGCACAGGAAGATACTTCTGCTCCTAAACAAAAAAGAAGCCTTTTTGTTAAGAAATCTAAAGTTAAAGATAATAATCAATACAAATTTGATTACATAAATTTAGATTGGTGGGACTCTTTCGGAGATGAATACTTATCCGCATACATAAGACAGGCAATCGAGAAAAACCATGATTTGAAAGCATCCTCACTTGTCACACAGGAATACTATCAGGCTATGAAAGCACAATTTGCCTCCGAACTTCCGCAGGTTGGCGCCGGATTCCTGCCCGGATTCAGTAAATTCCCGGGAACAACAAGTTCCGGCTGGGGATTTGCGCTCCCGATTTATGCAAGTTACGAAGTTGATTTGTTCCTGAAAAACAGAGATAAAACAAAATCAACTAAGAAAACCTTTGAGGCTTCCGTTCAGGATGAGCGTTCAGCACATATTTCTGTAGCATCAGCCGTTGGAACAACATATCTTAACATTGTACAAATGGATGAAATGCTGAAAATTCAAGAGGAAATCGTAAATCTTCGTGAAAATCTTTACGAGCTTGAAAAATTACGTTTTGAAGAAGGCATTTCCTCCTCAATGGACGTTGTAAACAGCGAAAAAGCTTTTATTACAGCACAAAACAACTTTATTGAGATGAAAAAACAACATTACAAAATGTTAAACCAATTTGCGGTTTTAATCGGCGAAAGCCCTGAAAATGCCGACCAGATTAAAAGAAAAACTCTTGCCGAAATAAATATTTCCAAAACTATTCCGGCAGAAATCGCAACCGAGGTTATCACCAGCCGTCCTGACTACTTAAAGGCAGAAATTGCGGTTGAAAAAGCAGGGCTGGATGTAAGAGTCGCGAAAAAAGAATTCCTGCCGTCTATCACTATCGGCGGCATGGGAATATTTACGGCAGACGATCTGGGTAGCATGTTTACAACAAAAAATATGCTCTTAGGTTTTGGCGGCGGTCTGTTGATGCCGTTATTTACCGGCGGTCAGCGTGTTGCTAATTTAAAAATGAAAAAAGCACAGTATGAACGAATTTTGGAAAACTATCTTCAAACCAACCTGACCTCAATCCAAGAGGTTAACGACTCATTATACGTTCTGAAATCTGACGATAAACGATACAACCAGCTTGTAAAACAATACGATCTGGAAAGCAAAAATTATAAACTCAACGAACAAAAATACGGTGAAGGTATAATTTCAAAATTCGACCTGCTCCGTTACGAAGAAAACCTGTTGAGTCTGGAACAACAGTTGAACCAGTATAAGACAGAGAGATTAGTAAGCTTCATCGGTCTGTACAAATCAACCGGAAGCAAAATATAATTCATAACGCTGGCAGCTAACCAGTAAACCGGATATAGCAGTGGCTCAGCCACCTCTTTTTAACTGAACTCTATTTCTGTGGCACCCTTTACAGGTGCCTTTATTTTTTGATTACGCAGGTTGACAGTTCCGGAAACATAGTTTAAAATTATTAATAGATAATTGAAAAACAGACAATAAGGCAATAAGTGAATAAGGCAATGAGTCGTTATGACAAAATGAAAATAAAAAGTCCTATTGCCCTAATGCCTTAATGACCTATTGCCTTATACAAGTAGGTTGGGCTTGCCAGCCCAACGCAACAAAAAGAATGTTCCGGCGTTTTTGCCGGTAGCATAATTAGACCCGGGAGATAGCCCGGAGAAAGGATAGAAAAACTTATGAAAAATTTAGAAGCTGAAAACCCTTGTACTATGGGCATTCTGGTCAGGGGGGGGGGGGCAAGCCGAGCTGAGCCGCGAAACTTGCGATAGCAAGTGGAGAGTCGAGCGCGCGACGGGCAAACCGCGATTTGACCGCAAGCGCGAGCGGCGGCGTTTAACGCGAGGCGCAGGCCTTACGTCAAACCTATATCGTGTTGGCACACGACAGTGTGACAAGCAGGCAAGCACTACGATTCGCCGTTGCGCCGATAGCGAGAGCGGAAGGAGCAAACAAATTCTGCAACGATTCGTTATCGTTGCTCAGAATTTGACAGGCGGAAGGTCGACTGAGTCGGTCGCTGAGCGACTTCCACAAGTGAATCCGTATGGGAAGTCAACGGAAACTTCTACAGAGCACTGTCATTGCGAGGAACGCAGTGACGTGGCAATCCAGGCCACTGAGTGGCATCTGCGACTGGTTGGACATGACTTTTTAACACCCAACCAATTAGGAACCGGCTTGACCGCCGGTGGATTGCCACGCTCCCGTTGGTCGCTCGCAATGACATGCTGCGCGGCATTTACTATGGCCGCCCGACTGAGCCGCTCGACTGAGTCGAGAGCCATAAAGGGTTTACGGGCTCACGGACGACGAATGGCGTTTACCATGGCGGAGATTTTACTTTCCCTCACGATTATCGGTGTGGTTGCGGCGATTACACTTCCAAGCCTCACGGGCAACATCAACGAACGAACTTGGAATACCCAAAGAAAAGCTCTCTATGCCCGTATGTCGCAGGCTATTGCGCTCATGCCGGCACTCAACGGATATGGAACATTAAGCGAAGAAACGGACAGTGCCGGCTCAACATCAATAATAGACACTGCAGCTGAGGTTTTTATCACAGATGGACTTGCTAAAGTCATGAAAATCAACAACATTTGTGACAACGATCATATTGAGGACTGCGGAATTCCGCTTACTTATAATACTATGGATGCACGTCAGGGAAGTATGCCGACAACAATTACGGAACTTAATGATAAAATGACCTCCGTATCTTATTCTTACTCATATACACATAATACATATTCCATGTTAGACACAAAAGCTGCCGCGTTTGAAACCGGTAACGGTGAGAGTATTCTGACTTTTTACAACCCTAACTGTGTTACCAATATGGGTGAATCTGACTGGTATTTTGCCCAGCCAAAAATCTGTGCAAACATGATTTATGATTTGAACGGCTCTAAAGGTCCTAACACTATCGGCAAAGATATTGGTTTTATGACTATACTTTATCCGACCGACAGTGTTGTCGTTGCACCAATGCCATATAGAAACGTCATCACGGGCGTTACCTCTGATGAAGCCGCCACCGCCTGTACTAATCAAGCCGGGGAGGAATACCGAATTCCAACCAAAGATGAATTAGCTTCATTATTCGTCAACAAAGATCTCATCTCTGATTCATTTACAACGGGTGGTACTTATCACTGGTATTCTTCCTCAAAAATTGTCCAGTCAACGGGAATAACGAACTGGGTTATGGTTGCTAATTATGGTGAATACAGAATTCCCGAAGTAGGAACATCCAACTGGGGCATTCTGTGCGTTAAGCGATAATTTATTACAACGGGCGTGGATTATATACACCACGCCCGCTTTTTAATACGGTTTTTTGTAACACCACATCAGCGGACGCAAAAGCCTTGTAAAATAAACCAGCGCAAAGCTCAACACGTAATCAAAAACAACCTTCCAGCCGCTCTGGTTAATTATCCAGCCTTTCATAAACGGCCAGCCATCGCCTTTTATCGTCACAATTATTGCCATATAAGCGATTCCGATTAAATGTATCGCAAGCACCGCATACAAAACGCCCAGCGCAATACTTTTCAGGTTAAACCCGTCTTTTACAGCCAGACCAAGCAGCCAGACCGCCGGAATATACGCAAGGATATAGCCAAATCCGTATTGCGTAACATACATAATTCCACCGCCAAGCGCAAAAACCGGAAGCAAGAAAAGCCCCAGCAATATATAAAATACTATTGAAACCGTCGCAAATTTCCGTCCCAGAAGCGCACCGATAAAAATCACGGCCGGCACCTGAGGAATTATAGAAAAAGTCCGAAAAAAAGCTTCAAACGTCAACCCGTTCACGCTATCCTGCGCGCTCGGGATTACCGGATAAAAAACTTCCAGCGAAACAAATGTTGAAACAATCAGAACAAATGTGCAGAAAAGCAGCAGAACAAGTGTTCCGAGAGAAAAGCGGATATCTTCGCTGTTTTTTGATTTATTCACTAACTTTTTCTTCTTCACCTGACGTAATCTCTATTTTTTCTTCTAACTCTCTGACATTTTTGTCATAAATATGCTTAAAATTATCATAAAAAATATTTTCAGACCACATGATATAAGCATCTTCATTATTATCCTGATAATAACCTTTGCGCGTGCCGAGATTTTTCAGTCCGTATTTTTTATATAAATTTTGTGCTTTTACGTTACTTACCCGAACTTCAAGGGTAATGTATTTGATTAAATTTTCGTAGCAATCATCAATAAGGCGTTTGAAAAGAGCCTCACCGACATGTCTGCGGCGGTAGTCCGGCGATACGCAAATCGTTGAAAAATGCGCTTCATCAATAACATGCCAGAGCCCCATGTAACCGATTACTTCGTCATTTTCGTTCAGAGCGACATAGTAACGTGCGTAGCTGTTATGTAATTCGTTTGCAAAAGCTTCTTTTGACCAGTGGTGAGGGCCGTAAGCCTCCGCCTCAATCTTTTCCACCTGATCAAGATCGCGTTTTTGCATTCGTCTGATTTTAATTTTGAAATCTGCCATAAATACTTTTTACCATAAAAATTGTAACTACGAAATATTATCTTTGTCATCCCGAACTAGTTTCGGGATCTGTCCAGCGTTGAACTCAAACTGCCTCACCGGATAGATGCTGAAACAAGTTCAGCATGACATATACATTTTAAAATCGTTTCAATCTGGCATACGCTGCATCCATTGCTTTTTTGCCACCGGCGCCGAAGTCAATTGTGTACATAGTGCTTGAACCGACCTGCATTACGTCTAAGATATGCCCTACGCCCAATTTTTCGTGGAACACTCTGTCGCCTTGAGCAAAAATTTCATCCACGACTTTATTCATACGTTCTTCTTCAAGTTTTTGCTTTTCGATTTCGGACGCTTCTTCCTGCTTGTTGCGCTCCTGTAGCATGCGTTTTATTGCGTTATCTTTGAAAAACTCTTTAATTTTTTCTTCTTCTTTAGCCTTGTTAACGGAAGATTTCACAAGGATAGTGCGGCTTTGCGTGCGAACAGGTTTCTGATAGCCGCCGTATGAATAAGAGGATTTTTTAGGCTGTTCTTCTGCCGGACGGCGGGAATTAGGGGCAACAAAATTTTTGCCAAAGCCCGTTGTTGGTCTTACATAGCCGTCGCTGTCAGACTGAACCGCGCCGTAAGAAAATTCCGAACGCCCTGTTCTAACTTTGGAAACAGCGTTTCTGAAAGTGGAGGAATCCCGGGTACTTCCGCTGAATGCTGTTTTGTTAATCAATTGCGGCGGAATTTCATCCAGAAAACGGCTCGGCATATAGTATTTATATTCGCCCCATGTTTGGCGGCGTTTTGCGGAAGTCAGGTATAACTTTTCTTCCGCACGGGTTACACCGACGTACATAAGCCGGCGTTCTTCTTCCATTTCTTTGTTATTGGTAAGTGAGCGCTGGTGAGGGAAAATACCTTCATCCATGCCGGCAAGAAATACGACCGGAAATTCCAGCCCTTTTGCCGCGTGAAGCGTCATAAGTGTAACGTTATTGGAAATATCGTCCATGCTGTCAAGGTCAGACACAAGCGCCACCTGTTGAAGGAATTCGCCCAGAATATTATTGTTATCTTCCGGAACGAATTCACCTGCAACGTTAACCAATTCCTGCAAATTTTCGATATCCGCTTCGGCTTCGGCCGTGTTCTGGCTTTGAAGTTCAGCGAGATAACCCGTTTTTTCAATAACAAGGGTTACAAATTCATGCAACGAGTATGAACTCTGTGCGTTTTTAAACTTCAAAATCAATTCGCAAAACTCTTTGAGTTTTGTGCGAACCTTTGCGGAAATGTCATTTTCTTCTTCATCAAGAAGTTTAACGGCTTCAAAGAGGCTGACATCCTGTTTATCCGCAAAAGTTTGGAGATTTTTGATTGTTGTTTCGCCGATTGCGCGTTTCGGAACATTAACAATTCGTTTGAAGCTCTGGGAATCGTCCGTATTATAAATTAATTTCAAATACGCAAGAATATCCTTAATTTCCTTACGGTCATAGAACTTCAAACCGCCGTAAATTCTATACGGAATCCCGGCAGCCATACACGCTTCTTCAATCGCACGGGATTGTGAATTCGTACGGTATAAAATCGCGTAGCGGTTGTAGTTTCCGTCATTTGTCTGTTTTATCTGACTTACAATATAGTTTGCCTCATCGGCCTCATCCTGCGCCTCAAAGTAATCTAAAAGTTCCCCGTCGCCTTTTTGGGAATAAAGAACCTTATCAACGCGGTCAACATTGTTTTCAATAATCGCGTTTGCAACATTCAAAATATTTGCGGTTGAGCGGTAATTTTGTTCAAGTTTAATAAGTTTGGCGTTTTTGAAATCCTTCTGGAAATTCATAATTATTGTGTAATCCGCCCCGCGCCAGCTGTAAATTGACTGGTCAACATCCCCGACAACGCAAAGTGAGCGCTCCGGCGGAATTTCTTTGGAAAGATTTGTGTAGAGCATATTCACAAGGTTATATTGCGCCTGGTTGGTGTCCTGATACTCATCAACCAGAATATGTTGAAAGCGGCTGTAATAAAATTCGCGGACTTCCGGTTTTTGCTCAAGTAATTTGACTGTCAAAAGCAGCATATCGTCAAAATCTATCGCATTATTGTTATTGAGCGCGTTTTCGTACTCCTCGTAAATCTGCCCGATTCTTTGCGATTTAAAATCACGCGCAAAGGTCTGGAAGGTGTGTGAATCCATCATTTTATTTTTCGCATCCGAAATAACTGTTTTAACGAGTTTCGGCGCATATAGCTTCTCGTCAAGATTTAACTTCTTAATCGCCTGTTTGATGAGTGCATTGGAATCCGTTTCATCATAGATAGTAAAGTTCCTGTCAAGCTTTTTGCCCGACGGGAACTGGTAATTTTCAACGTTTTCGCGCAAAATTCTTCCGCAAATACCGTGGAAAGTACCGACCCACATATATTTAACAACGTTTTCGCCAAGCATGCCGCCCAGACGTTCCTTCATCTCTTTTGCAGCTTTATTGGTAAATGTAACAGCAAGAATATCACGCGGTCTTGCACCATTTTTAATCAAATATGCAATGCGCGACGTCAAAACCTTTGTTTTGCCGCTGCCGGCACCTGCCAGAATTAATAGCGGTCCGGTAAGCGTTTGCACTGCTTCCTTCTGTTCTTTATTAAGATTTTCTAATATTTTTTCCATATCCCATATTCCCAAAAATGATTTTTTATGATATCATTATAAAACAGTAAAATGTATATTGCAATTATAAGGATGATAATATGGAAATATTGTTAAGTGCAGATGATGAAAAAGAGAACCAACAGCCGTCAATTGTGGTTCCTATGGATGATTTAGACAGAGCAGGCGAAGACCCTGAAGTAATGGACGAACTGGCAATGGAACTTGCAACAATACAGCAGTCCGCAAAAAGAATTGCTATAATCGGCAGTCGAAATCTTCCAATCACTCACCAGCAAACAATTGAAACCCTTGCAATGGCACTTGTTATGCAGGGCAACACTATTATCACCTCGGGCGGTTCATCAGGAACCAATGCTGCCGCAATCCGCGGAGCAATGAAAGCTAATCCTGATAAATTAAAAGTTATTTTGCCTCAAACAATCGGCCAGCAGCCAAGTGATGTCCAAAACCAGCTTATCGGGGTTCCAAATATCGTTGAACACTCCGACAGAGCAATGATGACACTGGCCGACGCTTCAAGAGTCTGCAACAGAGAAATTATCGACGATTGCAACCAGTTGATAGTTTTTCTTTCCCACACAAGTAAAACTTTGCACAGCGCTGTTCAATACGCAGAAGAAGGGCACAAAGTTATTACTGTGTTCTATCTTGACTAATGAGTAATAAAGATTTAATTAAAAAATTAACAAGTAAAAATAAAACCGATTACGAGCCGGTTGCTCATCAACTGATTAATACCCCTGATATTAGTCTTTTTGAAGAACTCGTAAATCAGGATGATTTTCTTTTTGATTTTGTAAAACGCAATGTTTCGCAAAGACTGCAAAACGCATGTAATGCGTCAAATTACAGAAATCTTTTGGCGCTTATGAAGGTTTATTCACCTTTTTATGAAGATTTTATTGCATCAACACTTGCTAAATTTGCAGACGAAGATTTAACCGACGAACTCCTTGAAATCTTTGAAAACGGCACGGAGGCAGAAAAAACGTATTGTGCGAAATATTTCTCGCACATCAAAGACCCGCTCGCACTGGAATTTTTACGTGAGAGCGCCTTCTCCGAAAACGAAAACTTATCCTCAAACTGCGCTGCAACACTGGGCGCATTTGAAGATAAAGAAAGCTTTGAACTCGCCTTAAATAAACTGGATTCCGATGACGATTTTGAGATATTTAAAGGGGTAAATTTCCTAATCGCATACGGAGATAAAACTGCCGCAAAAAAAATTATTGAAGTACTGGATAAATCCTCAATGGCTGAAAATATAGCCGGCGAAATTCCGTATCTCATTGACCTTTTCAGCATTTTGGAGCTGGATACGGTTTCCGGTTTAACCGTTATTAACTACATAATTAACGGTCTTGGAGAAATTTTACCGTTGAGCACAATCATTGATTACAATTTGTTCGGTGTGATTGAAGATTTAGCAAAAAATAGTAAAGATAGTGCTGTTGCAACGGTTCTCACCAATGCACGGGAAAAATTCAACACTCTGACAGAAAATGATGAATACCTCTATGACGAGGACAAAAATACTAAAAATGAAGTTTATGAAAACAATAAACTACTTAACAGCATAAAAATCAGCGGAAATATTGATGAAGAATTGAAATCTGACAGTCCGCTTGTTTTTACAGCGCTGGATTTCACAAACAATAAAGGCGCAGTCGAAAAACTTCTCTCTTCTGACAGCCAGACACTTGTCCTTAAATCAGCCGAAATCCTCAAAAAGCTGGGTGTTTGGAATGAAAATTTACGTACAAAAGCACTTGAACATGTTAAAGATTCAACCATCAGAGCAATAATAGAGGCACTACAATGAAGGAGAAAACCCTTACTTCACAAATAGTATATGACGGGAAAATTATAACGGTCCGCCGTGATGAGATTGAAACAAGCAGCGGACATAAATCTATTAGAGAAGTCGTTGAACATTCCGGAGGCGTTGTAATCGCGGCGTTAAAAGGCGACTGTTTTCTTTTTGTAAAACAATTCCGCTACCCTATAAAAAATGTTGTGCTGGAGCTTCCCGCCGGCAAACTTGAAAAAGGCGAAGACCCCGATATTGCCTGCGAAAGAGAACTGGAAGAAGAAACCGGATACCGCGCAAAACACTGGACATCACTCGGGTATATCTACACTTCAATCGGCTTTTGCGATGAAAAATTATACCTTTATCTTGCGCAGGAGCTGGAATTTGTCGGCGAGCACCCTGATGAAGGCGAAGTTTTAGAAAATTATGAATACAAAATTAATGAAGTTGAAAAAATGATTGAAAACGGTGAAATTAACGATGCCAAAACTATTTGCGCAATTCACCGCGCGCTAAAAGAATTAAGAGGGAAAAATGATTAAACTTATCGCAACTGATATTGACGGAACACTTTTAAAATACGATTACACCTGTCCTGACGGACTTATGGAGTGTCTGAAAAAGCTTGAAACAGAAGGAATAAAAGTTGTTCCGGTAACGGGCAGAATGCACAGAGCCGCGATAAAAATTTATAACCTTTTAAATCTCAATGACCCGCTTGTTTCTTATCAGGGCGGACAAATTAACACTCCTGACGGTAAAATAATTTATCAAAAAACCCTTGATAAAGACTGCGTACAAAAAACAATTAAATGGGCGCGGGAAAATAAAATCCACCTGCAGCTTTATTACAACGACACGTTATATGCAGAACACGACAACGCATTTATTCAGCGCTATTCCCGCGAACAAAATGTTCCATACGAAATTGTCAATTTTGACGAGCTAAATCCTCAGTATTCAAGCAAACTTCTTGCCGTTGATTTTGATAACCCGACGCGCGTAACCGAATGGGTAGAAGAGCTTAAAACCCTCTTCCCTGAATGCTTTATTGTAAAATCAACCCCGTATTTCTGTGAGATTTCACACAGAGAGGCAAACAAATGCGATGCGGTCAAATTTTTACAGCAATACTACGGCTTTAAAGACGAAGAAGTTCTGACAATCGGCGACCAGAACAATGATATTGCGCTTCTGCAAGCCGGCGGTGTCCGCGTGGCAATGGGAAACGCAACTCCGGAACTAAAAGAAATTGCAACCTACATCACCGACACTGTCGACAACGGCGGCTGGATTAAAGCGGTTGAAAAATTTGTCAAAAATTAAATTTTCTGATATAGTAGTTACTATCAGATACTAAAGGAGATTTTATGGGATATAGCGACCTTCCGAAATGCCCTGTAGAAACAACCCTGCTTATGGTAGGTCAACGCTGGAAAGCCCTTGTGATAAGGGATTTACTCACCGGCACCAAACGTTTTGGCGAATTGAAAAAATCAGTTAAGGGAATTACTCAAAAAGTTCTGACAACAACGCTCAGAAACCTTGAAAAAGAAGGCATTGTCACCAGAAAAGTTTACAACACAATTCCGCCAAAAGTCGAATACACTCTGACAGATGTCGGCTACAGCCTTTTACCCGTTTTAAACGCTATGGCAAGCTGGGGAACAGATTACCAGTATTTTGTCAAACTCCTTGAGAAACAGGGTATTACGAAAGATTAGTCTTTTCAAACCTGTATTTTGTGAAAAGATTTGAAATCCCTGCAACGAAAAAGCCCATAACGCCGATACTGAAAGCATAAGGAACCATATTCACAAGACATTTTTGTTTCGCGAGTTTTTTAAATTCCGCGTTTACATTTGTTCCGCGCTGTCTTGCCAGTTTCCCGGCAAGTTCCGGCAGCTCGGCCATTGACGGAATCTTCAAATCTTTACCGATAATATCCTTACACTTTCCGCCCTTTTGCAGCAGACGCTTAAACCCGTTTTCAAAAAGCTCGGAACCCGTAATAACATAAAAACCTACAAGCGGATAGCGGAAAAGCGTTTCAAGAAAATTCTGACGGCCTCTGTCCTTTGCCGCGCCAAAATACCCCAATCCGCCGATAACAACACAGGAAGTCAACTGCCCTTTACCAAGCGCGAGTTTGCCGTTTTCTCCGTTAAATTCCAGCGAACAGTATTTATCAAAGAATTTTTGCGCTTTGCCCTCTTTCTTGAAAAATTTCGTTCCGGGCGCCAGAATAGCTTCGCCGATATTTTGTAAAACCTTGCTATCTGCGCCTTTCTTAGCCATTAATACACCGCCTGCAATGCTTAATGCGCAAGCCGCTGCCGCACGTTTAATATTTTTCTTTGAGGAAGCCTCCACACGCTCCTGAACATCAGAATTTTCTTCTTTTTTATAAAGGCTTGCAATATTATTGAAATCACCCTGTTTAAAGGCTTTTAGCGTAAAGAGATTTTTTATATAGTTCAGAGAAAATTCCACAATAGGAATAGTAAGCGCACACATTGCAAGCCCGGCTTTTGCCGCAAGAACACGTTTATCAACCTTGCCGTTCTGTTTCAACAATTTTGCAAACGGCGTTGCAACCTGTTTTTTCATCTCAGCATTCATGCCGGAAGAAAACGGCTTTCTAAAAACTTTTTCACCTAAAAATGCCGGAACAAAATAAACAAGTCCGCTTTCCGCGAGTTCCAAAAACGTATTTTCCGCAAGATCTGCCTTGCTTCTGGCAAAAGTAGCCTTTGGAACAAGGTTAGTCGCCGTGTCCTGCACAAATCTTGAACCCGAAAGCCCGTTTGCCTTCTCCTGATACGCAACAAATTTTGAAACACTTTTTAACGGCTGGGATAATGTATTTATTAAATTGACTGTCATTTCTTTTTTCTCCATAAAACTAAAAAACCTATACAAACTTCTGTACAGGCAGTTAATTTTATGAAAAACTCAAGCTAACCTGTACGAAACTACAGGCGCCACCAAGAAAAATTCAAATTTAATAAATTTATTTTATTCATACTACTACTGTAACTAAAAGAAAAACTCTTGTCAAGGGTTCAAGACGAAATTGACACAAAAGGCTAAACCATGGTATCTTAATAAAAGCAAAAAGGAGATATTAAATGGGTATTATCCAGAACATTAAAATCAACAAAAACTTAAAAATGGCGATAGGTCAGCTTGAAGGCATTCTGAAAATGATTTTGACAAAACGCGACAGCGTAGAAGTCAGCGACCAGCTGAACGCAGTTCAGGCTTTGATTAAGAGCTGCCAGACAGATATTATCAAAGACGAGATAACTCTTCACATCGAAGACATTGTTGCAACGCCTGATGCTGCCGACAGAAAAGCTAAAGTGGACAAACTCGTAATCTACATTGACAGAATGATTAAATAAATCAAGAAAGATTTTGCTTGACGAATAGAACTGCTTTTTATGTTTGAGAATGAAGAATTAAGGCTTAATATAGAAAACTTTTCCAATCTCGGCTACGGCATAGCCCGCCGGGATGGGCAGGTTGTGTTCGTAAGCAACGCCTGCCCGGGGGACGAAGTTGATGTTAAAATCGACAAGGTGTGCAAAAATTACGTTTATGCTTCAACGCAAAAAGTTATAACGCCGTCACCTCACAGAACCGAATCCGTTTGTCCGCTGCAAAAAGTTTGCGGCTCATGCCAGCTCGGGTTTATTGATTATGAATATCAACTTGAACTAAAACGTCAAAATGTCGAGGATGCAATGCGAAAAATCGGCGGTCTTGAGGTTGAAGTAAATCAGCCTGTTCCAAGCCCGCAAACGCTTCACTACAGGCATAAAATCCAGTATCCGGTCAGCGAAACAAAAAATTCCAAACGCATTCTTGCCGGCTACTATAAACAAAAAACCCACGAAATCGTAAATATTAAATACTGTCCGGTACAGCCCTCAATCTGCGATGACATAGTCGAATTTATCCGCAATAAAGCTTTTGATTTCGGGATTTCAGGGTTTAACGAGAAGAAACATTCGGGCGATTTGCGCCATATTGTTTTAAGAGTTTCGGCAGATTCCGGCAAAGTGCTAGTGACCCTTGTTGTCAACGCAACACAATCCTTTGCACGGCTGAGAGATTTCGCACAAAGTATTTATGACGAATTCGACGTTGTTAGTGGCGTCTGCGCTAACTTCAACCCTAAAAAAACAAATGTTATTCTGGGCGAAAAATCCGAATGCCTGTGCGGAAAAGATTATATAATCGAACGTATTTTAGGTAAAACTTTCAAAATCGGGGCAAATACGTTTTTCCAGATTAACCCGAAAAGTGCCGAAAATATTTTTGCCTACGTCAAAAAACATATTTCAGAAAATTTTGATCGTCCGACAGTTCTTGACGCGTATTCGGGTGTAAGCGCCTTCGGCATTACCGTCAGCGACGCAGCACAAATGGTCGTCTGCGTGGAAGAAAATACCTCGTCGTGCAATCTTGCACATGAAATCGCACGCGAAAATAAGGTCAAAAATATTGAAATAAACAATATGGATGCCGGAAAATTCTTTGCGCGGGAAGAGCGCAAATTCGATGTCGTAATCCTTGACCCGCCGCGCAGCGGCTGCACGCAGGAGTCACTTGATAACGCCCTTAAAGTTTGCACAGGACAAATAATTTACGTTAGCTGCAACCCTGCAACACTTGCACGCGATCTGAAATATTTAACAGAAAAAGGCGCAAAAATTTCAGGCAGCATCCAGCCTTTTGATATGTTTTGCCACACCTATCATATTGAAAATGTTGCAATTATTGATATCGTTTAAACTATTATCCGCGTTTTCCTTTTGCAGCTTACTTTTTCGCGTTTTCTGCTCTTTTGGCAGCTCTTGCAAGCGGAGTAAGCTGGTTATATCCCAAACCTCTTGCCAGAATGTCTTTCGGCGCAGTGAGAAATTTATCACGAGCCCTGCGCGCAAAACTTTCAGGTGCTTTCAATCTTTCACCGATATAAGTCCAACGGGTATATTCAGAATGCCTCCGCTGCAATTCTTTTTCATTTTTGTCACCTAATGGAGCAAGTCTTTCATTTAGAGGCTCATAATCAACTTTCTTATGGCATTTTTTCTTATAAACCGCATCTTCAAGCAAGTCTTTGAAATTTTCAATATCACGACCCATTATCTGCAACTCACCGGTAGAACCATCCGGTAAAATAAAGTTTACGTGAATTGCCTGATAACCGTTCGCCAGATCCTTACCGCTGTTTGCGCTGACATCAGGATAAGTTTTACGGCAAACTTCTACAAATTCAGCCAGATCTTTACCGTCTGCATAGTTGAAAAATTCCGGGCGTTTCATAGCTTTTATTGTCTTTTCATCCAGCTTAATGCCCAGATCCTTTTGATATCCTTTTTGTACCCAATCCGGAATTGATGTAATTACAGGTCTGAAACTTTCAACCTCTTTAACCTTCAATTTACCGTCCTTAACAATTTGACCTAAAATCTGCAAAACTTTTTTTACAGATTTTTTAGAAGAATCACGCAGGACAATTCTTCCGCCGATAATATCATCTATTAGCTGTGCAGCGTCTTTTCTACCGCTGTAAATTACAGGGTCAGCCCCTTTTTCAATAGCATCCTGCTTAGCTTTGAAACCAACAGAGTTTAATTTTTCATCAATATGTTCAGCAGATTTAATACGGAACCCCAGACGCTGAATAATCCTGTCATCATTTTCTGTCGAAACAAGTTTGCCGAAATACTGGTTCATAATGTTCTGAAAATATCCCATCGGAACCTCTGCCCCGCGTTCCAATTCCAATGCAATTTTATAGTTGAAGTCATCAATTCTGCCTTCAGCGACCTTATCAGCTCTCAAACCATTTACCAGTTCTCCGGCAGTTTTGGCAGCATCTTTAACAATCTTAGCTTTCCCCGAAAAGGAAACTGTATCTCGCGCCAGAGGTGCGAGATTAGAATTTGCCGGCAAATTCGGCTTTGACGCCGGAAACGCCAATATATTCAAGCCCTGATGTTTATTATTAATATTGTTTGAACGAATAAAATTCGGGGTAATTGTAAGATTCATAATAACACACTCCTTTTTCATTTATACAAAGAAGTATAAGACAAAGCAAATTTTAAAATGCTATTTTTATAGTAGAACTTAACAAATCGTTACAATGAATCATTGACAGTGTTTGCAAAATCGTACATAATTAAAAAGGCAATAAGACAATAAGTGAATAAGGCAATAAGTCATTATGGTCAAAAGTCCTATTGCCCTAATGCCTTAATGACCTATTGCCTTAGACCAAGTAGGTTGGGCTTGCCAGCCCAACGCAACAAAAAGAATGTTCCGGCGTTTTTGCCGGTAGCATAATTAGACCCGGGAGATAGCCCGGAGAAAGGATAGAAAAACTTATGAAAAATTTAGAAGCTGAAAACCCTTGTACTATGGGCATTCTGGTCAGGGGGGGGGGGGCAAGATAACGCCTTCACCATGGCAGAAATACTTTTGTCCCTCACAATCATCGGTGTGGTGGCGGCGATTACTTTACCGAGTTTAACGGGTAACATTAATGAGCGAACGTGGAACACGCAGCGAAAAGCACTTTATGCACGCTTTAGTCAGGCAATCGCCCTCATGCCCGCACTCAACGGTTACGGGGTATTAAAAGAAGAAAGTTCAGCAGGAGCCAGTGATGCCGAAGATACCGCTGCCGAAACTTTTGTAACATCCGGTTTATCAAGTGTATTAAAGATAAACAATATTTGCGACAACGAACACTTAGAGGATTGCGGAATTGTATCAAAAATAACAACATTAGCAGGAACGCAAATTGATTTCCCTGACACTATGGGGAATTTGAATTCTCTAATGGTCGGTACGCACTCAACCGCAACTGAAACTATTAGTATCATTGATACAAAAGCCGCAGCGTTTGAAACTCAGAACGGTGAAAGTATTGCGGTATATTATAACCCTAATTGTGTCGGGGATTTGCAAAACCTCACGTGGGGCAGCAGTACCGGTTACTTTGGACAAACCAGAGTTTGTGCAAACTTTATTTATGATTTGAACGGCAACAAAGGGCCTAATACAGTTGGCAAAGACATAGGTTTTATGACATTGATGTATCCGAGTGACCCGAAAATCTCTGCGCCGATACCTGCCCAAGCTGCTTTGAGTGGCGGTTATGCCATGACAGGTGATAACAATGCCACACAGGCGTGTACGGCCTCTGACAGTGAGTATAGAGTACCGAATATTGAAGAACTTTATGCAATGTTCGTTAATAAAAACTTGATAAATGCAAATACTAGTTCATATTGGGCCTCTACAAGCGTTGTATCAGACGGGTTAATGCGGAAATTCTTTGTCAGATTTAGTAATGGTGAAGTTGATGATTTAGATTTAAGCTCTCCTGCGCTAATCTGGTGTGTAAAGCGGTAATTATAATAAAAACACGGGGGCGGCAGGCAAACTTGACCCCCGTATTTTTTTAAAGTAGAATGGAGGTGTCTAAGACTTTTAAATAAGGAGAAATTATATGGGATTAATGACAGGTAAAAAAGGGCTTATTTTCGGCGTTTCAAACAACCACGGTATCGCTTACGGTATCGCAAAACAACTCTTTGAAGAAGGCGCTGAAATAGCTTTTACATACGCTAACGAAGTAATGGAAAAACGCGTTAGACCTCTGGCAGAAGAAATGAACGCTAAAATCATTCTTGAATGTGATGTTACAAAAGAAGAAGATATCAAAGCAGTTGTTGCCGAATGCGAAAAAGTTTACGGGAAATTAGACTTTGTAGTTCACGCTGTAGCATTCGCGGCAAGAGAAGATTTACAGGGAAGATTTATTGACACTTCTCATGCCGGCTGGGATCTGGCAATGGGTGTAAGCGCTTATTCACTCGTTTCAATCTGCCGTAACGTAGAACCTATTATGAACGAAGGCGGCTCAATTTTAGCTCTTACTTACCTCGGTTCTGAATACGTTGTTGCAAACTACAATATTATGGGTGTTGCAAAAGCTGCGTTAGAAGCTTCTATGAGATACCTTGCAGCGGATTTGGGCAAAAAAGGCGTCAGAGTAAACTGCATCTCTGCAGGTGCTGTAAAAACTCTTGCATCAAGCGGTATTGCCGGATTTGGCAAAATGCTGAAAGCCGCAACCGTGAAAGCTCCTTTAGGCAGAAATGTTTCACTGGAAGATGTAGGCCGTGCAGGACTTTATCTTGCATCAGATCTTTCAAGCGGCACAACCGGTCAAATTTTGTATGTAGACTGCGGCTGCCATGCGGTTTACGCTTCATTAGAAGAAATGGAACTGCTTACAAAAGATATGTAAAATTTATACACAGAGGGCGCCGGAGCGTAGCTCCGGCGCCTTTTTAATATCTCCTGTAACAAATACTAAAAGAACTTATTGACAACAAAAATTTATTTGGTAAGATAATATTTGTCGATAGCCGAAAGGGCATTAGATTTTCAGAATAAGATGTACTGACGGAATCGAGGAATACAGGCTCCCATCGTCTAGAGGCCTAGGACACATCCCTTTCACGGATGCGGCAGGGGTTCAAATCCCCTTGGGAGTACCATAAAACAGGCTGTAACTTGTGTTACGGCCTGTTTTATTATATTCACAACACGGTTTCATGAACCCCTGCTAAGCGAAGCTTAGTCATAAGGGTTCAAGCGCGAACGAGCTGAGGCTGGAGCGTTTTTGTTCAAAGCGATAAAATCGCTGAAGAACAAAACGCGGAATTGCCGTTACACGCGAGTGAGCAAGACAATCCCCTTGGGAGTACCATAAAAAAGCTGATAACTCCGGTTATCGGCTTTTTTATTATATTCATAACGCGATTTCATGAACCCCTGCTAAGCGAAGCTTAGCCATAAGGCTTCAAGACATCTGGATCGCCACGGGCTGACGCCCTCGCGATGACCTCCTTCTGTCATTGCGAGGAGGGAGCGAAGCGAACAACGCGGCAATCCACAGCGGGCTGGCTCGTTTCGTTAAGCCAAGTAGGTTGGGCTTGCAAGCCCAACTTACAAATTAAGATGCCATGCTCCTTATAGTCACATTTTGCTGTTTTTAAAATATCTTAATAAATTAAGTATTTTCAAGCAACTTTTTTTGTTGTAGAGTTTTGTTATAACCATAGTAGGGTGTTGTGTATGAAGTTACAAAATATTAACTCGAGTAATCAAACTTCGTTCCGTCAGGCTAAAGATTCCAGCAGGAAATCTTTAGTAAAACAGTATGCCCTGAATACAAGCCTCGGCTTAACCGATAAAATAACCGACTTATACACCGGCAGGAAACGCAAGTCCTACGAAGCAATTAAGAGGTTTGAAAAAGGAGAGATTAGCGAAAAAGAACTTCATAGCGAACTCAAACGCCGCTACAACGCAAGAAAAGAATCCGGCGAACTTTTAGGCGATTTAGCTGTAAGCGCGGCATGCTTCAATGTTTTCAAAAATATAAGCAAATTAAGCTCTGTAACAGAACTTTTTAAAAGCGGTCTGGGCAAGAAAACGACCGGAATCGCACTCGTAGCATCAGTTCTCACCGGAACAGTTTTAAATCCGGTAGTTTCCGCTGTTGATAAACTCTTTGCCGGCAAAGATGAAAAGAAGAAAAAACGCCCTCTGCTGGACAGATTAACCCTTGGAGCGCTCAACGGCCTTGCCTCCCCGCTTCTTGCGACATCTCACCTTGCGCTTACAATCCCCGCACTTTTGGGTATTAACACAGGCGCACGCTATCTGGCAGACAGAAAATCCGATAAAAGCATCCGGGATTACTTCCAAATCCAAAAAGATAACCTGGATCTTCACCTTGCCGGTTCTGCAATAGGTTTGGGACTTTTAGCGTCTAAAGGCAAAGGGGTAATTAAATCATGGGATGACGCCTGCAAAAAAGCCAAAGCCAATCATCAGGAACTGAAAACTTTTGAAAGCCCGTACGGCAGAACCTTTAATCTTGAAGAATTCATTGTAAGACAGAATAAACAATTACAAGAAGAGTTAGGAACAATTCTTTCTAAAATTTATTTTGCGCCGCATGAAAATAAAATTATCGACTCAAATATTTTACTTGCAAAATTTCTGCAAACAATTCCGGATAAAAATATTGACAGCATAAAAACAATTAAAGATGTTCCGATTTCTGATGAACTAAAACAGGCGATTAAAAACCTCAAAGGGGCATGCCGTCCGTCATACACACCTCAGGAGGCACAGGCTGTTATTAATAAAGCCTACGGCGACAGATACACAATTGTGCGTGAAAAACCGTTAGGCGTCGGAACAGTTGCAGAAACATACCTTGCCAAAGACAACACTTCCGGCGAGGAAGTCGTCATTAAATTCCTGAAAAAGGGCATGAACAAAGAAAAAATAGAAGCTGATCGCAAACAGGCTCTTGATTTACTCGCAAAATCCGATTTGCGCGGCAACAAAGAAGAATATTCATATTATACAAAATTCCTCAACACAATGTTTGATGCGTGGGTTAAAGAAACAGATTTGTCACTGGAAAAAGAAGCCGCTGAAATTATGGCTTCTAATGCGAAGAAATTCAACGTTGTAAAACCTATCGCAGTCAAAGACAATGTTTACGTAATGGAAAAGGCTAAAGGCGTTCAGTTAAATAAACTGGATGAAGAACTTAAACGCCGCAATATGACTTTAACGCAGGAACAAATCAAGAAACTTATTATGAACTATAATGAAGTATTCATTGAGCAATTAATTTCAATTCCGCGCAGCGGTCAAAAAATGGTTCAGGCAGATCCGAATTCAGCCAATATCTTCATCGACCTTGATAACCTTGATAAGCCGATAACCTTCCTTGATTTAGGCAATGTTCTGCGCTATGACAACCTGACGGCAACACGCAACGCGTTAGGCCACCTTGATTTTATCTTCGGCAACTCAAGAGGACTTGCAAAAACAAACCTTGAAGGTGCAATCCTTCCGGAAGGTCTTGGTTATAATCAGGCTGTGGAAAAACTTACCGCAGAACTGGATAAACACATTTTCAATAATAAAACACAGGTTCCGACGCCAAACGCAATTAACGATTTCTGTGCACAGGTAATGCGCGAAATGAAAATTATTCCAAACGCAAACAACGCAAACCTGATAAAAGCGGAAACTACCTACTTTGCCAATATTTTTGAACTCAGAAACAAAATCCAAAGCGGCTTAGCTCAAGAAATAAAAAAACAAGACGCTCTTGGTGATCAGTTAAAACGTATGATGAGAGAAATGAAAGAAACCGGAGATTTTCAGGCTCTTGTCCGCTGTATCCTTACAGAAATTTACACTTCTGTTAAAAACGCCTCTTTCTGTACTCAAAAACACGCATACAAAGAAATTCAGGAACGAATTCATTACATTGAAACCCATAAAGAACAAGCCCTCACGACATTCTACGGATTATTGAATTAAAGATTTTTCTGCCGGATGATTTAAACCGGATTTGAGCCTTTTTAGGGCAGTTACAATTCTTAACAAATGTATTATTATCGCTAAAGTTTATCAGCCAAAAGTCCGACAACGTAGATAAGAAATCAATTAACTTACCTATGAAAGGAACGGATTACAATGGGATTGGCGGCATCTCAAGCAAGATTACTCTCAATAACCTCAAGAATCTCTGATAACGAGTTAAGAGCACAGCTCATTAACAATCAGAAGATGCGCCTTGCAACCGAAAGTTCTCAGGTAAGTGAAAATTATATCAGCGCACTGAATAAGAGCAAATTGGTCTTTGCAAATTACGATAAAAATGATAATGCTCAAAATGTTCCATTGACATTTAATAACTTAACAGCGTTTAACCAGTATAACAACCAGTACGGCTTAACAAACGCAGCCGGAAACATTTTGATTTCTGAAAGGGAAGCAGAATTATATAAAGCATCTGTCGCAGCAGCCGATCCGGCAGCAGAATTTTTACGTAAACACGGCATTGAATATACAACTTCCTACTGGGCTACACTTGATGAACAATTAAAACAGGCTGAAATGTACTATTCCACTCCTAACGGCGATGGAGAACTCACCGTAGATGACGGTACCTACGCATTTTATACAGCAGAACAACTTAAAAAGATGTATGAAGGTTATGAAGAAGGCGGTGTAGAAATCCCTTCTTACGATGAAACTATTAACACAAAAGAGTATACAGACTTTGAAAAATATGCAGACGACTTTGAAATGGCTATCGCAGAAGTTCAAGGAGCAGAAGCCGAACAAGCTGCATTACAGGCAGAATTTATTTCTGCACTATTAGGTAGTACGTCATATACGACATTTAGCTCAATCGCAGACGGTTCTGCTGCAACCGGCATACTAGCTGCAATTAATGCCAACTTCAATGGCATTACAGGTGATCTGGCAACGGCATTAAGCGAAAGTAACTTTATGACCGCCAACAATATTAAAAAAGATGGTTCTGACTATTATACACTAGAAGCTGCCAATGTTGCCTATTCTGAATATGATATGGTTGTAGACAGCAGTGGTACACGCTTAACTTCTTCTGATGGTGGTAGCACCTGGAAATTTGATGGTGAGGATGTTTCCGTAAGCCAGACAGCTGGTCCTCCTAATAGAAAACTTACTATTACCTACACAGAAACAGACGCATCCGGAGCCGTAATCGGTACTGAATCTGAAAATTATTTGTTTGAAATATCTGGTACCACAGCTAATGTTTATGCTCAACTTACTACCACTGAATTAGATAGCCTTGCAGGACAATTCATAAGCGACACCGTAATGGACTTTATCAACAGTGAGATTGCCAACGGGGCAACTATTAACCCAAGTGGTTCCGTCGCAGGCTCCTTCACGGAAGAAGAACTTTCTCTATTACAGGGAGCTACAAATATAACAACGCTGGGAGATGTCGTAGGTAATCTGGCAGAAGCTATTTTTGGTGATATGGCTGATAATTACATAACCTACACAATAACAGACCCGGCCACGGGTGCTAAAACGCCTACACCAACCGAAGATGAAGCCTATCAGCTGCTTGCGATATTGAACTACTTAACAGCAGGTAATACTCAATGGAAAGAAACTGGTACTCAAAATATTGGTAAAGACATTAAAGGTAATGATGTATCATTCAACTGGGACGATCTGGCGATTTCTCAGAATGTAATCAATGCCTATGCTATTGACACAATGATGGATTTATTTGGCGAACCAGTATACGGATATTTATACACAGACGAGCACGGTGTCGTTCAAGAAAAAAATGGCAACGTAGATGCATCTGCCGAAGCTGAATGGTATCTTAACCTTTTTGATAAAATCCAATCCTCCGGTTATCAGGTTCTGGCAAATGGACTTGCAAGCAGTACCGAATGGCTTCAATTTGCTCTTGAAAACGGTATTGTTGTAATGGAACAGATAAACGGCGAAGGTGAATGGCAGGGTATTACATACACAAGCTGTTCTGATATTTCCGAACAAACAGACGAAACTGCCGTAACACTTGCAGAAGCGGAATACAATCAGGCTATGCGCCAGATAGAAGCAAAAGACGAAATGTACGATATGGAACTGAAAAATATTGACACAGAACACTCTTCACTGCAAGCGGAATATGAATCCGTCAAGAAAGCAATGTCCGGCAATATTGAACGGAACTTCCAAATGTACTCATAATAAAGCAGCTTGTTAAAAAGTTAATAAGTTAATCGCAACCTTCAGTTGCTGTTAATAAGGATTATGGAAATTTAATCCGGTTTAAATTTTGTCCATTGGGTTCATATTCCCTATTAACTTATTAACTATTTAACTACATAATGTAAATATCATGACAAAATATTAAAATAGATTAAAATAATTGTATGGAGAATAATATTAATTTAAATCAATTACACGGCAAGTATGTACTACAGGCACAAAGCAAAACTGTAGTACATTCCAATGCGCCGGCACAGAACTCACCTCCGCCGGCAGCGAATCCGGCCCCTTCTCCAACACCTTCACAAATTACGCAAAACCTTCAATCCGCAATAATGGGCGGTTCGGAAAATTCATCTTACATAAAAGAGATGATGAAATTTCCTAAGAACTTTAACGCCTTAATTTATATCATTCAACGCAACCTTACAACTGCGCAGCTTCAGGCACAATTACATTCAAACCTTCTCGCCGGCAGGCAGCTTTCGCAAACTCAGGCTCAAATCCTTGCACAGCTTCAAGGGTTAAACTTTGGGGAGTTCTCACAGGCAAACGCTCTTAATCAAACCCTGCTCGCCCAACTTGAAGCTTCAATAAAAAAACTTCCGATTTCCGCATCCGGTATGATTAATATTTCAGATCTTGCAGCTTTAATCAAATCAAACGGCAAAGAAGCTCTGACCCAGATTATAATTAATATGGCAAACTCCGCTAAAAATGGCATCAACGATGTCAGCCAGATGAAAGAAGCCGCAAAGCTAATAAATGCAAGCATTGCAGCAGCTTCTCAAAAAGACAACGCCCAAACCCTGAAAATCCTGATGCTTCTATATCTACCGTGGCTTCCGCTGCAGCAGGGAGTCGACTTTGAACTTGAAATAGCCGCGAAAGACGAGGCAAAATCCGATAACAGTATTCTCATAATCAGAATTCAAACCGTCAACTACGGTGAAATCGTGGCTATGCTCGTCCTTGAAAGCGCTAACGCCGTAAGTATTAACATCCAATGCTCCGATGATTTTCCAAAAGATGAACTAAGCCTGCGCTTAAATTCGGAAAACTATTCTGCACAGACCAGTTTAAGCTATACTTCCAAGCACAGCGACAACACAAAAGCCGAAAAAGCTCAGGCAACAATAAATATGTCAAATACAAATGAAATAAACCCCTACCTTCTTTTAATGGCACATCTCATAATCAGACATGTTGTAGAAATTGACAGATTAGGGCTATAATTACTGTCACTGGAATGCCACGCGGTCTTTGACCGCTCGTGAGAACTTCCTCTTTGTCATTGCTAGGAGTGAGCATCGAGAACCACTTGGCATTCCATAGGCAATCAACAAGCCTCTGTTCGCGAACTGACAAGGACAGATGAAATCCTATCC
>CALUQY010000010.1 GCA_944323035.1 Candidatus Gastranaerophilales bacterium
TAATTACACTTCTTTGTTTTTTCATTTTTCCATCCTTTCTTTTATGGCGTTGGGCTGGCAAGCCCAACCTACATTCTTTTTTTCTAGTTAATAAGTTAGTTAATCAGGGTTATGAATAAAGCAGTTCTTCGTCGCCTGCTTGCCCTGCTCCCGCAGGTCAACCCGCGACTTCGCTGTCTAATACGCCACTCAAAAGGCTCGCTCACGTGCCTTATCGCGAGCCTTTCTCGGACAGAATTTAACCCGGGTTTATTCTCGTCTATTCGGTCATATCCCTTATTAACTTTTTAACCTATTAACTTTTTAACTTTTCTTGTCCATTTGGCCATAACGACTTATTGCCATATTGCCTTATTCTCTTATTGACTTATTCATTATGTACCATGTTTTCTATTTAGTCAAGTGTGTTTGTGCTAAAATTATGTCAAAGGAGAAGGCTATGTACTACCAAGGATTAATCAACAAATACAGAGAATACCTGCCGGTCAGTGACAAAACACCGGTTATTACGCTTAACGAAGGCAACACGCCGCTAATCAAATGCACAAATCTGGCAAAAAAAATCGGAGTGGAAGCTGAAATTTATCTAAAATTTGAAGGCTGCAACCCGACCGGAAGCTTTAAAGACCGCGGCATGACAATGGCGGTTTCAAAAGCAAAAGAAGCAGGTTCAGAAGCTATAATCTGCGCGTCAACCGGCAACACCAGCGCATCTGCTGCAGCATTCGGCGCAAAAGGCGGGTTAAAAACATTTGTTCTAATCCCTGACGGCTACATTGCGCTCGGGAAACTTTCCCAAGCAATGATGTACGGCGCAGAAATCATTGCAATCAACGGGAATTTTGACATTGCGCTGGAAATGGTCAGAAAAATTTCTGCCGAATACCCGATTACACTTGTGAACTCCGTCAATCCTTACAGAATTGAGGGGCAGAAAACCGGCGCGTTTGAAATTATTGACGCACTCGGACAGGCGCCTGACTATCATTTTATCCCTGTCGGCAACGCCGGTAATATAACCGCTTACTGGAAGGGTTACAAAGAGTTTCATAGCTTAGGCAAAATCAAAGAGTTACCGAAAATGATGGGATTTGAAGCGGAAGGCTCTGCGGCAATCGTTCGCGGAGAAAGAATTTTGAAACCGGAAACCCTCGCGACCGCAATTCGTATTGGCAACCCTGCAAGCTGGAAACAGGCAGAAGCCGCACGTGACGAAAGCAACGGAATGATTAACTGCGTCACAGACGATGAAATTGTAAAAGCTTACAAACTTCTTGCTTCCTGCGAAGGTATTCTGGCAGAACCTGCAAGCGCTGCGTCTGTTGCGGGATTGATTAAAGTCAAAGACCAAATAAAAGCCGGCTCAAAAATCGTTTGTATTCTGACCGGAAACGGCTTGAAAGACCCTGACAACGCGATAAAATTCTCCAACGCGGACGTCAAAAAGACTTCAAGCGAAATGACCGATATCTTAAAAGCCATGAATATTTAATTTTCAACACGATTTTTAATACAAGAAAAAACATTACACTTTATGTGTAATGTTTTTTTATGATAAAGGAGAATTAGTCTAATAAAATAAAGCAGTTCTTCGTCGCCTGCTTGCCCTGCTCAAAGCGTAAGCCGATGCTCGCAGTGTCACCTCGTGAGAACGAGGGGAGCAGGCGAGCATAATATCTCCGCCGTTTCTAATCTTTGATTTGTCAGGCGGGATAACGCAGGTCAACCCGCTTTCCTCTCACAAAACAATTCACTGGATTGTTTTGCTCGGCAGAGTGCCACTCAAAAGGCTCGCTTGCGTGAGCGGGAGTTGCTACGCAACTCATTCACGCCACGTGCCTTATCGCGAGCCTTTCTCGGACAATTATTGACGCAGGAGGTACTCCTTCAAAACTAGATCAACTGCTAAGTGATTATATCTACGACTCAACAACAAATACTGCAACAGAAGTCAAATCTTTGATGCAAAAAGCTATTGATATGATGTATATCATAAAAAATCAGAGTGAATTTGGCAGCGAACTCACAGCTGACAAAATGCTCAACGTACTTGATAACTTTACGGACGGAGATATGAAAAATTTAACGACTCCGCCTGAAGCTCCTCCGGAACCGGATTTGAATTACCCGCAGCCGGAACCAACTTTTGAAGAAGTTCTGCGCGATCCGCCGGACAAACCGCTTGAAACAGACAGGATTTACGATAAACCTAAAGCCCAGTGGTATACAAACCTCTGGTACGCAATGAATGGTCAATCTACTTCAGATGAAGTCTATTCGGTTTATGATGAAAACGCAGAATTCAGTTATTTTACAGTTACGGATACAGAAAAAACCTGTGACCCTGATACTTCTAACCAGAACTATGTTGTTATTGATGACTCTCTGGCATCAGACTCAAGCTGGCTGCAATTTGCACTCACCAACGGTATGGTTACAATTTCACAGGCCGGTTTAAGGTCAAATTCTGATATCACATGGGAAGGTATAGAATTCACAAGTACAAGTGATATCAGTGAAGTGCCAGATGAAAGCAAAATCGCCAAAGCTGAAGCTGAATATGAAAAAACAATGAAAGAAATTCAAATTGAAGATAAAAAGCTTGAACAACAAATGAGCAAATTAGATACCGAACACAGCGCTCTTGAAAAAGAACTTGAATCTATCAAAGGCGTTATGGACAAAAATACTGAACGCTCCTTCGCAGCATTCTCATAAATATATCTATCGTCTTTTACAAACCGGCTATAGCCAGTGTGAGAAACTGCGGATGTCCGTCCTCGCGATGACAATTGTCATTGCGGGCGGGCAGCAGGAGCGCGGCAATCCCGTCATATACGCAAACCTAACCTATCAATTCTTCTATTGTTTTTCCCAGAACCCTTGCCAGAATCAGAGCGTTAACCATTGACAGGTCATGCCTGCCGTTTTCAACATTACTTATATACGCTTTACTAAAATCGGTCTTTTCTACTATATCATCCTGAGTAAGCTTCTGGCGCATACGCTCCATTTTAAAATTAAATCCGAAATCATTCAGTATTTTTTGTCTGTCCATAGTTTAATTTTATCTACTTGACAATAACCTGTCGATAAACTATAATTTATCTAAATAAATGACAATTTATCAAGAGGGCAACATGCAGCAATTTTATGAAAACAAAATCGACGGACGGCTTGACATACTTGAGGACATCTTGCACGAGCAAATGCGCTCAATTTGTGATGCACTTGCAAATGTTTATCTTGTACGCCACCTGCAGGCGTTCAAGGATATTGACCGAGAACAAAGGGCAAAACGGGGAAAAAGTCTAACCCTCGAGTGATTTAAAATATTCTTTGTTGTTTTCAAGAGTGTTTTTAGTCGCCAGCACCGAATAAATCGGCTTGCCGCCGAAAACATTTTTCGCAACGTTCTGAATATCGTCCGCCGTAATTTTATCAATCATGGCAAATGTTTGGTTGACATTCGTCAGCCCGTAGAAGCTGTATAAACCGTCGTGTAAAAGCTCGCTTCTGCCAATCGGGTGCTCTGCGGCGTTAAGTAAATCGTTTTTAAGCGAAAGTTTTGCATTTTCCAATTCCTCTGCAGTAACTTTTTCATTCTTCATACGTTCAATGTTTTCATTGAAACCGGCAATCGCTTTTTGAACATTGTCATAGCTGATTTCGCCTGTATCGGCGTTATCGGTTGTCGTTCCTATAGAAAGTTTTACCATGCCGGTATTGCCTTTATGGTCAAGAGTTGAGCGTACGGAATACGCGAGTTTTCGCTCTTCGCGCAAATCCTGAAACAATCTTGATGTTGCACCGCCGCCGAGAATTGTATTCATAAGCCGCAGCGTCAAAGCATCCTGCATATTACCGGAATGTTTATATGTAAAGGCCTCAATAATTTTAGCCTGATTAGTTGCATCATCATCAACCAGCACTTTTGTTTTTTCAACCGGCTTATAGTTGTTACGCAATGATACTGAAAATTTTTCAAAGTTATCAAACGTATTCATCTTTTCAAAAAGTGTATTTTGAAGTTCCGGATTTTTCTCAAACGGTGCCGACATTACGATACTTGCCTGAGAGTCAGACATAATTTGTTTGTATAAATTTTTCAAATCGTCAAAAGTCGCGTTTTCAATGGATTTGAGAATTTGCTGTTTATTCATGCCGGCAGGTTCGTCTTTAAAGAGTTCTTCATTAAGTTTATCAGATGCGGACTTATCGGAAATTTTTATGGCATCGGTGACAAACGCCTTTGCGTGTTTAAATTCTTCTTCCGTAAAACGCGGGTGGTTGATAACTTCTTTCATCAAATCGAGAGCTTTTGCGGTATCTTCGGACGCGAAATCCATATTGACGCCGATTGATCGCAAATTTGCATGGAAATTCCCGCTGATACCGTTCTTTTCAAACTCTCTTGCCAGAGTTTGCTTATCTTTGCCCATTGTGCCCTGATTGAGCATATAATCTAAAATCAGGCTGGCACCGAGATTTTTGGAAATTTTATCATGGTCAGGCATATAAATTTCCATAACAAGATTGGCTTGATTAGTATTAATATTGTTTATCACGACCTGCATATTGTTTGGCAGAACATAGGATTTAATATTCTCCTCGTTCAAAACGGTTTTGGCAGAACCGAAAGAAATCTGTTTTGCCGCAGCGTAATTTGTCTTAATTTTATCAGCATTTGCCGTTGCAGGGTGAACAACCGTAATTGAGGCTTTATTCAGGTCATAATATTTTTTCGCAGTATCCGCGATATCTTTAGAGGTTAGGCCGTCAACTATCTTTTTAAATTTCGTAATCTCGTCAAAGCCGCTGTCTAAAAGAACTTCGCCGATAATGCTGTTTGTTCCGGCAGAGGTTTCAAAGACGGATGAAAATAGTTTTGAAAGCTGTTTTTTGGCAATCTTGAGTTCTTCCTCTGTCGGCGGGTTAACCTTGATATTTTCGATTTCCTGATAGAGAATTTTCAAAACTTTTTCGGAATTCTCTTCTGTTGTCTGACCGCCGATAATCATTGCACGCGGCGCGCCGGTTTTGCTTGAAATTTTCTCATCTTCAATAAACAAAGAAGTGTTATAATCCTTGAGTTTAGTTTCAAGCCGCGAGCTGCTGAGGTTTGCAAGAATCATATCGAGTGCAAGAATTTTAATTTTATCCTCAATATTGTTGCTTTCCGGCCCGTTGAAGCCGACAAGAATTGTTGTACCTTTTGCTTTATCGGAAATTATATCTTCGCGAACCGGTTTATCAATAGGTTTCAAGTCCTCAAAATGCCTGTCTTTTGGCGGAAGTTTATCAGAAGTAAAATATTTTGAAACGAGTTCAATGGCCTCTTCCGGCTTGACGTCACCTGTTATAACCGTTGTCATATTGGCAGGATAGTAATTCTGGTTAAAATAATTTACCACATCATCACGGGTAAGATGATTGATATTATCCGTTGTACCGCCGATTAAATCAACAGAGGTGGTTTGAATATTATATAGATTTTTAAGCATTTTATTAAGCCCGATATTAACAGGATCGGACGTAATCATGTTGATTTCGGAATTAACAATACCTTTTTCTTTTTCAAGCATGTCTAGCGCAAATTTAGGCGTTTGGAGCATTGATGCGTGAATTTTCATCTGTTCTTCCAGATCTGTATCTTTCAGAAGATTTGATTTAATAAAGTAGTTTGTTTCCGCCATGCCTGTTGCGGCGTTGGTATAGGCACCCATTTTGTCAACAGTTTTGAAAAACTCACCTTTTTCTAATCCGTCTGAACCGTTAAAGAAATTATGCTCAAGATAGTGCGAAATTCCGCGTTTATTATCGGTTTCGTTCATTGAACCGGTATTCACGTACGTTTTAAGAACGGTTGCGCCTTCTTTCGGAACAATTACAACTTTCTGACCGTTGGCAAGCTTGTAATAATGCGCTTTCAGGTCAAACGGAAGCTCTACTTCATAGAGTTTGTTATAAGCCATAGGCTTTTTAACATTATAATCCGGCACCGCATTTTGAACAGGCTTCCGGGCTGCCGTTTTTTCTTCCGCCGGCGGATTTGCGCCAAAAGCCGGGCTTGTCATATACTTAATCTGATTATTGGGGTTAATACTAATACTATTTATTCGCAACATGTAAACACTACTACCTTTTATATTATTTATAACTAACGCGCAAGAAAAAAATTGCGCATTGGAACTCATAATGTAAACTTAGATTACAAGCAGGAGTTTAATAATCCCGAGCGTTAACAGGCTCAAAACAACAAGCGCGCCCCACAACCCGATTTTAACCTTACGCTTGAGGGTAAAAAACGGCGCGGGATTGGATTTGGCAACGGTCGGATATTTGTCAAATTTGGATTTAGAAGGCTTACGTTTTGCAGGCAATTGCTGAACTTTTTTTCGCCGCGCAATTTCATCTTCTTTTGCCTGCATTTGAAGATATTTTTCTTTCAGGGTATTTTTATCCTTACTCCGCTTACCGGTTACAAGAAGCTCTTCGTCAAAAAGAAGCCGTGACACAGAAGCGTCCTGACCGTTTTTTGCCGAATAAAACATAACCGCCACCTCAAACGCCCGCTGCAAGCACTCCAATGCCTTTATTCCGTCCTTATCAACCGCACGCGTGTGCACTGACTGGTTTCCCGCTTTTTTGAGAAAATATAAATCGCTTATAAGTTCACGTTTTTCCGTACAATTTATTAGGTAATCGTCAAGGTTCGCAAGCATAGTATCAAACGTATCATTCGGCTGATAATTCCCGTTAAGAAGCTCACGGCAGACATTCTCCGCAAAACATCTGGTCTGCGTCATACACTGCTGAAAATATTCATCACGATAAAGCGCCTCCGCCTCTTTTGCAAGTTTAAAAATGTTGCGATTTATTTCTTTTATAAAGTAAAAATTGCTTTCGTTCTTTTTCATAAAAACCCTGTTATATCAAGCCTTTTGCACGCCAATTGTAACAATTTCTTAATATATTTGCCATTTTGTTACATGAAATAAAAAGTTGTAGTATCATGCATGTACAACTATTCCAAAATCTCCTCCCAAGATTTTATGTATGAGTCCTCATGTCAGACATGGGACTTTTCTTTTTGGCTAATTACGGCCTGTCAAATCCGACTAAAATTCAGTCTTATTTTCAACACCCTTGATTAAGCGCTGAACGTTTTCACGGTGGAGGTAAGTAATATAAATTGCACCGACAACAGCGTAAACAATGTATGCAACGGGTGAATCCATAAGAAACATTGTTACCGGTGTGGACCAGATTGCAATAATTGAACCGAGTGAAACGTACTTACTTGCCTTTGTAATCACAATCCAGAGAAGCCCGAATACAAGCGCCGCAACCCAGTTCAAAGCCAAAATTGTACCAACGCCCGAGGCAACGGATTTTCCGCCGGTAAAGCCGAGAAAAATTGATTTACTGTGACCGAGCAGAACTGCAATGGCCGCAAGCACCGGCAGCAAACCTATTCCCATAAACGCCGTTGTAAAATAATATGCCAGAAGTACAGGTATCATACCCTTCATCATGTCAAGGAAGAGCGTGATGAAAAACCATTTTTTACCCATAACGCGCTTAACATTGGTTGCCCCCGTTGAGCCGGAACCGATTTTGCGAATATCTTCGCCCTTAAAGTGTTTTACAATCAAATATCCGGTCGGAATTGAGCCGATAATATAAGCAATTATAACGGTTATCACCAGTTGAATTATATCCGGTAACATTTTTTATACTCCTATTTGTTCTTTAATTCTGTCAATAACAAAGTTCAATGCGCCCTGCTGCTGCGCAAAAACGGTCTTGCAGTCCTCGCAGGCTTTTTTATAAAATTCTTTATCGCCCAAAAGTTTTTCCATATATTCTGTAAGTTCTTCACCGTTTTGAACAATTTTCCCCGCATTAGTCTGACTCAAAAGCCAGTAGATATCGCGGAAGTTATGGATAGACGGCCCTGTAATCGCAGGTTTATCATAAACAACAGCTTCCAGCGGATTGTGACCGCCCGTTTTGTTGAAGCTTCCGCCGATAAATGCAAAATCGCATATTGAATACATTTTCCCGAGTTCGCCAAGCGTATCAAGGATTATAATTTCGTTATCCCTAAATGTATCATTTTTAGAGCGGAATCCGTATTTTAATCCTGTTGACTTCACAAGCTCAGTAACCTGCGGAACCCTCTGCGGATGACGCGGAGCAAGCAATAGTTTTGCATCAGAAAATTTCTTCTTAACCTTCCTGAAAGCGTCCAGAACGATTTCATCTTCACCCGAGTGCGTACTGCCTGCAATGATTACACGCCCGTATTTCTGCCCGATTTCAATATCGCATTCTTTGCGTTTAACATCAAACTTCAAATTCTTCATGACCTTTGTTGTTGCAGGGTTAGCGCCAATACTTATCATCTTGTCATTATCAATTTGGCTTTGCGTATAAATACCTGTATAGTTTTTCAGCATGCCGGCAAAGAAAAATTTGAAATTCTTATACGAGTTATAAGTAGAGTCAGAAATTCTGCCGTTGATGATAAACAGCGGAATATTTCTCTTTTTACAGTAGTAAGAGAACGCAGGCCAGAGTTCGGTTTCAGCGATAAAAATCATTGACGGCCTGATTTTTGAGAGAAAACTTCTCACAAACGCCGGAACATCATAAGGGAAATATGTTATAAAACTTGCGACCCCTGCATATTTTTTCTGCGCTATATCCTGTCCGGTTTTAGTGCCGGTGGTTACTATAATTTCGTAGTCAGGAAAAGTTTCCTTCGTTTTTTTAATAAGGTTTTCGAGCGCAATAACCTCACCCACCGAAACCCCGTGAAACATAATTCTTTTTTCGCCCATTTCCGGCGGATTTAAAATCCCGAATTTCTCACGCCAGCCATACATATATTTGCCTTTAGCGGCACGCACAACGTAAATAAACGGCAAGGCTGCAAAAAATAATACTGTAACAGCTATCTCATAAATCAACATAATAAACTATTATACATCTAAAATATTTTTAGGCACGTAATTTTAAGTATTTTAACAAGATTTCAATTTCGCGATTTCTACGTTAAATAAGTATTGGACATCGACGTCCGTGATAATATTTGCGATAACATCGTTCGGGTTAACTTCAAACTCGTCTTTGAGTTTGTTAAAAATCCCGCAAACCCTGACTCCTGTGTATTCCTGAATAAGCCTTATTGTAACGGATTCCTCGTCCACCAGCCCCGCGGAAGTCGAAAGAACCACACCCCGCAGTGAAACACCGCTGTTTTGCGCCTGCTGAACCGCCATAATCGTATTGTTTATTGATGAACTTTCTGCCGGCGCTACCAGTACAACCGGAAGCGAAAGATTTTTAACCAGATCAGCCTCAAGAAATTTTCGCGTTATAGGAGTAGATAGTCCAAGTGTTCCGTCTGTCACAATGCACTCAAAATTACGGGAAAACGTCATATAATCCTGATAAATCAAATCAACATCAATTTCTACGCCCTCAAGCGCCGCCGCAATTATCGGAGTTGAGTCAGATTTAAAAAGATACGTGGAAAAAGTTTCCATATAAGAATCCACATACTTCATAAACTCCAGATCCCGTGACTTTAAAAGGTTATCCTTTGTAACGGCAGCCCCCGTCTGAATCGGCTTATAAAGCGTTGTATAATACCCGAGCGCCTGCATGGTGCCCGCAAGCCCCGCCGAAAACACAATCTTCCCTGTATTTTTCTCTGTTTCCGTTACAAATAGTTCTAGCATCGTTAAAAGCAGTTCTCCGCCATCTGCCGCCCGCGGAACCGCGGGTCGCGCGATTCCCTCTCGAAAAAACAGTTCACTGGACTGTTTTTCTCGGCAGAGTGCTGTCTAATACGCCACTCAAAAATTTCGCTTGGCGAAATTTTCTCGGACACATTACAATCATAGCACAAAATCCATCTAGCGCTCTATACTGAAATAAACTTCTTTTAATCTTTTTTTACTTATATGTGTGTAGAGCTGCGTTGTTGCGACATCGCTATGTCCGAGAAGTTCCTGCACAACACGCAAATCAGCACCGTTTTCAAGCAGGTGGGTCGCGAAACTATGCCGCAAAGTGTGCGGTGAAATTGATTTATGAAGTTTAAGCCCCTGAGCGTGGATAAAGTTGTAAATATCCTGTCGTGTAAAGGGTTTTCCGCTCTCATGGAGAAGCACTTTTTTAGTATCCAAATTATACTTATTAATTAAATACTCCCTTTCAGGGTAAAAATTTTTCAAAGCCTTAATCGCATTTTTATTCAGCGGAACAAGCCGCTCTTTGGAACCTTTACCCAGACAGCGCAAATATTTCGCACGAATATCAATATCACCGGTATTAAGCCCCGCGAGTTCCGAAACCCTCAGCCCGCATCCGTACAAAAGCTCCATTATTACACGCTGAACAGTGCTTAAATCCTCTGCCAGAATTTTGTTAATCTCCTCAACCGTCAAAACTTTGGGAAGTTTTTTCGGCAATTTTTGCTGCTCCAGAAACTCTGTCGGATTGCTTTTAAAATACTCGTTCGCGCACGCCCAGCGGAAAAATCCCCTGATAGAAGCGATTTTGCGCGCAATACTCGTTGCGGTATACTTATTTTCCTTTAAATAATAAATATAAGAATTAACATTTTGCCGCGTGATATTTTCAATGTTTCCGCCGAAATAATCCAGCAATGCCCCTATATCACGTTCATACGCCATTATCGTATTTTGTGCCAGCCCCTTTTCAAGCTCCAAATATTCCAGATAAAAAGCCAGTTCCTGCATAAGCTAATTTTAGCATTTTTCGGGGATTTCCGCCCTTTTTATGAAGAATTATGAAGTATATATTTTGTATATACGCAATTCCGGCATCAAAAAACCGTTTATAACTTCATAGAGGATGATGTGATAAAAGAGAAAGAAAGGAGTATATATGGTTGACGGAGTCGGAGCAGGCGGAGTAAGCCCTAAGGATTTGTATAACAAAGTTCAGGGCAGCAAAACAGAATTTGTCAAACAATGGCAGGCCGAATACAAAGGCAATCCGTTTATGGCTGAAAAAATTTACAATTATGTAGCGTCAATGGATTCTGACGGCACGCCGGGGCTTACGCCGGAAGAATACAAGCAGGGGCTGAATGACAAAAAAGCATTGGCTGAAATCAAGCTCGACAAAATCGTTGAGCAATATGTTGCAAAAGAAGATGTCGAAGCTTTTACAAAAATGAATCAGGATGAAAAACTATCCTATCTTGAAGGCCGAATTCCTCACGATCCCGGACGTGAAGCAGAAGCACATATCCAGGCAAGTATTGTTCTGTCATCACTGAACAGGCTTGACACAGAGCTTATGCTTATTGAACAGGAGCAAGATCTTATTAACGCACAGGAAAATGCCGAAAAAGAAATACAAAAGACAGATCAGAAAGAAACACCAAAGCAGAACGATATCAAAAATTTTAACGGTTTGGGATAAAGATTCGGGCGGGTTCAAGTTTGAACCCGCCCTTGTTTTACAAACTCATTTCCTGTTTGAGGTACGCTTCAACAAACCCGTCTAAATCGCCGTCCATAACAGCGTCAACGTTACTCACCTCATAGCCTGTGCGGTGATCTTTAACCATTTTATAAGGGTGAAAAACATAAGAACGGATTTGCGAGCCGAAATTAATATCAACATTTTGCCCTTTGAGTTCCGCCAATTTTTTCTCGTGCTCTTCCTGTTTTATTGCAAGAAGTTTTGAGATAAGAATTTGCATTGCGTTTTCGCGGTTTTGAAGCTGGGAGCGCTCCTGCTGGCATTTAACAACAATTCCGGTTGGTTTGTGCAAAATCCGGACAGCCGTTTCGACCTTGTTTACGTTTTGACCGCCGGCACCGCCGGAGCGCATTGTATCAATTTCCAAATCTTCCGGCGGAATTACGATATTTTTTTCAAAGTTTTCAATAATCGGCGAAACCTCCAGCGACGCAAAACTTGTCTGACGTTTGCCGTTAGCGTTAAACGGAGAAATTCTGACCAATCTGTGAACGCCGCGTTCTGCCTTTGTATAGCCGAATGCAAATTTGCCGGAAATTTTTACCGTTGCGGATTTTATTCCGGCTTCCTCACCGTCAAGTTTGTCAAGAAGCTCTGTTTTCCAGCCTTTTCGCTCTGCCCAGCGCAGATACATTCTAAGAAGCATACTTGCCCAATCCTGTGCATCTGTGCCGCCGGCACCAGCAATTACTGTAATAATCGCATCCGCATCATCATATTCGCCGTTAAGCATCTGACGGATTTCAAACTTTTCTATTTCACTTTGCGCATTTAAAAGAGCCGTTTCGCTCTCTGCAAGGAGTTCGGAATCTTCAATCTCAAGCGCCACATTTGCATCATCAATCACGCCTGCCCACGAGTCTAAAAGCCCCAAAACCTCTTTCAAATCCTTGATTTTAGCCCCGAGTTCAGAGGATTTATTTTTATCAGACCAGACATCAGGCGACTGCATTTCCTCTTCTAATTTTGACAGGTCAGTGCGAAGTTTGTCAGGGTCAAAGACACTCCTTCAACGCAAGAAAACGTTTATTTACATCATTTAAAAGCTGCTTAATTTCCATAAAAAATATGATATCGAAAAAATATTAACAGTGCAACTAATCTTTAGTAATCATAAGTTTAGCGGCAATTCCGGTACCTATTCCGGCAAGGAGGTAAGTCATCCAGGCCAAAAGATAATTTTTCTTGAGAGCTTTAAGATTAGCTTTTGCACCAAGCGTTTCTTTTGCCGCTTTAATTCCGCGGATAGAAGCTGCGGCTTCCTCGATAATCGTCGGCAAGAACGCACAAAAACCGATTGTACCGGCGTTGCGTTCCCAGAAGTTTTTCCGCCCGTCAGAACGTTCACCCGATGCCCGGTTCAGATACGCGACTGCCATAGGCGCAAACATCCCGACAACTCGAAGTTTCTGTAAACCCTTCATTATTTTACTCTTTTCAAAGTTCGTGGCGTGTCCGAGTTCATGCAAAATCAAAGAGGGTTTGGATTTAGGTGCACAGGCAAAGTTGCCTTTATCAGTATAAAAAGCGTTTCTTCCGTCAGCAACAACATCAATAGAGTTTGCAAGTGACGGAAAATGCTGTTTCAGGGCAGATGTATTGGAATGGTCAAGGTAATAAATATCCGCACTCAAACCTTTATTCTTTTTCATTGCGTTCGCAACTTTTTCTACATCCTCGCGCGATGCAAACTCTTTACCTGCCATAAGCGCAGCCGAGCAAACACCCGAAAGTTTTTCTAAACCATACTGTGCAAGCCGCAATAAACCAGCCGCCCCGACAGCAGTTGTAGCTGCAGAAAACTCATCTTGCGGCAGATCCAAATAAACACGCATAGAATGCTGCGGCGCATTTTGCGTCGGAACAAACCGATAATCACGGTTATAAACATTCGAATTTAACGTTACATTATTCATGACACACTATCACATGAATATTAACGTAAAATTCCGGTAAAAATTGCGCGTTTATTACAATCTTTTAAGCGTATCCCTGGAAAAGTAGTGCAAATCAGCTTTGTTAATACCAATTTCAATCGTTTTATCGACATCGCAGGAAGCGTCAATCTTTGCGCAAGCCTTATGCTCTCCGACAGAAAAATAAATAATCTTTTCAGAGCCTAAAAGTTCAACGGACTCAACCTCTGCGCTCAATTTAATATCCGTACCGCCAAACATTTTTTCCGGTCTGACGCCCAGAATAACATCCTCACGCCCGACAATAGACCCGTCAAGGAAATTCATAGGTAAAGAGCCGATAAAACCAGCGACAAATGTATTTGCCGGTTTGTTGTAAACATTTTCAGGCGTGTCAAACTGCTGAATTTTACCCTTATCCAGCACACAAATTCTGTCACCCATTGTCAAGGCTTCCGTCTGATCGTGGGTTACATAGATAAATGTTGCCTGCAATTTTTCGTGTAATTTTTTGATTTCACTGCGCATCTGAACACGTAACTTCGCGTCAAGATTAGAAAGCGGCTCATCCATTAAGAAAACTTTCGGATTTCTGACAATCGCCCTTCCGAGCGCAACCCGCTGGCGCTGCCCGCCCGAAAGCTCTTTCGGACGCCGGTCAAGGTATTCTGTAAGGTTTAAAATTTCAGCGGCTTCTTTAACTTTTTCCTCAATAATATCTTTCTTAACCCCGCGCATTTTTAAACCAAACGCAATATTTTCCCTCACAGTCATGTGCGGATAAAGCGCGTAACTCTGAAAAACAAAGGCGATATCACGATCTTTCGGGGAAACATCATTTACGACCCTGCCGTCAATAGAAATTTCACCGGAAGTAATATTTTCAAGCCCCGCAATCATTCTTAAAATCGTGGATTTGCCGCAGCCGGAAGCCCCGACAAGCACAACAAACTCACGATCTTTTACCTCTAAGCTCACCTCATCTATTACTCTTTTTTTGTCGTATATTTTTACAATATTATTTAAAACTACATTTCCCATAAAAGCAGTTCTCCGCCTTTTCAGCACCGCACCCGTGCGCGGACTATTCCTTTTCAATCGGCAGAATTATTGTGATAACACAGCCCTGCATAACTTCAGAGCGGACTTCCCACGAACCGTTAAGAGCTTTAACCGCATTGCGCGCAGACCCCAAACCAAATGTTCTGACCAAATTTTTTCTGTTTGAGCGCAGCATGTGAACATAAGGCTCTGTTAAATCCTCTAAATCAGATTCTGTATAGCCAACGCCTGTGTCAATAACAGAAATTTTCAGGTAAGAATTCTCTCTCTGCCCTTCCTTTACCGTAATCCCGCTTTTGCGAACTTCAACCAGATCCGGATAGGTCAGTTTAATATCAATAAGCCCCAAATCCGTAAGTTTGACAGAAGCTTCAATAATATTTTGCAGAATAATCTTCAACATATTTTCATCAGAATAAATCGCACGTTTAGTAATCTCTTCCGCATCAAAATTAACCTTGATATTTTTCATCTCAAACAAATCTTCGTTTGCTCTGATGATATTTTGAATAGCGTTCACAACGTCAAAAACCTGCAAATTCAGCGGAACACACATTGATTCAGTTTGCGCGAATTCAATAAATTTATCAAGAAAATATAGGTAATCCACCGCATTTTTGCTGATAATTCTTGCATATTTTGCCTGTTTTTCGGTAAGTTCGCCGCCAAGCCCGTCAAGAAGCGCCTTTGAAAACCCCTGAATTGACTGGATAGGAGATTTTAATTCGGTCGCAATCTTGCAAATCATCTGGTTTTTATCTTTATTCAGCCTGCCGGATTTTTCGGCAGTAGAAAGAAAATTCGTAATAGCAGTAGTGTCGCTGATTGAAATATAATACTTGTCGTCATTTTCAACCGCGCTGAGTTCAACGAAAAACTCTTCGTCAGAAAGCGAAATCGCCGCAGTAGCCACCGGCGCATCTTTTGCAATAGAACTTTTTACAGAATCCAGCCCGTTAATAATTAATTCATCAAGAGTATGTTTTCTGAGTGCGCTTTTTGTTCCCTCAAATAAAGCAGCGGTGTTTTCGTTCAACCATAAAATATTGCCGCCTAAATCAGTAACAATAACGGCATTTGGCAAATGTTTAAGAATTAAATTCGGATTTAGTTTAGCTAGTAGATTAAAATTATTCATACGGTTGCATTACTTTCTTGTTTACTGTATTATACTAAAAGCAGTTCGCCGTTCCGCGGATTGCGCAAGCTTCGCTGTTTCATAAAGATAATATCATGAACAACCGTAAATAAGAAAGAGATTATAAATTTTTGTAATTTTTTCTTAACAAAGTAGCAAAAAAATTTTGTTTTGGGTTTTATATACAGGGGTGCCCGAAAGGTACAATGGCAAAAAGTCACAAAAGACTTGCATAACCCTTACGGGATACGGTTAATAACGCGGCCAGCCCCGAATGCGAGCAGTAGAGGATGAGGATAGAACAATGACAGAAATCAATCCAAACTTAAATCCGGTCCAACAGGTTAAACCTGCCACCGAACTAACCCCTAATCCGTCTGAAACTGAAACTGACGTTAAAGTTTCAGAAAATCAGATGAACGAATACAGTCTTGCTAATATGCCGCAAGCCCGTATCGGTCAATCACAGGTACATTTCGCAGGTAACATTAACGCTGATGTCCAACAATTTATGAACAACCCTGTACTCTGCCAGCAGGCTATGGAAATCGGAGATCTGGCTGAAAGCAAATATCAGGCTCAAGGCGACAGCGAAGCTCCTTTGAAAGCTCTTAACGTTGAAAAAGCTTTTTTAGATGAATTTGCAAAGTAGCGTAAGCCAGGGTGAAGCCGCGGATTGGCACACGTGAGTGCGAGCGGAGTGCGAAGAACGTAAGTCCGGGGTCACGTTTTTCGCGAGTCGGGCGACTGTGTGGCAAGCAGGCGGCGGAACTATTGATAATCGCCGTTGTGAGAGGAGCGTAAGCGAAAGGAACGGACAAATCTTTGATTTGACAGGCGGGAGGAACAATTACAATTTGTTTATGTTTATGCTAAAGTTTATTTATTAATTCTAATTGTCCGAGAAAGTTTCGCAATAAGGAACGTGAGCAAAACTTTTGAGTGACGTATTAGACAGCACTCTGCCGAGAAAAACAGTCCAGTGAACTGTTTTTCGAGAGGGAATCGCGCGCCCCGCGGTTCCGCGGGGCGGCAGGCGACGGAGAACTGCTTTATTATGAGGATTTTTAATGAAATTTTTAGTGATAAACGGAGTTAATTTAAACTTACTCGGCGTCAGAGAACCTGAAAAATACGGCACCCTGACACTTAAAGACTTAGAAAAAAGTTTGTACGCATATTCATTTGAGTTAGGAGTTGATCTGGAGATGTTCCAGAGCAACTTTGAGGGAGAGATTGTTGAAAAAATCCATTCATCACGCGGAAATATCGACGGAATAGTCATAAACGCCGGCGCATATACGCACACCAGCGTTGCAATTCGTGATGCACTTGCAGGCGTTGATATTCCGACAATTGAAGTTCACCTGACAAATATCTATAAACGTGAAGAATTCCGTCACCACTCATACATTGCACCGGTTGCAGCCGGACAGATTTCCGGCCTTGGTTTTGACGGCTACAAATTCGCGATTTCTGCATTGAAAAATTTGATTGAGGAGAAAAAATAATGAAAAGAGCTGTCATTATTGTAATAGATTCCATGGGAATAGGCGCAATGCCGGATTGCCGCGATTTCAACGATGTTCCGGAATGCAACACCCTTAAACATGTGTGCGAATTTAACAATGGCTTGAAAGTTCCAACCCTTGAAAAAATGGGACTTGGAAATATTCAGGAATTCAAAGGAATTTCACCGGTTGCAGCGCCGATTGCACAGTACGGCACAATGAAAGAAAATGCTAAGGGCAAAGACACAACCACAGGTCACTGGGAAATCGCCGGCTACACAATTCCGGCACCGTTTGCAACCTTTCCGGAGGGGTTCCCGAAAGAACTTATTGAAGAATTTATTGAAAAAACCGGCTGCGGCGGAGTTCTTGCAAACCGTCCGGCAAGCGGAACCGCAATAATCGCAGAACTTAATGACGAACACCACGAAACAAAATTCCCGATTGTTTATACAAGCGCAGACAGCGTTTTTCAAATCGCGGTCGATACAGACCTTATTCCGCTTGAAACGCTTTACTTGTGGTGCGAAACCGCAAGAAAAATCCTTGATGAAGGCAACTGGAATGTTTCGCGCGTAATCGCAAGACCATACAAAATCATAGACGGCAAACCGACAAGAATTTCTAAAGACCGCCGCGATTACTCAATGCTCCCGAAAAATACAATCCTTGACGAAATAAAAGCCAAAGGCGGACAGGTTATCGGTATCGGCAAAATAGAAGATATTTTTGCAAAAGCCGGAATAACCCACGCTATCCACACAGGTTCCAACAAGGAAGGGCTGGAACTGACCCTGAAGGCTGTCAAAGGCGAACTTTCGCTTGAGCCTCTGGCTTATGCGGATTACAGAAGTGAAAAACCTTTTGCAAGCCTGATTTTCACAAACCTTGTAGATACGGATATGCTTTACGGACACAGGAACGACGCAAAAGGCTACGGCAGGGCAATTGAAGAAATCGACACCTATCTGGCGCCGGTAATGGAGGCTATGAGGGATGAAGATTTATTGATAATCACCGCCGATCACGGCTGCGATCCGTGCGTTGAAGGTACAGATCATACCCGCGAATATGTACCGTTACTGGTTTGGCACAGAGGAATTGAATCCAAAAACCTCGGAATGCTGATCGGATTTGATAACGTGGCTAAAATCATAAAAGAGTGGATAAAATAGAATTTTTATTATATAATAATTTTGCGGCGATAAGCTGTAACAAAAAGAAGGAGAAAAAACATGTCAGTAAAAATTAACGAAAATTGCATAGGCTGCGGCGCTTGCGAATCAATTTGCGAAGCAGTATTTTCAGTAGACGGCGTTGCTAAAGTAAATGAATCAGCAGTAGCAGCAAACATGGATGAAGTAAAAGAAGCTGCAGAAGCTTGCCCTGTCGGCGCTATTGAAGTAGAATAAGTAGCGTAATTCAAGCTAATAAATAAAAAACGACCTGTTTTTATAACAGGTCGTTTTTTTATTCAAAATTTAAAAATTCAGACAATGAAAGTTCAAATGCATCCGCAAGTTGTTTAACTTTACTAAACACAACATCATTCTTTGCGGTTTCAACATTTCCCAGAGTTGAACGGGCAATACCTGAACGATACGAGAGGTCATCCTGTGTAAAACCCTTTTCTTTCCTCAGTTCTTTTATTCTTTTTGCAAGTTTTTGTAACAATTCCTTGTCCATAACATAATTGTCCGTTATAATGACAAAGTCACAAACCGTCACACGGACAAAATGGAGGATAAAATGACGCATAAGACATTTAAAAGAAAACTACTTATAGACCTTGACGGCGTACTAAATGAGTATACGGGTAATTACGAGGAAAATGTAATTCCACCAATAAAAAGAGGGGCAAAGGAATTTCTAGAAAAATGTTTTGAAGAAAACTATGAAATAAAGATTTTTACCACACGCAACAGGTTGCGGACAACTAAATGGTTAATTGACAACGGTTTAGATAAGGTTATTAGCGACGTTACAAATGTAAAAGAGCCGGCATACTTATATATTGATGACAGATGTATACTTTTTAACGGCGATTTCAACAAAACCCTTCAACAAATTGATAGTTTTAAAGTTCATTGGAAATAATATCATCTTATATGTATATCTATAACCGCAAGACATTTACTAAATATGGATGTCGCTCAGCGACCCCTGGCGGAAGATTTTGTAGTTTTCATCATCCAGAATCCCGACAACAGTTGATTCGAGTCCTTTGCAGGTGCAGCCGTAATCCTCTATCACTAAATCCGCCAGACCGGACATATTTTCAAGCGCCTGTTCATAACTCTTTGCGCTCGGCTGGTGTGACAAATTCGCGCTCGTAGTTGCCAGTACATGACCCGGTGTAATTTCACAAATTTCACGGAAAACTTCGTTATCCGGAACCCGTATCCCTACAGTTTCCATGCCGGAAGTTATGTAGTCCGGCGTTGCTGCAGCGTTTTTCTTCGTCACAACCGTCAGCGCGCCCGGCAAATATTTCTTAATAAGCTTCTGCCCGACTTTCGGAATAACCTCAACATAGCGCAAAAGGTGATAAACTTCATTCGACATCAAAATCAAAGGTTTTTGTGCTTCGCGTTTTTTAATTTCGTAAATCTTTTTAACCGCTTTTTCACTCTCCGGCAGGCAGCCAAGCCCCCAGACGGTGTCTGTCACATACACGATTACTCCATCATTTTTCAAAACTTCTACGATTTCATCTTTATTTTTTAGCATAAGACATCACCTTTCCTTTTAATCTATCAAAGAGGATTTCGCAGTATTCCATTTTTAGCAGAAGATTCATTCCAATATAAGTTGCGAGGCAGACAACGGACACAAGCGCTACTTTCAGTGCCAGAAGCACCTTTGTATCCCCTTTGAATAACAGAACCACGCCCCAGCATATAAGCCCCGAAACAACGCCTGACAAAATCATCTTCCAGGAATTTTTCCATAATCTTCCGTACTGCAGGTCAATTTTATCCTTAATCAACCACCCGAGGAGTATCGCGTTAAAACAGGTTACAACGGCGTGTGATAATGTAATCCCGCTGATTTGCATACCCAGAACATTTATAAAGAGGAAGTTTGCGGCATATTTAAGCACAATTGACGAAAACGCGACCACAAACGGGGTTTTGGAATCGTTAAATGCGTAATAAACACGCGTAATTGAATCCCTGAAAACATACGGAACGATTACGAGCGAGAGAAAAATCAAAGCTTCCGTAACCATTTTGGTAGACTCAGCGTCAAATGTTCCGCGTTCAAAAACAAGTCTTATGCAATCTTCGCCCACCGTCAAAATTCCGATGATTATCGGGATTGAACAGAAGAAAAGCACGCCAACGCCTTTATTAAAATAATTTCGTATTCCGTCAAAATCCTTATCTGCAACAAGTCTTGAGAAAATCGGGAAGAGCGGAACCAGAAACGCGGTTACTAAAATCCCGACCGGAAACTGAAAAATTCTGTTCGCATATCCGATTGCAGTCCACGCACCGGCCATAAGGCAGGAGGCAAAAAACATATCAACATAAACGTGAAGCTGTCCGACAGTTGAGCTTAATGCCGCAGGGAAAAGCAGTTCCATAAGGTTTTTAAATTCGTGATTGCCCTTTATTTCCAAATTCGGCTTGAACTTAAACCCGAGTTTTCTAATCTGTGGAAACTGTAGTAAAAACTGTGCCACCGCACCGATTGTCGTTGCCCATGCAAGAACTATCCCCGATGGATCGTTTTTCACAAGCGTAATCATTATGATTATCGCAAGACTCATCAAAATCGGCGAAAAGTTCGGCAGCATAAACTTTTTATACGTAATCAAAATTCCGTAATAAATCCCGATAATTCCGCCTATGATAAATACAGGCGTCATTATCTGCAAATGTTTTGCAGCAAGTGAAATAAGTTCAGGGTTGCCCTCCGACACAATCAACGCCATAATCTTATCCGCAAAGACAAAAAACAGCACGCCCAGAACTGTAAACGCAAGCAAACTTACCGTGATAAATGTACTGTATAATTTATTTACTTTTTCGGAAGGTTTTTCGCTCAAATCGGGAATAATTTTAGAGAAAACCGCAACCGTTGCACTATGGAACGGCCCGCCCACACCGCCAAGAAGAATTATCGCAAGCGCCGGAATCTGGTATGCGTAAAAATAAGCGTCTGAAACAAGCGAGGTGCCGTATCCGTTTGCGATTACTATATCGCGGATAAAACCTATTAATTTACTAAAAATTGTCACAAGTGCGATAAGCCACGCTGCTTTTAAAACGCCGGTTGAAAAATCTTTTTTAGTTGCTTCCACGCCCTACCTCAATATATACTCTTAATTCCTTGCCTTTAACCTTGCTTTCAGCGTCAGAATAAACATAAATTACTCTGTTTTTGCCCTCTTTAACGTATTTTGAAATATCAATTCTATTCAAAGCCTCGCTAAAAAGGTGGCTTTCAAGCGGGAAAATTCTGTCTTTTCCGTTGATATTCAGAATAATACTCGGCACGCTGTCTTTGTTTTCCACAACAAGAAAAACCTTATCCTTATCAGCATAGAAACTTTGCGCAACAAAATCATTATCTTTTGAAAGCGTAACCGGTTTTGTTGCAAGCACAATGCCGGTGTAGTAATGGAAAAGAATATCTTTATAGGATTTACCTAGTTCCTGCGCCATAAACCCCGCGCCAAACTGGCTCATTCCGACGCCATGCCCGTAGCCGCCGCCGTAAGCCTTAATTGAAATAAGTTTTCCATTCTCATCCGTTGCCGGAACAAAAACAACATTCGCAGACGGCAAAGCTTTACCATCCTTGATAAACGCACGGCGGATTACAAGTTCCTTATAAAGATGAATCTGTTTTTTATCGGTTTCAATGACAAGTTCAATAATTTTACCTGATTTCCCGCGCTGCTTTACAAAAACTTTTTTAATTTCGCCGAGCTTTTCACCTTTTGCAAACGCCGGCTCCACAAAACCGGTAAGACTTTGCGCCGGAAGTGTCGTTTCAAGATTTGCTTTAAGTTCATCAACAGTCCACTCGCGCGTCCAGCGGTAATATGGCGATTTCAAATCAAAAGAATCCGGAACCGTGCTGTAAAAATTCAATGCGTTTTCTTCTATTTCCAGGGACGGCTGTTCCGGAATATCTGGTTTCGCAACAAGATAAGGTTTTACAATCGAGGGGAAAGCTTTTGTTTTCGGGTCAGAAAAAACATAAGCAAAATCTTCTGTATAACCGCCCGCGGTCGAACAGTACTGGGCAAGAATCAATTCCCCGTTATGCAGGGCAACAATGCCCTCTGTTTCCTGAACCGCACGCGTTGCAATATCTTTTTCCGTATTTGCACCGTAATAAACCTGACTTGCAACAGAATCCACAACATCATAGTTAGGTGAAGATTTTACCCGCGGTGAAAGCACATAATTTCTTGCCGTAACACTCTGCGCCTTCAAAGCCTCCAGCCCGAACCGCACCGGCATTTCGTTCGGAACAACACCTTTTAAATACTCTTCGACCTCAACCATATTAACAAGGTTAAAAAATCCGCTGTTAATACTCTTTACGACCTCAAAAGCGCCGTGATAAAGCGCAGGTTTTCCGGCACGTTTTAAGTTCGAAACCCCGAGAAGCCCTCTGTCGCATACAAAATGCACAGGCCCGTCGACTTCTTCCAGAAGTTTCCCGCCTGAATAAATTTCAAATGTACCTTTTGCATTCAGCCGAACCTTTACAGGTAGATTTGCGCCGACTGTTGTTATAAACTTATTCCCGTCATAAATACCAAGCGTATCTGTGCCGTAAACAGAAAGTTCCTTGTAATTATAAGAATTAAACGCCTGATTTCCGATACCAACGCGGATAACTTCCGACTCAGGGCCTTTTTGCTCAACGGTTTCAACCATTCTCTGACGCGCAATCTGGAGAGTTTTTTCAGGAATTTGATACGCTGCTGCACTCAGACTTATAACTCCCGTGAGGAATGATGCCGCCAGCACTTTTATTATTTTGCTTCCCAAACCGTACCGTCCTTAGTATCTTTAAGTACAATATTAACTTCATCCAGTGCAACCCTTATGGCATCTGCAACCGGCCAGTTTTTAGCGTCACGCGCTTCTTTGCGGTAAGCAATCAGCTCTTCCATTGACGCAAACTCCCTGCCGAGTTTTTCGCCTGCAGTTTTCAATGCCGCGTTCAGCTCCTCATCGCTCAATTTTGCTTTTTCAAAGCTGAAACCAAGAACATTTGCGAGTTTATAGAGAATTGTGAAAGCGTTTTCTTCATCCTTATTCGCACGTGTTGCAAGATCAAAAAGAACCGCCAGCGCTTTTGATGTATTCAAATCATCATCCATAGCTTCAACAAAAGCTTTGTATTCCGGCGTTTCCTCAAGTTTCAGCGAATCATTAATTTTTGTCTGCTTTGCATTAAGCATTCTTTTTACACCGCTTGCCGCAGCACTCAAAGCTTCATCCGAAAACTCAACAGGCATACGGTAGTGGTTTGTCAAAATAAAGAAACGGATTGTATTCGCATCATAATTTTTCAACAAATCGTCAATAGTGAGGAAATTCCCCAGAGATTTTGACATTTTTTCTTTGTTAATAGTAACAAAACCGTTGTGAAGCCAGTAATTAACAAACTTGCAGCCGTTAGCACATTCAGACTGTGCTATTTCATTTTCGTGGTGAGGAAAAATCAAATCCGCACCGCCGGCGTGAATATCAATAGTTTTACCTAAATATTTGCGGCTCATGGCAGAGCATTCAATGTGCCAGCCCGGACGTCCGACACCCCACGGAGAGTTGTAGCCAAATTTTTCATCCTTTTTCCAGAGTGCGAAATCCAGTGCATCCTCTTTAACATCACCGACTTCAACGCGCGCACCGCTTTCAAGCTGGTCAATCGGCTGCTTGGAAAGCATTCCGTACTGAGGGAACTTTTTCACGCGGAAATAAACATCCCCGTTAACTTCATAAGCAAAGCCTTTATTAATCAAATCTTTAATAATAGAAATCATCTCACCCAGCGTTTTGGTGGCAAAAGGTTCAATGTCGGGTTTTAGCGTGTTGAGCTTCTTCATACTTTCCGCAAAAGCTTTGTACCAGCAGGTAGAAACCTCTTCCGGCGTTTTGCCTTCTTTTTCGGCTTTTTTAAGAATTTTATCATCCACATCCGTAACGTTACGGCAATAAGTCACATCATAACCCTTGAATTTTAAATACCTGTAAAGCACATCCCACGTAATATAGCAGCGTGCATGCCCGAGGTGCGCATAATCATAAACCGTAGGCCCGCAAACATACATTTTAACTTTATTTTCTTCAATAGGCTTAAACTCTTCTATCTTGTTTGTGAATGAATTAAATAATTTCATAAAAATATCCTCATATAACACGGATATTTTAACATAAAAAGGGTAAATAATACATTATCTTTATGATTGACACGAAACGTATTTAACATAAGATAAAAACAAGGGTAAGTCCAATCACCGCCCAGAACTGATGTTTTCGGCATACAGATTTTGGAGGGAGGTGATGCAAGATGATTTTCGCAATAAGCGAAAAAGCGTTAATCATAATCTGGTTGATACTGATAACGCTTTTATTCATCAAATAACGGGGCTATTTAAAGAGAGGACGGCAATCCTCTCGCCCTGTCATTTATATTATTTACGATTTACGAAACTTTGTCAAGTCTTTTTAATTACAGCTGTCCATGGCAGCTCCATCAGCCGAAATTTTTAGACATGTTACATTACGCTACAAGCTGGCGGACATAGGCAGCGCTGTAACCCATTTTCGGCATTATGTCAGCAACAATCTTTTTAGCACTGTCAGAAATATAAACTTCTTTGCGAACTTTAGATTCTGGCACTTCTGCTTGTCCTTGTGAACCCTGAACCATTGCAACTATAGAACCTGCTAGCTGCATTGCCTGACCGACATTTGCAAGACCTTCTTTTGAGAATATCTTACGTAAAGTAGATTTTGCTCTTGATTCCGTTCTTGCTCTAACCTCAGCGGCATCTTTCTTTGCAGTTTTCACATCCGCAGCGTCATCTGTTTCAACATCTTTCCCTTTAGCACCTTCAGTGCCTTTTGCTTCAGGAGTTTCTTCGGTACCTTCCACGCCTTCGGTACCTTTTGCACCATCGGCACCTTCGGTACCTTCAACTCCTGCGGTATCACCTGTTTCGGCAGCAGGGTCTGTTCCCTCTGCCGGCGCAGTATCATCAGGAGCCTGTGTAGAATCCGTAGCTTCGGTACCTTCTTTACCTTCAACCTTGCCTGCATCATCCGCATCTTTTGCGCCCTGTGTTTCTTCCAGTTCATCGGCCTTATCTGCCGCTGCTGTTCCTTTTGTATTAGCGGCATCAGCTTGTTCTCTAATTGATTTCAACTCGTTATCCAAATTCTTCCATTGGGAAGTCATTTGTTTAGTAGATTGAACGGCTGACATACCGGATTGAACTGCACTTGCTGCAGACATAAAGGCAGCCTGAACCATGCCGGCAGACGCATATGCTACCGTTTGTGTGAGTTTTGCAGCAGTTTTACCCCATTGACCGACAGTCTTACCCGTTGTACCAATAGGTTCCATAACCGCACCGGCTGCGGCTAAAGCAGCACCCACAAACGGGATACCCGCACACGCTTTAAAGACACGGCCTAAATTTTCAATAATAGAACCGGTTGTCTCAACGATTGTTGAAATTTCTTCAATATCCTGTGCGACTTCAAGAGTTTTTTCAAGTTTTGTTTGGTTTTTGTCTAAGTCTTTCTGGTTAGCCTTATTTGTTTTTACATAAGCCTTAGCCGTTCGGTTCATTTCATTGACTAACGCCTTGGAGGAGCGGCCTATAACGTTAATCTTTGATTGTCCGATTGTAATTGTAGAGCTTTTTTCACGGATTGCATTTCTTAATGTAGCTATTTTTTCAAAATTGCCGGAACCTGATGCAATTTCAGCTTCCAATTCCGCAGAATATTCATCAATGGATTTATTGGCAGCGTCCATTTCCATCATAACAGCACGGCGTTCTTGTTCTAAAGCTTTAAATTCTGCCTGCTGTTTAGCATCTTTTTCCTTAAATTTATCATCATTTTTCTTGATTGATTTTTGTAATTTTACACTTTTCTTACTGATAGAAGAAGCCTCATCTTCGCGGCTTTCAACATCATTAATCCCGCCCCTCAAATCAGAAGTTTGAGTATCTAATTCTTCAGCAGCGGCACGGCCTTTGGTAGCGTCACGGCCAATGCCTAAATCGTCAGTTTCGGCAGCATCATTTCCGCCGATCATACTTGTATCAAGTCCGGAAGTAAGAGTATTTATTCCGCCGGAAGAAGTTCCGTTAGTAGAAGAAGTACCGTTAGTTCCGCCGGAAACAAAATTCATCTGACCGTTAAAAATACTATTACCGCCTTTTTTACCTGCCGTTGAAATATTACGTGAGGTTCTAAGGGATAAAATTGACGGCTGATTATTTGTTGAAAAAATATTCGGGTCATTAAAAACGGAACCGTCTTTAGTCATATCGACAGGAGTACGCGCAGTCGTAGTCTTTTGACTTACGCCTTTCTTCGGACGTATATAATTCGCGCCGTTCGCCGAATTAATATCCACGCTGAACATACTCATGATATAAGCTCTCCGTTTTTTGCTCTCTAAATATATAAAGAGTTTTGAAATCAACGGATTTCAGCGTTTTTAATATTCGTTACAAATGTTAATATTACAAATGTTAATGAGTTAATAAGTTAATCGCAGCCCTTGGCTGCAGTTAATTAGGATTATGGAAATTAACCCGAATTCATTTTCATCAATTTTGGTTATATTCCTTATTAACTCTTTAACCTATTAACCTATTAACCTTGAAAATTAACTTATCTTACCAAGGACAACCCTTCTTTTTGCCCCGGTACAGTTCGGAAGATTTGAAGGGATTCCGTAATATTTACAGTACCCTAAAAGCGCAAACGCCATTACTTCCTTAAAATTATTGGAAATTTTGTAATCCTCGTGGGTTTTAAGCTCAATTTTTTCGGGTAAATATTTTCTTATCAAGCGCATTAATTCAGGATTATACGCCCCGCCGCCGCCAATAATGACTTCATCAACAGATATGGCCGGAAAAATAAATCTTTCATACGCATCTACAATCGTTCTTGCGGTAAGCGCAGTAACTGTTGCAATAACGTCTTTTTTATCCGCAGGCGCAAAACGCAGGGCATTTTCAATATAAAAATTTGAGAAATATTCACGCCCTGTTGTCTTTGGCGGCTCCTTTAAATAATATTCATCCTGCAATAACAAATTAAGCCACCCGTCGTCAATTATTCCCTCGTGCGCGATTTTCCCGTCCTCATCATAAGGCTTATTAAAAAACTTATTCATGCAGTAATCAATCATTATGTTTCCAAGCCCCGTATCAAACCCGAAAGTTTCACTCTCCCTCGTGACAACCGTGACATTGGAAATCCCGCCGATATTCTGCACTAAAACATTCTTTTTCAGCGGTTTAAACCACTTTTCATCCGCAAAACACACAAGCGGCGCTCCCTCGCCGCCCGCTGCAATGTCTGCCTCTCTGTAATTTGAAACGACCATACATCCCGTTTTTTCAGAGATGACAGAACTTTCACCCAGTTGCAGCGTACTTTTTAAGGATACACCGTCCAACATCTCCCCTTTTGGGCTGTGAAATACAGTCTGTCCGTGACTTGCTATCAAGTCAGGTTTCCCGTGCTCTGATATCAATATATTGCAAGCGTTTGCAAAACATTCCCCAATCGCAAAGTTCATCTGGCACACGTCCTTGATTGAACTTTCTCCCCTGAACATCTGAAAAATTTTTTCTCTTATATGCAGCGGATATTTATAATTTATTCCCGCAATCAATTCACAACTTAAATCAGGATGAACCAGACATAAACCCGCATCAATACTATCGCAGGAAGTTCCCGACATTAAACCTATAATCTTTTTTGTTTCCAGTTCACACATAAGTTTTTATTAAATCCTGATATACGGCTTCCAAGCCGAAAAAAAATCCCTAATCAAACTCTTTCACCTAAATTATACTTTTCTCTTTTCAACTTCCGTGTCCAAGCCACTCCCAAGTTTTATGCTAAGCCATCACCTCTATCTCTTTAATACTTTATCCTGTTCACAGTATTCAATCTAAATCTTATTAAGAGTTTTATCAAGTAACAAAACCGCCAAAATTTGTTACAATTGCCCATGCCCTTTGAAACAATTGAACAAAAATAATGTTTACAATTTTAATGAAGCAAATTTAATGAAATAAAGTAAAAAATAAGGCTTTTCATGATTGACAAAGGAATACATTTTGTGAAAAGCATTCTCCACAAAGGGCATGTACTAAATAACAAAATTAAAAAGTTCTTTTATATCAAGTTTTAAAGCATTTGCAATAGCCTCAAGATTTCTGACAGTGACATTTGTTTCACCACGTTCTATCAGCCCGACAAAGTTTCTGTTCAAATCTGCCAACTCCGCCAGCTTTTCCTGAGAAAGCTTCCGTTTTTGGCGTTCAACTCTTATCTTGAGTCCCAGTTTTAAAATAGTATCGTTGTTCATATTACCATTCTAATAACTACTATATTGACATTCTACCTAATTTATTGGTATAATGATAAATATATTGGTCTAAAAGAAAGGATGGATTTATGAAAAAACATTACCACCACCGCCCGGCTGAGTCGGTCGCTGAGCAACGCTCACAAGTGAACCAAAAGAAGTAAGCATCAAGGCCGTAAAGTATTCGTCATTGCGAGGAGTGAGCAAAGCGAACGACGTGGCAATCCAGTCAACCAACGCCGCGCCACCATGTCATGCTGAACTAGTTTCAGCATCTATCCAGCATTGCGTTCTACCGGTGTCGTTGGATAGAGCCCGAAACCGTCTTGCTCGACTCGCGAAAAACGGCAACGCGAAAAGCGTGGTTTTCGCTTTGTGCCTCCGCTCGCTCGCGCAATTCGGGATGACAGTGGCTGAGCCAGTTCCACAATTGAACCCGAGTGAGAATTCAACAAAAAAGTCTACCATTCATTGTCATTGCGAGCGGTCGCAGACCGCGTGGCAATCCACCGGCGGTCGAGCAGGTCTACTGTTTGGTTGGTCGTTAAAAAGTCATGTTCAACCCTTGTGGATGGCACTCAGTGCCTTTACCATGGCGGAGATACTCTTATCCCTCACGATAATCGGTATAGTTGCAGCAATAACGCTCCCGAGTTTGACTGGCAACATCAACGAACGCACGTGGAACACGCAAAGAAAAGCGCTTTATGCAAGGATGTCACAGGCAATTGCTCTCATGCCCGCACTCAACGGCTACGGAACGTTGACAGAGGATGAGAGCGGAAACGTTACAGAAGACACTGCCGCCGAAACCTTCACCACTGCAGGTTTATCAAAAGTATTAAAAATCAACAACATCTGTGACCGCGAACACTTAGAAGATTGCCTATACAACAAAAACCCGCGGTTTAAACCGCGGGTTTACCATATCCGGTCATTTGACTTATGTCATTTATAACAGCAAGCCCGACGACAACCATTTAAGGTTACGCCTTGACCGGCGGTTATCTTTCAAACCCCTCTTGATGAAATCTCATCATATTTGCCAGATGCCATTGTCTTTCTTTAACATCCTGCAAATAATCTTTGATTTCTTCAAGTTCGGCTAACAATGTAGCCATATCTTTGTTCTGTCTGACAAACGGAACCTCTGGCTCCTTTTCCTGCCAGGAAGGCGAGAAACAAAGATTATCAAACAATTCCTTATCGTTCACATTTACCTCCTAATCAAATATACACACAGCCGCAGACCTGATTCCATAAGATCTGCCCGCGGCGGGAATTCTAACACCCTTTTTCAGAAATGAATGAGTGGAACAAATCCACTAAATCAAACTTACCGTATTTAAAAGCAACAGGTGCTTTTTTGTAAGCTTCGTTTTCCAAATCCTGAATTGCCTTTACCTCTTTATAAGTATCAGAGTCAAAATCAAAACTTGTCATTTCCCCGTAATCTAACATCAAATCCTCAATGTCTAAAATTTTCTTTTCTGTCATATCAAACACTCCTTATTTACCTGTGTTGAATGTCGGCGTGAAATGCAAAAAACTTTAGGGGAAAACGCTCAATCGTTACATAAGTTTACAAGCCAAAAATCCAACATGCGCCATAGAGCCTTTTATACCGGCTTAAAATCCATTGCAATAGCAAAAAGAAAAACTATTTACAAAAATTTACACGCCGCAACTCAAATATAACGCAAAAATCATGATTTAGCGGTTTTATACCACTAGCCAAAATAACATTTTTATGTTATAATAGGCAGCGGTGAAGGCGAAGTGGAAGGAGTTACACAATGGGTACTACTGAAACAATCGAAACTAAGAAAATCAAAAAGTCAAAATTCAACGATGAATTTGAAGCTTATTTGAAAAAGCAATGCCTCAAAACCACATTTAATGGGTCTGAATTAGAAACATTCTCATGGTACCGTAAAGTTTTAGGTTTGGCTTAGATTCCTTAGGTCTTTTAGTAAAAAAGAATGAAGAAAGCGCTGCTCTTTGGGAGGGTGCTTTTTTTATATCCTGGAAAGACACTCTATAAAATAAAGCAGTTCTCCGCCGCTCCGCCTCGCTGAACCGCGAGCCGCGCGTTTCCCTCTCGAAAAACAGTTCACTGAACTGTTTTTCTCGGCAGAGTGCTGTCTAATACGCCACTCAAAAGGCTCGCTTGCGTGAGCGGGAGTTGCTACGCAACTCATTCACGCCACGTTCCTTATCGCGAGTCTTTCTCGGACAGACATGCAGCCGGAATGGCGAAGAACTGCTATATATACATGACTTTACACAAAAATAACTTTTATGATAAAATTATATTAATAGGGAGAGAGGATTCTCTCAGGAGGGTTATTACGAATAAACGGTTATTAATATCTGCAATAATTTTAACAGTTTTCGGCGCAAACAGTGCTTTCGCAAGTCTTACACCGGAAGCTAATTCTCTCTATCAGAAGGCCTGCGCTTTTGAATACAGAGAAGAATATAATAATGCCATTCAAGCTTTACTTCAAGCAATTCAGCTCAACCCGAAAGAATCCATGCTTTATACAAAACTTGCAGGACTTTATGCGGATACACAGGATTACGATTCAGCTCTGGCAACATATAAAAAAGCCCTCGAACTTAAACCGACTGACGCATTTATTTATATAAGTATCGGCGGAATTTACGAAAATAAAGGCAGCTACAAAGAGGCACTTTTATACTACCAGCAGGCGCAAAAAATCTTTCCGGATTACAAATTTAACTACCTGAACATCGCCAATGCTCAATATATGAGCAAAGACTATAAAAGCGCGATTAAAAACTACGAATTTTTCCTGAGTATTTATCCGGAACACTTTGAAGCACGAGAAAACCTAGCAAATTCATACCTTCTTGAAAACAGTGTTGACAAAGCGATTACGGAATTCGCCGCGATTTACAAGAAAAATCCGGACGGGTTTAACAGCTACGGAAACTACGGGATTGCACTTTATAAAACAAAAGAGTACACAAAGGCAATTGAATTCCTGCAAAAAGAGCTTGAAAAGAATACCACAAACCTTTCCTGCCGCGTAACACTGGCGCTCTGCTATCAGGCACTTGAAGAAAACGACAAGGCTCTTGCGCAGTACACTGCAATCTTTGAGCAGGAACCTTCCCTGAATATAATCCGGTTTGACTACGCAAATCTTCTTGCTGATATGCAGCAAAATGATGAGGCAATCAAGCAATACAAGCTTTATATTGAAAAATATCCTGACAACGGCTACGCTTACAAAAACCTCGGAATGGTCTTAAAACGCGAAAACCGGATTGACGAAGCCGTCAAGAATTTTGAACTCGCAATCGAGAAAAACACCAGCGACCCCGATATGAAAAAGGCGCTTGCAGAATCCTACCACCTGCAAAAGAATTATGAAAAAGCTGTTCAAGTCTACAACGAAATTCTTCTCACAGAAACAAACAACTATGATTTGAAGCTTAATAAAGCGCTTGCGCTCCACGCGTGGGGGAAATATCCTGCCGCAATAGATTTATATATGGAACTTTTAAAAGTAAAACAAGACGAAGAAGTGACCAAAAATTTAACCTCTGCACTTCTCACACAGGCAAAAATCTATTACGATGCAAACGACCTTACAAAAGCTTTGCCATACTTTGAAAAAGCTGCCGAATACAACAAAGAAAACAGCTATCCTTTATATATGATAGCAAAAATTTACCGCGCACAGGATGACACCTTAAAGGCAAGTGAATACTACGAAAAAGCTATTTCATTAAGCCCGACAAACCTCGATTACAGCAATGAATATGCAGAATTCATCACAGAAGCTTATAATAAACAATTCGCAGAGCCTGCAGCGCCGGAAAAAGAAATAACAACTACTCCGGCGGCACCGGCAGAAACCGCAGGCAACATAAGCAATGTAAGCAGCGCAGATGAAGATATCTCTCTTGTCACGGTAACATTTGAAGACGAAAACGCACCTAAAACAGAAGTTGATAAACAATACCAAAAACTTCTCACAGCAGCAGACAAAAGTTACAAAAACAAAGAATTTGACGCGGCACTTTTAACCTACAAAGAAGCGTTGGAACTTAACCCGACAGACGAAAAAACACTATTGAAAATCGGTAATGTCTATAGAGCCCAAAAAGATAACAAAAACGCAAGCTCATATTACAAAAAGGCAATTTTGACAGACATAAACTATGCAGATGCATGGTTCAACCTCGGGCTTGTAAACGCGGAGGACAAAAATACCGATGAGGCAATAAAAGCGTTTAGTAAAGTCGTCGAAATTGATCCAACCTATTCATACGCATATTTTGCGCTGGGTATTGCATACGAATCACTGGGCAAAAATCAGGAAGCAATCAAAAATTACCAATCCTTCCTGCAATACAGCGACGACAGCAATACTATGGGAGTTGTTCGCGAAAAATTGAAAATATTAAAATAATGAAAAAGTGGTTTTTAATCTTATTGTTTTTCATAACTATAGTTTCGACCGGTTGTAAGGAAAAATCTTACATAGTTTTTAACCGTGAACCGATTACACCTGAAAATGTGCTGGAGGTGGATTATTCCTTCAAAACGGGAGAAAGGGTTTATTATCTGATAACACTGCCCGAACCCGTTTTAACCCGCCAGTTATATGTACAGGTTTTCAAACGCGATAATGATGAAATGCGTTACGGCTACAAGCTTATCTACGGAAAAACCGTCAAACTGAAAGACGAACAACAGTATTATTACACCGATTACTTTGTCCTGAACGAAGCCGGACTTTACGAATTTAAAGTTTACTCAAAAGACGAACCGACCAAAGAGTTAACAAGTAATATAGTGCACGTAAAATAACCGTCGGTTTTTTGTGTCCGAGAAAGACTCGCGATAAGGGACGTGAGCGAGTCTTTCTCGGACATTATACAAAGTCAAAAGAATTGGAAACCTCAACCCTTGATAAACTAACGAACACAAAAGATCAACGTGTTTATGAACAGTTGTATCAAAGCTATTTAAAACAACGCGAACATAATAAGCAAATCAATCACATACTAAACCGTGTAGAATATGCCTTGCAAATAAAGCAGTTCTCCGCCGCTCCGCCTCGCTGAACCGCGAGCCGTGGCGGCTGCGCTGTCTAATACGCCACTCAAAAGACTCGCTCACGTTCCTTATCGCGAGTCTTTCTCGGACAGCAAAAAGATTATGACGGAGTGGCAAACGAATTGCAAAATTACCAGACAATACAGGAAGAGGGCATGAAAAATCTAACACAGGAATGGTCAAAAACTCAGTTACAACCAACCATTCCGGACGCTACGGACTATCCTATGCCTGACACAGAACGTCATATCAATTGGTCTGGATTTCCACGTACAATCTTGCATGATTTCCCTGAAACAGAAAAATTACTTTTAATGGGACTCCTGACAACAACAAGCCCTGTAGCACCTGATGCTTATAAATTAGCAAATATCTCGGAGAATGGTTTTGAAACACAGGAAGATTATATACAAAAAAATGGATTTATGGTTAACAGTATTTCAGATTTACCATTTGAAACGATTAAATCAAAAGTACAGACAAAAGTGATGAAACAATTAGGCGTTAATGATTCAAAAGGATTAATTTTCATGCCACATAGCAGTTTGTCTCTTGAAATAAAAAATAACAAGCAATTTAAAGATTATGTATTACAAAATTTGTTAAAGCTTATAAAAGGGGAACATATTGAGGGAAGCCTTGCTTTTGAGTGGTCTAATCCAAACTTGTATGGAGCACTTAAGTGTGTAGGAATTTTAGACACATATATTAATGACCATGGAGATATTGTATCTTTTGTTTTTGATACCTATGATTTTAATAAAAACGATTCAAATTTTTTGGTTGAGTGGGCGCGTAATGTCCAAGAACATGGACTCTTTAGAAATTTTTATACAATCAACATTATTGTTATTCCAAAAAATGAGTGGCTTGATTGGTTTATAAAGAATACGCTATAATAAGCATTGTAAGAAATAAAATAATTGGTGCTGCCGCAATAAAAAGAGAAATTTTTTCTAACAACGATAGAGATTTTTTCCTAAGAAGATTTATTGTTGCTATAATGCTTATTATTAAAGAAAGATTGGTGATTAGGTAAATAAAGGTAGAAATAAACCATATAAGAAGAACTATACCATCATGGAGTCCCCCTTCGGGGAATTCTATAACAAAAAAAAAGAAGTAAAGATTAGTTGAAAAAGTAGCCCAAATAATCAGGGTAATAATTTCAATAATCAGTGCAAAGATTAAAAGAAGAATTTTCATGGTTCTATTATAGCAATATATAGAATAATAGTAAATAGCACATTGCGGGGAAGGTTCCCCGCACTATTTACTTATACAACAATCCTGACTGGAAAGTAGAGTGGGGACGTAATGTCCAAGAACATCATTTAATAACCTGTTTTTATTCTATAACAATCGTTGTTGTTCCGAAAAATCAATGGATAAAATGGTGCATTGGTTTATAAATTCAATAAAAAAGAAATAATTACTATTCCAATAGGAATAATACTCCATAAAAGACATATTTTTTGAACTAATGTTATCCTTTGTTGTTTTAGCATTAAGACCAAAATTTTGATACTGGTAAATAAGAAAAAACAGCTACAAAAATAGAATATTGATAATATTATATAGAATTCTATGGAATCATAGAAAGTAAATGCAAGCCAAGAACTACTTTCAGAAGGTGCAAAAAATATTAGTAGAAAAAGATACAAAAACAGTCCAACTGTTATCCAAATAATGAAAGCTATAATATCAATAATCAAAGCCAAACTTAAAAAAAATTTTTTCATGGCTCAATTATACTAGTATATAGAATAATAGTAAATAGTTGCGGGGAGCTTTCCCCGCAACTATTTACTTATACAACAATCCGGACTGGAAAGTAGAATGGGCGCGTAATGTCCAAGAACATCATTTAATAACCTGTTTTTATTCTATAACAATCGTTGTTGTTCCAAAAGATGAGTGGTTGCAAAGTATTGATATGCCTAATTAAACAATATATCAAGACAAAAAAATATTGGCCAAATACTAAGAACAAAAAAGATTTTTAATAAATTGGAAATAGGTTTGTTTTTTAGCATTTTAACACATGCAATTATGGATGTGGAATGGAGAAAAACTGCACCCACGTAAATACCTATATAAAACAAAAAATTTTCAAGAAATAAAAATTTAGATCCTATAGATTCGTCTGTTGGGAAAGAAGCAAGTAATGAAAAGAGAAGTATATAAACCAGCGACATTACAGTCAACCATAAAATCAGGAAGCCAATTTCAGTAATTAACGCAACACTTAAAAAAAACTTTTTCATAGTCCAATTATACTGGTATATGGGATAATAGTAAATAGTTCTTGCGGGGAGTAATCCCCGCAGGTATATTTAACTTCTATCTTTTAATGCTCTGTAATTTTCCAGTTCCATTATCCAGCCTTCTTTAAAGCCCATTGTCTTTAATACGATTTCCTTAGGAATTCCGGCATGGTGGATTTTGGGCAGAAGATAGTCCTCTGTGTATATGACCGGAACATTTTTTTCTAAATCGCTGTTATAACAGATGAATTCGGTCTTGCCGTCTTTCCTGGTTTGCGCTCCCGTAATGACAATTTCGTGTCCGCGAAGCTTTTTGTTTTTTGTTTTGTTTGTAATTCCGGCTACAATGTTTTCTCCAAGATTTAACGTGTCTAACAGCTGGGATTTGATTGTCTGAAAATCCGTTTCATAACCCGTAATTTCACCGTCTTGATTGATTTTCTGATAGTTAACCGAAATTATATTTTTATTGCGTACAACCGATTCCACAAAAGTTTTTTCGTATTCTATCAGACCGCGTTTTGTTACCTTGAAGTTGCCGGAACGCCGATCGGTCAAAGAATCATAGCTTTGTTGGGAACCTACATTCATAAATGTTGACTGTAATATTGTGTCAATGGTGTTGCGTTGTTTTGTGTTTGTTAAATTTTGATTGTTCAAACCGACTTTTAACAGAACTTTATCGTCAGGCTTTAGGGTTATTTTTATTTTATTAAAGTCTTTTTCATCGTATGGAATTTCAAAGATATTCAAAAGCCATATCGCATCAAGAGTTTTATCTGCAAGGTTATCCGAGTCAATTATTTTTTCTACAGCGAGTGAGGGGGAAGTCAGGCCGGAAACAAATCGTGCAAATTCTGCCGGTTCTTGTTTCGCCAGATCAAATTCAATGCATGCTGCTGTGCAGGTGCTAGAGCCTCTTGCTCCGTAATTATGACTTATAGGAAGGAATAGACCTTCTAGGTAACTAATTATATTGTTATCAGATTTTTGGCTTATCCGGTATGGATTGTTCAAATGTCCGATTGTTTCGATAAGTATCAATTTATTATCAAGGCCGGCTGCGCGTTCTGTTGTTAAAATTTTATACAAATTCTCCAGTGTTGAACTCTTATCATTTGATTTTCTGTTTGTCAAAATCCCCTGTTTGTTAAGATTTTCAAATTCTAATATCATCTGAGGCGGCAGTGCTGAAGATATTTTGTCAAACTTTTCTTTCTCCTCCGGCGTCAGGCTGCTGTATGTGAACCTGTCAGGACTTTGTGCGCAAAACCTGCATTGCAACGAAAGATTAACCTTTTGGGGAAATCGGCTGATTATGGTATAATTCCTTTGTGAGATGTTCGATACCGAGAGTAACATTTGCGCAAACTCCTTACATGTCCGAGAAAGTTTCGCGATAAGGAACGTGGCGTGAATGAGTTGCGTAGCAACTCCCCCTCACGCAAGCGAAACTTTTGAGTGGCGTATTAGACAGCGTAGTCGCGGGTTGACCTGCGTGAGCAGGGCAAGCAGGCGACGGCGAACTGCTTTATTTCTATAATATATGAAAAGATTTTTATTTGCTATATCCTTTGGATATCCGTTCGGGAATTATGGAAAAACTGAAAAAAATAAAACCTTTAACAAAAGAACAAATATTGATTTCCTTAGACCGGTTAACACGGTTTAAGGAAGTGGAAAAGCGTTATATGCGGGTGTTTGAAGAGATTATTACAGGCAACCTGCTGGAGCCTAAGTTTAAAAAAGCGGACGTTGAAAACCTTGATGCCGCATTGATTACAGAACTTGCAACAGGAATTATTAACTATTCACTCCGTAAAATGGGATTTGAATTGAAAGAAGATTATTCAATTAATCAACAGATTTATGATTATGAAAAAACAGTTTTTCGAACGAGCGAACGGGAAGAAATATTCCTGAAAAATAAGATTAACTATGCAGCGGCGTTAGAACTGATTGAAGAAGGCGCGGTTTTCAACCTGCGCTGGTTAAAATCGCTTGCACATGGCAGGTGTTCGGCTGAAAACCGCGCATCTAATCTTTATCCGGTTGAAAAAGTTATGCTTGTGGAAGGGATTACGGAGGAAATCCTTCTTCCGGAATTTGCAAAACTTCTGGATTATGATTTCAAAAAGAACGGGATTTTTGTGATATCAGCCGGCGGGAAAAATCAGGTCGTAAAATATTTTTATCGTTTTGCCGGCTGTCTGAAAATCCCTATTTTTGTGCTTCTCGATAGTGATGCACAGGAAAATTATACCCAAATCCGTCCGCGCTTAAGAGATGGCGATTATGTTTATGTGATTTCTAAGGGTGAATTTGAGGATATTCTGCCAAAATCTTTGATTAAAAAGACGATTAATTACGAAACAGAATTTATTTCCATGGGAGATACGGCTCCGCTTGAAGGCGCTGCGTCAACGGTTGAGTTTTTGGAAGAATTTTTCCGGAACCGCGGACACCACGAGTTTAAAAAATCGGAGTTTGCACATTACGTAAAATCAAACATTTTTGATATGTCTGACATTTCGCCGGAAATCAAAGAGATTATAAAGGCACTGCAAACCTGCAAGAGCTGTAAATAACGCACATTGCGGGGAAAGCTCCCCGCAAAGTGCTATTTACTATTATTCCATGTATTGCTATAATAGAACCATGAAAATTATTCTTTTAATCTTTGCACTGATTATTGAAATTATTACCTTGATTGTATGGGCTACTTTTTCAACTAATCTTTACTTCGTTTTTTTTGTTATAGAATTCCCCGAAGGGGGACTCCATGATGGTATAGTTCTTCTTATATGGTTTATTTCTACCTTTATTTACCTAATCACCAATCTTTCTTTAATAATAAGCATTATAGCAACAATAAATCTTCTTAGGAAAAAATCTCTATCGTTGTTAGAAAAATTTTCTCTTTTTATTGCGTCTTTTCCTATTCTTTTATTTATTAAACTTATTGTTTATGTGATACGCTATCAATAAACCAATCTAACCATTCATCTTTGTAAATAACAATAATGTTGATTGTATAAAAATTTCTAAAGAGTCCATGTTCTTGTACATTACGCGCCCACTCTACTTTCCAGTCCGGATTGTTGTATAAGTAAATAGTGCGGGGATTACTCCCCGCAAGAACTATTTACTATTATCCCATATACCAGTATAATTGGACTATGAAAAAGTTTTTTTTAAGTGTTGCGTTAATTACTGAAATTGGCTTCCTGATTTTATGGTTGACCGGAATGTTGATTATTTTTATCATCGCACTTAGTATTTTACCTTTACCAATTGAATACTCTATGGATTCTAATTTTAGATTTCTAAAAAAATGTATATATCATTTACACATTACAAGTATTTATGTGGGTGCAATTTTTCTCCATTCCATATCCATAATTGCTTGCCGAAAACTGCTAAAAAACAAACCTATTTCCAATTTATTAAAAATCTTTCTTGTTCTTAGTATTTTACCAATGCTTTATTGCCTCTATGTACTTTTTAATTAGGCTTATCAATACTTTGTAACCATTGATCTTTAGGAACAACAACGATTGTTATAGAATAAAAACAGGTTATTAAATTATGTTCTTGTACATTACGCGCCCACTCTATCATCCAATTTTCATTTGGATTAAAGTCATAAGTATCCAGTACGAATGATACAATATCACCATTTTTATTAATATATGTGTCTATTATATCCGCATACCCAAGAGTCAAGCCTAAGTTATTTTTCCAATCAGTATAAACTACACTGCCAGATACGACCTTTCCATGTAATAATTCATTAAGATGAGCTTTAATAAAATCATGAAATTCAGGACTTGCAGCTATTTCTTGCGAGAGGGCGCTATCTGGGCGTATTATCAAACCTTTTGCATCGTTTACATATAACTGTTGACGTACCTTTGCACGTACTGTATCCTTAAAATCAAATGGTAATTGAGAGATACTTTCTACTATACTTCCGTTCTGTTCAAGATATTTTTTATAACCATTAACATCTTCAGTTGCAATTTTCCAAAATTGATTAGCATCCGGAGCATTTTTCCCTACAATATCCATACCAAATCCAATAGCCAGTTTCTGAGCCTCCGGGGATTCTTTTCCAATGTTTCTTAAAACATAATCCCAATCTTGAGGCGGAGTAAGTGGTTGCGGCATAGGATAGTCCGTAGCGTCCGGAATGGTTGGTTGTAACTGAGTTTTTGACCATTCCTGCGTTAGATTTTTCATGCCCTCTTCCTGTATTGTCTGGTAATTTTGCAATTCGTTTGCCACTCCGTCATAATCTTTTTGCTGCAAGGCATATTCTACACGGTTTAGTATGTGATTGATTTGCTTATTATGTTCGCGTTGTTTTAAATAGCTTTGATACAACTGTTCATAAACACGTTGATCTTTTGTGTTCGTTAGTTTATCAAGGGTTGAGGTTTCCAATTCTTTTGACTTTGTATAACCCTGACGCAATTCTCCTACTGTATCACCAAGCTTAGGCATTAAATAATAGAAATCTACGCTGTTATCAAAATTCTTTATTGCGTCTTTTATAGATTTTGCAATCTGAATCCCTTGCAGTGCTAATTGACCGCCCACCTGTACAATTAAGCCGATTGCTTGAATCGCTTCGCCGGCAGGGCCTAATACATCGCCTATCCCGCCGGCAGGAACATTCATTGATATTCCGCCGTCTAAAACTAAATTCTGTTTATGCGGGGTTTCAAAAGGGCCTTTCAATAAATCCCAGATTCCGAGCCATTCTAATATCGTAGTGTTAAACGGTGTTGTTGGCTCTTTCCCTGCTATTCCTCCATTCGGGTTTACAGTTTCATCATTGTACGGAACTATCGGGGTGCCTATTCCGCCGCCGCGGTAGTGCTCTCTTACTTCGGTTCCGTCACGTTTTGTGTAAGCATTTACATGTACTAATTTTTCTGACATAATATTCTCCTTTTTTATTTGCATAACAAGATATAACAGGTTTCGCCGCCTGTATGGCAAACGAGGGGGGTAACAGTGGCCAGTGTCAAATTGATTATGACAGATTTCGCAGCATTGTAAAGTCCCCAATTTTGGCGACACATTTTTGGCTACACAGTTTCGGGGACAAAAACGCATACAAATTATGGCTCCGGCTGAGCCAGGTGCGAAACTTTCCCGGATACTCTTGCCTGCATATCCCGTGCAACTCTAATGCATTCTACCATTACATGTAAATTAACAATTTCGTCGCCAAACTTGTACAATGTTTCAGAAATCACAGCAAGGCTTCCGTCAATCTGATCGTCAAAATATTTTTTATCCATAGTCACTCCTGTTCTCTTGATATTTTCCAAGTTTATTTGTATATATACAACCTAACATGGTTGATGTTGATTTGTCAATATCTTATAATGGACAACATATGAAAAATGAAACTTTACTAAAAATTGCACATATAATCAAATATGCCCGTGATAAAAAGGGGCTAACCCAAGAGCAATTAGCTGAAATGGTGGGTTTAAGCAAAAACAGTATTGCATCTATAGAAAGTGGACAGGTCAACCTTAAAATACTAAACTATTATAACATTTGCAAAGCGTTGGACATCGACATGGGTGTTTTGAATAACTTTCAACTCTAATCGTTAAATAATCATTAATTATTTCTGATTTCCTAATTTTTATCGTTAAAATGATATCAGAGGAAAATATTATGTTAAACTTAGAAAAATTTACTAATCTTTCAAACGAAATTATTGCCGGTGCTCTCAACTTTTCAGCACAGTATAAAAATTCGGAAATTCAGCCCGAACATATTTTACTCGCGTGCGTGAAGGATGACGGCATGGCTAAGGATTATATGAACGAGTTGAAACTACTCAATCAGGATTTCATCAACGATTTAATCAGTACAATCAAAACTTTTCCGACAGTCAGTATGGTCAACACCTCGCAGTTAATTTTATCAAAAGATTCCTTCCAAATTCTGGAAAAAGCACAGGAACTTGCGCAGGATTTCAAGGACGAATATGTCGGAATTGATATGATTTTACTTGCGATGACAAAGATTGAAGGCACAAATGTTTATAATCTTTTAAAGCGTTTCAGGGTCAGCGAAAGCACAGTCCTGAATGTTATGAAAAAAATAAGAGGTAATCAAAAAGTGGATAATAAAAATGCAGAAGAAAATTTAAAAGCTTTAGAAAAGTATTCTACCGATTTAACGGCGCTTGCCCGCAAGGGTAAACTTGACCCTGTTATCGGCAGAGATGAAGAAATAAGAAGAATTGTACAGGTTCTGAACCGGCGTACCAAAAACAACCCTGTTCTAATCGGCGAGCCGGGGGTTGGTAAAACCGCGATTATTGAAGGTTTAGCACAAAGAATTGTGAGAGGCGATGTGCCGGAAAGCCTTAAAAACGTAAAACTTGTATCACTCGACCTTGGCGCGCTGGTTGCAGGTGCAAAATATAAAGGTGAGTTTGAAGAACGTTTGAAGGCTGTATTGAAAGAAGTCGAAAACTCCAACGGCGAAATCGTCATGTTTATTGATGAACTTCACATGGTAGTCGGTGCCGGTGCCTCGGAAGGTGCAATGGATGCCGGAAACCTTTTAAAACCAATGCTTGCCCGCGGTGTTTTGAGGACAATCGGTGCAACAACCGTCAATGAATACAGAAAATATATTGAAAAAGACCCCGCTCTTGAACGCCGGTTCCAGCCGATTATGGTTAACGAGCCGTCAATTGAAGATACAATAAGTATCCTGAGAGGCCTGAAAGAAAAATACGAAGTTCACCACGGAGTCAGAATCCTCGACAGCGCCCTGATTGAAGCAGTAAAACTTTCTGACCGCTACATCACAGACAGATTTCTGCCGGACAAGGCAATCGACCTGATTGATGAAGCCGCATCTTCACTGCGTATTCAAATCGACTCCATGCCGGAAGAAATTGATACCCTTTCGCGTCAGAAAATTCAGCTCGAAATTGAACGCGAAGCCCTGAAAAAGGAAGATGACAACGAAGAAACCACTGCAAAAATTAACGAAATTTCTTCACAAATCACCGAACTTACAGGCAAAATCGACGTTCTGAAAAAACAATGGGAAGCCGAAAAAGCTTCTATCACAGGTGAAGCAGGTATCAAAGAGGAAATTGAAAAAACAAAACAAAAAATCGAAGAGGCTGAGCGCAACACCGATCTTCAAACCGCAGCTGAACTCAAATACGGTAAACTTCTTGAACTGCAAAAACAATTAACCGCAATTCAGGGCAAAGAAAAAGTTTCCAACCGTCTTTTGAAGGAAGAAATCACGGATGAAGATATCGCAAACGTTGTCAGCAAGTGGACGGGAATTCCGGTCAACAAACTTGTTGAAAGCGAAAAACAAAAACTTATCAACATGGAAGAAATTCTCCACAAACGTTTGATAGGTCAGGAAGAAGCGGTTCAAACGGTATCTGACGCAATCCGCCGCGCCCGTTCCGGTTTAAAAGACCCTAAACGTCCGATAGGTACGTTCCTGTTCCTCGGGCCGACAGGTGTAGGTAAAACCGAACTTGCAAAAGCGCTTGCAGAATTTATGTTCAACGATGAGGACGCTCTTATCAGAATTGATATGTCCGAATATATGGAAAAACATAACGTTGCACGTCTGGTCGGGGCGCCTCCGGGATACGTAGGTTACGAAGAAGGCGGCCAACTGACAGAAGCCGTCAGAAGAAAACCTTATTCCGTTGTACTTTTTGACGAAATCGAAAAGGCGCATCCGGATGTTTTCAACATAATGCTTCAAATCTTTGATGACGGACGTTTGACGGATAGCAAAGGCAGAACCGTTGACTTTAAAAACACCCTCATCATCATGACAAGCAACATCGGCAGCGATATTATTCTTGAAAGCACGGTTAACTCCATGATTTCACCGGAAGAATTCGACAAAACAAAAGAAGAAATTCTTGAACTGCTGAAAACCCGTTTCAAACCGGAATTTCTGAACAGAATTGATGAAACGATTTTCTTCAAAGCACTTACGCTTCAACAATTGTCAAAAATTGTCGATATCCAAATGGAATACCTGCGCAAACGTCTTGCAGAACAGGAAATCGACCTGCTGATAACGGAAGATGCCCGAGAATTCCTTGCACACCGCGGATTTAATCCGATTTACGGTGCAAGACCGCTCAAACGGACAATCCGTCAGCTTGTTGAAAACCCTCTTTCTAAATTGTTATTATCGCAAAACTTCCTTAAAGGCGATGAGATAGTAATAGACGTTGACAACGACGAAATAACATTCAATAAGACACACAAGAAATAATCTAAAATGCGCTCCAAAAGGGGCGCATTTTATTAGGTATAGCAAAAAGATATTTTATATGTTATAATATAATAAAGCAGTTCTTTGCCGCCTGCCCGGCAAACGCGGTTTGCCAACCAGCGGCTGCGCTGTCTATACCAAAAGAGGATATTATGTTTTTTCAAAGACGATGCAAAATAACTTTCATAGCCCACGGGGCAACGATATATTCGGACGAATACCGTTTTTCTAACTGCGAAAATTACCCGCCTCTGACCGAAGCCGGTGAAGAAGAGATAGAAAAAATTTGTCAGTTTTTAATAAAACGTTCGGTTAAAAACGACAAAATTTACTCTTCCTGCGGAACAAGAGCGGTTGAGAGCGCGGAAATTATCGCAAAAATTTATAAAACAAATGTTGAAATTCTGGACGATTTAAAACCGCGGCTTTGCGGCAACTGGAATAACATGACACTTAACCAGCTTATGAAGCAACAACCGGATAATCTGTTAAAACTTATTGAGCATCCGGATGAACGCGTCTGCGAAAATTCCGAATCTTTGAAAGAATTTGTAGAGCGCGTAGGCAAAAGTATTGATAAAATTATCAAGGAAAACATGGGTAACCGCATAATCATAGTGACGTATCCTGACGTAATTCAGGCGGCTATTATTGCTGCGCTCAAACTTCCGGAAGATAAACTTTGCAACTTCTTTATCAAGACCGGCAGCGCAACGCAAATCAGCTACTACGAAACATTGAACTCCCTGAAATACTGCGGTTACGTTCCGATTTATTAACCTGCGGTTTTGCCGTTTTTACAAAATTTATCATTTTTATTACTAATTGTTACGAAATTTTCAAAAACTGAAATTCTGACTCTCACAAATTGTTATTATTTATAAGAGAGAGAATACATATATGATTTCAGCAGTAGACAACAATCAGAACAAATACTACGAGCGTGTCGGAGCTGTGAATATGCAAACCTCGCGCGGGTATCCGCCTGAATTCTATCAGGATTTGATGAAAAAAACCAGCGCACAGGACAGCTTCACACGGCAGGACGACATGCCGGTCAGAGGTAATTTCGGCAATCTTTTGACCTACGGACGCAGCAGCACAAAAAACCCTTTTGCGCAAACTACTGACGCAAAAGAGTTCAATTTAATGCACCCTGATGTCAGAAGCGACGAAAGAGCGCAGATAATGGATTTGATGGCGTAATCTTACGCCGCACAATAAAGTCCTTTTCCCCTAAAATCGCTGTCATCATAATATGCGCGGCTTTCCGGCATATTTGCTGACGGCCCGTTTGCACCTGCGTATGCAAATGTATCTTTGACAAAGTTTTTGTCATAAGCTTCAGTCAACAATTCTTTTTCTGTCGGCTGCTTAGCCGGACGGGTTGTGTAACCGAAAGGTTTTTGACCTTCCTGCGGACGCTCAACCGGTGTTGATGTGCCGCGGAACGGAACCTGACCTATCGGTGCTGACTGGTATGCAAATGGATTAAATTTTACTGAATAATCTTCGTTTGCCATAACAACTTATCCCAAAATAATTCCCTATATTATTATAAAGAAAATTCGGGTTTAAAAATTGTCTTTTTTGGCTGCAAAGATTAAGAAATGTTAACCGCAAAAAATATTTTTCAGATGTTCGCGGTTTTTGTACATCAGGTTAACCGGCGGAGCATAGCTATAATCAGTAAAAATTCTGTTTAAATTTTCCGTCAAATCATTCTTTTCTTCAAAGCCGCATAACCCGATAATACTGTTATCATTTGTAAACAGATTTTTGAGAAATTCCATACTACCTCCAACTTTATTGTATAATATACTTAATGACAGACGTGAAAAAGTCATAAAATGGAGGGAATAAATATGGGTAAAATTTCAAAAGATATGAACATAATGGATATCGTTAATCAGTGTCCGCAAAGCGTAGAAGTATTCAGAAAATACGGTTTAGGCTGTATCGGATGCGCTGCAGCACACTTTGAAAACCTTGAAGCTGGCGCAAAAGTTCACGGCTTTGACGCTGACGCTATGGTTGAAGAAATTAATGCGTTAGCCGGTGTGTAGCACCGGGGTCGTCACGCTCTCGCGTGCCGAACAGGGTGCGAAACATTACGATGCCGCCGTTGCGACCGTAATGCAATGAAGGGAGCGTACAAATCTGCCAACAGTAAAACTGTTGAGCTAAGATTTGTCAGGCGGGTTTTGGCTATAATAATTTCAGCAATTCAGGTACAAAGATAAGTATTCCAACGACAACCGAGATAAAAGACACAAAAAGAACTGCTCCGGCAGAAATGTCTTTAGCGAATTTCACAAGTCTGGAATACTTATTTTTATATAGCGCATCGACCGCAAATTCCAGTGCGGAATTAAGCATCTCCGCAAGCACAACCAGCGCAATGGTCAAAAGAAGTATAGAGAACTTCACTGTTCCGACATGCAGGATAAACCCCGCAAGTACAACCATAGCCGCAATAATCATGTGAACACGCAGATTTTTTTCTGCACGCAGCGCCAAATTAATTCCGTGACGGGCGTTTTCTATTTTGGCTTTGAAACTTTGTGCTTTAAACTTTGTCATTACACAGCTCCTTTATCGCGTCAACCTGATGTTTGACAACAAAATTGTATTCTTCTTCCGTTTGATGATCAAACCCCAGCAGGTGCAAAATTCCGTGTGCAATAAGGAATTGCAGTTCATAGTCAAAGGTTTTGCCTTCTTCTAGCGCCATTTCTTCGACCTTATCCAGCGCGATAACAATATCACCAAGAACAACTCGTTTATCTAAAATAAACCTGTCCTCGCTGTCGGCAAAAATCGCAAACGTTATGATGTCAGCGGGATAGTCCTTCTCTCGGTAAGTCTTGTTAAGTTCGTGCGTGTCCGCGGAATTTGTAAACGTAATATCAAAAAATACTTCCTCAAATTCTTCGCCTGCCAGGCAGCAAGTTGAAGAAATTTCTTCGTGCGACATCAGATTATTGAAGAGTTTTTCCGCAGTTTGGCTCCACTGCTGAACATCTATTCCGTAATTCTCATTAACATTTTCGGTTAAGCAATCAACTTTTTTCATTATTTTTTTCTTTTTCTTCCAACTGTTTAATTTTCTTTTCAAGCTCATCGTCTTGATATTTAATCCTGTTGTGCTTCATGCCGCGCAGAATTCTGACAAAAGTTGCGGCGATAGTTTTGATATCAAGAAGAGTGAGCGGGCTGTCCGAAAGCTGGCCGTCGGTAATTCTATCCATAATAATTTTATCAATAACCGCTTCCATTTCTTCCTGAGTCGGATTATCCATAGAGCGGACAGCGGATTCTACAGCATCTGCAAGCATAAGAATTGCAGTTTCTTTAGTGTTAGGTTTCGGCCCCGGATAACGGAATTGTTCCTCTTTAACGTTTTCAGCGCCTTCTTCTTTCAACGCCTGATTATAGAAGTAACTTGCCAGCCCCTGCCCGTGATGCTGGGTAATAAAATTTTGTATAACCTGCGGAAGCGAATATTCTTTTGCCAGCTCCAGACCGTCTTTCGGGTGCGCTGTTATAATCATTTTACTGATACGCGGAGTGAAATTATTATGCGGGTTTTCAATCTTGAAATACGATTGGTTTTCAACAAAGAAAAGCGGACGTTTTAATTTCCCGATATCGTGGTATAAAGAGCCTACGCGTGCAAGAACAGGGTTTGCCCCGATAGCTTCAGCCGCTGCTTCGCAGAGATTTGCAACCATTAAGCTGTGGTGATACGTTCCCGGTGCATCAAATTGCAAACGTCTTAATAACGGCTGGTTCGCATCGCCAAGTTCCGAAAGCCCGTACGGCGTAATAATTTTGAAGGTGCTTTCCAAAATCGGCAGCGTTCCAAGAACGATAATCGAGCTTAAAACACCGTTGATAAGCAGGAATGTTATATTTTTCAAGATTAAGTAACTGCTTACATCAATAAGGCATTTTTCAAGCAGGAAAATACTTATCGCAATCAACACGCCTGCAATAGAAACAAAAAATCCGACCTTCAATAGATCCATACGTTTTGAATAACGAATTTTAGAAATCGCAATAGTCGAGATCATTGTTAGGAGAATAAATGTACACAAGAATGCCGAATTGTATTGAAACCCGAGAGTTAAAAGGGTTAACAGCACAGTTCCCGCAACGAAAGCAATCCGCGGGCTGGTAAATATCGCCAGCACAAATACATAAGCCGGAATCGGCAGAATATAAGGCGATGTACCGGAGGGCAGCAGCATTGCAATAATAACAACCAGAGTTGAGAGCGATGCGGAAACAGAAAGATAACGCGGCTCAAGAAACTGTTTTTCGAAAAATTTCATATAGCCAAGATAAATGAGCGTGCCAAGTGCAACAATAATAAACATTGCCACAAGCCCCTGAAAATTCAACTCATAAACGTTATACCCCGCCTGCCGCAGAGCATCGCGTTTAAGTTTTGTAACGGGTTCGCCCTTGTAGACAATCAAATCCCCTTTCTGAAATTTCATTTCGTAAGGTTTAACAGTGCTTTGCGCATTCTGGCGTGCGATATTTGTTGCGAACTCATCAACAACGAGGTTTGGAACAATAACCTGTTCCAGAATTGCCGTTATGATAGAAATTTGACGTTTGGAAATATCTCTTACGAGGTTTTGTTTAATAATTCTTTCAACGTCATTATCGGCAAAATCACTTTCGGTAATCCCGACTTCTAAGACTTTTTCCAGTGTCTGGCTTGCTTTTGCAAAAGTTTCATTCAAGCTGTCATCGTCAGCTTTCAAAAGGAAATCCAGCACAAAATCTTTTCTGGAGTTAGGCAGGTCAAAAAAGACCTCTAATTTTTCGCGCTTTTGCGCGTCAGGAAGATTTTCAAATCTTATATTTTCAATAGAATTCTGCAGATTGTTGAAGTTAATTCTGACAAAGTTGTCCTCTGTAGGAGTCAAAATCGGCTCAACCTTACCGGCGGCTTCTTTTTTCAACAGCTCGGTTCTTCGCGTGTCAATAACGGTAAGCGTTTTTTGCGCATAAATATCTTTCTGGCTTATGCCGTTTTTAACGGTGTTTTGAAAGAAGAAATTCTGCGAGGAGATAAGCGCCGTCAAAATAACAGTAAAAACGAAAAACGAGAAAGCTTTCACAAAGGATTGCGAGTGCAAAAATCCCGTAAATTTTTCCAAATATAATTTAATATCCATAAGTTACCTATGTTTTTTACTTATAAGATTATAATATATTATAAAAATTTTTCAACCCTGACGAATTAAGCGTCATATCTAACGTTCCGACAATGCTGCAAGGAGCCCGCCCAAGTCCCGAAGCTTGTTGACTGGATCACCACGTCGCCCTAACGGGCTCCTCGTGATGACACACGCCACATATTGTCATTGCGAGCCGACGCAGTCGGCGTGGCAATCCAGAATGACGTAAACTTTAATGTCATCCCGAATTTATTTCGGGATCTGGCCAGCGTTGCGTACTGCCGGTATCGCCGATGAGATTCCGCATCAAGTACGGAATGACATTAAAGGCAAGGTTCCTTTATTCTGTTACACATAAAAACATTTTTGTTAAATTGAAAAACAATTATGACTTTGGAAGAGATAACAACAAATTCTTTATATGTTCTTTGGTTGTATAAGGTAAATCAATAATCAGTCGAAGAATTGCAAAATCAATAGCATCATACTTTACATTTTCCTCACGCAAAAAACCTAACAAATAGTCCGGTTCAATTCCACCTTTGGAGATAAGTGAACATAACGTTGTTGCGTCCGGAAGATTTTTACCATTTTCAATATTAGAAAGACTCGGTTGTTCTAAACCAATAAGATTACAAAACTTTTCTTGTGAAAGATTCTTTTGATTTCTATAAGCTCGGATTCTTAAACCCAATTCAGTTTTGATTTGTGCTTCATCCATATAATTATCTTAATAAAGAATATTAATTATGAGGATATACTCTGCCTTATAATATTGACTAATTATAATGTGCGCATTATAATTATTTCAAAGGAGAATGCATGATTAAAATTCAATATAGCCTTATTGTATTATTACTCTTAATTGCACTTCCTGCGCTTGCGGACACGCGTACGCCCGTCGAAATAACCAAAATTACCGATGGCGACACCGTCGTAGCACAAATCGGCAACAATAAATTCAGGGTCAGGCTCATTGGCATTGACTGCTACGAAACATCTAACAACAACAGAGCTTACAATCAGGCGTACAAAAACAATTTATCAATAGATGAAGTTATTGACAATGGCTTAAACTCTAAACTTTATCTGGAAAAGCTCCATAACCAAAACAAAAACTCCCAGACCTTCTTAGATTTCAAAGGACTTGATATCTATAACAGGGTGCTGGGAGTTCTTTATTTTGGTAAAATTAATGTCAACGAAAGTTTAATGCAGCACGGAGGATGCAGGCGTATCCGGACTTTTCCGCCGGATAACATGCCCCTTACGCACATTACTCAATAGTTTTCAGCTTGATAAAGTTAGTCGTATGACCCGGGGTATATGGAACAACACCTGTCAAAATAACTTTATCACCTTTTTTCATTTTAAATTCTTTAATCAAAAGTGCATTTAACGCCTTCAAAGTTGAAAGGCTGATTTCTTGCTGCCAATCGTACTGGAACGGTATAACGTCACGGAAAAGATTCATCTGACGGCATACTTTATCGTTTTGCGCAAGCGCATAGATTGGAACACTAGGTTTCGCTTTACTCAAAAGCGCCGGAGTATAGCCCGTTGTTGTAAAGGTTACAAGCGCTTTAATCGGCAATGAATCCAGCATTGTAATCATTGCGTGGCACATTGCAAACGCTTCCTGATTATCAAATTCTTCCATTTTTCTTGAGTAGTAGTTATGTCTGATAACGTTGTTTTCTTCAAGGTTTTGTGAAATTTTTGACATCATTTTAACAGCTTCAACAGGGTATTTACCAACAGCGGTTTCGCCCGAAAGCATTATTGCATCAGCGCCGTCAAGAATTGCGTTTGCGACGTCAGAGGCTTCCGCACGGGTCGGAATAGGTTGTTCTATCATAGTTTCAAGCATTTGGGTCGCAACGATTACGACTTTATTTTTCGCATTACATTCTTTGATAAGTCGTTTTTGCGCTGCCGGAACTTTTTCTGCTGAAATTTCAATACCCAAATCGCCGCGCGCTACCATTATACCTTCTGAATTTTTAATAATTTCATCAATATTTGCAAGCGCTTCCGGCTTTTCAATTTTAGAAATCAACGGAATTTGACCGCCGTACATTTCCATACAGTGTTTAGCTTTCAGAACATCTTCTCCTGTTCTTACAAAAGAGAGCGCCATATAATCAACTTTCCACTCAAGACCTAGCTTAATATATTCAATGTCTTTCTTTGTAATCGCAGAAAGGCTAGCAGTTCTGCCCGGAAGATTTAAACCCTTGTTTGCTTTCAAAAGTCCGCCTCTTACAACAAGCGCATTAATAACCGTGCCGTCTGTAGAATTTACTCTCAATTCAAGTTTTCCGTCATCAAGATAAATTGTGTCGCCGCTTTTCACGTCGCGCGCAATGCCTTCGTAATCAACCGGTATAATATTATCTTTATATTCAGTTTCGTGACGAAGTTTAACGTTTTCGCCTTCGACAAGTTCTATAGGTGCTTCCAGTTTCGCAACTCTGATTTTAGGCCCTTGAAGGTCAAGAAGTATCGCAGTGTGGGTGCCTAATTTTGCTGAAACTTTTCTTACCATATCAATGGTTTCTTTGTGAGCTTCCGGCGTTGAGTGGGATGAGTTTACCCTGAACATGCTCGCACCGGCTTTAATTAATTCTTCAATTTTGTCTTCATTATTGACCGATGGCCCTAATGTAGCTACTATTTTTACTCCGCTTGATTTTAACATATATTCTAATTCCTTTTTTTAAATTAATAAGGGTAACAACAACCTATTCTATCACAACAAGGTTGCAGTGCAAGATGATTTATGTTAAAATTTTTATGTTGAAAAGGAGTTAGATATGAAAATTGGTAAAAGTATGACCGCCGTGGGCATTTGCGCCCTTATTGGTACAAGTTTATTATGCAGCGGATTCAGGTTCCCGTTCTTTCACAGGGAAAAACCGGCTCCGGCAGCAACAACAACCGTAACGCAGGGGTATGAAAGTGTAAAAGATTCTGTATGGTGTGTAACTTTCCAGCTAGTCTGGAATGATTTAATGGACAAGTTCACGAACGGTAAACCCGTTCAGCTTGCAGGAGGCAACCCGCCGATTGCGGACGAATTAAACAAAAAACTTTACACCTCGGACATTCTTTCACCGGACTCTTACTACAAAACTCAGGGTGAAATTAAACCTAAACTGAAAAAACAAATAGAAAAAGCTATCTATAAAAAATTCAAAGAAACCAGTGATGTACTTGATATGATAGACTGGCACGTTAAAGACGGATATCTTTTCTACGCAATGCTGAAAAAAGATTTCACCTTCCGCAATCCGTTTAACGTTCTTGCTGAAGAACCGTTTGCGGGTTCTGCCGAAAACGTTAAATATTTCGGCATCAACAAGGATTCCGAGAAAAAACTCAAAGATAACGTTCAGGTTCTTTACTACAATGAAGGCGAATACGCCGTAAAACTTCTCACCAATGAAAACGAAGAAGTTATACTTCTAAAATCCGACAAAACAGGGAATTTTACGGAGCTATATGACTATGTTAACTCTATCGCAAAACCTGAAAAAATGACAAAAAATGATGAGTTGAAAGTTCCGAATATTAATATCGACAAAACAATTTCCTACGATGAACTCTGTGAAAAAAGAATTCTCGGTACTAACAAAAAGATTACCAAAGCACTTCAAACAATCAAATTCAAAATGGACAACAAGGGCGGAACTTTAAAAAGCGAAGCTGTGATAGGAATTATGCGCATGTCGCTGGCACCGGAAACCGGCCGTCATTTTGACTTTAACCAGCCGTTCGTAATGTTTCTGAAAGAACAGGGCAAAGACAAACCGTATTTTGCCGCAAGAATTGATAATACTGAATTTTTAGAAAAAGGAGCAGAAGAAGATGTACAACATTAAAGACTATCAGGTAGTAATACTAGGTTTGTTAATTGCAGCAGGCGCAATACTTTCAACAACAATACTTTCAAATGCGGTCGTTGAATTCCAGAAACTGCAAAACCAGACAATCCGTGTAACAGGTTCGGCAAGCCAGAATGTAACTTCTGATTTTGCAACACTCGCTCTCAGAATTACGGCAAGAACTCCGGATTTGAAAAGCGGTTATGCAAAAATGGAAAACGATGCCAATATAATTAAAGACTTTCTGGTCAAAAACGGCATTGACGCAAGCACTATTGACGTTTATCCGGTTGACAGCTACGAATACTACCGCAGAAACGGAGCATATTCTTCTAACGAAATTGAAGGATACAATGTTTCACGCTGGGTAAAAGTTTCCTCAAAAGATGTCAAAAAACTTGCGCAAATTTCAAAAGATGCCGGCTCGCTCGTAAACCAGAACGTCAATATCAATTTGAACAATGTTGAATATCTGGTTTCAAACCTTGATGATCTCAAAGTCAAAATGGTTGGCGAAGCAACCAAAAACGCTAAAGCACGCGCTGAAAGCATGGTTGCCGGCACAAACAGCAAAATCGGCACAATGAACAGTGCAAGAATGGGCGTGTTTCAAATCGTTCCGGTAAATTCAACAGAAGTTTCGGACTATGGCATCAACGACACATCCTCTCTTGAAAAGAAAGTTATCTCAACTGTTAACGTAACATTTAATGTTAAATAGGTGAGGCAAAATGCAATCCGAACTTGCAAAGATTAAAGAAAAATGTCTGGCCTGCCGGAAGTGTCCGTTGTGTGAAACGCGTACAAACATAGTTTTCGGGGACGGTATTCCGAACCACAAGCTTGTTTTGATAGGCGAAGCACCCGGATACTGGGAAGATCAAAAAGGAAAACCTTTTGTCGGCAAAGCAGGTCAGCTTCTGGATAAGATTTTTGCATCTGTCGGACTTTCCCGCGAGCGAGATGTTTATATCTGCAATACGCTAAAATGTCGTCCGCCGGATAACCGTAATCCGCTTCCGGAAGAAAAAGATGCGTGCAGAGAATATCTTGATGCCCAGCTTGAAATTTTGCAGCCCAAAATTATTCTGCTTTGCGGAGGTGTTGCACTTCAGTCAATGCTTCCGCAATACAGCGGAATTACAAAAGTGAGAGGCAAATGGTTTGACGGGCCGTACGGTTCAAAAATGATGCCTATTTTCCACCCCTCCTATCTGCTGCGCAATGATTCGCGCGAAAAAGGCAGTCCTAAATGGCTCATGTGGCAGGATATTCAGGAAATTAAACGTCAGTATGATTTGTTATAAGACTGGTTTTTAATTAATCCGCCTGCTTATTAGCATTTTCTTTAATCTTATATTTCAAATTGTTTTTGACATCACTTAACGGCCCGTTATTCGGAGCTTTCAGAGTATGGTAATAGTTTTTTGCATAAACAACAGGAAATTGAACAATCCAGCCCGATTTCATCAAAATCCCCGCAACATCCGCGCCGTGGTTAAGAACAAGTTCATCAATCGTTTGCTCATACGCCGGCGACATTGATGAAAAAATCTTCAGGAAATAATCACCTGCGCTCACAACACCGTAGCCGGTTGACGTTACCGGATTCGTTATAAGTTCTGTTACTTTAAAGTTTTCGGTATCCTCTTTAACCATTCTTATATTTTCAGGCAGCTCAAGAGTTTCACCGTGAAGCTGCTCTATTTCATACCATTTACCTTCATATTGAATTTTCATCAAAGTCGGTTTGGGCATATAAATATCATCAACAACCGGTTCAAGAATAACTCTTCCGTCAAACCCGACAAGTCCGTATTTATAGTTTTTCCCGACCAGAAACATCTGCCCGAAAAGAAGATCTATTGAAGAATATTTATGTTCAACAACAACATTTCCTTTCTCATCATAAAGCCCGTAAGTGCTGCCGTTGCCAAGTTTTACATAACGCCCTAAAAGTCTTTCGGCATTTTTATATTTCGGAGAAATAAGGTATTCTCCGTTATCGTTCATAAGCCCGAATTTTGAACCTTTCTGTACAATCCAGCCGCCTTCACCAACCCGGATTAATTTTTTATAATCCGCCTCTGTTACAATTTGTCCGTCAAGCGTTTTCAGACCGAATTTTCCGTCCTCGGAATATGTCGTAACACCGCTTTCGATTGCCAGTGCCGAACCGTTTAACAAAACCAAAAATAATAATGTTAAAAATACCTTTTTCATAATACAATAATAGCATAAAATAAATTTATGGTATAATTTTCTTGTAGGGAAACTAAGGGATATTATGAAAAAGAGAGTTCAAGAAATAGCATTAAAAACAGCCATTACATTAGGAAGCATTATTGTTGTATGGTTTATATTTTACCTCGCGTGCCTGCCGGTGATTATTTCATCAAGCAGGACAATTAATTTGGTCGAAAACCTTGTCAACAAGTATACTAAATTAAACCTGACCGTTGAAAAACCTGTTTTTAAACCTCACATTCTGCCGCAGGCCGGATTTGAAGTAAAAAATCTGGTTCTAAAAAAAGACGAACAGGAATTAATGAATATTAAAAATCTTGAAACAAAAGTTCGTTTCGGCAAAATTCTTTTCAAAAACATCACCCTCGACAAACTTACCGCCGACAACTTAACCCTTGATGTTGACGGACTTTTGAATGCGCTTCCAACGCCGCAGACAGAACAAAATTCAGAACCCGCTGAATTCGACTGGGATATAGATTTCTTTAATGCAAATCTGGGCGTCAAAAAAGCCTTCATTTCTTATAACTATACCCCTGAAACCAAAATCAGAATAGGTATCAAAAACGCACAGCTTGAACAAACACCTGATGCAAAATACCTGCACATCAATACAAGAACGGATATTATACAAAACAACAAACCGCTTCTGACTTTTGAAGTTAACGATGAAAATAAAGTAAAACTTCAAAATAAATCAATCGTTGTGGACAATTTACAAATTGATATCAACAAATCAATCGTAACGCTTGCCTCACTCATAAACAGAAAAACTTTTGATGTTAATGTAAAATCTGACAGGTTTTTTGTCAAAGATATTTTTGATTTAGTAAATTCAAACCTTATTATCCCGAACGGCAAGGAAATGTTAAGCCCTCTTACCAATCCGGGCGGCGCGGTGAGTTTTGATGTAAAACTCCACAACAACGAACTCTCCGGCACTGTCAACATGAAAAATGCCAGAGCAAGCGTAAAAGACTTAGCAAAACTTCCGCTTGTTATGCCGGAAGGATTGATTACTATTTACCCCGATAAAATGGTATTTTCCGGATTTAAAGGTTACTATGGCAAAAACAAATCCAACACTATCAAAGTTTCAGGAACAATAAAAGATTATTATAAAACTTTTGATTCAGACCTAACCATTGACACCGTTGCAACAAATGAATTTTTAGCGGATTATCTTGCAAATCTCATCGGCGGCACCACAATTAAAATTTCAAAAGATATTCCGACAAGGGTAATCTATAAAGCAATAAATAATAAAATGGATATAACCTGGCTCACAAAAATTGCCAAAGGCGTAAGTATCGGTATTGCTGACACCCCATCCGCACTTAACGATTACGACAGAGCGGTAAAAGGTGAATTTATCCTTGATGGAAGCGAATTGGAAATTAAAAATCTTAATTACTATATAGCTCAGGATATCCATAAAGGCATGGGCAAAATTGACCCTATCCTTATCTTTGACGGCAGAATGAATATCGCAACAGGAGAGCTTCACGAAGCCGGTTTCAGCTTCGGACAAGAACTTCCTAGTGAATTTTTAAATGTATTTGCACGCCAGAAACTATTTAAAGGCGGAACTATGAAAGGAAGTATGCATGTTCTTTTCAGAAACAATATTCCGAAAGTCAAAGCGGATATGCAAATCACTAAAGCACGTATTCCGTCGCAACGCCTCTTTATCAGAAACGCAACACTTCAAACAGACCGCGAAGATATAAAAATCAATGCAAACGGCAGGTTTAAACGTGTAAAATACGACCTTGCAGGCGTTATCAAAAACGAACTCGTAACTCCGGTTATAGTTAAAGATTTGGAACTGAATCTGGACAAAGTTAATGTTGACAGACTTCTTAAATCTTTAAACAACCAGCATCAGCCAGGTTCCGTGCCTGCTGACGGAACACAGGTAACAGGCATACCGGCTGCCGAAACCCCGTTAGAAACCGCTGCCGTAAACGATGACACTGAAGAATGTCTTGATGAGGACGGTGAAGAATGCGAAGCAGATGATTACTATATGTTTGACACAAACCTGATTGCTATCGAGAAATGTGCATTCAGACTTAAAGAAGGCTATTACAACGGGCTGACTTTCGGTAATATTGTCGCAAACATGACACTGGATCGCAACGGCATCTTCAACCTTCAATCAAACAAGTTTGACATTGCAGAAGGAATCTCAACGCTGAAAATTAACTGTGATTTTAAAACTTTGAAATATTATATAAGATTAGGGGTAAAAGACGTTAACTCTGACATGTTCTCAACCGCCATTCTCAACCTTAGCAAAGAAATCTCGGGTAAAGCCAGCGGTCTGATTGAACTTACCTCTGACGCTTCAATGAAACTTAACGGCTTAATAAAATTTGAAATTAAAGACGGTACAATCGGTAAAATCGGACTCGTTGAATACTTAATGAAAGTTGCATCAATTTTCAGGAACCCGTTAGTCATGATTTCACCGGCAACGATTATGGATATCGTCAATATACCGGAAGGGAAATTTGATAACATATACGGCGAATTAACACTGAAAAATAACGTTATCGAACGTATGTTCATTAAATCATCTTCACCAACTTTAAGCGCACTTATCCGCGGCCGGTATGACCTTGAAAAAGCTGATGCATCTCTTAGAATTTATACCAGATTTTCAAGCTCTCATAAAGGTTTTGCCGGCTTCTTGAGAAACTTCTCCCTGAACGCTCTTGCCAACAAGGTTAAGCTGAGCGGAAGAAATGACGCCAACTATTACGCGGCAGAATTAAAAGACCTTCCGCCGATAGAAGCAAAAAATGAAGATACACAGGTATTCCTGACACAGGTAGAGGGCGACGTTGAACATAACAACTTCCTATCAAGCCTGAAGAAAATTAAATAAAATTAAGGGGGATTTAACAATTCCCCTTAATTTTTATTAATGCGCAAATTTTTTATTGCTTGGACGTTAATATTTTACAAAATTTATTTTTTGTACTAGAATAATTGCATTAAGAAATTTAGGGGTATATGAAAAAGATAGTTTCAGCAAAAGAAGCAATAAGCCAGATAAAAGACGGCGCAACGATAATGGTCGGCGGCTTTTTAAGCTGCGGCGCTCCGGACAAATTGATTGACGAACTTGTTGAACAAAATGTTCAAAAATTAACGATGATATCAAACGACACCTCAATCCCGTCCGTGGATAAAGGCAAATTAATCGTAAATAAACAAATCAAAAAGATTATAACCTCCCACATCGGTACAAACCCTGAAACCGGACGCCAGATGCACTCAGGCGAACTGGATGTAGAACTTGTTCCTATGGGAACTTTGATTGAACGTATACGCGCTAAAGGAACCGGACTCGGCGGGGTTTTGACGCCTACAGGTGTCGGCACAATTATTGAAGAAAATAAAGAAACAATGATGATAGACGGTAAAAAATTCATCTTTGAACGCCCAATCGGTGCGGATTTTGCGCTTATTTACGGCTCCAAAGTCGACCAATACGGCAACGTTGCGTTCTACGGAACAACGCGCAACCTAAACACTGTTATGGCAACTGCTGCAGATACAGTTATCGTTCAGGCGGATGAATTCGTCGACTGCCTTGACCCGAATGAAGTCGTAATTCCGGGATTATTTATTGATTACATCGTTGTAAACAGCGGAGAAAACGCATGAATTTAACAATCAATCAAGCTTTACAGGAAAAAATCGAACAACAGTATCAACGCTCAGCCGATTTTACACTGACAAAAGAACAGATAAGAGAAATTATCGCCAGACGCGCGGCAAAAGAATTTAAAGAGGGCGATGTCGCAACCTTAGGTCTTGGCTTGCCGACAGCTGTTGCGGATTATGTTCCGGAAGAAAAACATGTTATTTTCCAGTCAGAAAATGGACTTCTGGGCGTTGGCAAAAGCCAGAGCGGTGATAAAATTGACCCGCGGATAATCAATGCCGGCGGCGGCTATGTTGAACCAAAAGCAGGCGCTTGTTTTTACGATTCACAAATGGCATTTACAATGATGCGCGGCGGACACATTGATGCAACGGTTTTAGGGGCATTGCAGGTTGATGAAGAAGGAAGCCTTGCAAGCTGGCTTATTCCGGGGAAAATGGTTCCGGGAATGGGCGGCTCAATGGATCTTGTGGTAGGCGCGAAAAAAGTAATCGTTGCAATGGAGCACACCTCAAAGGGTGCGATTAAAATCGTCAAAAAATGCGATCTTCCGCTTACCGCTTACCGTGAAGTAGATTTGATTATCACGGAACGCTGCGTATTTGAAGTCACACCTGACGGACTTGTGTTGACGGAAGTAAACCCGCTTTTCACCATAGACGATATCAAAGCAAGCGTCACAGCAGACTTCAAAGTAAGCGACAACGTAAAATTTATGGAAATATAAATATAATGTCAGACTACAAAACGCTTTTAGATGACGGGATTTTTGATATAAGAAACGGCAGGTTTGAGGACGCTGTTCAGAAAATTAACCAATCCATTGAGCTTAAACGCGATTGGGAAATTTCTTATTTCTACCGTGCAGCGGCTTTTCAGGCATTGGGGAAATTTAACGATGCCCTGCTGGATTATACAAAAGCCATTCAGCTAAATCCACGCATGACTGATGCTTACTACAACCGCGCCTACATAAACCTCACCAGAAAAGATATTAAAAATCCAGACCTGCCAAAAACCGTTGAAGATTTAAATAAAGCGCTTGAACTCGATCCGAAATTTATTGATGCGCTTTATGCCATGGCGGCTGCTCAGAAAAAACTCAGGAACTACCATGCGGCACTTGAATACCTTGAAAAACTTATACAACTGGAACCAGATGCCGTCAACGCCAAAGCATTAAAAAAACTTATACTGCAAAAATACATTGTTTAGCTATTGTATCAAGTTTGTAAAATTTTCTTATCCCTGATACAATAAAGCCGGAAGGGGAAAAGTGTATGTTTTTTTATTCGGATCTTCACATCCATTCAAAGTATTCGCGTGCAACAAGCCGTGACTGCAATCTTGAACAGCTTGCTTTCTGGGCTAAGAAAAAGGGGTTAAGTGTCATATCAACAGGTGATTTCACTCATCCTGCGTGGTTTGGCGAAATAAAGGAAAAGCTTGTTCCCGCCGGAAACGGCGTCTACAGACTCCGGCCGGATATCGAAAAAACTATCTTTTCTCCGGATGAAGAGCCGGTAAGATTTATTTTATCGGTCGAAATCTCAACTATTTACAAAAAGTGGGATAGAACAAGAAAAGTTCACCACGTATGTTTTATGCCGGATTTGGAAAGTGCGGAGAATTTCCGCCGGAAGCTCGGCGCAATCGGTAATATCAATTCTGACGGCAGACCGATTTTAGGGCTGGATTCAAGAAGCCTTTTAGAAACAACTCTGGAATCAGGTGAGGGGGCTTATATAATCCCTGCCCATATCTGGACTCCGTGGTTTTCAGCACTGGGGTCAAAGTCAGGATTTGACTCTATTGAAGATTGCTATGAGGATTTGTCAGACTATATTTTTGCGGTAGAAACCGGACTGTCATCTGACCCGGAGATGAACTGGCGCGTATCAAAACTCGACAGGTTCAGGCTTGTGTCAAATTCGGACGCGCATTCCCCTGCAAAACTCGCGCGCGAAGCAACGGTTTTTGACACGACTCCCGATTATTACGGGATTATGAATGCCTTAAAAACCGGTGAAGGCTATGTCGGAACAGTTGAATTCTTTCCGGAAGAAGGGAAATACCACGAGGACGGACACCGCAAATGTAACGTTTGTCTGACGCCGGAGGAAACAAAGGCTCTCAACGGAATTTGTCCTGTTTGCGGAAAGCCGTTAACAATCGGTGTTTCTTACCGCGTGAATGAATTATCAGACCGCAAAGGTGATTTTACACCGCCTTCCACAGCCGGTCAGGTTTACAGTCTTGTGCCGCTCCCTGAAATTATCTCGGAAATTCTGGGCGTAGGCGTCGGGAGTAAATCGGTTGTGAAAGAGTATGAACGGGTAACGCAAAAACTCGGCTCAGAACTCTCAATCCTGCGCGAAATCCCGATTGAAGATATTACAAAACTTTCGCCGATGCTAGGTGAAGGGATTTCGCGCCTGCGTCAGGGAAAAGTTATCAAGCATGCCGGCTACGACGGCGAATACGGCGTGATTAAACTATTTGAAGATGATGAACTTGAAAACAAAAAATATGTAAACCTAAAACTTGTTAACATTCCAACAGAAAAACCTGCTGTCGAGAAGCCGGCACAGCGTAAAAATCCTTCTCGGGCAGAAACCAACATTGAAGTCCAGGAAAAACCTAAAAATAGAGGACTTGATGAAGAACAGCTTGCAGCGGTGAATAGTGAAGAAAAACAGCTTTTAATCGTTGCCGGCCCCGGTTCAGGGAAAACAACCGTTCTTACCCGCAGGATTGCGCACCTGATTTCGGACAAGAATTTGAAGCCGGAGAACTGTCTTGCCATAACTTTCACCCGCCGCGCAGCGCAGGAAATGTGCACCCGTCTTGCAAAACTTCTCGGAGAAAGCGCAGCGAACTTGAACATCCACACCTTCCACTCACTCTGTTTTGATATTTTGAAAGAAAATTATGAGGCAGCGGGTTTAAATCCTGATTTCAGAGTTATGAGCGAGCAGGAGAAGGAACTTTGCACCGACCCGCAATTACTTGAAAATACTCTGAACTTTGACGAACTTATCACGCTTACCGTCAAATTACTTGAGAAAAATCCGGAAATCACAACGGGTTACAGGGAGCGTTTTCAATATGTGTCTGTTGATGAATATCAGGATATCGACGAAAACCAGTACAAATTAATCCGCCTGCTGGTTCCGACTGACGGGAGAATTTGTGTAATCGGCGATCCTAATCAGGCAATTTATGGATTTCGCGGCGGGGATGCCAAATTTTTCAAGAATTTCACGCAGGACTATCCGGAGGCAAAGACCGTAAACTTGAAAAATAATTACCGTTCAACAGGAAACATTGTAAATGCATCTAACCAGATGATTCAGGAGTTCAATATTGTTTCAATGTATGACAAGCCGCACGATAAAATCACAATCCACACAGCACCGACCGACAAAGCAGAAGCGGAATTTGTTGCAAGTACAATCGAAAAACTTATCGGCGGGCACAGCCTGTTTTCAATAGATTCCGACCGTTCGACAGGACAGGAGTGCGAATATTCTTTCTCTGATTTTGCAATTCTATATAGAACCTCTTCCCAGCTTCCGCCGCTCATTGAAGCCTTACAGAGAACAGGTATGCCTTTTGTTGCGGTTTCAAATGAGCCTTTGTGCGAGAAAAAAACCGTACATAAACTCCTTTCATGCCTGAGGGCAGAAGAAGATGTTGATGTGCAGCTTTCCCGTTTAAAAGAGGATTTCGCGGACAAAATTGAAGATAACATCTGGAATTTCCTCATTAATCTTGCACAAACTTACAGGGGAAAAGATGATTTTATCCATGAAGTTTCTATGGCAAATGAAGCTGACACACTCGACAATCGCGCAGACAGAATTACGCTTATGACGCTCCATTCATCAAAGGGGCTGGAATTCAAATGCGTGTTTATCACAGGGCTTGAGGACGGAATTTTACCGCTTTACCGTGCAAAAGAGCAGAACGAAATTGAAGAAGAACGCCGGCTGCTTTATGTCGGTATGACAAGAGCGGAAGAACATCTTTTCCTCACGCGCGCTCAAAAGCGCAAATGGCAGGGCATGATTCGCGAACTGTCGATTTCACCTTTCTTAGAAAAAATCGAAAACGATCTTTTGAATTTGACTAAATTTGAAAAAGTTTTCAAAGAGAAAGACAACTCGCTGCAACTAACGCTATTTTAATGAGGATAATATGACCGTTAAAAACTTTTTAGAGAGATATTTCATATTAATTTTATTTTTTTGCTTTGTTGTCTTTTATATAACTATTGGACAATTATTACATTATAAATTTGTCACAGAAACTTATGATGTATATTTTTGGGCAGACACTCCGCGCATATTTAAAGATTTAACAGTATTTATAAAAGGCTGCCATAATAATTACCACAGCGCAGCCCATGCGTTAATTGTAGGTCTGGTTCAGCCGGTAGTTTCGCTTCTGCAAAGTTTTATTAGAACTGATTATTTAACTTTAATTGTCCTACAATCAGTACTTGGCAGTTCTTGTGTATGTCTTGTTTTTTCACTCCTGAAAAACCTAACGGGTAAAAGAAAAATTGCTTTAATTTGTGCACTTTCTTACGGTTTCAGTTTTTCGACAATACTTTTCTGCTCAATACCTGAAACATACATATATAGTGCATTTTTCCAGTTGTTATTCTGGAATTATATAATACATCTATCCAAAGAAAACAAATTATCATTTATCAATATTTTGACGCTTTCACTTATAGGTGTACTATGTTATGGAATAAATCTTTCAAATATTATATTCTTTATTATCGGTTTAGTATTTTTATTAAAAGAGGTTTGCGCGGATAATTTTAAGCTGCAAATAACGAATTTTCTCAAAGTTCTTACCTTTTTTGGAATAATTCTAATAGTTTTATCCTGCATACAGGAAATTACGTATGGACATGTTTGCAACATAATTGACAAACTTATTCATTATCATCAAGGTAAAGGCGGCTTAGTTGATTTTCGATATACAGATTTCTCCCTAAGCCTTGAAAAACTTAATGATGTCCTTGTTTCAAGTTTTAGTGCACCTGTTGTTTTAGCAAAATTCTGGCTCTTACCAAACTTTAACAGAAGTCAAATGCCTCTTCCTGTCTTTGCCGTAAATGATAGTTTTTCTTTTCACAACATAATTATATTTACTTTTTGCTATCTGTTACCGCTGGGATTTCTATTTAAATTTTTCAATAACATAAAAAATAAAAAATTCATCGTTCTGTTTATCTTTGTTATATGTGTGAATTTTTTATTCAACCTGTTCTACGGATTTACTTACGGGCCGTCAGAAAGTATTTTGTTCTCGCAAAACTATTTATGCCTGATATTTATATGCTTAGGTTTAATCTTATCTGAGATTAAAAACGAAAAATTCCTTATTCCGTATCGCTTACTGGTGCAATATATATTACTTATGAGCCTCTGGCAAGTTTTCAATATAAATAAAATATTGCAAAACTTTACTTTACAAATTAATTATATAATACGTTCTATGGTAATTGCATTTGTTTTAGCAGCGGGTATTGTTATATTCTGGTTGATTATAAGATATATCACTACAGATAAAATTAATAATGCTTCCATTACAGAAAAACATCAAATTTATTTATGGCTATATTGTATTTTTATTATATTATATGCTTTTGTTTCGCAGATTAATTTTATAAGGATGTTTATATAATGGTTAAAAATATATTAAAGCTGCTAAGAACAAAGCACTACATTAAAAACCTCATAGTTTTTGTACCGCTGGTTTTTTCAATGAGTATCAGCAAGCCCGAAGCCTGCCTGCAAGCTTTGATTATGTTTGTTTCTTTCTGCTTAATTTCATCTGTAATATATATTTTTAATGATTTAACGGATATCAAATCCGACCGTCAGCACCCGATAAAATGCAGCCGCCCGCTTGCAAGCGGAAAGATTAAACCATTAACCGCAATAGGGTTATTAATATTTTTTCTTTGCGGCGGGATGTTTCTTGCAGGAATATTAAACACCTGCTGTGTTCTGGCCGTTGTCAGCTACATTGCCCTTAATATTCTTTATACGCTGAAACTTAAACATCTGGCGCTGATAGATGTCTTATGTATCGCAATCGGATTTATATTACGAATACTGTCCGGCTGTTTCGCTATCTCAGTAATACCTTCCCCGCTTGTAATCCTTCTGACATTTTTCCTCTCAATGTTTTTCACTTTTTCCAAACGAACCCTTGAGGCGGGTATGCTTGACAGCGTTAACTGCCGGCCGTCAATTAAAGAATTTGATGTAAATCTTCTGAAACAATTTATTATTATAAGTGCTGTACTTACTATATCTTTCTACTTTAACTATATGCTTGATCCTCTGACAATAGAGAGAACCGGCAGCAAATTCCTCTATATAACAACAATTCCTTTTACAATACTTATGTTCAGACTGATATATCTTATTTTCACCGCGAAAAATATTGATGACCCAGTACATTTTATCTATAAAGATAAAACCGTCAAAGCACTAATCGTTATATATTTAGTCATACTATTTATAACATTAAAATTTTAGATAACACCCTGCGCAATCATTGCGTTTGCGACTTTTCTAAATCCGGCAATGTTCGCGCCTGCAAGGTAATTCGTACCCAGAGCGTATTCATCCGCGGCATTTTTTACCTGCGTAAAAATATTTGCCATAATTTCTTCAAGTTTTTTATCAACCTCTTCAAAAGTCCAGAAGTAACGCATACTGTTCTGTGACATTTCAAGCGCCGAAACAGCAACTCCGCCGGCATTGGCAGCTTTGCCCGGTGCAAAAAGAATATTATTTTCTAAAAAGTATTCAAATGCCTCTTTGGTTGTCGGCATATTAGCACCTTCACCAAGCGCAATCAAACCGTTTTGCACAAGAAGTTTGGCTGTTTCAAGGTTAATATCATTTTCTGTAGCACAAGGAAGCACTATATCAGTTTTAATCGAGTAGACAGCAGGAATTATTCCGTTGTTTTCCATATAAACCGCTTCCGGAACATAATTCAAATATTCCTTAATTCTTCCACGTTTAACTTCTTTAATCTCCTTAACAACATCAAGCCTGATGCCGTTTTCATCATAAATACAGCCGTTAGAATCACTCATTGCAACGACTTTTGCGCCCGCTGCCTGCGCTTTTTCACAGGCATAAATCGCAACATTGCCGGAGCCGGATATCGTTACGGTTTTACCTTGCATACTCAAACCGTTTACCCCCAGCATTTCCTGCATAAAATATATAAGCCCGTAACCCGTTGCCTCTTTTCTAACAAGTGAGCCGCCGTATTCCAGACCTTTTCCGGTCAGAACGCCGCCTTCATAATCATTCTTAATCCGTCTATACTGCCCGAAAAGATATCCTATTTCCCGAGCGCCAACGCCGATATCCCCCGCCGGAACGTCAACATCCTGACCGATATGCTTTTGAAGTTCTGTCATAAAACTCTGGCAAAACCTCATAATTTCATTATCAGATTTACCTTTAGGGTCAAAATCCGAACCGCCTTTGCCGCCGCCAATAGGGAAACCCGTCAAAGCATTCTTGAACACCTGTTCAAATGCAAGAAACTTCATAATACTTTGATTAACAGTCGGGTGAAATCTCAATCCGCCTTTATACGGCCCGATTGAACCGTTAAACTGAACTCTAAATCCGCGGTTAACTCTTATCAGCCCGCCGTCATCAACCCACGGAACCCTAAATGTAATAATCCTTTCCGGCTCAACCATCCTCTCCAAAAGTCCGGCGCGCTTATAATCTTCCCCGTGCTTTTGAACAATAGGCTCAATTGAACTCAAAACTTCATCCACTGCCTGAATAAATTGCACCTCACCGGCATTTTTCTCTCTTACCTGATTAAAAACTTTTGATATATATTCATTCATCTTCAAAACCTCTAACAGTAAAGCTATTATAAATTATTTTTACGGGTTTATCAAGTACAAATTCTAACACGGCACCAGTTTAGTAATCTCTCATACATTTCATCAATTCTGTTTTCTATCAAATTCATGTTAATGCAGGTCTGCAAAATTTCATAATCAGCTCCGGTTAGAGAGGTTAAAAGCTCTTTTTTGGTCGAAATATACACATTATTTTTAAGATAATACTCTGCCTGCAAAATGAAAAACGTCATTTTATAAAGTGAAGATAAAGTTTCAGCCGGATTTTCATCAAAGACAAAAGAATGGCAGGCCGCATGATACAGGGCTTCCGCGCTTAATTTCACCGTGCGCCTTATATCGTCTTTTTCAGGCGGAGCAATAAGCTCCGTCAAATCTCCATATAAAGACTCCGTTTCAAAATAGAACTGAAATAAATCAGACTTTGACCAGTTTTGAAGTTCCGCCCTGCCAGAAATAAAACCGCACGCCTTTTCATAATCAGGCATAGAACGCACAATCTCACGATAGGCTTTTAAATCTTCAATCCGGAGTTCATCAAGTATCACAACCACATCAACATCACTCGTATCTGTTGCCTCGCCGCGCTTATAGCTTCCCTGCAAACCGATAAAAACTACTCTTTTACCAAAGCGCCCGCGAATTTTCCCGACTATTTCCGCAAGCCAATCTTTAAGATTAAACATATTAAACTTTCCCCGTACCTGATAAGTAGTCAATTACCTCATCAACATGCCCTTTAACCTTAACTTTTCGCCATTCCTTTTCTATCTTTCCGTCGCCGTCGAGAATAAACGTCGAACGTTCAATACCCATATATTTTCTGCCATACATAGATTTCTCTTTCCAAACCTCAAAACTTTCGGCAAGCTTATGCTCTGTATCCGACAAAAGTACAAAATTTAATCCTTGCTTTTCTTTAAAGGATTTATGACTTTTTATGCTGTCGGGACTTACACCAATAACAGTTCCATAAGGCGTCAGACGGTTTATATTATCCCTAAAATCGCATGCTTCCTGCGTACAGCCGGAAGTATTGTCCTTAGGATAAAAATATAAAATAACCCTTTTACCGCTAAAATCCTTTAAGCTAAACTCTTTTTCTTCATCGTTAATATCAAACCCGTTAAGTTTTATATTATTCATGTGCACTCCTTATAACTTCAGAAAAAATAAAGCAGTTCTCCGTCGCCTGCTTGCCCTGCTCCCGCAGGTCAACCCGCGACTTCGCTGTCTAATACGCCGCTCAAAAGGCTCGCTCACGTTCCTTATCGCGAGCCTTTCTCGGACAATTATTTTTCATCAACTCTTTATACAACTCAATCCCGCCCATAAAGGAATAAACATTACTAAATCCTCTCTGCGCAAGTATTCTCGCCGCAATATAGCTCGTGTGACCGGTATTGCAGAATAATACAACTTTTCTGTCTGCAGGGATTTCGTCAACCCTATCCCTGATTTCACTTATCGGAATATTAACAGAATCAGGAATAGTTTTCATTTTATATGACGCAGCAGGTCTTACATCTATCAAATAAGAATTTTCCAAATCCTCAAAATATGCCGGTTTCAACAATCCACGCAGAATATTATCCGCACTCATACCTAATACATTCACCGGATCCTTTGCAGAAGAATACGGCGGCGCATAAGATAATTCACTATCCAGCATATCCTGAATAGTTCCGCCCAAACGCATAATAGAACTTATAACGTCAATCCTTTTTTCTGCGCCGTCTTTCCCAACAGCCTGCGCACCAAGAATTTTACCCTCATTGTTAAATAACAGCTTAAAAAATATCTGTGTGGAATCCGGATAATATCCGGCATGAGAGCGCCCGAAAGTATATGTTTTCCAGTACGGAATATTCTTTTGCTTTAATTGCTTCTCATTATTCCCGACACTTGCAACTGTTAAATCAAAAACTTTTATAACAGAAGTTCCCTGCGATTTTTTATAAACGGAATTCAACCCGCAGATATTATCCGCAATAATCCGCCCCTGCCTGTTTGCCGGCCCCGCAAGTGGTATCATCGTATTTGTATCGCTGACAAAATCCTTGACTTCCACACTATCACCGGCAGCATAAATCTGTTCATCAGAGGTCTGCATAAAATCATTTACAATAATTCCTCTATTTGTTTCCAAGCCGCAATCTTTTGCCAGACTAATTTCAGGCCTTACACCTATTGCCATAATAACAATATCAAACTCAACTTCTTTATTTGAATTTAAAATAATTTTATTTCCTCTAAACTCCCTCACCCCGTCCGATAAAATTAAATTTACCCTGTGTTCAATCATTGTATTCTGCGCAAACTGGGCGACTTCACTATCTACCGGCGCTAAAATCTGATTACTCAACTCTATCAATGTCGTTTCCAGCCCCATTTCAGCCAGATTCTCAGCCATCTCAACTCCGATAAATCCTCCGCCGATTACAGCAGCTTTCTTAGAACCATTATTTTTTATAAAACATTTTATCCTGTCAGCATCATCCAGAGTTCTAACCGCAAAAACCCGAGTCTTGTCCATTCCGGCAAAATCCGGAATTACAGGACTTGCCCCGGGGGTCAAAACCAGCGTGTCGTAATCTATAACTTCGCCATTTTTCAGTTGAAGGTTCTTTGCCTCCCTGTTTATTTTTATAACTTCAGCGTTAAGCCGAACGTCAACTCGAAACCAGCTTTTAAACTTCTCGGGACTGGAAACCAACATATTCTCTCTGTCGCCAATCACACCCGACACATAATAAGGCAAACCACAGTTTGCAATAGAAATTTCATCAGTTTTTTCTAATATCAAAATCTCAGCGAATTCATCTAATCTTCTAAGTCTTGCCGCACAACTTGCACCGGCTGCCCCGCCGCCTATAATCACAACCTTCATAAAATCCTCATTTCTTTTAAAATAAGAAATATTATAACATACTTCTGCCAATTATGGTATAAAAAATTTATTCATTAAAAACAAGTTGATTAGACGCCGTATCTTTAAACAAAACCATTGCAGTATAAGTTAACACAACAGAACCTATTAAAACTTCTACAGGAAATCTGAAAAGTAAATCCTTATCTAAAATCATAGGTATCAATAGCACTGCACCGGCAGGCGGAAAATTTATTTTCAGCCTGCTTAACGCAGCAAACAAAACAATACATGCCATTGCCGTACATAAAGAAAGCGGCAGATTTAAATAAACGTTAAACAATAGCCGGAAAAAACTTCCTATAAAAGCACTAAAAGTCATTAACCCCGCTATGTAAACCGGCTTTTTACGCGCGGGACTTTTAGGGTTCGACAACTCCGTAAACATTACAATAAGAGGCGGCGCCAGAAAATATATCTGATGCGTTTTAAACGGAATAAGAGCTATTAAACCAAATACAACCAATAATTTTGACCATTTTATTATTTGCGTTTTTAAATTAAAATTACAGGGTCTGAATCTGTTCACCGGTCGGAGATGAGTTTTCTCCATAATCCATTGCGCCAAAATAATAAGCAGAGCCATTACCATAACAGCCGCCGGATAGACAAAACTTGTTGTTCGTAAATAAACCGGAAGAATACAGGCCGAAATAATAGGAACAAAATTGGTTCTGCAAAGAGTCAAAATAAATCCCGAAAAAGCGAAACAAATACAAACCTGTAAAATCAATGGCAGCGGACAATATCGTACAATAATTACACCAAATAGGGCCGCAGCAGACATTAAGAAAAAGATTCTTCTTTTATTGACAGCCCAGGGCTGTTGTTCCGAAACCCACGCGCCAATGGTTAATGCACAAATTTCGGGGAAAATAATTTCTTTTTCACCGCTCAATTCGGCCAGCCAAACCATAGATAGCGCCATTAATATTCCGAATAAATATCGTTCAAACCTAACTGTCTTTAAAAATTTAGTGTTCATACAAACTATCTTAACTCAAAGTTAAAAAGTTATAACAAAACTTTTATTTGATGTAAAAATAAATTTATCATATTTAAAAGGAATTGTTAAAAAAACTCAAGGAATTTGTTTAAAAATCTCTATAATAAAGCAGTTCTCCGCCGCCTGCTTGCCCTGCTCAAAGCGTTAGTCGATGCTCGCGGTGTCACCTAGTGAGAACGAGGGGAGCATGCGCATAATATCACCGCCGTTTCAAATCTTTGATTTGTCAAGCGGGGGAACGCAAGTCAACCCACTTTCCTCTCGAAAAACAGTTCACCGGACTGTTTTTCTCGGCAGAGTGCCACTCAAAAGACTCGCTTGCGTGAGCGGGAGTTGCTACGCAACTCATTCACGACATGTTCCTTATCGCGAGCCTTTCTCGGACATAATGAAATGATTTTTGTTGAAGTCAAACGCCAAAAAGAACAATTAAGTTCCAAACAAATCGAATAGGGCAATTTTCTGGTTAAAAATAAAATTCCATATAAAGTTATTTGGGTTGCACACTTTAATTGACAATATTGTGGTAAGAAAAAGCGAGGAAAACCTCGCTTTTTCTTTATTTTAATTACCTTGTATGACACTCACGACAACAGTAATAACAGCCATCAACATTGGAAAAATATTTTTTAGCTTCTCTCAATGCCGCATGACAATCTGCAAAATAACCTAAATATTGACGATTTGTCACACTCGGCAGATATGAGCATTCTTCAGAGTGCACTTCATGTTCACCAGTTGTTTGTGCTTGTTTTTTACATAATAATGTTTCATAAAATTTTCCTTTTCTTTTGTATTACAAAATTTACCAACTGCTTAACATACTTGCAATGGCAAATTCTGTAAGATATAATTTAAACGTTAATATTTTTATGAGTGGTTTTAGTTAGACTAAAATCACTTTTTCTTTACCCACCCAACTCTCCCAATTTATATATTCATAATGTCTCCTTTTTCTTTTGTAATATGCCACTGGAAATCCAGTTCCCATGCATGATATGCCATGTTTTCATGACTTGCAACCATGTTAACGTTCTGTAACAAAACCACTAAAATTCAACGTTTGCGTATGTTGAGTCATAAATATCTTGAAGATTTTTACTCTCAAACAACCAGTAACGACAAGGGGCTACATTATAAGGTAAATCTAATAACTTACGAGTTAATGCCGTAAGAGAATATTCTTCATGCCCGAAGATGACTTTTTTATGGCTTTGAACTTTAACTTTTACATCTAAATCTTTAACATAAACTAGAGTTGAACCAACAGGAATACCCATTTCCTCAAAATTTAACACAGGTCTATGATATTGTTTTGCAGCATTGTGTTCTTCTTTAGAAACATTTTTTGAAAGTGCTTTATCAACTGTTGATGTAATTTCTTTAACTGATAGCTCTTTCAAAATAGGTATAACCTGATCTGCTGCAATATTAAAAAATTCTCTTTTAGGATTCACTCTCTTATCCCTAAAAGCATTATGCAAAATATTTTCAATTTTATTGCAATCGCGTACTTCACCTGCCCACAAACACTCAAAAGGAAATGGAACGCCGGTTGAATATAACTCCGACATCCTTGCTTGTAAATCTTTTCGTTGGGTTTTACCTATCTTAATAAGATTTGGCATACCCTCATTACATAAAACATAAACTATTTCATACTTTTCTGTCATAATTTTCCTTTAAAATTATATCATAAAGTATAATGTCATACAAAAAGTAACATCACATCATTTAATAAGATTAATTTTCAAATAAAATATTAAGCCTCAACCCATTCATATTGAATATTTCCATCCGAGGGAATTACATACTTAATATGATGAGTAGCGTCAGGACAAGTTGTGATTGGTTCATCTTTTAATGCAATTTTGCGAACTAGAAATTCCGCATCCCCAAACACTGTCTTTGCACTTCTATCTTTTAATACTCTTATTTTGGAAGAATGTGTCATTATTTTCTCTAAAATTTGTGTTTTTGGAATCCTTGAACGATTATATGGTGATATTATTATTTCGTAATTCTTGCCCCAATTATCCCATATCTCTTTATTATAAGCTCCATCGCTTCCATGATGAGGTACTTTTAGAAAAACCAAATTACTTTTTAATAACGGATAACGTTCATCTTTATAAATCTCCTGCCAAGATTCATTAGTTACGTCTCCACCCAATAATATCTTTAAACTTCCAAATTCAATAATTAGAGCTACTGAAATTATGTTATGCAAATCCGACTGAATTGCGAAATCGTTTGATAAACCCTTATTTTTAAAGGCTTTTGCTAAACATTCATTGTATTTATTGTTATATTCTTCTATATCATTTTCACAAGGTGCTATACAATTATACAAAATCTGTCTAAATTTTTACATTTCTTCTAAAATTCTTGTAGAACTAACTATTTATTACATACAAAACCTCAAAACCATCTCTAAAATCTATAACCATAACTTTTTTAGAAAACCTTTCTAAGAATTTTATCTGTTTTAAGATAAAAATTAAGAATAATAAAGCAGTTCTCCGTCGTACCGCCTCGCGTCTTGCTCGACTCACGTTTTACAGCATTCGGGCAAAAACGCGGTTTTGCCTTGGAATGCCTCAGCTCGCTCGCGCTGAATGTGTCAGCAGATGTTCGCCGGCGGTCAAGCCGGCTCCTTCTTAATAGGTTGATTGATTACCGGTTAGCGATTAATCAATTGTGGGTGACACTCAGTGTCCAGGCGAACATAATATCTCAGCCGTTTCTAATCTTTGATTTGACAGGCGGAAGAAACCGCGAGCCGCGCGCTTCCCTCTCGAAAAACAGCTCTCTGGATTGTTTCACTCAACAGAATACCACTCAAAAGACTCGGCCATTGTGTGGCTCACTTATTTGGTTCATGCGCTTACGGTAGCTACTAATACAATTATGCTACGGCTCAGCCGGGCGCGAGTCTTTCCCGGACAATTTAGTGCTATTAATAAATAAAGCGGCTGTACCTGCCGCTTGTATACGATTTTTTAAACCTAATTTATTTAATATTGCTTTTACATCTTGTTTGACTTTTGAAACCGGAACAAAAAGCCTGTCGCTTATTTGTGAGTTGCTATAGCCTTCCGCTAAAAAACGCAACACAATAATTTCATCTGGTGACAACAACTTTAACATCATTACCCCTCTCCATGTTTTTATGTTGTTTGCATCACAAACGGGCATATTATTACATAAACATATTTGTTTGTAAAGAGGGAATTTTTCAAAAAAGTTTTTTGTCCGAGAAAGACTCACGATAAGGAACATGAGCGAGTCTTTCTCGGACAAATATCTATTCTATATAGAAAAAATATTATATGCATAATGTTCATTCATCTATCTCTCAGTAATATCAGTGCCTAACAATAAATTACTTATATGGCTGGTTTAAAATTTTATCTCTTTTTTACCTTAAAATTTTATGTATAATTCCGGCATGTTAGCTGCAATTGCATAGATGAATTGTTAAGAAGAACGAAGGCTCAAATGACCTGTAAATGTGTATATACGTAAAGCCTTTACATATTAGACCTGAGTGCTTCTCTTTGCTATAATAAGAAATACAATGGGAGAGAGATGAGAGAGTGGATACGAGGAAAGAGCAGGAACGTGCTGATTTGCATCGTTCAATATGGAATATTGCGAATGATTTACGGGGTAGCGTTGATGGATGGGATTTCAAGCAATATGTGCTTGGAATGATGTTTTACAGATACGTTTCAGAAAATATCACGAATTATATTGATAAAGTCCAACATGAAGCTGGAGACACTGGTTTTAATTATGCTGAGTTGCCAGATGAAGAGGCAGCAACTGCAAGAGATTTTCTAATAAATACAAAGGGATTCTTTATTAAACCTAATGATTTATTCTGGAATGTATTAAAGAGAGCCGATAAAGATGACAACTTAAATGTTACACTGGATACTATCTTTAAAAACATTGAAAACTCTGCTATCGGTACAGCAAGTGAGCCTGACTTTAAAGGTTTGTTTGATGATTTAGATGTTAATAGTAATAAACTCGGCGGTACAGTTGCAGAACGAAATAAAAGGCTTGTTAAATTACTCAACGGTATTGCTGAAATGAAGTTGAGTTATAAAGATAATACCATTGACGCATTTGGAGATGCTTACGAATACTTAATGGGTATGTATGCCAGTGGTGCAGGTAAATCTGGGGGAGAATTCTTTACTCCTCAAGAAGTTTCAGAACTGCTTACAAAAATAACCTTAGTAGGCAAAACCTCTGTAAATAAAGTTTATGACCCTGCGTGCGGTTCCGGTTCATTGCTGTTAAAGTTTGCTAAGATTTTAGGCAAGGAAAATGTCAGAAACGGTTTCTTTGGGCAGGAGATAAATATTTCAACTTATAACCTGTGCAGAATTAATATGTTTTTGCACGACATTGAATTTGATAAATTTGACATTGCTCATGGGGATACGTTAACCTCTCCCAGTGTGCATCATAGAGACGATGTGGAACCTTTTGAAGCGATTGTTTCTAATCCGCCTTATTCTATCAAATGGGAAGGAGATGATAACCCGCTATTGATAAACGATGAAAGGTTTTCACGAGCTGGGGTTTTAGCTCCTAAGTCCAAAGCTGATATGGCATTTATAATGCACTCTTTAAGCTGGCTTGCAGCTGATGGAACTGCTGCGATAGTATGTTTCCCCGGAATAATGTATAGAGGCGGGGCAGAGCAAAAAATTCGTAAATATTTGATTGACAATAACTTTGTTGATTGTGTAATTCAACTTCCTGACAATCTGTTTTACGGAACATCAATTGCTACCTGTATTATGGTTCTAAAGAAAAGTAAAATAGACAATTCAACACTGTTTATAGATGCAACAAAAGAATGTGTAAAAGTTACTAATAACAATAAACTTTCTGAAGAAAACATTGAAAATATACTTAAGCTCTTCACTGACAGAAAAGATGTTGAATATGAGTCTAAGCTTGTTGCAAATTCGGACATTGAAGCACAGGATTACAATTTATCCGTAAGCACCTATGTAGAGCAGAAAGACACAAGAGAAGTTATTGATATTGTTGAACTCAACAAGAATATTACTGAAATTGTTGCAAGAGAAAACATATTAAGAGCCGAGATAGACAAAATTATCTCTGAAATTGAGGTAGGTGCATAATGACAAATGAATTACAATTTTTATTATATTCAACACCTGATGAACATGTTTCGGTGCAGGCAATTATAAAAGATGAAACATTATGGCTGACCCAAAGGTCAATGGCTGAATTATTCGGGTGTTCCTCTGATAACATATCATTACACCTTAAAAATATCTATAATGAAGGTGAATTAAAGGAAGAAGCAACTACCGAGAAAATCTCGGTAGTTCAAAAAGAAGGTGTCAGAGATGTAAACAGGACATCTACATTTTACAATCTTGATGCAATAATTTCTGTCGGTTACAGGGTTAATTCATCTAAAGCAACTAAATTCAGAATGTGGGCAACTCAAATTCTGAAAGAATATATTCAAAAAGGTTTTGTGCTTGATGATGAGCGATTGAAACAGGGAAAAGCTGCTTTTGGCAAGGATTATTTTAAAGAATTACTGGAAAGAGTCCGTTCAATCAGAGCGAGTGAAAGACGGATTTATCAACAGATTACGGATATATTTGCCGAATGCAGTTTAGACTATGACAAAAACTCTCCTGTAACAAAAGACTTTTATGCAACAGTACAAAACAAGTTTCATTATGCAATTACAGGACAGACAGCCGCAGAGATTATTTATAACAATGCAGACAGAACAAAAGAGAATATGGGTTTGACCACCTGGAAGAATTCCCCGGACGGTAGAATTCTGAAATCAGATACAACTATTGCAAAGAATTACTTGCAAGAAAAAGAAATAAGGCAGTTGGAAAGAGCCGTAACAGGGTATTTTGATTATATTGAAGACCTGATTGAAAGAGAAAACACATTCACAATGGAAGAGTTTGCAAAGAGCGTAAATGAGTTTCTTTCATTCAGAAGATATGACATCCTGCCTGATAACAATAAAGGTAAAATATCTAAGAAACAGGCAGATGCAAAAGCAGAGGCGGAATATATTGAGTTTAATAAAACTCAGAAAATAGAGTCTGATTTTGATAAAGCTGTAAAACAGATACAGCAAAAACATAATTCAACTATCCGAAATTTTCGGATAGTTGAAGAGGACAGTGAAGCATGAGTAAACTGGATGAACTGATAAATAAACTATGTCCTGACGGGGTTGAGTATAAACAGTTAGGAGAAGTCCTTGATTATAAACAGCCTTATAAATTTATAGTACAAAGTACCAAGTATGATGATGAGTTTGAAACGCCTGTTTTAACGGCAGGACAGACTTTTATATTAGGTTATACAAACGAAAAAGATGGCATATATGAGGCTACCAAAGAAAATCCTGTAATAATCTTTGATGACTTCACGACTGCAAATAAATGGGTAGACTTTCGATTTAAAGTAAAATCGTCAGCAATGAAGTTACTCACATCAAAAGATAATAACAAATACAATATCAGATATTTATTTCACGTGTTGCAAACAATCAAGTACACGCCTGTAGACCATTCACGTCAATGGATAGAGAAATATTCAAAGTTCAGAATTCCTGTACCTCCTATAGAGGTATAGTGTGAAATTGTCCGGATACTGGACAATTTCACAGAGCTTACAGCACGCAAAAAACAGTATGAGTATTATCGTGATAAACTATTAACATTCAAGGAGAAAACAACTTAATGGATAACAACAAAGATAAAAAGAATGCTGTTAAATTATTTGAACAACATAAAATTAGAACTTCCTGGAATACAGAAGAAGAAAAATGGTATTTTTCTGTTGAAGACGTTGTCTATATACTAACGGATTCTGCTGATGTTAAACAGTACATAAAAAAAATGCGAAAGAGAGACCCCGAGCTTAATGCCAACTGGGGTACAATTTGTACCCAGGTTCAAATGTTAGCAAAAGATGGTAAGCAAAGAAAAGTTACAGCATCTGATACAGAAGGCATTCTAAGACTTATTCAATCCATTCCAAGCTCTAAAGCTGAACCTTTCAAATTATGGTTAGCCAAAGTGGGCAGTGAAAGAATTGATGAAATGCAAGACCCTGAAATTGGTATAAACAGGGCATTACAATATTATAGAAATCTTGGATACAGTGAAGCCTGGATTAACCAAAGATTGAAGTCTATTGAAGTCAGAAAAGACTTGACAGATGAATGGAAGAGAAGTGGAGTAAAAGATAATCAATATGGATTTTTAACAGATATATTAACAGAAGTCTGGTCTGGTATGAAAACAAGGCAATATAAGGAACATAAAGGATTAAAAAAAGAAAACCTGAGAGATAATATGTCTAACATGGAACTTGTTCTTAATATGTTAGCAGAAGCTTCAACAACGGAAATTTCAAAAGGTAAGAACCCAAAAACAATGAAAGAAAATATTCAAGTTGCCAAAGAGGGTGGAAGCGTTGCAAAGAATGCAAGATTAGAAATAGAATCTAAAACCGGTAATAAAATTGTAACTAACAAAAATGCTAAACATTTGAGACAAATTGAACGAAAAGGTAGTAATAATGACAAGTAGTTATAACATAGTTGCCAGCACAAACCAAAGCACAGTTGTTTCAGAATATATTCCTGACGAAAAACGAGCAACTGCTTATCAAAGCGAAGCTGAATTGGAAAACGAATTTATCAGGCTATTAACAACGCTAGGTTATGAATATATTAAGATAAACAATGAATCCGAGTTGATTAAAAATCTACGCTTACAATTAGAACGATTAAATAATTTCTCTTTTCTCGACAGCGAATGGAACAGGTTCTACAAAGAAAGAATTGCAAGTTCAAATGACGGGATTGTTGAAAAGACAAAGAAAATTCAGGTTGACCATGTTCAAGAGTTCAGATGCGATGACGGACAGCTCAAAAATATCTATTTATTGGATAAGAAGAATATCCACAACAACAAGCTTCAGGTAATTAATCAGTATAAAGAAAAAGACGGAAACCATGAAACCAGATATGATGTAACTGTTTTAGTAAATGGCTTCCCCCTTGTTCATATTGAACTTAAACGCAGAGGTGTAGAACTTAAAGAAGCTTTTAATCAGATTAACCGCTACCAGAGAGACAGTTTCTGGGCAGGTTCCGGATTATATGAGTATGTTCAAATATTCGTAATCTCAAACGGCACTAACACAAAATATTACTCTAACACAACCAGAAACAGCCATATTAAAGAATTAAACAATCCTAAACGTAACAAGACAAAGCAGACAAGTAACAGCTTTGAATTCACTTCCTACTGGGCGGACGGTAACAATAAGATTATTCCTGACCTTGTAGATTTTACAAAAACATTCTTTGCAAAACATACCATTCTGAATATTCTGACAAAGTATTGTGTCTTTACATCGGAAAATATGCTGCTTGTAATGCGACCTTACCAGATTTCAGCCTGTGAGAGAATTCTGACAAGAATTGGCGTTGCGAATAATTACAAAAAATACGGCACAATAGAAGGCGGAGGGTATATCTGGCATACAACAGGCTCCGGTAAAACGCTGACATCCTTCAAGACTGCACAACTTGCCTGCAACTTACCTTTTATAGATAAAGTCCTCTTTGTTGTTGACAGAAAAGACCTAGACTATCAGACAATGAAAGAATACGACCGTTTTGAAAAAGGTGCTGCAAACAGTAATACTTCAACCGCTATTTTAAAACGACAGCTCGAAGACCCTAACGCTAAAATTATTATTACAACTATTCAAAAGCTCGGCATATTTATTGACAAGAACAAAGGTCATGAAGTCTTTAACAAGCACGTTGTAATTATCTTTGACGAATGCCACCGTTCTCAGTTTGGAGATATGCACTCACAAATTGTTGGAGCATTCAAAAAATATCATCTGTTCGGGTTTACCGGTACTCCTATCTTTGCCGTTAATGCAACATCTGGTAACAAAAAGGATAAGAGCGGTAAATTAATCCAGAAAACTACTCCGCAAGTCTTTGGCGGTGAGCCTGACAAAGACGGAAATAAAGTTCTTCCGCTTCATACTTATACAATCGTTGATGCAATAAATGACGGGAATGTCCTGCCATTCAGAATTGATTACGTTAATACAATGAAGATGAAAGAAAATGTTCAAGACAAAGATATTTCTGCAATCGACAGAGAAAGAGCAATGCTTGCACCGGAGAGGATTAAAGAAGTTACAAAATACATTCTTGAACATTTTGACCAGAAAACCAGACGAGATGCAAGAGCCTATGAATTTAATAAACTTACAAACATTCAAGACGTTGCTTCTGACAAACTGCGCAACAAGGTCAAAGAAATTAAAAACCGTGTAAGATTAACGGGTTTCAACTCAATATTTGCAGTTGCTTCCGTTGATATGGCAAAAGCTTATTACGAAGAGTTCCAGAAGCAGATGAAAGACGGCAAACAGATTAGAGTTGCAACAATTTACAGTTTTGGGGTAAATGAAGACACGGAAGACGGAATTCTTGCGGAAGAAAATCCGGAAGATACAAGCAATCTTGACGAGTCTTCAAGAGATTTTCTGGATAAGGCTATTGAAGATTACAATAAAATGTTCAGCACAAATTACGATACTTCATCAGATAAGTTCCAGAACTACTATAAAGATGTCTCTTTAAGAATGAAAAACAGAGAAATTGACCTTTTAATCGTTGTCAATATGTTCTTAACCGGATTTGATGCCACAACTTTAAACACCTTATGGGTTGATAAAAATTTGAAGTATCACGGACTTATTCAAGCCTTTTCAAGAACAAACAGAATTCTTAATTCAATCAAAACATACGGAAATATTGTATGTTTTAGAGATTTGGAAGAACGAACAAAAGAAGCCATTGCATTGTTCGGTGATAAAAATGCCGGAAGTATAGTATTGTTAAGAACCTTTGGCGAATATTACTATGGTTATAATGATGATAACGGAAAACACCATAAGGGTTATACTGAATTGATTGCAGAATTGAATGAAAAATTCCCGTTAGGGACACCTATTGTTGGAGAACAGAATGAAAAAGATTTCATCAGCTTGTTTGGTGCAATCTTAAAGATGAGAAATATTCTGACATCATTTGATGAATTTGATGGTAAATCAATTATTTCTGACAGAGACCTGCAAGACCATCAGAGCAATTACCTTGATTTGTATAACAAATGGAGACGTAATGATATTGCCGAAAAAGAAAATATTAATGACGATATAGTATTTGAACTTGAGCTTGTAAAACAGGTTGAAGTTAATATTGATTATATACTTATTCTGGTTTCAAAATACCATGCCGGAAATTGTGAGGATAAAGAAATTCTTGTAGATATTAACAAAGCGATTAATGCAAGTACACAGCTAAGAAGCAAAAAAGAACTTATCGAAAGTTTTATTGAGACAATCAACACATCAACTAAAGTGGAGGATGATTGGAGTAAGTTTGTCAATGAGCAAAAGGAAGCTGATTTAACTGCAATTATGAATGAAGAAAACTTAAAACCCGCTGAAACAAGAAAGTTTATTGATAATTCATTCCGAGATGGAGAGCTAAAAACCTCAGGCACTGCTATTGATAGCATACTTCCGCCAATGCCATTGTTCGGAGCTACCGGCAATAATCGACAGACTAAGAAAAAGACGATTGTTGAAAAATTAAGCAAGTTCTTTGAGAAATATTTAGGACTTGTATAAAATACTGAGAGCTTTGGAGCAATCATTAACAACTTTTATACGGTTAAGAAAATTATTGAGATTACCGACAGATGTATTAAACTGTCTAGCAATCATTGTTTTAGGGACATTCAATGATATAAGTTTTAATATATCTTCCTTATGTTCATCTAGTTTAGATTTCCCTTTACCCTTTGGTCTGCCTAGTCTTACACCTGCAATCTTTCTGGCCTGGAGAGCCTGACTGTTTCATTTCTGAAATAAAGCAGTTCTCCGTCGCCTGCTTGCCCTGCTCAAAGCGTAAGCCGATGCTCACGGTCAAGCCGGATCCTTCTTAATAGGTTGATTGGTTACCGGTTAGCGATTAATCAATTGTAGGTGACACTCAGTGTCCAGGCGAACATAATATCTCCGCCGTTTCTAATCTTTGATTTGTCAGGCGGGTAACGCAGGTCAACCAACTTACCTCCCATCTCGGCAGAGTGCTGTCTACCTCTCGCGAAACAATTCACTGGATTGTTTCGCTCGGCAGAGTGCCACTCAAAAGGCTCGGCCACTGAGTGGCTACCACATTTGGTTCATACGCTCCCGGTAGCGATTGATACAAGTATGGCTCCGGCTCAGCCGGCGCGAGCCTTTCTCGGACATTTTTATAGAGGGTTACTATTACAAAGCTGAAAGACCAAAGATTACTCAATCTGTTCTTGAAGCAATGCTTTAAAACGTTATTTATGTAGGACAAATGAACTGTAACGGAATAATTTATCAGGGAAAACATCAGTCTTTAGTATCTCGTGATATTTTTGATAAAGCTCAATTAGCCTTTTTAAAGGTAGATAAGTCAAAAGTTCGTAAAAACTTTGATTTTCTCTATCCAGGAATTGTTAAATGCGGAATTTGCGGATACTCTTTTTGCGGTGAAAGACAGAAAAAACGTAATATCTACTATCGCTGTTCTCTTTTTGACAGAAATTGTCCTAATACAGCATATATTTCAGAGAAACAGCTTACTCAATCATTTAGAATGCATTTAAAAAGAATAGGTTTAGACAAAGATTTGTATGAACACGTAAAATACTCCCTTAAAGAATGCCTTGGAGATGAACAAGAGTATCATAAAAGCGAAATCGAGAGAATTCATTCTGAAACAGAACAATGCAAAGAAATTTTGAAAAGGATGTATGTATTGAAAGCATTAAAAAAGAGCCCGTAAGGTTTAATGAGACATTTGAGTTGTAGAATAATAGCCTCAATTAGGCAGTATGTTTGAATATTAGCGGTATTTATTAAATTGACTGTGATTACTCAAATTGGTCTTTTGCTACTCATTTTGTCCAGCAAAAATTTAACCCGAATTTAAACAAGTCATCTAAAACTTAATCACTGACGGGATTATATCGATTTTAGATAAGGACAAAAATGTCCCATTTAAAAAGTCCAAATTTAAGTCGGAACAAAGTCGGAAAGGTTTATATTCTTTAAATAATAACCATTTTTTAGCAGAATAATACTATCAAATAGGAATTATTTTTCTAAAAATATACAAATTTCAGTCAAGAAAAACTACTGACCTATATATTAATTTGCTAACTACTATGTAACGTAATAGAAATTGTAAATAAATATAAATTCATTACAATTATTTTATTTTTGTGCTAATATAGGTACTATGAGTACCGTAAATGAAACTAAATTAAAAAAACTTCTATTTAATATTCCTAAAAATACTATTATTACATCTAAGTACCTTTCAGGTATAGGCATTTCCTATGATTTACAAAAAAGATATGAGCAAAATGGTTGGTTGAAAAGAATTTATCAGGGAGCGTATATAAAACCAAACGAAACTTCTGATGTTAATGGAGCATTAAATACACTTCAGTATCAATTGGGATTAAGTTTTCATGCTGGCGGTTTATCAGCTTTGAATAATTTTTATGGAATAACCCACAATATTAGTTTTAACAAAAAACAACAACTATTTGCTTATCGTGGTGAAAAAGCACCAAAATGGTTTCAAAGTTTGTATGAAAACGAAGTAGAAATATATAAAACTACTTTTTTACCAAAAGATATTGGAATTACTGAATACAATACCGGATATTTTAATATCAAAATTTCTACATTGGAAAGAGCAGTTTTAGAAATGTTATATCTTGTACCGGATAAAATAACAGCTAATGAAGCTTATCAAATAGTAGAACTTCTTACAACAGTTAAACCAAAGGAATTTCAAAAGCTTTTAGAAAATTGTTCTTCTATAAAAGTCAACAGATTATTTTTATATTTAGCTGATACAATTTCTCATCCTTGGTTTAAAAAACTTGATATTTCAAAAATAAAGCTTGGTAATGGGGTAAGAGAGATTACTGCAGGTGGAAAGTATAACGCAAAGTATAATATAATAATTGACGATATTGAGGAAATTTAATGGATTTAAATTATAAAAATCAAGTAAAATTACTAATTGATGTTTTACCTTATGTCGCTAAGGAAGAATGTTTTGCACTCAAGGGCGGAACTGCTATAAATTTATTTTATAATAATTTACCACGATTATCTGTTGATATTGATTTAACTTATATTGGATTTGAAAGTAGAGATATAGCCTGTGCAAATATTAATAATGCTCTTAAAAGAATTGCAGATGATTTAAATGCAAAAGGATATATAGCTAATGTTCAGGGAAATGATATAGAGAAAAAAATTATTTGTTCTAATCAACATGCAAAGATAAAAATAGAGCCTAATTATATTATTAGAGGTTATATAGAAAAACCTGAAATATTAGAAGTTTGTGAAAATGTAGAAGATGAATTTGGATGTGTGCAAATACAAGTCGTTTCTAAAAAAGAATTATATGGAGGAAAAATTTGTGCAGCCCTTGATAGGCAACATCCTAGAGATTTATTTGACATTAAAGAATTAATTGAAAGAGATGGAATTAACGAAGAGTTAGTCAAAGGTTTTATTGCAATGCTTTTGAGTCATGATAAACCATTACATGAAACCCTAAATCCTAATATAAAAAATCAAACTGAAATTTTTGAAAAACAGTTTCAAGGTATGACAAATAAAAAATTTAGTTATATAGAACATGAGCAAACTCTTAATAACTTGATAAATATTATTAAAGAAAAAATATTGCCATACAAACAACCTTTACTTAATTTTGTTTCTTTAAAAGGTAATTTAAGTGATTTTAAAATAAATAACTTAGAAAAATTACCGGCTATAAAATGGAAGATTAAAAATTTGCAAAAATTGCAATCGATGAATATTAAAAAATTTGAAGAACAGTATAATCAACTGTACAAATATTTTGAGGTATAAACGAGAACTTTTGCACATTTTTTACACGACTTTTAAAACTTATTTACACATTTTTGACAGAACCTTAAATCATTAATAATGTAATTTTCT
>CALUQY010000011.1 GCA_944323035.1 Candidatus Gastranaerophilales bacterium
GATTTGAAACTGCGGTGATATTATGTTCGCCTGCTCGTCACACTCCCGTGTGCCGACACTGCGAACATCGGCTGACGCATTCAGCGCGAGCGAGCTGAGGCATTCCAAGGTAAAACCGCGCTTTTGCCTGAATGCCGTTAAGCGCGAGTCGAGCAAGAAGCGAGGCGATGCGGAGCAGAACTGCTTTATTTGCCGGAAAAAATACGTCCGGCTGCGCCGCGGCGACTTACTCTATCTGTCAGACATTAAGGATAGTGCAAGCCCGATTGCTGCGCCTATTCCCATACCCCAGCGGAATTTATTCCTTTTTATGGAACGGAAGGCTTCTGCACAATTGTTATCCATAAGTGCACAATTCTTCTTGTAATTTTCAAAGTTTGTGCTGAAACTGTCTTTTAATGTTTTAACTTTATCAGGATCGGTAACCTTTTTCTCTAACGCAGTGCATTTGTTTGAAATTGCTGTAACATCTTCTGCAAGCCCCATATCCGTTAAAATCATTTTACTTGTCGTGGAAACTTTTTTCTTTTCAACTTCTTCCGCAATAGTTTTCAGGGTATTAATTTGCTCTGTGGCCTCTTCTTTTGTAATGTCAAAAGCTTTTTGGACAAAAACATCTTTTTTAACAGGCAAATAGTAAGCGTTCATACCAATCAGCCCGCCTATCATTGTCATACCGATTGCTTTTTTCGCAGAACTGCGCGGAGATGCCGGATAGTACACTGGATTCATTTGAGCGTCATAACTTGCCATAAGATTACCCCTTTTTACGTGTTTTAAAACTGCTGAAAAAATTTTTTGCCATTTTAATGAATTTTTGTTAAGCTATAGATGTCCGAGAAAGGCTCGCGCCCGGCTGAGCCGGAGCTATACTTGTATCAATTATTACCGTGAGCGTATAAACCAAATAAGGGGAGCCGCTCAGTGGCCGAGCCTTTTGAGTGGCGTATTAGACAGCGTAGCCACGCGCGACCCGCGGTTCAGCGGGGCGGAAGTGGCGGAGTACTGCTTTATTATGAGAACGGATGTGTAAAATGCAAAACGAAAAGAAACCGGATAAAATACTTGTGCGCGGGGCAAGAGTTCACAATTTAAAAAATATAGATGTTGATATCCCGCTTAATAAAATTGTTGGTATTGCGGGCGTTTCGGGATCAGGAAAATCTTCACTTGCGCTGGGCGTTTTGTATGCGGAAGGCTCAAGGCGGTATCTTGAAGCGCTTTCGACATACACAAGGCGCAGAATGACACAGGCTGCAAAGGCGCAGGTTGACGAGATTTTATATGTACCGGCAGCGCTTGCGCTTCACCAGCGGCCGGGGGTTCCGGGGATTCGCAGCACCTTTGGAACAGGAACGGAATTATTAAACAGTTTAAGGCTGATGTATTCCCGTCTTGCGCATCACCGCTGCCCGAACGGGCACTATCTGGAGCCGACGCTGCTTGTTGCAGCAGGAAAAGAGCTTGTTTGTCCGGTTTGCGGTGCACATTTTTATGCCCCGGGGGCGGAAGAGCTTGCGTTTAACAGTCAGGGAGCCTGTCAGCGCTGCGGCGGGGTCGGAACCGTTAGAACAGTTGATGAATCAACGCTTGTGCCTGATGAATCTTTAACAATTGACGAAGGCGCTGTTTTGCCGTGGAATTCTCTTATGTGGTCTTTGATGACGGATGTTTGCCGCGCAATGGGTGTGAGGACTGATGTTCCGTTCCGCGAACTTACTAAAGAAGAACGGGATATAGTTTTCCACGGGCCTGCCGAGAAAAAACATATTTTCTATAAGGCAAAGAATTCTAATCAGGCGGGTGAAATTGATTTTACGTACTTTAACGCGGTTTATACAGTCGAAAATGCGCTGAAGAAAGTTAAAGACGAAACCGGCATGAAGCGGGTTGAAAAATTTTTGAAAGAGGATGTTTGTCCTGAATGCCACGGTACGCGTTTGTCAGAAGCTGCCCGTGCACCGAAACTGCGCGGGATTTCGCTGGATATTGTATGTCAGATGACGCTTTCTGAACTCATAAAATGGGTGGACGGAGTGCCGGCGTCGTTACCGGAAAAAATGCGCCCTATGGCAGAATCTATTTGTGAAGCTTTTCAGGCAACGGCAAAACGTCTTATGGATTTGGGGCTGGGTTATCTTTCTCTTGACCGTGCGGCATCAACTCTTTCAACAGGCGAAAGACAGCGTATGCAGCTTGCGCGCTCTGTCAGAAATCGTACAACCGGCGTGCTTTATGTGCTGGATGAACCATCTATAGGCTTGCATCCGGCAAATATTAAAGGCTTAAATGCAGTAATGCATGATCTTATTTCAGACGGCAACTCTGTTATACTGGTTGATCATGATACTCAGATTTTATCCGAATCCGACTGGATTATTGAAATGGGGCCGGAATCAGGCGCTGACGGCGGCGAGGTTCTCACAGAAGGCACAATCCCTGAAATCATTAAAAATCCGGCTTCAAAAATAGGGCCGTTTCTGGCTGGAAAGGATAATGCACGCATTCGTCCGGAAGGTTCTGAAATTTTTAGCAGCGGCGAAATAACCCTTTCGACTTCATCCATTCATACGGTTAAACCTCTTGAGGTTCGGATTCCTAAAGGCAAACTTACTGTAATTACGGGCGTTTCCGGCTCCGGCAAGACAACACTGGTTCTGGAAAGTCTTATCCCCGCTTTAGAAAATCATATTGCCGGTAAAGTTTTGCCTCAACATGTTAAAAGTGTTTGTGCAGAAGAAATTAAACATGTTAAACTCATTGACGCAACGCCAATCGGTATAAATGTACGTTCAACGGTTGCAACTTATGCAAATGTTCACGATGAATTAAGAAAAGTTTTTGCAAAAACTTCCGCTGCGAAGGAACTTGGGTATAAAGCCGGAGATTTTTCTTATAATACCGGCACCTTGCGCTGTCCGACCTGTGACGGAACCGGAAGCATAAGCCTTGATGTTCAGTTTTTACCGGATGTGGATGTTCCCTGTCCTGATTGCAGAGGTGCGCGCTATTCCAGAGATGCTGAAAAAATTAAATATATTTCTAAATCAGGTGAGTCTTATTCTTTGCCGGAAATTATGGCAATGGATATAAACCACGCGCTTGCGGCGTGTAGGGATTTGAATATTGTCCGTCAGCGGCTTCAGGTTCTGAAAGATCTCGGGCTTGGCTATCTGACGCTTGGCGAGGCAACCCCGAGTTTGTCCGGCGGTGAGGCGCAGCGTTTAAAGCTTGCATCAGAAATGGGGCGCAGACAGGAAGATTCTGTTTTTGTATTTGATGAGCCGACAATAGGGCTTCATCCGCTGGATGTACGGTCACTGCTCGGAGTTTTCCAAAAACTTATTGAAAATAATGCCACGGTAATTGTTATTGAACACGATCTGGATGTAATAAGAAATGCTGATTACATTATAGATATGGGTCCTGGCGGCGGAGAGGACGGCGGGGAAATTGTTGCGGCCGGAACTCCGGAAGAAATTGCTGCCTGCCCGAAAAGTGTCACCGGTAAATATTTAAAGAATTAGTTTTTAACACCTGCCGGATTCCTGTAGCCGATTAAAATAATCGGAAGCTTATTTTCTTTTGCAAATTTCAAAAACGCCTGCGGGCAATCCTCAATTCTTGAAACCCTTGCAATAAGTCCGCGAACCCTCGGTGTCATGGAAACAATTTCACTGTGTTCTAACCCCTGGAACAGTTCATCGCGTGAGGATTCAAGCGCATCGCGCAGATCTTTTGCTTTAATCCGCAATGCTCCGTCATCAGGAACATTACCGCCTGTTCTGGATGCGTATTCAACGCCCACGGTGCCATCCTGTCTGATAACGTATGTTTTTGATGCTACGCACAAATCAAAGATTTCTGCTTTGCGTTCAGGCGTTGTCTTTGGTGAAATATATTCAGCATACAGCTCTTTTGTAAAGCCCTTATCCCCAGAAATTGCATCCGGAGAAGCCTTTTCATTTACATATTCACTGTAAATTTGTGTGCCGTATTTTTTAGAGTAGAGGTACTTTGCAAGAGTACCGTATTGCTCTTCGCTGATTTCAATATTTTTACGTTTAAGAGCTTTTTGAAACTCTGATTTAACCCATGTACGATCGCTGTAGCTTTCAAATAATCTGTGGGTGAAATCGTCCAGGGTTTTACTTGTTCCGGAACCGACATTGCCTGGATTTGCAGTGGAAATATTGGATTGGTCTACATCTAAGATAAAGCCGAATTTTCTATGACCGTAAGTCCTGTTATTGTTAAAGCTGATAAGAGATGTGGATTGTACAGAATGGTGTGTTGGTGTCGCAGATAGGATATTAAAGGTATTCATTGGTGTACTTTCCTGAGCGAGTAATTCATTCGGTGTCATGTGGACAGTAAAGCGTGCATTGTCTTTTGTCGTGCCCGGTGCAAATCCGTATGGAGCCAGATCTGTTATATTTTCATCGGTAAGGTTTAAAACAGGCAATTCTGTTTCTTCACCGCTGATGGATGTTTTTACTACAGGGAATTTTGCCCCGCTATTTAGAATTTGTGTATCTAAAATTATATTAGCTTTTTGGCGCAATTCCGTAAGTTTTTTATCAATATATGAAAATTTATCTGCAGTGAAGGTGTCAAATTCTTCGCGGTTTGCGGTATTGGTTACACGCAGATAAAATTCGTCATTGACGCCAAGCAGATCAGCCTTTGCAAGAATTTTGGAGATTTCAAAATCTTCCGGATTACGGCAAAGTGCTGCCATTGTTTCCGAGGACATTTCTCCTTTGTTATATGCTGCAAACCAGTGGTGGTTGTTAACAAGTTCAATAATTCTGTATTTGATAGACTCCGGCATGTTAAATTTTGCAAGTATTCCATTGACATGTTCGGAACTTAAAACCGCATGACCTTCGTCAACAACTCCTTCTTTTTTGCCAAAGTCGTGAACAAGAGCAGATAGTTTTAGGATAGTTTTGTCTTTGTCTGATAATTTGTCGTATCCCGGTTCGTTCATCGCGTATTGAAGAACTTTTAGAGTGTGAATATCTACGGTATAAGCATGAGTTCCATGTTGAGCTTTGCCGACTATAGTCGTAAATTCCGGCAGCCCTTGAACAAGCGAATCCAGTAAGGATTTTAATTCCGGCTCTTTCACCATTGCTTCATTCTTAGTTGTAAATTCTTCTATGAAGCCTGCGATTTTATCCGCAGCAGATTTTTCTGCCGCCGTAAGTTTAATATCGGAATTTTTAGGGATTACAGGAATTCCTTCAAAGCCCTGTTCTGTTTTATAGATATCAAAGTATTTCAGGACATTGCTTTGCTCTACAGGGGTTAAACCTGCCATTGCTTTTTCTATATCGAAAACAAATTTAGAGCGCGGATATTTAAGAGGGATTCCGTTTGCGAACTCTTCTGTTGTAAAATCAGTATTTTTAAGCAGGTATTCAGCACGCGGATTGTTATTGGCGATAATACCTTTCAGAAAAGCCTGTTGTTTAGCAGGGGAAGTTTGTATGAATTTCTTTTCAAGACTTAACGCTTTAACTACTTTCATAATGGCATTGTTAATATTATATCCTGCTTTCTCAAGTGCATCAATATCTTCTCTTTTAAAACTGTCAACGATATCGAGCATTTTCATCTTATCAGAAAAACTCATACCTGCAAGCGCATTTGAATTATCATCCGATAGTGAAAGAATTTTTTTGATGTTATCAAATGAATTGTTTTCCAGCAGTGAACTGATAATTGTTCTGACTTCAGGTGTAAATTTAGTAAATTCAGCCCAATCTTGCGGCTTAATATTAGGATTGCTAATGAAATCAGAGTCTGCAATGATTTTTAATTGTTCCGGCGTCATCGGGTCAAAACCCCTGACATTGGCGCTTAAAAGCCCCTGATAAACATCTTCAAAGAAGGCCTGTTTGTCAAATTTACCGCTTGCAGCGATTTTTTCAAGAATTTCTCCAAAATCCTGCTCAAGAAGTTTTACATCATTTTCATCACCGTAAGAGTGGTTGCTGCGCGTATCAGTAAAATCGGCAACACGCATTATTAATTCAAATTCTTTATCTCCGACATCTTTCATGGCAAAAATTTTGGTGAATAGCGGTGCAAAATCGCTTTCAGAATATCGAAGCAGTATTCCAAGTCCACTGTCAAAAGTTTTCGGATCCATTTTTGCGATGCAGGTTTTAATATTTTTGGCACCATAGATATTTGCCAGTTTGAACATCATCGCAGAATTTTCTTCGCCGTGAATATATTTATCAATTTCTTTGAGAAAGCTTTCAACTGTTACTGTCGGCGGCAGCAGACCCGGATTAGTTGTTACAAAGTCTTTATATCGGTTGAGTTGTTCATCAAGAAGTTCATTAACCATATATAAGTTTTGTTTAACAGAGCCCGGATTGTTATGGATTAGTTCCGGTGAACTCTTAATAATCCCGAGTAATTGGGGATCGTTGTTAAGAAGTGCTAGTGCTACTTCTTTATTGCTAAACACATTAAGGTTAATTGTGCCGGTTTGTTCAAATTCTGCAAGAGCGTCACGAAGATATTCATTTTCGTTAAGTTTTTTGAGTAAATCCAGATATTCTTTTTCCGTAAATTCACCGTTATTGTTATAGAGTATAACTTTAAATTCATCAGGCATGTTCTCTGCAAGATTTTTGACGGCACCTTCCGGTACTTTGTAATCTGTCAGATTTAATTTTTTGACATCAGAAGCTCTTTGGCCAAGTATTTTCTCAGCTATTTCATTGTTTTTTGCTAAATCAAAGAGACTCGTTGCCGGAATAATATGGTTACCGTTTTCATCATACATTCTGTAAAGCTTTTGGAAGTTTAAGGCCGTTGCAGAATCCATATCTTCATTAGAACGCATCATTTTACTTAAATTTTCCATATCATAGCTGAAATTATCATTGTGGGTTTTTAATTCGTTAACCATTTCATTAAAAACAATCATTTTGGATTTATCCATTCCCGCCAAAATTTCTGACAGGAATTCCGGGGTCGCAATAAGATTTGATGAAGTTTTTAGATATTCCAGATTATCAATATTTTTTGAATCAAGCGAGATATAGTTAATCAAGGCTTCAGGAGTTACAAAATCTTCATTTTTAAGATTATCCATTATATAATTGAACCCTTTTTCATTATAAGGATGGCATACAATATCCCTGATGGTTTCAATATTCATGCTGTAAGTTTCTACTGAATCTATTTGTGCAAGGAGTTTGTCATAGACTTCTTTATTGCCGAATATTTTTTCCGAACGGAGTATTTGTATAATCTCGTCATATTTGTCCGGTGCAAAACCTTTGTCTATGAACTCTGTAAATTTTGCGGTTTGTTCAGGTGTGAGGTCTTTTAAAACTGTGAATAACATTGATGCATCATATAATTTAGCACCTAGTTGCAAAACGGAATCGTATTTTTCCGGTGGGATGTTTTTAAATATTTCAAAATGGCTATCATTAACAGTTCCAATATGTAGCAGTTGCTGATCGTTTGGATTTTTAATCGCAGCCAGTTGTGCGCAGAAATTACGCTGTTCTGCATTCATTTGTGAAATATAGCCTTCAATTCTGGAACTATCCCAGTCATGAATCAACAGATTTACGCCGTCTTCAATATTATATGATTTTATCCAATTCGTAAGATTAGGATATTTTTTAGCATTATTTATTATATTTGCCGCGTCAGGGAGTTCCATGTTATGACCGTATTGCGAATATGAAATTCCTTTATTGGAATCAAGTATAAATGATACTAATTCAGCATCCTCCTGCGTTTTAATTTCTGCCATGAAGTTTTGCAAATCTTTGATTGGAATGTAGTTGTCTTGTGCGGGAACCGATGTGAAGCCAAATGTGATATCATTTTTGCCGTTAAATTTTTCTAATATTTTAGTAAATACACTAAAATTAATATCATTGAGGCCTTTCAGCAGAATTGTAACATCCCAGCTATAAATTTTATTGTTGCTATAAGTTTCTGATAACATTTTTAATGCTTCAATATCAATCTGACGCGGAACTGTTTTCTGGTTTTCTAATATATCGTAAATATTATAATTATTATCAGCAAAAATATTCTTTAAACCCTGTGCAAATTCAAAAATTTTGCCGGAATCATCAATGGCTTCCGGGTTAAGGCTTTGTATCGAACGGCTGAATTCGGAGTAATTATTAACTGTTTCGGCAAAATTTAGCAAACCAAGGAATCTTGCTGAAGACAGGCCCTCCTTTTCTCCAGATAGCATAGACAATTCTTTATATTTATTTAAATCTTTGCGTGAAATTCGTCCTGCTGCAATGTTTTCACTGTATTTATCTATTATATTTTTCAGTTCATTAACTCCGTCGTTTAAATCTTTTACGATAGATAATGCATCGTATGCAATATCAGGATTGTCTATAGTAGAAATAAAGCTTAGAGCTTGTTCAATAGCTTTGTCCGCATTTTCTCCGCTGCGGTGTGCAAGAGAATACATGGCATCAAAAGTCATATTTGTATTCTCCTGTAAAATAGGTGTTTTTGTACAATACTCTTGAATTTTGGTTTTTAATTCCTGATATCGGGCAATGTCCACAATTCCGTCTGCGTTCCGGAAGCTTTTTACAGCGTTTATTATAAAATCTGTTCCGCGCCCGCCAAAATCATATCTTTGTTTTGGAGCCAGATCCGTAAGAATTTTAATTGCACCTTCATCCAGAGTTCCGTCTGCTTTCGTACAAGCTTCACGGATAACTTCTGCATCAAGCGTGCCGTTCTCTTTAAAAACGTTGTCAAAAATTTCTTCAAGCTCAATTTGTTTTTGATCTAATTTAGATGTATCTATTGTCTTACCGTTCAGAACCTGTAGTTGTTCCAACGTTTTACGTCTTAAATTAGATATTTCATACTTATCCGCGTCCGGATTATTACGCATAAATTCGATAATCTCTTTTAACTTTTCAGGACTTTGATTGCAAAGACTCAATAGTGAATCCGGATAGTTAAAGATTAATTCTCCGTCTTTTTTCATTTGTGCAAGTTCAAGAAGTATTTCAAGCTTTTCCCGTTCAACGGCAGCAAGCTCGTTAAAATTAAATTTGTAAACAGCATATTCTTTTTTATTTAAGCCCTGTGCTTTTAATTTTGCAAATTCGAACATTAAATCAACCTTATCATCCGGACATTTTGCAAATCTTAGGACATCACTGCAATTATAAAGAGCTTCATCCCCGGTACCTTTAAGCTGTGTCAGACCCAAAAGTCTTTCTAATTTTTCTGCCGGATAATCCGCCAATTCTTCAATGGAACCGTTGGCTGAAAATTCATATTTGCCTTTAGTGTTGCGGATTTGTGCAAATTTTTCAATCAGGCGGATTTGTTCTGTGCTGCAATTGAATAGTGTGTTAAGGGTTTCATAGTTATAAATGTTTTCGCCGCTGTCAGAACCTATTGTATAAATATCCCGTAGTGCTGCAATTTTATCCGGCTCAAATTGGGCAATGCTTAGCAGGTTTTGTGCTGATAACGACTTGTTTCCAAATAAGAAGAAATCATTTTTTAATGCTCCGGAACTTTCTTTTGTTTTTTCATAATTATTGACGAAGTCGACAAGTAAACTCCGTTTTTCAGGACTAATATTAATAAATCCATTCATAGCGTATTCATTAAGACCATCGAGTTTTGAAATGGAAACCATAAAATTGGTAAAGCATTCAATGTCATCAATTTTTGCTTCTGCCAGCGCTCTAAAGCTGTTTGTTATATCAGAGTTTTCATTTTGGGCTTTGCAGGTTTTAACAATTTCCAGCGCTTTTGCTAATTTTTCCGGCTCCATTTCAAGCAGGATTTTTATATCTTTGTCTGGAATATAGCTATACTTCCCTGACAAACTCATTGCTTCCAGGATAATATTTGACTGTTTAAGCTCTGGATTGTAGCCTCCATAAGTTATAAAATGGATAATCTTCGTCCGGCTGAATTTGGTACTTTCCAGTTTATCCAGTATGAATTCGGCATTATCAGGAAATTTTTTCAGAACAGAAAGAATAGATCTGTAATAATCGTTAGAGAGATTTTGTTCATCTTTCAGTAATTCTTTTAATCTCTGTTCTTGTTGAACAAAATTACTTTTTGTTTCAGGTTTACCTGAAATCTCCTGGTGGCTGGCATGGCTTTGGGATACTTCTGACGGGCGATTTGCTGTGTGTGGAGTTTCGCTTTCAGCCCGAGGTGCAGTTCCCATTTGCATAGCAAAATCCGCAGGATTAACTGCAACCTGACGCCCGTCAGGTGTAACCGCGATTGCCTGATGCTGTAATTCTGCCTGTCTGAACATTTGTTTGCTGGCTTGAATACCGGTAAATGTCGAAACAATGATACCGATAATATTACCTTCAGTCAGACTGCCCGTGGTGTCGGAACTTTGAAGCACTCCCATCATAGCTAGATCTCCGGCAAGTGAAAGTGAAAAATCAGTAGATTTTTCAGCTACCAGTGCAATCCATGGCGAATAGCCTCTTGATAAAAGGTTACCCGCTATTTGTGCTCCTTTTTGACCGGCGTAGCCTCCGATAGCAAATCCTGCTAAATCCATAGCGAGAGCTTTTGATAATTCTTTAACTTCATCAGATTGAATGTGATCTCTTGAAAGCGCATCCGTAAAACCTAAAATATTTTTGGCTGCCATACCGCTCAGGGCGACTTTGCCGCCAAATCCAACCAGCGGAACGCATCCTGTTACACCGCCAATGACCATTAAGCCCATGCCTGCCATTGAAACCCCGCCGCTGTAGACTTGAATGGCGGTATAGTTGTCGTCTTCCATGGCTTTAGCCAGCTCAGAGCTGCTGTCTGTCCCCATCGCAGCCGTATTAGCTTTTTCATGGGCTTTTATGTAAGTGTCAATGTCTTTGCCGCCTAAAATTTTATCCAGAGTCGCTTTTTGTTCCTGCTGGCCGAAGCGCAGTATAGTATTTATTGCTCTGTTTTTATCTTTATCACTCGGGAATGCAGCCATATCGAGGCTAATTTGATTGTGCTCATTCTGTAAAACTATTATTGGAAGCCCTGATTTTTTTATCGCAAGTTCCAGATTCTTTTTTGCCGCATTTGTGTCAGGAGAATTTGCATAATAATTTTGATAGAGTGAAATCAATTCATTTAATCGTTTATTCGCGTCCGGTTCCGGAGGCACATAAACCGTCCCGTACATACCGCCGCTGCTTACCGGTCTTGTCGCATCGCTGTAGGCATCAAGCATCTGTCCGGCAGCTGTTGCAAATTGGTTATATTTGTTAAATGCGCCAGTCGCAACATTTAACTCTCCTTTTTTCTGTGCCAGTTCTTCTAATAATTCTTCTGAAAATTCTGTTCCGCGTTCGAGTTTGTAAACCTCTTCAAAAGTCATTGGCTCAAGGGTGTCATAATCGTTTTGAACGGTCATTCCTTTTATAAATTTAACATTTGATTCAAGAGGTACTTCCTTTTGAAGCTCTTTTTGAAACATTTTGTATAAATTTTCCAGAAAGTCGTCTTTCTGAGAGTCATCCATCATAATAAGTGAATGTTGCATTGCTTTAATTCCTGCCATGGTTGGAATTTCGTCAATTCTTTTCTGAATTATTTTATCCAGAAGCTTTTCAAACTCTTTTCTGGATAAGTTCCCTCTGTAGTTGTCAATAAAGTCTATTCCGGATTTTTCATCCTTTTCGAAAACTCTTTTCATAATCATTTTCTTAAGACGCAGCTTATTTTGTTCATAATATTCTTTTCTGGTTAAAGTTCCTTCTTGTGCTTTTTGCAGGTACCCGATGCCGTCAATTTGTCCGTTCAGAACCTCTCCGACATTTTTCTCAGAAAGCTCGGCGTTAAAAAATTCTTTTATGGAATCATACCCGTCTGTAACCCAGCCGCCGTCCTGCCGGCGGATTATCTCTATAGCATTTTGAACATCTTCGGAAAGGTATTGGATTGTTAAATTTTGGGCCTGTTCTTCTGTAAGCTCAACGGTTTGCACTGCTGCCTGTTTTGGCTTTTGCGGGGTATTATTCTGAACTTCCAGTGTTAAACCTTTACACCGTAAGGTTGGATTAATTCCAAATGAAAAAACACCGGAGCCTAAAAACTGTGTTTTGGTCTGGTTTGGATCAAGTGATGCAAAACAAGGGTAAATCTCGCCGATTTTATCTCCCATATCCTTTTTCATGATAGACAAAACGGCATCATCAGTTAGAACATAACCTAATTTATGCTCCTGACGATACGAACTGATTGCATTCAATTGTTCAATCGTAAATTTTGAAGTCATCCGCTACAATCCTTTGCCAATAATGATTATGTTATTAATTTCGGTAAAAATCTTTCTCAACTTTAGGCTATTTTACAATTTGTAACAACAAATGCCAAAAAAAGAAATCAACCTGTTATTAAAGCGCCCAAAAGTCATTGACTTTTGGGCACCGGATAATTATTTCTTTTTCGTATGATGATGTCTTTTGTTATTTTGCCAGAAAAACTTACGTTGTTTGTTATGTTTTTTTATTGTGTGTTTTTTATTTTTTTTTGTACTTTTTAATAGTTTTTTTATTCTGGTGTTTTTTCTGGATATTTTGGTTGTTTTTCCGCCATTTTAACCAGTTGTGATTAGAATTTTTCTTTTTAATTTTATGCTTTTTAGTTTTGTGAGCTTTGCGTTTTGCTGCAGGTTTATCGTTATCTCGGTGCCGGAAATTGTACCATCTGTGCTGAGTCGGTCTGTCGTTATGATGTTGTTGCGGCGCAGCCAAACATACATTTAATCCTTGACCGAATAACATAATCCCTGCAATTAATAGTGATAATATCTTCTTCATATTTCCCCCTATTATATTTAAACGCCCCTTTTTATTAAGAATAACTGAAAAATAAAAAAAAATATTTGTTTTGTTTTAAAATTGCAACAAAATTTTACCAACTAATAGGTGTTTTATCTCTCCAACAAAAAAGACCCGCTTCAGCGGGTCTTAAATTCGGAGACGGAGAGATTCGAACTCTCGGTGCAGGTAGCCCCACACAACACCTTAGCAGGGTGCCGCCTTAAGCCAACTCGGCCACGTCTCCTTCCTACATGATGTTACCTCCTCATACTATCACAAAAAAACTTTTTTGCAAACTATTTCATTTTATAGTATTATATTTTTTAGAGGTTATTTAATTATGATTGAAATGAAAGTTATGGGTATTGCCCTTGATACACGCACAGGTTCCCCTATTGTTGTTCTTCACGATAAGCAAAACCGCCGCGCCCTCCCTATCTGGATTGGTTCCGCTGAAGCCAGCGCTATTATCAGAAAAATCGAAAATCTTAATGTCGTTCGTCCTATGACACACGACCTTATTCCGGATATTATCCAAAAGACCGGTTACAAGCTTGACCGCGTTGAAATAAATGATGTCGAGCAGGAAACTTATTTCGCAACTCTTTTCCTCACCAAAGGGGATGAAGTTATAGAAATTGACTCCCGGCCGTCTGATGCGATTGCTGTCGCAATCCGCGTTGATGCTCCGATTTTTGTAACCGCAAATGTTCTTTCTAACGGCTCCGTTTCTACGGATTCCGCCAAGGATGAAGAAGAAGCTCAAGAATTCAAACAGTTTGTACAAAGCATAAAACCGTCCGACTTTGAAAAGATGCTTAAAGATAACGGCGGTCACTTTGAAAACGATCAATAGAAAAAACTGGGCTTTTAAAATAAAAGCCCAGTTTTCATTTATAATATATTTTCTAACCCGTAAGTAAAATCATTTTTTTCTGCAACATGCCGGGTCGCAAGCAGGACGCCTTGCATATAACATTTCCTGTCCATTGAGTCATGGCGAATCGTCAGAATTTGTCCGCTTGAGCCGAAAATAACCTCCTGTGACGCAATATAGCCCGGCATACGTACTGAATGGATTTTTATATCCGAATAAGAAGTCCCGCCGCGGGCGCCTTCTATCGTTTCAACTTCCGCACAGTTCCCTTTCATAAAGCTTGCCTTCTCTTCTGACATTAATTTGGCAGTCTTTATCGCCGTGCCGGAAGGCGCGTCTTTCTTCTGGTTGTGGTGAAGTTCAATGATTTCTGCGTTATCAAAGTATTTTGCAGCTTGTTTCGCAAACATCATCATCAAAACAGCCCCTGTTGAAAAGTTCGGGGCGATAAGGCAGCCTGTGTCTTTTGTCTTGCTCAATCTTTCAAGCTCTTCAATTTGTGCATCGTTCAGGCCGGTTGTGCCGATTACAATCTTTATGCCGTTGTTTAAGCAATATTTGGCGTTTTCAAAGATTGATTTTGGCTGGGTAAAGTCGATTACGATATCAAAGGGTTTAGCTTTGTAGGCTTCTTCTATCGTTTTATAGGTATCTTCGCCCGTTAAATCAATTTTTGCGGTTAATTCCATATCTTCTGCATTGGTTACGGCTTCAACAACTTCTTTGCCCATTTTGCCCAGTGCGCCGCATACTGCGATTTTTATCATAATTCTACTCCTTTTTTACCTGCCGCGGCCGACGTTTTGCGAAATTATATCAGATACAAACGGAACATAAGTGTAAATGCCAAGAGCTGAAGTTATCATCAGGTAAGCTATAAACAGGTACATTAACATTTGTATAAGGGAATAATTCATAAACAGCGGGGCGTTAAACAGGTAGTATATTTGCTGTGTGAATACTTTTATTATAGGGATGACCGAAAGTACATCATTGATAATTCCGAGAAGCACATTCAATATAAACAGCAGGATTGATATGAATATTGATTGAAAAATATGGTATTTTACAAAACTGCTGGACTGTGATTTTGTAAATGCGCCTAATATCAGCCAGATAAAACCTATAAAACCCATGGTTAAGTAGCTGAGAGAAACAACGATGCGTTCAATCAGGTAAGGGGATCTTTCTCTAAAACTCACGCAGCTTCTCCCGAGTTTTTCTGATCAACATATTCATCAAGCACCTGAACGTAGATAAGTTTATATTCGTCATTTTCAGGCGCGATTGTCATTGCGGATTTGTATGCGCCAAGTGCGGTTTCTATTTCACCTTTTAAGTAGTGCGCGTTGCCCAGAAGCATATAAACCTCCGCATCATTAGGTTTAATTGTAAGAACCTTTTTGTATAACTCCATAGCTTCATCAAGGTGATTGAAGTTTGTATATAGATTTGCCAGAAGAATGTAAGCATTAGTTTCTTTTGGCTGTAATGCAATTGCTTTATTGTACATACCGACCGCGACATCGTATTCTTCAAATTCTGATAATGCGATTGCGTAGCAGATGTATGCTTTATAGTTGTCGCCTTCCATTGTAAGAGCTTTTTCAAACCAGGAATAAGCACCTTCGCGGTCTTTCATAAGGGTTAAAGTGTTAGCCACGCAAAGCGCAACGATTTTGTTGTCGGAATTGAGTGCAAAAACTTTTTTATAAAGTTCCAGTGCGGTCTGGTAATCGTATAATTTAAAGCAAACATTACCCATATCAATGAGAGCGGTAATATTTTCCGGATCCAGCGATAGTGCTTTTTCGTAGTATGCTTTTGATTCAACGTACTCATCAAAATCCTGATAAAGCAGTGCGATTGCGTTATAGATTTCAGGGTTTGTAGAATTTAAATCAATTGCGCGGTTGTAGTAGAAAAGAGCTTTTTGGAAGTTTTTCCATTCAGCAAAAACGTTACCCATGTTGTAATAAGTCAAATAGTTTTTAGGGTTGATTTCAAGAGCTTTGTTGAAATACTGGAGTGATTTTCTGAAATCTTTTTCGTAAAACCACATTGTACCCATTCCGATAAGTGCTCTCTCATCGTCAGGTTGAACGGTTAATAAACTTTCAAGAACAGACATAACTTTATCGTAATTCTGCTGTGCAAGATAAAGCTCTGAAAGCTTATGATAACCTGCTGCATCCTGCGGTTTTTTAGCCATTTCAAGGATAGCTTCTTCTATTTGCTTATTGATATCTTTTACCATATTTTCACCAAAAATAATGTATTACTCTTCTCAGAGTAATCTTAGCACATTATCGGCAAACTTGCAAGCCGTAGCGTCTTAGTTATTCAAGACATAATCTGCGGCGTTTGTTTTAGGGTAGATATGATCCATTTTGAGTACGACAGGAAAAATATCTCTGATAGCATCACTTGTAACAGAGCAGGTATTGGATAAATCGGTATCAACAGTGCCCTCAGTACAAACAATAATGGAATTTGGACCTTTGTCGCCGTTGACATCAATAAAAGCATCGCAAGGATGCGCATTTGTACATCCGGTGGCATCCATTATAGTCAGGCTTCCTTCATCAAAGATTACCTGTGCACCGTTTTTCATAAGAAAAGTCTTGCCAACGTTAGCTTCTGTAAGACTATCTTTAGACGCATTTCTGGTTACTTCTTTTGCATTGTAGTGGTGTTCCATAAAACGGTTAAGCGTAAATTCTGCTTCATTCGGGAGAGTATCATCGTCAGAAACTTTTACAAAAGGATGCTTATTCACGTTTGCTGCAGTTGTCAGCCCCTGTTGGATTTGTTCAAATGTTGATTTATATAATGTTTTATAAGCTTTTGTTCTGGCACCTGAAATCTGGTTTGGTATAACCAGGCCGGCAACAATACCGATAACAGCCATAGCTATTAATACTTCGGAAAGTGAGAATGCTGATATCTTTTTCATACGGATAAAACTCCCTTTTATATGCTCATAATTTATTATTTACTATTTGTGGCATATTGTCAACAACTTTTTGTTAAGAAATTTTAACGAGGCCGGGTTTAAAAACGCAATTTTTTACAATATATAAACTTTATATAAGATAAGAGGATTATTATGAGTACAACAATTCAGCAAATAGCAGCTATATTGGGTCAGTTGACGCCTTCACAAAGGGCGGCGGTTTCAAGATACGTTGATTTGTCGAATGTTAATATAATGACATTGTCAGAAAAAGACGCTCAGGTGCTTTTAATGCGCTTAAAAGCTGCTGTTGGTATGGTATCTAACCCTATTAAAGACGGTATGGACGCCCGTCAGGCTAGATTGGATGCTGCAAAGGCAGAGAAAACTTCTGTATGGGAAGATGCAAGAAAAGCTTATTATGCTCAGTTGAGTGTGTTGAATTCTGAAGATACCGTTGAAAATAAACAAAAGGCGGATGATTTATTCTTTGCGATGCAGCTTGCCGGCGAACACATGGTAGATGCGACAACGCGCGCTAATAATTCTGCAATTCAGGGAATTATATTCAATGCATAAATAATTTAGAACTCAAACGAAAAAGGGATAGAAGAATTTCTTCTATCCCTCTTCGGGCAACGAACTATTTAACTTATACTTTCTGCTGTACTATTCTTCAGTACATCCGAAAGCAATAGTAACGTGTTCTCTTGGATTAACTGCGGAGATTTTATAACCGCGAGGGTCAACAAGGTAAGCAATTTCGTCGCCGGTAGTCTGGAATAAGCCCATAGCTCCTGATAAAGCCGTTCTTGTTGTATCAATAGGAGCTTTAACAGTTTCCCATACACCATCGCCTAGGTTTCTGGCAGCAGCGCCAAATTGGCCCTGGAATACGTGACCGAGCATGTAGCCTGCGTCATTAGTTACGTTTTCAGCAGCGTTACCTACGTTAGTAAGGATACCGCCTGCAGTTCTGCCTACAACACCAATCATTGAACCTGCCAGGGTAAATGGCATTTCTACAAGTCTTGCAAGAGGGTTAACTTGTTTTGATTTGTTAACCTGTGCTGTCAAAATTTGTTTTGGCAGATTAGCTTTGCATTTGCCGTTTTTGATGCTTGTGAAAGAAAGTTTCAAAGCACCCTTATCGCAGCCGGAAGGTCTTACGATTTCGACAACCTGACCGGTTACAACCGAACCGCAAGGGAAGGATTGACCGTTAATTGTTATATCTTCAAGAGTTTTTGCTCTGAAGTATTGACCTACATGTGAAGATTTTGCTGTAATCTGGTCTATCATCTTAACTTTCAATGTAGGGATTTTAACGATTTCTTCTTCTTCAACAAATGCTTTTTTGTCTGTAGGGCATACAGGGCAGATTTCATTTGCTGTTTTAGGGTTAGTGTCATAGCCTAATGCTACGCGGACTGTTTGCATCATAGAAGCAACATCGGCACGGGAAGCGTCTTTGTTAGGCATAATCATATTCGGGTTAGGTGAATCTTTCAGGGCACCGCTTGATAATGATTTCGCAACCGGAATTCTTGCCCAGTTCGGAACTGACGCGCCGTCTGTGTATTTGCTTAAAATTTCATCAGCTTTGCACTGATCGATATCGCAGGTCATACCTTTTGCAATTGTAGTCAGGGCTTCTGCTCTGGTTACGTTTTTGTTTGGTTCAAATGTTCCGTTAGGATAACCTTTCATAAGGTTTTCGTCAACTGCTTTTGCAATTGCAGGGTTAGCCCAGTTTGAAGTCGGGACATCTTTGAACTGTGTTGTTCTGTTCATATCGCAATCAAGATTGAAACCTTTTACGAGCATAGTTGCGAATTCTGCACGTGAAATGTTTTTATTTGGCTTGAATAAACCATCCGGATAGCCTACGACGACATCATTCATTGCGAGTTTGTCAATGTTGCAAGCCGCCCAGTAGCCGTTTGGAACATCAGGGAAAGCACAGCCTCCGTTGTAGCCTAAATCTGCAGCCGCACCGGTCATGGTGTTGATTCCCATGTCAGATAATGCAGCATTAATGTCGAAAGGGACGAAATTCTTTTTAATTGCCTCCATAGAATTTTCTGTCTGTAAGTCTATAGGGCAGTTATTGCCGTCCATAATTCTTTCATTTCTCATAACAGGGATACCGTTGTACCTGTTCGGAGCTTCGTTCAGGCATGGAATTTGTGTTGCGGCGCCGGTAATCTGACCGTCTGACGCAACGGTTACGCCGTTAATATCAGAGGATAAACGATTAACAGAGTGGTTTCCTATTGCTGTTTCTGAAGAAAGGATTGAGTTTGCAGGTTGACCCACGTAGTTGTTTGTTCCGTAAATAGCGTTGGGATAACCATAGACTTGACGCATATCTTGTCTTGACGGTTTACCTGTTTGTGCGCATGCAGCACACGCCGGTTCCGGAGCAGGTTCACAGCTTAAATCAGCGTCGCCACCACATCCACAATCCTTGTCTTGCTTTTTTGGGTGGCAAGGATCCTCACATGGTGTTGCGCAAGGTGCCGGTTCCTCCTTGCAGTTGCATTCATCAAAAGATTTCTTGCATTTGTTGCAATTTGTTTTTGGAACTTCGTTACACGGACAAGCTCCGCCTGTTACTACAGGTAATGGTTCTGCACAAGGCGCAATCGGTTGAGCGCTCTGAGTGCACGGGCAGGTAGCCATTGCTTGGGTCAAGGAACTCGTTACTATTCCAACGGCAATTGCAGCTGCCACAGTAAGTTTTTTAATAGTCATTTTTACCTCCTTGTGTAAGTTTGAACTTTTTGAATCTCCTTAAAAGTTCAAGTCTTAAAAAACCGATACTAGATTATGTACTTTCTTCCACAGCTTTAACATTGCCAAAAGTTACTATTCAATCGGGTAGTTCGTTTTTATCCATAAAAACAAAAAGCCTTCCTTTTCGGAAGATTTTTTATTGCCCGGGAAAGTTTCACGCCGGACGTGGTGAAGAATTGCTTTATTGCATCAGCCTCATTATTCCAGGTCGTTTTATTATTTTTCCCTGCCTCAAAACCATATTGTTTTTGAAAACGAAGCGTGTCTGAGACCATTTTACCACCATACCATTTTTCAAGAACTTTAATAATATCTTTATTTCGCTTGTTACTATTTGTCATACATTTTCCTTTCATTTATAATTACTTTATGAATTTGACTAAATATATATCTGCAAATATATTTTCTTTATTAGGTAATATTTTATTTCTTATGGCAATATATCTTTTTTTGTTTTTAGGTAAGCCTAATATCCCTGAATTTGACTTTGACGAATGTGTCGCTTTAGGAGGATTGATTTCGGCATTGCTTTTGCCATTATTGGTATTACATTTTATAGAGTGGCTAATTCGCAGACGAAAACCCAATTTATTGCCAAAAATAAAACGTTGTAAATTTAAATATTTCAGATATATTTATTATTTTATTTTATCTTTCGGGTATTTTGTGGGGTTAGTTTGTTTAACCCTGTTCCTTTTGATAACAATATTCTAACGTATTATTTGAGTACGTTAACGAACATAAAATCCACCTCCGTTTCGTAGGCGGACAAAATTTATAAAACAGGCTAAAGCTATTATACTATTTTTGTAATATTTGTCAATATTAAAAAAGACCACCCTGTATTTAATGAGTGGTCTTTCCCGTATTATTACTAAATCAATCTTAATGTAAATATCTTACAAATAAGTAGATTGACGACAACAGTAATGAAATGAACGTTACGAGTGCGCCGTATTTCATAAATCTCATAAACGAAATCGGATAACCTTTTGTTGTAGAAGTTTCAGACACGATAACGTTTGCTGCCGCGCCGATAATCGTAAGGTTTCCGCCGAGGCACGCTCCGAGTGACAATGCCCACCACAGTGGCGAATGACCGGTTCCGCTGTATATTAAAGCGTTCGCATTTTCAGGATTAATTAATTCTGAAATCAATGGCGCCATCGTGGCTGTGTACGGAATGTTGTCGATTACGCCGGACAAAATTCCCGAACCCCAGAGAATTAACATTGTTGCAAGGTTTAGGCTTCCGTTTGTAACTTCTATAAGTTTGTTCGCAAGGAAGTTTATTCCGCCGTTTGCTTCAAACCCGCCGATTATGATGAATAAACCTACAAAAAAGAAGATTGTAAGCCATTCAACATCAGCATAAATTTCTTTTGGCTTCTCAAATAACAGCAGGAACGCAGCGCCTGCAACCGCAAATACATACGCAGGAATTCCCGTCAAATCGTGCGTTACAAACCCGAGGATTACGAGGAATAACGTAACCATTGAACGTATCATTAAGCCTTTGTCCGTAATGGTTTTGGAATTGTCCATATTGGCGATGTGCGCCATTTTTTCGGGCGTTGCTTTTAGCTGCTTTCTGAACATAAAAGTAAGAGCTGCAATAGATGCAATAAAAATTACTGCAATGATAGGTGTAAGCTCGTTGATAAAATCCATAAAGCTTAAACCAGCTCTTGCACCGATAATGATGTTAGGCGGGTCGCCGATTAACGTTGCTGTTCCGCCGATATTTGATGCCAGAACCTCCGAGATAAGGAACGGAACCGGATCTGTATCAAATTCTTTTGCTATTACAAACGTTATCGGCATCATAAGCACAACAGTTGTTACGTTGTCTAAAAATGCCGAAGCAACGGCCGTAAAAGCTGCAAGGGTGAATAAAACCCATTTCGGATGACCTTTCGTCAGTTTTAACAGCTGAATTGCCATCCATTTGAACACGCCGCTTCTGCTTGCAATGTGAACTAAAATTATCATGCCTATAAGCAGGAAGATAACTTCAAATTCAACATAATCAAAAACCCCTTTTATATATTGCCCCGCACTGCTGTCTAAGTGTCCGTGGAAAGGCAATAACCCGAGGAGTAAAGTCAAGGCTGCACCTACGAGCGCAACTACAGATTTCTGGATTTTTTCTGTCGCGATAAACACATACGCAATCACCAGAATTAATCCGGAAATAACCATCCCGTGACTTGAAATGAATTCTTGTAACATAATATATCTCCATTTTATAATTCCGTTTTTTAATATATCACAAACACCCTTGACTAATTCTAAAACATGGTACATAATGAAGAAGGCAATAAGGCAATAAGAGAATAAGGCAATAAGTCGTAGTGGCCAAATGGAAGAAAAAAGAATAGTCCTATTGCCATAATGCCCTATTAACTTATTGCCTTATTCCAGTAGTTTGGGCTTTCCAGCCCAACGGAACAAAAAGAAAGGATCGGCGGTCGGCGCGAGCGAGCCGAGAGTGGAGTGTGTGACGCACGTAACTCGTTTTCGGCGAGTCGAGCAAGAAAAGCCGGTACCATAATTAGACAATGGCGGAACGCCAGAAAGGATAGAAGAACTTATGAAAAACCGAAGTGTAACAAATTATGCAGGGGGGGGGGGGAGCCGCTCAACCGGTAAATCCTGCACCTTAGGCATCAATGTCATTCAGAACAGCGAACGAAGCGAGCGTGATTCAGGATCTGACAAGTGTAGCGAACTACCGGTGTCGTTGGACAGATCCCGAAATAAATTCGGGATGACACCGCCGGTCAAGGTGGCTTCCTGTTTGGGTTGGTCGTTAAAAGGTCATGTTCAACCCTTGTGGATGGCACTCAGTGCCTTTACCATGGCAGCCAGGCTGAGCCGCTCGACTGAGTCGGTCGCTGAGCGACTTCCACAATTGAATCCGAGCAAGAATTTAGCATTCACAATGGCAGAAATCTTATTATCCCTCACGATAATCGGAGTTGTGGCGGCGATAACGCTTCCAAGCCTTACCGGAAACATTAATGAGCGCACATGGAACACGCAGCGAAAAGCCCTCTATGCCAGAATGAGTCAGGCGATTGCGCTTATGCCAGCATTAAATGGCTATGGTACACTGACCGAAGGCGACAGTTCGACTTCAGCAGAGGATACCGCCGCTGAAACCTTTGTCACAGCAGGTTTATCAAAAGTTCTTAAAATAAATAACATCTGTGACAGCGAGCACCTTGAAGATTGCGGAATTGTTTCACAGATTACAAATCTGCAGGCCAGTAAGGTCAATGTTCCAACTACTCTTGTCGGATTGAATCCTATGTTTAACAGTACTTTTATTGGCGGGCCGACTGGCAGCGGAAGCTTTACTTATTCCCAACTTGACACTAAGGCTGCTGCGTTTGAAACCGCTAATGGTGAAAGTATAATTGTCTACTATAATCCGGCCTGCCAATCTGATTTGGCGGAAACTGAATGGAATTACAGGCAGGCTAAAATGTGTGCGAACTTTATTTATGACCTGAATGGAAGTAAAGGACCTAATACTTTTGGTAAAGATATAGGGGTTATAACCGTATTGTATCCTTCGGATTCTTCTGTCGTTGCTCCGATACCGGCGTCAGTCAGGAGCGCCGGTTCATCATCGCAGAGAGATGCCGGTAAATTATGCCTGTCACAGGATTCAGAAGGTCGTGTTCCTAATAGGGATGAACTTGCTGCTGTATTTTATAATAGAGTTATGTTTGGGCTTCCGGGCAGCGATTACTTTTGGACCAGTTCTGTCATAGATTCTTCTAATGGCTGGGGACAAAGCTTTTATACCGGTCGTGCTGCAATATTGCCGCGAACAGGCGGATATAATGTCTGGTGCGTTAAACGTTAATCGCCGTTACATCGGAACTGAGCGCAGCACCATATAATACTTATAATCGCCCCAGTAGAGTATTATTACTATAAAATTATCATCTAAGTCCTCCGCTTCCAGATATGTTTTTGGCATTTCCGGACGCTGTGAGGACTTAAATTTCCCTACAAATTTTAATAAACGCAGGTGCTGGCGTTGCGACCAGGTAGTTTTTTCTTCTGGAAGGTGATCTTTATAAAAATCCATAGGCACGATTTTTTTATCATAAATCGGCACAATGTATTTCACCTTTCCGGCTTCTTTGAAAAGCATATACCAGTTGCCGGCATGTTCACGCGGGGTGAGTAAGTAGTAACCCGGCGGGATTGTTATGGTTTTGAAGTATAGCGGCGCAGTCAGGCGGAAAAGAGAATACGGCGACCATGCAGCGTTTTGGGTGTCCACATATTCATCCGGATCAAGGTCGTGAACATATCTGAAATCCGGAACGTCAAGACTCCGGTAGATTTCAGGAATATCCATATCCTCAATATCTTTGTATTCACTATCTTGTGCGGTGTCGTCCTGAGGAATTTCGGCCGGCTCTGCGGAACTTTTTGTGGCTGCAGCATCTTCCGGTAATGCTTCCTCGGGCTGTGCCGGTGAAGACGCAGGCGGTTCGCCCGTATTCGCCGGTACTGTTTGCGGTGGTTCGCCTACCCGTTCATCGCAAAATCCGGCTGACCCGAACATTATTCCTGCTAACATTAACAAAAATATTCTCTTCATAAATCTATTTTAATATTTTTTCTTTAAAAATCAAGCGTTAAGCTCTTTAAACGCTGCATCAAGCGCTTTCGGGCAAATTCCTATAATATTTTCCAGACTTCCGCTGTAGGATTTAACATACCCCTCCGGCAGCTCCTGAATCCCGTAAGCCCCTGCCTTATCAAGCGGCTTGAAGTTTTCAACATAGTAATCAATCATTTCATCGGTCAAATAATTAAAAACTACGTGTGACGTGGTTGATTTTATTACGCTTTTCCCGTTTTTGGAATGTATTAGTGCAATACTTGTAACAACCTGATGCTCGCGGCCGGAGAGCTGTTTTAGCATCCTTTTCGCATCCGGAATGTCTTTTGGTTTCTCAAGAATTTTTCCGTCAAGCACGACCACCGTGTCAGCACCGATAATGGTACAATCGCCTTCCACCAGTGGCACAACGGCCTTTGCCTTGTTATAAGCTAAATTCTCCACATAACCATAAGAAAAAGCCGTCGTTGTATGAACTTCCTCATACGGGGACGGCATAATTTCAAAAATATATTTGTCTTTTAGTATTTCTGCCCTTCTCGGTGAAGATGAGGCAAGAATATTTTTTCCCATTGTTTGCTCCTTTTCCACAATTATAGCAAAAAAGAAACATTAAAAGGGGTTTACATCAAAATTAAAGCTGGTATCTGGTGTTTGCAGACTTTTGCGCTCTAGTATCTTGATGTTTTTGTATATCTTGCCGCTTTTGCATTGATTGCATAGCAGGCAATGTTCAAACGTTGTTTGATAGCAATCATATTACGATACATTTCAGCCTGATCTTTCATTGCTTCAAGCATTTTTTCAGGTTCGACCAGTGATTCCATATTATCGTGATTGTCTACTTTTTCATCTGCGTATTTTTTTACCAATAACTGATCAATGTAGTCTTCTGCGCCTATTGCCATATTAAAAAGCCTCCGAGAGTTTAGTGTGTGATTTCCTTAGTAAAATAAATATCCTATTTTATTCCTATGTATATATAAAGCATTTCTCTTTTCAAGAATTGCCTTTTTTAAGCAGGAAGATTTACAAAACTTAATATATATTTTATATTCCGCAATTATATATTGAAAAAATACTTTATATTATTAAGGATTTAATTAAGGAGTAACAGCTATGGGGAAAAATTTAATCAAAAAATTAAGGGACAATTGCGCGGTCTTGTACGTAAAGAGTATTGAAAGTTTAAAAAACGGTTTACTAATCCGTAAATTTATGCGTGACGCGATGGATGACTCAATGTGGATAAGCGGCAGCGGTGTAATTTTTACAAAGCACCGCGGGAATACCGAGCCGATTGACCTTGGGTTAGGAATTTAATTAATAAGATGTCCGAGAAAGACTCGCGATAAGGAACGTGGCGTGAATGAGTTGCAGAGCAACTCCCGCTCACGCAAGCGAGCCTTTTGAGTGGCACTCTGCCGAGCGAAACAATCCAGTGAATTGTTTCGCGAGAGGTAGACAGCACTCTGCCGAGCAAAACAATCCAGTGAATTGTTTTGTGAGAGGAAAGCGGGTTGACCTGCGTTACCCCGCCTGACAAATCAAAGATTTGAAACGGCGGTGATATTATGCTCGCCTGCTCCCCTCGTTCTCACGAGGTGACACTGCGAGCATCGGCTGACGCTTTGAGCAGGGCAAGCAGGCGACGGAGAACTGCTTTATTGGGGGGCGCAAGCCCCCTTGATGTTGAATGGTATCCAGTGTTGGAACTGCGCGTGGTCTTGACTAAACGCAAAAAATGTTACATAATGAAAGAGTCAATAAGAGAATAAGGCAATAAGTCGTTATAGCCGAATTGACGAAACTAAACCCGGGTGAAGTCCCGGAGAAAGGATAGAGAAATGAAAAGACGAAGTGTAAGTATTAATGCAGGGGGGGGGGGGGCCGGCTGAGCCGGTGCTATCTAAGCAATCCGTGCTCGCGGACGACGTGACATTTAACGCGAATGGCGGAGAACCGGCTGAGGCCACTGAGTGGCATCCATACTTGAACCCGTGCGATTGGACCGCGTTAGACCTGTCTGTTGCAGAGCGGCATCCCCAAAGCGACCCGGGTGGAAATTTAACGAAAGAGTCTATCGTACTTTGTCATCGCGAGGGCGTAAGCCCGCGGCGATCCAGACAAAAATGCAGCGTTTTTAAGTGGATTGCCACGCGGTCTGCGACCGCTCGCAATGACGCCGGCGTTCGAGCCGGCTTCCTGTTTGATTGGTTGTTAAAAAGTCATGTTAAACCCATGTGGATGGCACTCAGTGCCTTCACCATGGCCGCCCGGCTGAGCCGGTTCCATAATAGGCTGGTCGGCTTACGGTCAGCGTTCACAATGGCAGAAATCCTGTTATCCCTGACGATAATCGGCGTCGTTGCAGCGATAACGCTTCCGTCACTCACCGGCAATATTAACGAGCGCACGTGGAACACGCAAAGAAAAGCGCTTTATGCCCGACTTTCACAGGCAATATCTCTAATGCCTGCTCTGAACGGTTACGGAACATTAAAAGAGGAAAGTTCTTCCGGCGCGGGTGACGCTGTGGATACTGTTGCTGAAACTTTTTTAACGGCAGGACTTTCAAAAGTTCTTAAAATAAATAACATTTGCGATAATGAGCATCTACCCGATTGCGGTCTGTCGTCGCGAATTACAAATCTTGCAGCAAGTCAGATTGATTTACCGTTGAAGTTGTCTGATTTGAATCCGCTTAATATATATGTATCTCAATCGTGGAGCGCAACAACATCACATGGTGCAGGTTCAAGATATTATTCTATGATGGATGCAAAAGCCGCTGCATTTGAAACCGCCAATGGTGAAAGTGTTGTCGCTTATTACAATCCGTCTTGCGCGCCTTCAATGTCCGAGAGTAAAGGTATTTATGCCGCAGCTAAGATTTGTGTAAGTTTTCTTTATGACCTGAACGGGAACAAAGGCCCGAATACTGTTGGTAAAGATCTCGGTTTAATCACAGTATATTATCCTTCCGATAGTCTGGTTGTTGCTCCGGTGCCTTATTCACGCGATGCAGGAGTGTTGGTTTCAGATTCCGGTGTTAATAGCATTTGTAAATCTCTGGATGAAGATTACCGGCTGCCTACTATCGAAGAATTGGGGGCGCTTTCCTTTAACTCTGAACTTATAGGAAATTTAGATGCTGAGCGTTATGCCTCATCCACTTTCCTGTCTTCTTCAGAAAAATGGTATTTACATGCCGACTCAGGAATATTGAATGTAGATGACAGATTTTCTACGACTTCGGACATCAGGTGTGTCAAGCGATAAAAAACAGCCGAAAGGCTGTTTTTTTATTAAGTAATATTAAATTCGTATATAATAAAGCTTGCACAAGAGTGAAAAAAGTTTTATACTACAATTGTAATATGTGTAAAAGGGTTTATTGAATTGTGCTAAGTGCCATTCAAATAGAGTATTGTTTTGTAATGCTGATTTTTATAAAATAGTTTTAAGTAATGTTAAATTACCGGAGAAATTAAGCAATAAATTTGCTTGAGTGTTTTTAGTGAAAAGTGTGGTAGGTGAATCTTGACAAAAGAAGCAGTTGAAACGCAAAAACTGAATAAGGCGAAGAAGCGTGTTGAGAAACAGGCTACCAACCCCATTTCCGGCTTATCTAAAGCCCCGGAATTGAAGGTTAGAAAGAGTGCTTCAAACGTATTATCAATAGAGCAGCAGGCGCCGAAAATTCAGGAGCCGGAAAATAAACAGCAGCGCAACGAGGAGATGGCACCCGGCTTAATTGCTACTATAAACACTTTTAACGCTAATAAATCACACAACCGTCTTTACAGCGGCTATGCAAGCAATCCTATTGCAGGAAAGACTGTCGTAAACGGAAACGAACTGGCTAATGCGGTTTGTTCGGCACTGAAAAACCGAACGGATATTTCTGAACTTTTTGTCGCTATTCATAACACCTGCTGCGAAAAACTTAACAGTATTTATACAGGTTTCGGGCTTTATCATGAAACCTCCAGATGCATAGATTTTAAACTTTTTTCTAAAATCGGCGGAACATATTCCTCAAAAATCTTCCAGTCTGACAGCGAAAACCCTATTATGGAATGTTTTACCACACAACAACCTGTCATTTTGAAAGATAATAAGTTCTTAAATATCCCATATTTGAAAAACTCGGAAACCATAATTCTGCCGCTGATGTCAATTGACAAATGCCTTGGCATAATGCTTTTAGGCAGAAATGAGCTGGTGAATAATCTGGAACTTCTTGGCTTTATCGCCAACTATTGCGGTCTGTTTATTCATAATTTTGAACTTATTGAACGAACCGCAAAATACGCAAATACAGACACTTTGACCGGTATGTACACCCACCGCGGATTTCAGGAAGTGCTTTCTGCAGAACTTGAAAAGGCTAAAACAAATAAAACACCGCTTTCAATTATTATGTTTGACGTTAATAATATCTCAAAAATTAACAGGGAACTCGGGCATGCCAAAGGTGATGAAGTTATTAAAGTTCTGGCGGAAAAGATTAAACAGAGTGCAAGAAATTCCGATATTGCAGGACGCTACGGCGGCGATGAGATTGCTTTGATTTTACCTAACACAAACACCGCTGATGCAAAATATCTTGCAGAATACATAACTTACTGCCTGTCTTGCTGCTTTATTGATGATGTAGGGCCGGTTAAGGTTGCGGTTGGTATTTCTACATATCCTGATTGTTCGGAAAATCAGGAAAAATTGCTGATACTTGCAGAACAGGCAATGATTATTTCGCAGGCAAAGGGCTACAAAGAGGGTATGTCTGCGATTATAAGCTCTTCTGACTTCAATTTCTGGGATGATGAGGCGCTTAGTTCATTCGCGCAGGTTATTTCCAAGCGCCATTCGCAATTGGGTATTAATTACGAAGAAGAACTTGTTCAGAAATTCAACACATCTGAAGTCAAATCGCATAACCATCTTAAAGAAATGGTTACATCGCTGACCGCTGCAATTGATGCGAAAGACCCTTATACAAAAGGTCATTCGACTTCTGTTTCACGATATTCAGAGGCGCTTGCACGTGCTATAAACCTGCCGGAAGAAGAAGTTCAGCGAATTGCACTTGGTGCACAGCTTCACGACGTTGGTAAAATCGGCATCCCTGAAAATGTCTTGAGAAAAACTGATAAACTTTCGGATGAGGAATGGGAAATTATGAAACAGCACCCGACGATTGGCGCTGAAAAGGTTCTTGAACCAAATCCTGGTTTAAGAGATTTGATACCAATGGTAAAATATCACCACGAAAAAATTGACGGAACGGGCTATCCTATGGGTCTTAAAGGTGATGAAATCCCGTTGGAGGCAAGAATAATTTCGGTTGCGGACGCTTATCATGCGCTTGTAAGTGACAGACCATACCGTAAAGGAATGCCGGTTGAAAAGGCGTGTGCGATTTTGAAAGATGGTGCAGGCAAACACTGGGATGCGGATTTGGTAAGACACTTTATCGCAATCGCTCCGTCACTTTCTACCAGCGTGTAGTTATTTGTTGAAAGTTTTGATAATTTCAATCAATTGTTTTTGTTGCGTGGGCGTCAGAGTCTTGGCTATTAGCATAATATTTGTTAAATTTTCATTTTCAGTTTCGTCACCCCGAAATAATTCTTCCGGTTCAATATTTAGAGCTTTGCATATATTTTTCAATGTTGGATATTTAATAAAGGTTTTGCCTGTTTCTAATGTAGAAATAGTGTTTGTAGATACATTTAACTTCTCAGCGAATTTTTCTTGGCTTAATCCGTAAGCCTTTCTTAATGTTTTTATCCTAGAACCAAATCTTTTTAAAAATTTATCCATAATCAAAGAATATACGATTTTTCATTTACCTTCTATAGGAAAATCTGGTAGATAACAACAAGTTGTACTTGTAAAAATAAAGACTTTATGTTAAACTACAACTTGAAGTCATGGAGGGGTTAAAAGTTATGGCAGGAAAAGCAAATATTCTGGTTGATCTTGACGGTGTTTTGAATACTTATACCGGCGGGTTTGACGAAAATTATATCCCGCCGGTGAAAAGCGGTGCCGTGGAATTTTTGACGGCTTTGTCAGAAAAGTATATTGTAAAAATTTTTACGACACGCAATAGACTTTTAGCTTCTAAATGGCTTATTGAAAACGGATTAGATAAGTATGTGGCAGATGTGACGAATATTAAGGAACCGGCAATATTACATATTGATGACAGGGCTTTGACTTTTCAAGGTGACTTTGACGAAACCCTCAGGAAAATTAAGAATTTTAAGGTCTGGTATTCAACCCTCCCATAGTCCCAAACGCCCCCCATTTACCCCTCTTTTAACACTCTGTCGAGGCAGGCGTCTTTTGAATAGTGCCATTCGCGGTAGGTTATTCGGCGCACTGTGAACCCGCAGCGTTCCAGTATTGCCTGTTTTTTCATGTTGCTGATACGGGATTTCCGGTTGTCCTCTACCCCGTCAACCTCGATAATCAATTTGTTATCCACAACCAGATCTGCACTAAGACTTGCAATTTCAACGCCGGCCTGAACATTATGTCCGAGTGCGCGGATTTCGTTGGCAATTTCTTTTTCAAGCGGATTTTTGTAGATGTTTTCGTCAAAGTCATCGGAGTTCGCAAGTTTCAGTCTGTCGCGGTACTGCTGCATAAAGGAAATATAATTCCTGAAATGTCCTTCCGGCAGGCCGGATGGGTCGCGTGAAACAAAGTTGATAACTTTATTTCTTCCGCGCGTAATTGCAACGTTAAAGAGGTTTGCTTTTTGCAGGAAGGTTATGCTTTGTGTGAAACTGTTATCCGCAAACGCCCATGAAATCAGCATTATATCGCGTTCATCTCCCTGAAAGGTGTGGGCGGTACCGATTTCAATTTCGTGCTTTTTAATCATGTGATCGGAAAGAACTTTTGAAACGGCAGCCTTTAGAGCCTCTACCTGTGCGCGGAAAGGCGAAATAAGCCCGATGGTAACGGGTTTGTCCGGATTGTTTCGTTCATCCTCGACGACTATGTCGTAAAGGCGTTTTACGACCGCTTCGACCTCCGGGAGGTTTCGGGTTGCGTCAAAATCCACTTTCCCGTCCGGCACCTGAACGAGTTCCAAAACGGGTGTTTTTTCAAAATCTTTTCTCATAATACGGATTTTGCCGTTATAAAATTCGCGGTTTGAAAACTCAATAATCGGCGGAAGCGAGCGGAAATGCTCGTCAAGCATAACGGAATTCATAGAGTAGTAATCTGCAAGATCGAACATGGAATTTGTTCTGAAACGCCAGATGAGCTGGTATTTTTCAGGGATTCCGTACTGGCTCAAAAACGATTGTTCTTTGGCTTTTTCAAGAAATGAAAGGTGCGGAAGCTGTTTATCATCACCCACGATTACCGCACGTTTTGCGCGGAAAAGTATCGGGAAGCAGCTTGCTATATCGCATTGCGATGCTTCATCAATGATTGCAACGTCAAACATTCCCGGTTTCAGCGGGAGTGAATCCGAAACCGCATAAGTTGTTACACACCAGCACGGGAAAGCGTCAAGCAGCGGACGGAAATCTTCTTCTTCCAGAATTGTATCCTGAAGACGTTTTCTGTTTGCGGTGAGCGCTTTTGCGTGAATTTTCAGCCGGCGTTTTTTGTTTTCGTCGAATAAAAGTGATTTTAACGACTCGCGGCGTGTGTTTTTCAAGATGTTTACAGCAAGCGTTTTCTGCTCTGCTTTTTTCTTTTTGATGTGTGCTGTTAACTGGTGAAGGTTTCCTGTTTTTTGAATTTCGTTTTCGATTTTTCGCAGGTCATAAAGCAAAGATTCTAAATCCAGTTCTTCATTCAGTCGCGATAAGTTTTCAAGAGTTACGTCAAAATTTTTTAGTTTAAGAGTTTTTTTAAGCTTCAATTCGCTGAAAAAGTTAAGGATTTTGGCGATAATGCCCATTTTTTCAAGATTTTTTTCTAAAGTTTTGGAGATGAGTTTGAGGGTTTCAATGTCGAGTTTTTTGAGTGAGTTTTTCACGTATTGCATTTGCCCGACAACGCTTTCTTCCTCTTCCACGATAAGATTTTGATCGTGCCATTCGCGCTCAAGTTTGATAATTTTTTCACACTTGCCCTCAATTTCTTTGATGTAATCGAGGTGGTCTTTCATATCCTCAACGGTTGCGAAAATGCTGTCCTCTAAGTCCTCATCAAGAATTGAATCGTCTGCAAGAAGGTTATTTAACTCTTCGCTGAGCATTCTCTGATAATTGAGGCGTCCGGCGCGGAGTGCCATATATTTTGCCCCGAGTGCGTTAAGCCGGTCTGCAACGACATCAACGGCTTTATCCATACGGGAAGCCACAAGGACAGTTTTGCCGTTTGCGACAAGGTGTGAAACAAGATTGACTATAGTCTGGGATTTACCTGTTCCCGGAGGCCCCTGAACCGCAACAAACTTGCTGTTGTCGATATTTTTTATAACCATTTCCTGAGAATCGCTTAACGATAAAGGCGTTACAGGGTAGAAGTCTGTAATATTCCTGATATCCTGAAGCGGAACGGATTTTTCTTTTGACTGAGCATATTCTTCATTAATAATACTCAAAGCTGTTTCGCGGTAGATGCCGCTCGGCTTTTCCGCAATCTGGGTTAATTCGTGCAGAACCCCCGCCGTGACAGACGGACGTTTGGTTAAAATTATCGCACTTTGATAGGTTACACAGACTTTTTCAAGTTTTACCGCGGCTTTTTGGGTGTTTTCCTCTTCTTCGATTACCTCTTCAACATTTTCGGCTGTAATCTTTTCTTCTGTATAAAACTCTTTTGCAGCTTTGGTAATATTGTCTTCTTCCTCGTAGTCCGCGCTGTTTGAAGTAATTTCAATGTCAGGAATAAGTGATTTCAGGGTTGTGAGGAATATGTCGAGTTTTTCCTGTGTAATCGGAAGATCAGGTACAACGTTTAAAATACCTTCTAAAAGGATATCAACTTCATCCTCATCGTCATTTTTGCGCATTAAAGCGGCAAGCGCGCCTGTGTTGAGTGAAAGAACTTCGTCGAGCGGGAAACAGTTGATGTTAACGCCGTTTCGCTCCAGCCGGCACGGCATATACAAAAGAGGAGTAAGAAATTCGTTTGCCTTTTTTGATTTAGAACTTTTCCCTACTAAAAAGAGATAACCGTAGATAAGGTATTTGTCGCGTGCACCGTGTTCTGATTGAAGCATAAGTTCGGTAAGCTTCGGGTCCGCACCGTCAAGAGGAATATATTCCTGAAAATTTGAGAAAAGTTGTTCTTCACCTTTAAGGAAAATCCATTTGTTATCCTTATCGCCCTTAAGGTTGCGGAAGGTTGAACTTTTAACTTCTTCCCGTACGCAGTCGTGAAGGTACTGGCTTAACTTTTTTATAAAACTGTTGTTGAACGCGGAATTTATTGCTCTGGTAGCTTCTTGTAACATTATCTTTTTCTCTCCCCTTGTGGTTTTAAGTATAGCAAAAATAGGGCACTGTTGCAATAATTTGTGTTATAATTTCAATATGAAAAGGTGGTTTTTATTTTTAGGGGTAATTGTTTTTGCAGGTTTATTGTTTTGTGTAAATGCGTTCCGAAATTCAGACTTTTGGAATATGGATTTTTGTTTAGATACTGCGATTTGTGCGGAGGGACTTACTATTAATGTTGAGGGCAACATGATAACTATCAGCAGGCAATCTTGTGCCGAACTGGGCGGAGTTTGGTCTGAAGAACGTAAAGAATGCGATTTGCGTGATTAACGATTGCACAATTTTTGTTTTTCAATTACAATTTAGCTATGGATATGAAGAGAATTAAATTAGGAAATTTTGAAATCGGCGGGGATAAGCTTACTATTTTAGCCGGTCCGTGCGCCCTGGAATCTAAAGCTATAGCTGAAGAAGTCGCAACAGCTTTAAAAGAAGTTTGTCAGAAACTTGATATTAACTACGTTTTTAAATCATCTTTTGATAAGGCAAACCGTTCTTCAATTACCTCATATCGCGGGCCGGGTATGGAAGAAGGGTTAAAAATTCTTGCTGAAATCAAAGAAAAATATAATCTTCCAATAGTAACGGATATTCATACTCCGGAGCAGGCAGAACCTGTCGCCAAAGTCGCGGATATTCTGCAAATTCCGGCGTTCCTCTGCCGCCAGACGGATTTGCTTGTGGCTGCCGCTAAAACCGGTAAAATCGTAAACATAAAAAAAGGCCAGTTTCTGGCACCTGAGCAGATGAAGCCTTTAATTAAAAAAGTTGAAGATGCCGGAAATACAAATATCCTCGTTACCGATAGAGGTACAAGCTTCGGGTATAACAACCTTGTAGTTGATTTCCGCGGAATCCCTATTATGCAAACATTCGGCTATCCTGTTGTTTTTGACGCAACCCATAGTGTCCAGCTCCCGGGGGCAAACGGAGTTTCTTCAGGCGGCGACAGAAGATTTGTTCCGGTTCTCGCAAAAGCTGCAATGGCTGCCGGCGCAAATGTCCTTTTCTTTGAAATTCATCCGGATCCGGATAAGGCGCTGTGTGACGGGCCGAATATGGTTGCGCTTAAAGACGCCGAAAAATTATTTAAAATCTGTAAAGACATTTTTGAACTGGTCAGGAGGTAGGTATTAATGCTTATCAAGACTTATGTTGCAGGGCCGGTTCAGGCTAATAATTATCTTGTAGAAGACGAAGCTTCAAAAGAAGCACTTCTTATTGACTGTTCGGATTATGTTCCGCAAATCATTGATTACGTCAAAGAAAACAGCTTAAATGTAAAATATATTCTTCTTACCCACGGACATTTTGACCATGTTCTCGGGATTAACAAAATGAACGAAGTTTTAGGGGCCAAAGTTTACGTGCACGAGGGCGATAAGGAACAGGTTGTTAATACCCGCGCGGTTATGACGATGTTCGGGCTTCCGACAGAGGGCGTTGAAAACCCTAAGATTACCGGAACGCTTTCAGATGCCGGTGAACTTACTCTTGGCAATCAGTTGATTAAAGTCATTGAAACGCCGGGACATACTCCTGGCGGCGTATGTTATCTTATAGGGAATTGTCTTTTCTCCGGCGATACTCTTTTTCACGGTACAATCGGCAGAACAGATCTTCCGGGCGGAAGCTTCCAGCAGATTAAACACAGCGTTAAGGATGTCCTCTTTGCGCTTGATGAGAATATAGAAGTTTATCCGGGGCACGCAGAGCCATCCACAATCGGATACGAAAAAAAGTTTAATGATATTGTTAATTACTAAGAGGTTAAAAATGAAAGAACAGTTAGAAAAAATATATGAAAGCGCTGTTAAAGAACTTGAAAACGCAAGTTCAATGAATGATGTCGCTCAAATCAGAGATACCTATTTAAGCCGCAAAGGCCAGTTAAATGAGATTAAAAAAGGGCTAAAAGATCTTTCTGATGAAGATAAAAAAATCGTCGGCTCGCTGGCTAATCAGATTTCTCAAAAGCTGGAAGAAGCTTTGCGCGTAAAACATGAGCTGTTCTACAAAAAAGAACTTGACGAGAAACTCGCTAAAGAACGAATTGACGTTACTCTGACCGGTAAATTTGTTCCGCGCGGGCATGTTCATCCTATAACTTCTACCATTAACGAGATTACTTCAATCTTCCAAACTTTAGGATTTTCACTCGTACCGGAGGCTTTTTCTCCTGAGGTCGAAACCGAATATTACAACTTTGATATGCTTAATGTTCCGAAAGATCATCCGGCACGTGATGTGCAGGATACTTTTTACACGGCGCTTGCTAAAAATGTTGTATTGAGAAGCCAGACTTCCGGTGCTCAAATTCACGCAATGGAAGGTAAAACCCCGCCAATCCGCGTAATTGCCCCGGGCAGGGTTTACAGAAACGAGAATATTAATGCGCGTAAAAATAATTTCTTCCACCAGATTGAAGGACTTTATGTTGATAAAGACATTACTTTCGGTGATTTGAAGGGCGTTTTAAACGAATTTATCAGACTTTATTTCGGCGAAAGCCGACCGACAAGATTCAGAAACAGTTTCTTCCCGTTCACAGAACCTTCTGCGGAAGTTGATGTTCAATGCATTATGTGTCAGGGTAAGGGATGCCGTATTTGTTCGGGCACCGGCTGGCTGGAAATCCTCGGTTCAGGCATGGTTGATCCTAATGTCCTAAGGGGTGTGGATATTGATCCGGATGTTTATTCCGGCTTTGCTTTCGGTATGGGCGTTGAAAGACTCGCAATGCTGAAATACGCAATTGATGATATCAGACTTTTCTTCAATAATGATGAAAGATTTTTGAAACAGTTTTAAATTAATAGACGGGCTGCTTGAATTTTCAAGCGGCCCGCCCAATATTTTTATTTAGTTGCATTTTGCTTTTTTAACGCTAGTCGTTCGAGTCTATCTTCTTCAAGTATTTTGGAAATTTGTTTTAAATCGTAAATTCGTTCACCATTTTCGTTACGAGTTTTGAGCAGCGTTCTGAAAAGTTTTTTGTTTTTGCCGTTAATTTGTTTGTAAACTTCCAATACATCATAATCAGAAATGGTAGGGCGTTTAATTCCCCGTGCCCGTTGCTGCGCACGAGTCTCGGCAACAGAATTGAACATTTCATTTAAAAATTGGTTTCTCATTTTTGTTGCGTTTTTAGAGTAATCGCCTATTTGCTCCTTGATTTGTTTCGAGGATTTCATTCTTGATTTAATAATTTCCTGCGCATCTTTCTGGATTAAGAGCTTTTGAGCTTTATAATCGCGTTTAATTTTTATTTTTGGCATTGTAGTTTCTGTTTTTGCAGGTGTTGAACTAACCCCGTCATTTGCCGGAAGCGGTTTTATTTCCGGTTTTGCGAAAGATTTAACATAATCTTCGTATGAAATCTGTTGTTTGATTTCTGCGGGTTTACCGGTTCCAAAGATTTTTGGCATAACTTCATACTTAAATTTACGTTTAAATCTCATTATTCCGGCCTTTGTATCAGGGAAGAAGAACGCTGTCATTCTTTTAAGAGTTTCCTTTTGTCTTAGATTGTCTATGCCGGCCGGGGTAATATAATATTTATTATTAAGATTTTTACTTAAGTTTTGTACTATTTCTTCCGGTTTTGTTTTAAATCCGGCGTTACTGTTAATTATTTGAAGAAAATTATCAGCTTTTTTGACCAGAACATCGCTGCCGAAGGTGTCTGCGTAGTACATAAGTTCTGTAAGAGGTTTTCTTGTTAATACATTATTATTTTGCGCAACCGTATTAATTAATTTTTTGAAATTTTTATCATTATCAATCCGGTTTAAAACTTCATTTAAAACGTCTATAGTATTACCTTCTGTGGCAAAACCGGAAAAGTTTTTGAATACAAGAATTCGCTCAGCCTTATTATCTTTTGTAGTTGATTTTATGAGATTTTTGTAAAACTCAAGAGCTTTTTTATCCGTAATCGCTTCGCCATTCGTGAGTTGATTCAGCGGAATATCATTTTGGCTTAGCAGTTCAAAACCTTCTTTATTCCAGTTCTTTTCAATGAATGTATCAGGAAGTAGTCTTAGCATCAGGCTGCGGTTTTTAACTTCTCTTATTGCCAGTTTTGTGTCAAATTCTAATGATGAAATCCCTGAATCTTCTTTTTCCAATTCTTTTATGAATTCTTGTACAAAGTTTGGTCTATTGTGGTTCAATGTAATGTAGCTTCTGTAATTGTCAAAATTTTCTTTTAATTTACTGCTGCCTTTTGATGTTACAATATCCATGAGTTCCTGAGCGCTGAATTTGACTGGAACATCAATATCGGCTTTTTTTACTTCTCTCAGCTGCTTTATCAGATTGTAATTATCTTTATTTTCCTGAGCCAGTTTTAATAGCTGCGTGGCTTCGTTAAATGTATATGAAGAATCATTTACTATATTAAGATGTAGTTTATCCGGTTTCGGAACTGAATGATATACTTCTTCTATTTGTTCAAAGGCGTTTTTCGGGATATCTATTTTATGCGTAAATAAATCCACTGTAATTTTGTCGGCAAGCCCCTTGAAAAATTTCATCCGTTCCGGTTGATGCGGGGTTACGTATTTTTTGAGTTTTTTACGGCTGATACTTAGATTGTTTGAAATGTCGCTTAAAAAGGATTCCGTATAATGTTTCATTTCAGCGTTTACAAAAATATCTTTTTTCAGTCCGGGTAATTTAAATCCAAAGTTTAAGTTATCATTTGTGTTGAAATTTTGTTGTTTGTAATTTGAATACGTATTGTTAAAAGAGTTAATTTTAGTTATCTGCATATAGTCCTCCGCAAATTTGTAATACCTTGTTGGGATTAAAAACCCGAACAGAAAAATTTTTGCGGATATATGAATAATTGTTAAGCAGGCAGTAATTGTCAATTGTATTGACTAAAGAGAAAAATCGTACATAATGCAGTAGGCAATAAGTAAATAAGGCAATATTGCAATAAGTCGTTATAGTCGAATTGAAAAAACAAGTCTGTTGGGCTTACGAGCCCAGCGCAAGAAAAAGGATGTCAGGCTGAGCCGGCCGTTGAGCGGCATCCACAAAGCGGCCAGAGTGGAAATTTAACGAAAGAAGTTTTGGTTCCGAGTGACCGGACCACGATAAAACCATATTGTCATTCCGAACTTGTTTCGGAAGCTGTCCCACGTTACGGGCTAGTATACAACATTGGCCAGACCCTGAAACGGTCTTGCTCGACTCGCGAAAAACTGCACCGCGAAAGCGTGGTTTTCGCTTTGAGTCTCCGCTCGCTCGCCCAGGTCGGGATGACGCCGGCGGAGAACTGCTTTATTTTCCCAGTGCCTTTTATCTTAATTCAGTATTAAACGATAGTTATTACGGTTCGGGGATTTCATCGCCGAATTCAAGCATAACCTGTAATGTCATGCGCAGCTGCGTTTTGTAGTTTTCGCGTGCTTTTTCTATCGTTTTGGCGCAAAAGGTAAAGCTCGGAATTTCCTTTATCTCAATATAGTGATAAGGGTTTCCGTCAAAATCCAAATCCGTTCCTTCAATTAATGTCCAGTTAAGGTTTAAATAGTAATCTAAATCTTTTTGTTCGCTTTTCATTTACCCTTTAGCCTCCAAGGGAATTCTCATTCAGCGGCTGTGTAATCATAATACCTTCTCCGCCAAGGACTTCAACCGGCTGGTTTTCAATAAGAAGGTAGACCGGTTTTGTTGTGTTATATTTCGCGGTTTTAATAAGCTGGAAGATTCTTTTATAAATGCTGTCAGTGCCGCCGCCGGTGTCAAAATGTTTTGATAAATTTATATAGACACCTTCCGGAGCCTCAACGATGCTTAAGAGTCTTGTTCCGACAGGAATTTCAGAATATACGCCTAATTGAACTTCTTCCGGTTTCGGGCCGTCTATGAGTGCGGTTATCGCAAATTTAATCGGAGTGCCGTCAACTGTCGGGTCATATTTCCTTTTTACGGCTTTATAAACTTCTTCTTTATTTTTGTTTTGACCGATGAAAAATACGTTTATATACTGGCTTTCCGTGTTATCATCAGGAGTTTCAACTTCTTCCGGTGCGGTTACAACTTCAGTCGGTGCCGGCGTGGTTTTCATGCCTTTTACGGAGAATGCAAAAGCTATTGCTACTAATATTGTTAAAATTATTAGGATGATATTTAAGCTTTTTTTGTCCATTAAGTTCCTCACTTCCTGATGTTTACAAACGCTTTTAGAACAATTCGGTCATTGTTGATAAATATTTCATTTATATCGGTATCTATTTTATTATTTTCTAAGATTTTAACAGAAAAATCAAGCGGGTTAACATAATTTAACGCATCTGTCATGTTTAAAATGCTCAAAATTGTCGGTTTACCGGCGCTGTCGGTAGTTGAGATTTTTATATCTTCATTGATTATATTAAGCCCTGTGCCTAAATGAACCTGCTGTTTTTTAGGTGAAAACGGGGTGCTGACGGTAAAATTGTACCATAGTTTACCGGAATTGATTTCAAAATTGACGTTTTCAATCCGCAGAATTCCCATAAGGTTCTGGTTAATTTTTTTGATTGTTTTTTTGTAGTCAGTGGTGTTGGTTATTCTGTTGAGGTCCTCGGCGCTGAATTCCAGTGTGACTTCTGCCGGAAAGTCTGAAACAAACCGGTACGTTGAATTAGCGGTCTTTTCAAGCTGGTTGAAGTCACAGAGCGAATTGAGCGAAATTTTTGCGGCACTAACTCCGTCAAAGAATACATTTTCACCTATCGCATTTAAACTTTTAAACTTACCGTCTTTAAGGTCTGAGGTGCTGAAAGAGTCGATTTTTATGTCAAAATCACCCTGTGCATAAGTAGAAATTTGTTTTTCAAGATAATGTTCAAGGATTGTTTTGTGGATAAAGTTGCTTCCAGAAATCCGGCTCAAAGTTCTTTCCCAGCCGGAGGTAAGGTCATAACTGCTCCGGCAGATATCAGATGCAAAACTCATTTGACCCGTAAATACCAGCAGCATTAAAATTAATAAAAGCTTTCTCATACAAACACTTTCTTAAGACTAATTATATTATCCATGCTGAAACCGATTGCGCAAATATTATTTTCTCTGGTTAAAACAAGAAATTCTTCATTGTTTAACCTGTCACGTTTGAATGAAACTCCGTTTTTGATTTTTGCAAGTTCAGATTCTGTGACTTCAAGCTGTTTTAGCGGCAAAACCTCCAGCGGGTTGATTAAATGGCTTCTAACATCATCAAATACAAGTTTTTGTAAAGTTATTGCACAGTCGAGGGTGAAGCGTCCTGCCTGAGTTCGGACTAAAGCACTTAAATGCGCGCCGCAGCCGAGTTTCGCGCCTAAATCAAACGCAAGAGAGCGGATATAGGTTCCTTTTGAACATTTTACTTCAAGCTGTGCGGTCTGTAAAATTTCGTCAAAGGTTTTCAATTCCAGTTTTTCTATTGTAACGCGGCGTGGTTGAATTTCCACTTCTTCGCCTTTGCGTGCGTATTCGTAAAGCTTTTTCCCGTTAACCTTTATTGCCGAATATATAGGCGGAAGCTGTTCTATTTCGCCCCGAAAATCTTTAAGTGCTTCTTCTATTTGACCGCGGGTAACTTTTTTGTCAAAGGTTTGTGTTACGGTACCGTCTATATCGTAAGTATCGGTATTTGAGCCGAACTGAACCGTTGCAAGGTACGCTTTGTTATCTTCAAGATATTCTATCAGGCGCGTGGCTTTGCCTATACAAATTGGCAGAACACCTTCTGCAAAAGGATCAAGAGTTCCAGTATGCCCGATTTGTCTGATTCCGGTAAGACGGCGGACATTTGCGACTACATCGTGTGAGGTCATGCCTTTGGGTTTGTTGATATTCAAAAAACCGTAGCACTGACCGTTAGGTTTTAGCACGCTGCCCACGGTTAAATTTCTCCTCTTGAAATTTTATTTATAATATCGGTTACGCGTGAGCCTTTTTCAAATGAATCTGTGTAGACAAAACGTAATTCCGGTGTAAGTCTTAAACGAATGCGTTTGCCGACTTCATAGCGGATTTTAGGGGTATTTTTTTCTATAACTTCTTTTGTGTGTTCAATTTGTTCTTCTGAACCGAGCACGCTGTAGATTACTTTTGCAAAAGAGTTGTCGTGCGCAACTTCTATATCCACAACTGACACAACACCGGCAAGACCTCTTATTTCGCGCTGTAAAATTTCAGAGATATCGCGCATTAATTCTTTTCTTACACGTTCATTTCTTAAAGTCATTTTAATTACCTCTTTTTTAATAATGCAACGCCGGTTATGTCTTTACAGGCTGGTTCGTTCGACTTCTTCTGTCGTTGAAACCTGAATAATATCGCCGATTTGAATGTCGTTGAATTTAGCGAATGAAATCCCGCATTCAAAGCCTTGAGCGACCTCTTTAACATCATCTTTGAAACGTTTAAGCTGGTCAATTGCCCCTGTGAATATTTCTTTGCCATCACGTATGAGAACAGCGTTTTTACCTCTGATGATTTTGCCTTCCGTAACGTAGCAGCCGGCAATTTTAGTTGTCTTACCGATTGTAAAGATTTGTCTGATTTCAGCTTTACCGAGTTGAACTTCTTTTGTTTCAGGCTCAAGAAGTGAAAGCATTGTTTTTTCAATATCTTCAAGAATTTGATAAATGATATCGTATTTTTTGATAACAACGCCTTCTTTTTCAGCTGCGATAAGAGCGTTAGAATCTTCTTTGACTGTGAACCCTAAAATTAGCGCACCGGAGGCGGAAGCAAGCATTACATCAGCTTCTGAAATATCGCCTACGCCAACGTGAATAATTTTTGTTTTAATAAGATTGGATTCAAGCTGTGCAATCGCCTGCGAAACAGCTTCTGCAGAACCGTGGGTATTCGCTTTAATAATCAGATTTAATTGAGGTATATCATTTTCACCGGCAACGGCTTCACGTCGGATGTGAGCCGGAAGTGTTGCTTCAATACGTTTGTTGCGTTCTTTTTCTTTGCGTTTTTCGACAATTGCCTTCATTTCTTTTTCATTTTGAACGACTTCAAAGTGTTCGCCTGCTTGCGGAACTTCTGTTAATCCTAAAATTTCGACAGGTGTTGAAGGCTCAGCTTTCTGGATACGTTCGCCGCTATCGGAAAGCAGTGCTCGTACACGGCCGCAGGCTGTGCCGACAACGATGCAGTTGCCTACGCGTAAAGTTCCGTTTTGTACTAAAAGTGTTGCAACAGGGCCTTTGCCTTTATCAAGGTTTGCTTCAATAACAACGCCGGACGCTTCTGCTTTAGGGTTAGCTTTAAGCTCTTCCATATCCGCAACAAGCAGAATGTATTCAAGAAGTTCATCAATACCGGTTCCCTGTAGAGCAGAAACTTTGACCGTAATAGTATCACCGCCCCATTCTTCAGGTACAAGCCCGTGTTCGGTCAATTGCTGTAAAATTTTATCAGGATTAGCCCCCGGTTTATCAATTTTGTTTACAGCAACGATAATTGGGATTTCAGCGGCTTTTGCGTGGTTAATCGCTTCAATTGTTTGAGGCATTATGCCGTCATCTGCCGCAACAACAAGAATTGCAATATCGGTTGCTTTTGCACCGCGTGCACGCATTTCGGTAAACGCTTCGTGCCCCGGGGTGTCGAGGAATACAACTTTTTTATCTCCGACATAAACGGTATACGCACCAATTGACTGTGTAATTCCGCCGACTTCGGTCGCAACGATTTTGTGTTTTGAAGCGCGGATACTGTCAAGAAGTGTTGTTTTACCGTGGTCAACGTGACCCATAATTGATACAACCGGCGCGCGTTTTTTGAGTAATTTTTTATCGACTTCTTCCAGAGCTTTGGATTTTTGTTCTTTTTCCAGTTCTTCTTCAATGTAAGCGTCAAGATCCTCTTCAAGGACTTCAATGCCAAATTCATTACAGATTTTTTTGATAACTTCAACGTCAATAAGCTGGTTAAGGGTTGCCATAATTCCGTTAAGCATTAAAAATTTAACGATTTCGGCAGGTGTGCGCTGAATTTTTTCGGAAAGTTCGCTGATTGTCATTGCCTGAGTTACGACAAGTTGTGTTACCTGTTCAACGTCTTCTGTTTTTTGCGTACGTTTTTTGTGATGCTGGGCAGCAGCTTTTTCCAGTGAAATTCTTTCCTGTTCTTCTTTCTTAGAATTAAAATCTTTATTTTTCTTTTTGTTTGCGCCGCCTTCTGTGCGTTTCCTGCTGTTAGACTTGTTGTCGTAGATTTCTTGCGGAATAATCCGGCGTTCAATCGGTTTTTTGTCGCCCTGCTCTCTATTCGGACGTTGTTCTTCTCTTGTTTGGGAAGATTTTTTGTCAAACGGACGTTTCTCGCCTCTGTCGCCTTTTTCTGTGCGCGGCGGGAATTTGTTTTGTGAAGCATCGCGCTGAGGATATCTTCTGTTTTCCGTCATTGGTTTATTCGGGTAAGGACGGCGTTCCCCTTCTTCTGTTCGCGGTGCGCGGCGGACTATTTCCAACCTGTTAACAACCGGTTTCGGTTTTACGACTTCAACGCGCGGAGCGGGTTTCTCCGGTTTTTCTTCTGTTTTTTCAGGGGCTTTTTCTTCCGGTTCTTCTACATTTTTCGCTTTTTTAACGACAAAAGCTTTAGGTTTTTTTGCCACAACCTGAGAACCCTGACTGATAAATTCTTTCAGCCTTCTGATTTGATCGGGAGTAACAGTGCTTGAATGAGTTTTGCCGGTAATACCCATTTGAGTATATTTTTCGACAATTTCTTTGCTGGATATCCCCAGTTCTTTTGCTAATTCATTTATTCTAATAGGTGATTCAAAACTCATTAATTATTTTTCCTTTCAAATCCTCTGGTAAGCTTGTACGCAGTGCCTTTTGGAGTTTATTCTTTTTAAATGCGGCTTCAATACACGATTTATTATAGCAAAGATATGCAGATCTGCCAAATATTTTTGTATCGTGGTTGAGAACGACAGCGCCTGTTCGGGATTGTTTTGTGATTTTTATCAAATCTTTTGTGTCTTTAATTTCTCCGCAGGCAACGCATTTTCTCTCTGTCATTAATTTACCTCTGCGAGCTTTTCCAGTTTTAACTTCTGGTCGTATTCCGTGAGGAGTTTGAGCAGCTCGTCCAAATCCCCGTCAATAACAGTCCAGACGTTAAGGTTATGGTTAATACGGTGGTCGGTCAGGCGTCCTTGCGGGAAGTTGTAGGTGCGGATACGTTCGCTTCTGTCACCGGAGCCGACTTGAGAGCGGCGAAGGTCGGTGATTTCTTTCATTTGTTTTTGAACTTCCATATCATAAAGTTTTGCTTTAAGAATTTGGAGTGCGCGTTCTTTGTTTTGAAGCTGTGAGCGTTCTTCCGTACAGAAAATCATGATTCCTGTCGGTTTGTGGAAAACTCGGGCAGCGGTTTCGACTTTGTTAACGTTTTGACCGCCGGCGCCGCCTGAACGTGCGGTTGTGATTTCAATATCGTTCATATTGAGTTCAATTTCAACGTCATCAACTTCCGGCATAACGGCAACTGTTGCGGTTGAAGTATGAACCCGTCCTTGAGATTCGGTTGCCGGAACCCTTTGTACGCGGTGAACTCCGGATTCGTATTTAAGTTTGGAATATACACTATCCCCTTTTATTGAAACAATAACTTCCGAATATCCGCCGGCTTCGCATTCTGTTTTCGAGAGAATTTGTGTCTGCCAGCCTTGCTTGTCGGCAAAACGCAGATACATTCTTAAAAGGTCGCCTGCAAAAATGTTTGCCTCATCGCCGCCCGCACCGCCGCGGATTTCAAGCATAATATCTTTATCATCCATCGGGTCGCGCGGAAGCAGAAGAACTTTCATTTTTTCTTCATACTGAGGAATTTTTGCTTCATTTTCTTCCAGTTCTGATTTCAGAAATGCTCTCATTTCTTCGTCAGTTTCACCGTGTAATAATTCTTTTGTTTCGGCTATTGTGTCATTAGCTTTTTTCCAGGCATAGTAAGTTTCAACGGTTTCTTCCATAGCTTTTCTCTGCTTGGAAAGGTCGCGGAAACGGTTGTAATCCTGAATTACAGCAGGGTCTGAGAGAGTTTCTCCCAACTCAATGTATTTTTTCTCTATTTGTTCAATCTTATCTAACATATCTTTCATAAGATTGATTATAGTACAAAAATATTTTTATTCAACAATAGAACTTCCGACTCTCGCCGGAAGTTCTATTCTCAAGTATGATTTTAAAAATTTATTCCCCGAGGTTAAGTTGTGAGAACTGAACGATTTTGTTTTTGCCGCGTTTTTTAGCGTTGTAAAGCGCGTGTTCTGCATAACGGATAACGGTATTTGCGTCCTCTTCAACGTTTTCCATGCAAGGATATGTTGAAATCCCGCCGGAAATCGTTATCGGGTGGCGTTCCTCTTCACCTGCCGGAATAAATTCCATACGTTCAATGTCGCGTCTGAAACGTTCTGCAAACAAGAACGCCTGTTCTTCCGAGGTGTTTGGAAGGATTACCAGAAATTCTTCATCCCCGTAGCGGGTAAGAATATCTTCTTTTCTGATTAATTGTTTTAATTTTTCCGCAACAGATTTTAGGAGGACATCGCCCCAGCTGTAGCCGTATATATCGTTTACAACTTTAAAGAAGTCAAGGTCAAACAGCAGGCAGGAAAGCTTCAACCCGTAGCGTTTTGAACGTGAAATTTCCTGATCAAGACGTTCCTGCATATATTTTCTGTTGTGCAGCCCGGTTAATTCGTCCGTTGTTGAAACCTGACGGATTTTTGTCATAAGTTCGCGGATTCTGAGCATTGCGCGGACTCTTATAATAAGTTCGCTTGTGTCAAGCGGTGTTTTGATAAAGTCATAAGCAAAAGCTCTTACCACCTGTGCTTTTTTAAACTCTTCTCCGATAAATAAAATCGGGGTTTTAAACTTAACGAGAGCGAGTGTGTCCGGCAAGTTTGTCACATTTTCAGTTATAATAAGGCTCGGGTTCAGTGTTTCATACTCTTTTAGAGTATAGTCCTCTTCAACCCGTATATTTGCGTCCTCAAATTCTTTTTCAAGAAGATCTGCGATATTAGATTCTTTTCTTGGTGCATAAATTACGATATTTTTCATACAAAACCTCTCTTTGAAAACTATTCTAGCATATTTTCAAATCTTATGCAATCGTTTAAATAGTTGGGCATATCCCGATATAAATTGCAAAATATATTATTTCATTTCTCTTATTGCCACAATCATCTTATGAAAATATTGTAATTCTTTTAAATCTGCATCTTCAATCAACTTGGTTATATCTTTGAGAAGTTCTTCTTTTGTTTTTAAGTGACCGAAATCAAATAAATCTTTAGGCTCAATTTCTAATACTTTGCATAATTTTTCAAGATTTTCTTTTTTAGGTAAACGTTCGCCCAGTTCAAGTTGGCTTATCGCATTAGCTTCTACTCCTATTGCGCCGGCAAGTTGTGATTGATTATAACCCTTACTTTTTCGAATTTCTCGTAAACGTCGTCCAAAATTTTTGATAATATCCATATTTGTTATTTTACTATTTTATACAAATAAAGTGAACATTTTAAAAAGATAATTTCGCTTCAAAAATATTGCCAAAAAGAGAAAAATGTGTTATATTCATGCCGTTAGCGTGAAAATATGTAAAAAAGTCTTTTTAGGAGGAATTATGTCTGTTGATAAATCGCTAAAAGAATTTGGAAAAAGTATTAGATTCGCCAGAATTGAACACAATCTTACACAAAAAGAGTTGGCTGCAAAACTTGGATTAACTCGTTCGCAAATTCAAAAAATTGAAAATGGAGAGGGCAATACATACATTAAGACTATTGAGAGGCTTCTTGATGAGTTTAATGTACCTTGTGAAGTTAAATTTATAAAAAAAACGGGTTTTTAATAACCCGTTTTTTCATATTGATGATATGTTTAGACTGCAAATCTGAAGTGGACGATGTCGCCGTCCTGAACAATATAATCTTTGCCTTCTAAACGGGTTACGCCTTTTTCTTTACACGCAACGTAAGAACCGAGTTCCGCGAAATCTTTGTACGGAGTGATTTCTGCGCGGATAAATCCTTTTTCAAAGTCGGTATGGATAACGCCGGCAGCCTGAGGGGCTTTGGCGCCTGCCGGAATAGTCCAGGCGTGAACCTCTTTTTCGCCTGCGGTGATAAAGGTTCTCAGGTTCAACAATTTATATACGGATTTAATCATTTTGTTAATACCGCTATCCTCAACACCCAGTTCGGCAAGGTATTCTTTTGCTTCTTCCGGCCCGAGTTCGGCAAGTTCTTCCTCTATACGTGCAGAAATTATTACTGTTTCAGCACCGTGGGCTTTTGCGTATTCTTCAACCTGTTTTGTATAGGCGTTTCCGTCCTTGATATCCGTTTCCGCAACGTTAGCAACATAAATCACCGGTTTCGTTGACATAAGGTTTAACATTTTTGCTACAGGAATTTCGTCCTCTTCAAAATGATCTTTCAAATTAATGAATGTGCTTTCGTTCAAAAGTTCTGAGAGTTTATTCAAAACTTTTTCTTCTAAAATTGCGTCTTTGTCGCCGCTTTTTGCCTGTTTTGAAATACGTGCAAGACGTTTCTCAACTGATGCAAGGTCTGCAAGCGCAAGTTCCGTGTTGATTGTTTCAATATCGTCAAGAGGGTTAACTCTTCCTGCTACGTGGATGGTGTTTTCATCGTCAAAACATCTTACGACCTGAATGATAGCGTCGACTTCGCGGATGTTGTGCAGAAACTGGTTGCCAAGACCTTCGCCCTTGCTTGCGCCTTTTACAAGCCCTGCAATGTCAACAAATTCAATCGCTGTCGGAATAATTTCCTGCGTTTTGCATAATTTTGCAAGAATTTCCAGCCTTTCATCCGGAACGTTAACCACGCCTACGTTAGGTTCTATGGTGCAGAACGGATAATTTGCGCTCTGAGCGTTCTTTGCGCTGGTCAGCGCGTTGAATAATGTTGATTTCCCGACATTCGGAAGTCCTACTATACCTGTCCTTAACATATTTTATATTTCCTTCTATTCTTCTTCTTCTTTATCTTCTATCATTTCTTCAACAGGGTTGTTCATAATCTGAATCCCGAATTTCATACGGAATAAATATTTTACAGTTTCGCCCTGAATTTCGTACATCATTTTGTTGAATAAATCGTACGCTTCTTTTTTGTATTCAATGAGCGGGTCTTTTTGACCGTATGCGCGAAGCCCTATGCTGTCGCGAACCATGTCGATGTTGTGAAGGTGGTCAATCCATTTCGCGTCAATGGTTTTGAGCAGAATATCGCGTTCCAGACCTCTTACCATGTTGTCATCCGTAAACGGTTGCTGTGGCACAAAATTCGGGTCATATTTGCTCAGAACGCTGTTGTAGAAGTTGATTAAAGACGCTTCGTGAGTTTTATAGGCATCAATAGCAAGATCTTTAATCTTTTCGTAAATCGCGTCAAATTTCAGCCCTTGAATATCGTGAACATCAAGCTGCGAAAGCTGTGGGATTGTTGAGTGAATTTCCTTAATCATTGTTGTCAAATCGTCAAAGATATATTCATCAGGTGTCATTCCCGGTGCGATGTAGCTGCGCAGAATTCTGTCGGTTTCGCGTTCAATCATATACTGAATATCGCCCGAAAGATTTTTACCGAAAAGAACTTTTCTGCGTTGTGCATAGAATTTTTCACGCTGAATATTCATAACGTCGTCATATTCAAGAACGTGTTTTCTTATGTCAAAGTGGTAGGTTTCAACTTTTTTCTGTGCTGATTCAATTTGTTTGGTAATTAACGGCGATTCGATTTCCATTGTTTCGTCTATGTTGAGCATATTCATGACAGCTGTAATTTTGTCGCCCCCAAATATTCTCATCAAGTTATCTTCCAGTGACAGGAAAAATCTTGTAGAACCCGGGTCGCCCTGACGTGCGGCACGACCGCGCAGCTGGTTATCAATACGGCGTGATTCGTGGCGTTCCGTACCTATTACGTGTAAACCGCCGAGTTTTACTACTTCTGCGTGTTCGGCTTCCGTAATCTTTCTTGCGTCATCAAGCGCGGCATTTTTCAATTTTTCATAATCAGGATGTTCAGGAGTAATTCCCTTGCTGTCGAGATTTTCTTTCGCCATAAATTCTGCGTTACCGCCTAAGAGAATATCTGTTCCGCGGCCCGCCATGTTAGTTGCAATTGTAACCGCGCCTTTTCGTCCGGCCTGCGCAATGATATAAGCTTCACGTTCGTGCTGTTTTGCGTTCAAGACATTGTGCTTGATGCCGCGGCGTTTGAGAAGTTCCGATACAAACTCTGATTTTTCGATACTGATTGTACCGACCAGAACCGGTCTGCCGGTTTCATGAATTGCTGCAATTTCTTCGACTGCCGCAAGATATTTTTGCAGCTCTGTTTTATAAATCTTATCCGGATAATTAATTCTGATATCAGGTTTGTTGGTTGGAATAACCGTAACTTCAAGATTGTAAATCTTTCCGAATTCAGCTTCCTCGGTCATTGCTGTACCTGTCATACCGGAAAGTTTCGGATAAAGTCTGAATAGGTTCTGATATGTAATGCTTGCCAGAGTTTGCGTTTCGTCCTGAATTTTTACGCCTTCTTTTGCCTCCAGCGCCTGATGTAAACCTTCCGACCAGCGTCTGCCTTCCATAATACGACCGGTAAACTCGTCAACAATCTGAACTTCACCGTTTTTGACAACGTAATCAGTATCACGGATGTAGAGTTCTTTTGCCTTAAGTGCCTGCAAAAGATGGTGCGCATACTGGGTTGAAACATCAAATAAATCTGTTACGCCTAAAAGTTCCTGCGCATGGTCAATACCGTCTTCGGTCAGGATAACGTTTTTATTCTTTTCATCAACCTCGTAATCTTTTATTTTTTCAAGCTGCGGTGCAATTTTTGCCATTAAAAGATAAGTTTCTGCCGATTTTTCCAGCCGTCCGCTGATGATTAAAGGCGTTCTTGCTTCGTCAATCAAAATGCTGTCGACTTCGTCGATAATTGCATAGTTATACGGACGTTGAACAAGCATGTTTTTATCCTGTGCCATATTGTCGCGCAGGTAGTCAAACCCGAATTCATTGTTTGTTCCGTACGTAATATCGCAGTTGTAAGCACGGCGTTTTTGCTCGTATTCGTTAGCTCCGCGAACTCCAGAGAGTACAACGCCGACAGTTAAGCCTAAAAATTCATAAATTTTGCCCATCCACTCGCTGTCACGTTTTGCAAGGTAATCATTTACCGTTACAACGTGGACACCTTTGCCCGTAAGTGCGTTGAGGTACGCCGGAAGCGTTGCTACAAGAGTTTTACCTTCACCGGTTCTCATCTCCGTGATGTGTCCGTTATGAAGAAAATACCCGCCGATTAACTGAACGTCAAAGTGCCGCATATTCAAAACTCTTTTGCCGGCTTCTCTGACTGTTGCAAAAGCTTCTGGAAGAATTTTGTCCAGTGCTTCTTTTTCAAGCTTTCTGTCGGTCATAAAATCGTCTGACGTTTTACGTTTTGCTAAAATTTCTTTAAACTCTGTAGTTTTTGCGCGGAGTTCCTCATCTGTCATTTCTGCAAATTGCGGCTCAAGTGCGTTAATATGTTCTATTATGCCCATTATATTTTTAATTTTACGTTCGTTGGGATCACCCAGCAATTTTAATAGTAAACCTATCATTTTTCCTCTCCAAATTGTGTCTGTTAAGTTTATAATAGCATGGACATGAAAAAATAGTATTATAGTATTGACTAAACTCGTAAAATCGTACATAATGAAGAAGGCAATAAGAGAATAAGGCAATGAGTCGTTATAACCAAATGGAAGAAAAAAAGAATAGTCCTATTGCCTTATGCTAAAGTAGGTTGGGCTTGCCAGCCCAACACAATAAAAAGAAAGGATAGAAGAAATGAAAAGACGAAGTGTAAAGATTATGACGGGGGGGGGGGGGGAGTTCCTTACCCGCAAAATTAGGTATTGAGGATGTTAGTTCCCCATGTCATGCTGAACTTGTTTCAGCATCTGTTCCACGTTACGAGCGGGTATCCTACGTTGGCCAGACCCTGAATCAAGTTCAGGGTGACAAAAATATGCAATGTGTCCGTAAGTGTCTACCGTCATTGCGAGCCGCATTCACAATGGCAGAGATATTATTATCCCTGACGATAATCGGTGTTGTAGCGGCGATAACGCTACCGTCACTTACCGGAAACATTAACGAGCGCACATGGAACACGCAAAGAAAAGCGCTTTATGCCGCATGTCGCAGGCAATTGCCCTAATGCCGGCGCTCAATGGTTATGGCACATTAAGAGAATCCACCGACAGCGCAGGTTCAACATCTATTGAAGATACCGCGGCTGAAACCTTCATAACCAACGGGCTTTCAAAAGTTCTCAAAATTAACAATATATGCGACAGTGACCACCTCGCAGATTGCGGCATTACTTCAAAGTTTACTGACTTAAACGGTAATCAGAAAGATATACCAACAGATATGGATACTCTGAATGCTACAATGCTAAATACTTCATATTCTTATATTGGTGGTAGAAATTGGTCTTATTCCGCTTTGGATACAAAGGCTGCCGCGTTTGAAACCCAGAATGGAGAAAGTATTATTACTTTTTATAACCCTAATTGTGTTGCGGATATGAATGAAACGGACTGGCATTTTGTTCAGCCAAAAGTTTGTGCGAATTTTGTGTATGACCTGAATGGTAATAAAGGCCCAAATACTGTCGGAAAAGATATCGGATTTATGACAGTATTCTATCCTACAGATAGTGTTGTAGCAGCGCCGGTTCCATATAACCACAGAGTAGGAGAGTCTTTGACCCTCGAAGATGCTATTTCTGCCTGCACCGGTAATAACAGAGAGCACCGTCTGCCCAATAAGGATGAGGCTGCCGCATTATTTGTAAATAAAAATTTACTCGGAATTTCAAGCAGTGGCTCTTTTAACTTCATTACTTCAACCAAAAAGAGTTCAGATGAGGTATGGTATCAGGGATTTCTTACGGGTTTGCGTAATGTTAATAGCTATACTGTCAGCGGTAATGTTTTATGTATTTACAGATAAACGGGAATGCGCGGGCTTTTGCCCGCGCATTTCTCTTTTTAAGTTTTATTATTGAACTATACCAATTCCAAAACTTCTTGTTTGTTTTTAGCAGCGATTTCAACGATTGATTTGATTGTTGCTATCATTGAAAGTTCTGAATTCAATTTGTTTACGCAAGAACCAACGCCGATTGCGCTTGCACCTGCCGCAAATGCAAACGGTGCTGTTGTTGAATTGATGCCGGTTGCTGTCATAATCGGCATATCTATGTTTCTTGAAAGTTCGATTGTGTTTGACAGGGTTAATTCTGCTCTGTTCATCAAACCTCTTACACCGTCAAGGTTTTCTTTGTTGGTATAATGACCTTCTGTTTGAATTAAGTCAATTCCCATGTATTCAAGTTTTCTTGCTAATTCAATTTGATCAGCTACAGAAATTTCACCCGGAATTGTTACAGAGAAAAATACTCTTTTGCCGCCAAGTAAAGATAAAGTTTCTTTAACAAGGTTCATTACTTCATCAGCGGAGAATGACATGCCTTTTTTGTAAAGCGCATCAAAGTTGCCTAATTCAATTGCATCAGCGCCGAGTTCAACAGCTCTTGCAAGTTCTGCCGGAACTACTGATGATACAAATAAAGGTAATTCTGTCATTTCTCTTACTTCAGAGATAATTTTTTCATCTGCGCAGATGTCAACAGCGCTTGCGCCTGCAACCTGTGCTGATGAAACAACTTTTTTAATGTTTTCAATATCAAAGTTATCAATACCCGCGATAACTTTTACTGCTCTTTTTTCGATTAAATGCTGTCTAAATAATTCAATTCTGGACATTTTTAAATTTCTCCTACTTTCATGAAGTGTACTTTTAACACAAGTATACATTAAAACTTTAATAATTACAAGAATATATCTTTACAATATTAAAATACCTATTTTATAACATTATAACACGCGTAAAAATGGAGTTGTATGAGGGTGAAAAAAATGAGAAAATACGTGTTATTGATAATAAGTATGTTGTTTTTTTCTATAGGGCAGGTTTTTGCATATACCGCCGAAGAGGAGGTTTACATTTCGGTTTACGAAAATATAAACCCTGCGATTGTGACCATTGACGGAATAATTTCGGACGGATTTACTGCCGGAACCGGATGTATAATTAACCCGAACGGAACAATTTTGACCGGTTCGCATGTTGTTTCACAGACAAAAGACCTTGAGGTAACGACTTATGACGGGAAAGTTTATAAGGCGAAAGTTATTGCCAATATGGGGAAGAATAAAGATCTTGCGATTATAAAGATTGAGCCTAAGAGAAGACTCAAGGCGGTCAAACTCGGGGATTCAGACGGGTTAAAAATTGGTCAGAGGGTTTTAACTATAGGCAATCCGTTCGGTTTTTCGGGAACTCTGACGCAGGGGATAATTTCAAGAATTGATTATGCAAAAGGAAAAATTCAGACTGATGCGGCGATAAATCCGGGGTGCTCGGGCGGCCCGCTTCTGAACACTTCGGGTGAGGTTATCGGGATTAACCAATCCATATACAATCCGGACAATAATATTTCAAATATCGGTATAGGTTTTGCAATTCCGATTAATGATGCGAAAAAGTATATTGCAAAATATAGTGAAGAATAAGAATGAGTATGGCGGCAGCCTACAGGCTGCCGCCATACGAGAATTTTATTATCGTTTTACACACATGACCTGATGTACGTAATGTCGTGGGTCAGGGTGTACCTGTGCTGCAGCGAAGTACATTCTCCAAACCTTGATTTCACCATTTTTTTCAATCATTGCGCTTGTCCAGTAGGCGCCGTCAATGTTTTCGCCTAATAAAGCTCTGTTGTAACTCAAGGAAATAGCTTCTTCAAGGTTTGAAAGCCGGCTTTCCGAATCCCGTTCTCTGCAAATTTTAGAAGCCTCATTATACGTTACCTCATCCGGACTGTTATAAACCAGTACAGGTGCTACGACAACCGAATCTGACGGATAAAGTATAGTCATAAACCCCATATCTTTACCCACCGTGTTTGGTCCCTTGGTACCGTTTAAATCATATACAAGGTTTGCACACATTTTTGGCTGGGTATAATATGAAGACTGCTCATCCATTTTTGCGGAACAGTAAGGGTTGTAATATGCAACGATACTTTCTCCGTTAGCTGTTTCAAAGGCTGCAGCCGCTGTATCAAGCTGGGAAAGATAAGAGTAGATGTTTCCATTAGAATCTGTGATACTGGATGCGTAAAATGCCGGATTAAACTCGCGGATTGTTTTTGGAAAAGATTCTACCGTGCTTCCGGCAAAGGTTGTGAATTTCGTTGGAATGCCGCAATCTTCAAGGTGATCAGAATCGCAGATGTTGTTAATTTTTAAAACTTTACTTAAACCGGCAGTTACAAATGTTTCGGCGGCAGTGTCGACGGCGGAGGTTGAGGAATCCCCTTCTGTAACAGTTCCGTAGCCGTTAAGTGAAGGCATTAGGGCAATTGCCTGCGACATACGCGCATATAGCGCTTTTCTCTGCGTGTTCCATGTCCGCTCATTAATGTTACCCGTCAAACTTGGTAATGTAATCGCCGCGACTACACCGATTATTGTGAGGGAAAGTAAAATCTCCGCCATGGTAAACGCCATTCGTCGTCCGTGAGCCCGTAAACCCTTTATGGCTCTCGACTCAGTCGAGCGGCTCAGTCGGGCGGCCATAGTAAATGCCGCGCAGCATGTCATTGCGAGCGACCAACGGGAGCGTGGCAATCCACCGGCGGTCAAGCCGGTTCCTAATTGGTTGGGTGTTAAAAAGTCATGTCCAACCAGTCGCAGATGCCACTCAGTGGCCTGGATTGCCACGTCACTGCGTTCCTCGCAATGACAGTGCTCTGTAGAAGTTTCCGTTGACTTCCCATACGGATTCACTTGTGGAAGTTGCTCCGCGACCGGCTCAGTCGACCTTCCGCCTGTCAAATGACCGTCGTCCGTGAGCCCGTAAGCCCATTGTGGAAGTTGCTCAGTGACCGACTCAGTCGGCTCCCGCCTGTCAAATTCTACGCAACGATAATCAATCGTTGCAGAATTTGTCCGCTCCTTACACTCGCGCTCCAGTCGCAACGGCGGCATCGTAGTGCTTGCCTGCTTGTCACACTTTCGTGTGCCAACACCGCAAGCACCGGCTAACGCATCTTGCCCCCCCCCCCCTGACCAGAATGCCCATAGTACAAGGGTTTTCAGCTTCTAAATTTTTCATCGTTTCTATCCTTTCTTTATCATAAGGCAATAGGTCAATATGGCATTAGGGCAATAGGACTTTTTATTTTTCATTTGGTCATAACGACTCATTGCCTTATTCACTTATTGCCTTATTGCCTCTTTCATTATGCACGATTTTTTGCTTTACGTCAATAGCTACCATAATGTTAATTTTTGTAACAAAAATAACAAACTCTGAAATTCAAGTGGTGGTATATGCTTTATATATATGAGAGAGTTAAAAGGCTAATCGTTACGGTTTAACGATAAGCCAAATCAAGAAACCGCCTTGACCGGCGGGAGTTTATATTCCTTATTCCTATTTCCTAAAAAAGCATTTTGCCTCGCCAAAGCGGGGCTTTTTTTTGCCGTTACATTCGCAGGGCGGTTAAATTTCTATAGCTTTCAATCTTTCAAGAATTTTGTTTGTAATTTCCTGAATATATTCCTGACTGACGAGTCCGTTGATTACTGCGTCTGCAATCTGGTAGGTCGGACGTATATATTGCTGCGCGGTTTTGTTTACATCCTGAAATTGTAAATCTGCGGCTTTGCCGGTTTTGCCTCTGGTTGCCGCGCGTCTGTACCAGCGTTCTTTCAGCACTTCAAGCGGTGTGAAAACATAGACCTTAACGTCCATTACGTCGCGCACATTTTCGTTTAAAACATATAAACCTTCTGTCAAAATTACTCTTGCAGGTTTTTTTAGTTCGCTGTTGAGTTTTGATTCGCAGGTTACAAAATCGTATTGCGGAGAGTAAATTTCTTTACCTGATTTCAGGTCAATCAGGTGTCTTTTCATTAACTCCAAATCTATAGCGTCAGGCGTGTCAAAGCTAAAACCGGTTTTAAAAAGAGCTTCATAGCTTCCGGCTTCTTGAAGTTCTTTGGAAGTATCTTTATAGTAATCATCACAGCGGATTACGGTATAAATTCCCTGATTTTCCTTTTTTACGCAGGCTTTTATGGTATTGTCGACAAAAACGGTTTTACCCGAGGCACTTTCGCCGGTGATGCCGATGAGGAAGGTCTTTTTGCGTTCCTGAACCGCCATACGCGCAATGTTCATAATAAGATTATCCGAAATCTTTAGAAATAGCGGCTGCGGCTGGGTAGAATCCTCTTTGAGAATTTCTTTTAATGTATCAACAATCTTTGCTATAACTTCCATATCTCTACGGCTTGAATAGTAGTCGTAGGTGTTCATGCCTAAATCAAATACCATATTAACCTCTATTATCCCATTATTATATATAATAAATTTTCAAAATTCCACCTAATGATAAATAATTGTAACAAATTCACTAATTTTTTTTAAAGTTCCGGTAAAAAAGTTCCGATATTGGGAATGTTAGTAAATAGGAGTATAAAATCATGTATTACGACGAATTGTTTGAAAAGGCTTTATTGGAAGCTAAAGAAGAAAATCTTGCGGAATTGAAAGCAGAGGTTGCGGACTTACAAAAAAGTTTTGAGTCATTTTTGAACAAATTTTTTAATTCAACAACTCACAAAGTTGAGCAGGATTACCACGTTACAGCAATGTGACAAAGTTTGAATAGCCGGAGTATGAAGAGCGCGGCGGAGCCTGAAAGGCTCCGCCGCGTTAGTTTTAGAAATGTTTGAAGATTTTTTGTTCGATTAAATTTCGGGGATAAATTTTTCCGTTGATTTCAACGTCGGAGCCTTCTTTTACGCATCCGATAACGGCAGCGCCTGCCGGCGGGGTGTCGGTTGTAGCGATTAATCCGTAGTCCTCGCCGCCGAATAAAACCAGTTCGTGCCAGTTAGGGAAAGTTTTAATTTCTTCATCAACAGGAATTTTGTCAAAATCTATGCTCATAAGAACATTGCTTGCCTGCGCTATTTGAGAAAGTGCGTCCATAAGCCCGTCAGAGGTATCCATCATTGCGTATTTGCCTTTTTGAGAGCAGGCAATTTGTCGTGAAAAATCGACCTGCGCAAAAGGTTCAAGATGTGCTTTTATAAGTTTTTCAGGCTCTTTTTTGCCGGAAATAAGAAGTTTTAAGCCTGCTGCGCTGGAGCCGTGGACTCCTGCTGCAATAATTTTTTGACCGGTTCGTGCGTTAGCGCGGGAACTTATGTTTCTTCCCTTTGCTGAGCCGATTATGGCAGCAGAGATAAAGATTTTATCTGGTGAGGCGGTTATGTCGCCGCCTGCGATTTGAACCTTTCCGGCAGCTTCGCAGGCTGCTCCGGCACCTTCGTAAAACTCTTTTATAAATTCACTGTTAATGTCTTTTGGCAATGAAAGCGATATTGTCATATATTTAGGCTCGCCGCCGCCGGCGCAGATGTCTGAAATGTTTACCATTGCGCTTTTCCAGCCTAATTGACGCGGCGTAATTTTATCGCGCAGAAAATGTATGCCTTCCACAAGGCTGTCCTGCGAAACTAGTATGTCTAAGTCCTTTAAATACGCGCAGTCATCACCGATATAAGGTGAATTCAGGGTCGTTTTTATCAGGTTTATAAAGTCTTTTTCCATTATTATTTGAGTTCGTTGTTAATCAGAGCGATAAATTCTTTTACCAATTCGGTATTCCATTTTTTGCCGGCGTCTTGTTTAATGACTTCAAGCGCTTCTTTTTCTGATAATTTTGCACGGTAAGGACGGGTTTCCGTGAGCGCGAAATAGGAGTCGATTATGAGGATTATTTGCGAACTCATAGGAATTTCGTTTTTTGAAAGCTTATTCGGATAACCGCTTCCGTCCCAGTTTTCGTGGTGTTTTTCGATTATCGGCAGGATGTCCTGAACAACAGAAATCGGTTTTAAGATATCTCTTGCCGCGATAATCGGGTGTTCTTTAATAAATTTCTTTTCCTCTTCGGTAAGAGGGGTCGTTTTTTGTAAAATTTCCTGCGGGATTAAGAGGTTCCCGATATCGTACATAAGAATTGCAATTTTAAGGTTGTCGATTTCCTCTTTTGGCAGGTCAAAACGTTTGGCAAGAGAGGAGGCAAGCAGAACTTTTTTCTTGACTGAGCCGTCCTCGTGAAGCGGGTTGTAAAGACGCGTGAGCATATCCGCAACCAGATAGAGCGTTTCTTTTGGCTGGGATTTGGAATCCTGTTCCGCTTTTTTCAGCTTGTCGCAAAGTTCTTTCGTAAGATTTTTTTCAACCGGAATATTGTGTTTTGAAAGTATATCTATAAAAGTATTTATTGCGATTTCCTGCCAGCTTGTTTCAGAAATCGGGGTTGCAAGCGTGACGCGGTTTCTGCCGTTGCGTTTTGACTGATACATAGCCTGATCGGTAAGCTCAATTAATTCTTCAGGGTTGTCAGTGTGTTCAAAATATGTTGCGACACCGATACTTGCGGTAATATGTCCGATAGTTTCAATTTCGGTTGCCTCGAGGGTTTTCCTGATACGTTCGGCTGCAATCATTGCGCCTTTGGAATCAATACCGGGGAGAATTATGTTGAACTCTTCGCCACCCATTCTTGCTGCAATATCAATTGAACGCGCGTTGTTTTTGATAACATCCGCAAGCGTTTTTATCGCGAGATCGCCGTAAGAGTGACCGTATTTATCGTTAATCTGTTTCAGAAAATCAAGGTCAAGTCCTATCAGAGAGAAGGCTTGTTTCTGGCGGTTTGCACGTGTAACTTCTTTCCTTAGGTATTCTTCAAAGTATCTGCGATTGTAAAGCCCTGTTAAACCGTCAGTTACAGCCTGTTCTTTCACAGTTGAAAACAGGTGTGCAATTGTTATAGCCATTTCGATTTGTTTTGCAAAAATGCTTAAAAAATCCGTTTCAGAGGTCGCCAGTTCATCGCGGGAGGAAAATACTACAAACCACCCGAAATCCCTGTTCATGCAACTTAGCGGGATAATAATCATTGATTTGCAATATTCCTTATCCAGAATATTGCTTAATTGTTCATCCGTTATTGTCGGAATAATTTCCTGCAGGGTTTGCCCGAGGTTTTGGGTCTGGGTAATTTCTTTGGAACGCATTGTTTCTGCGTAAACCCCGACCGGTGAATAGTTTAGCCTCAATGTGTAAAGCGGTGCATGGATAACTTTATGCAAAGCTTCAATAGCGGAGTCGCCGGATTGTGAAATGATTTTTATGAAATCACCTTTTTCATCCTTCATTTTCTCCAGAATAGCGCAGTGAACATAGCCGAATTCGTTGGAAATACTGTTAACAATGTTATCAAGTACGGTTTCTAAAGGCTTGGATGACGTCATCATATCAATAATATGCTGGAGCGTAATCATTTTTTTATTTGCCATACTCAGCTCTTTTGTCTGCTGTGCAAGTTCCTTCTCCAGCGCAATGTTGCGTTCATATATTTCAATGTAGTCCTGCTTTTTGTAATAAACAGTACTTTCGACTTCGTTTATTTTGTTGGTTAACTCTTTTATTTTATTGAAAAATGACATCTAAATACCTTTTATATGTACTATTATACTATATATTTGAAATATATTCTAGTGGGAAATCTGAAAAGTTTGAAATTTTATATGCTTATGGTAAGATTATATTGTAAATGGGGTTTGAAATGGCAAAGTCAAAAAAGATTTTAGTATTAAGATTTGGTGCGCTGGGTGATCTTGTTCACACAACAATTATTCCACAGGCAATAAAGGCGAAGTATCCTGATTACGAGGTTCACTATTGCTGCGAGGCAAGATATGCTGCTGTGCTTCAAAACAATCCCGATATTGATAAAATTATTGAATTTGACCATAAACGCAAAAAAGATTTCCCTTATAACCTGCAAATTGCTCTGAAGCTAAGACATGAACACTATGACGTTGTTTTGAACCTGACAAATGCTTTCCGCAATAATTTTATGACTTTTATTGCAAGCCCTAAACATAAATTTACAAAAGTTCCGATGGGTCATAAGCACGTGGTTGATGCGTTCTTTCTGAGTGCGCAGAAAGCTTTTCCGGCAATAAAACAGCCGAGAACCCTCCGCCTCGGGCTTGATCCTGCTGCGCTTGAAAATATGAAATCACAGGTTGCTGAATATCCGCGGCCTTATATTATTCTTTCTCCGGGCGGTCAAACCGATAATAACCGTCAGGGGCGCGCCTGGCCGGCTGAAAGCTGGATTGAACTCGGGAACCTTTTAAAAGGGATCTTTGGCGGAACGATTTTCCTTTCCGGCTCTACTGATGAAAGAGAATTCCATAAGACAATATCAGAAAAAATTGACGGTGCCGTGTTATTTTCAGGAAAATTTTCTATTGCACAAACAATGTGCCTGATTTCACTTTGTGACCTGTTTATTTCGGGGGATTCCGGCCCGCTTCATATTGCATCTGGCCTTGGCGTAAAAACAATCGGGCTTTTCGGCTCGACTAATCCCGAAAACGTCAGACCATACGGCGAGAACGGAAGTTTTGTCGCTGCGTTTTCAAAATGCAAATTCTGCTGGCAGAAACAGTGTAAAAAACTCAAAGCAGGTAAAAAATACACCCCTTGCATGAAATCAATAAAACCTGCACATGTTCTAAATTTGATTAATAATAAGAAACTATTGGGTTCCACAGGCGATGTGTTTAGAATAGCACTTGACTAAAGACCCGTGGACTTGCGAAGGTTCTTAAAAATTAATGTAAAAAAGACGGGTTTATTACCCGTCTTTTTTAATTTATAAGCCAAATATGGCTTTATTCCACATCTTAACCGCATAACTGTTCTGCAATTACGAACGGTTTTTCTGAAACTTTCATTGTATTTTTGTTCAAAATACCTCTTTTTAATTCTGTGAAAGTTGCGTTCTGGCAGTGGAATTTCTTTTTCAAAAACTCATAAGAAATTTTCGGATCGCATTTGTCACCGCAAGTGAACAAATCAACGGCAGCGTATCCCAGCTCCGGCCATGTGTGTATCGCTAAATGGCTTTCCGAAATGATAACCACACCGGATACCCCGTAAGGGTTAAACATGTGGAAGCATTTCTGTACAATAGTCGCTCCGCACTCAAGCGCTGCGTCTATCATATATTTTTCTACTTTGTCAATGCTATTTAAAATATTAGGATCACATTCAAAAAATTCTGCTAGTACGTGTTGTCCCAGATTAACTTCTTCTACGCCGTCTTGTTCAAACGCTTTTAATGGTTGTTTTACGTCCAATTCATGAGCCTCCTATAAAAAATATTATTTACTACTACATGTGCGTAAAATTTTTTACGCTCTAATATCTTACTATAAAAATCTAAAAAATGTAATTTTTACACGATAAAAATGTTTTTTTTGTAAAAATTTTTTAAGAGAGTTGTATATCCTGAAATGACGGGCTTTTTGCCAGCCGGTATTATTAAGATTTGTTAAAATCGGTCTTTAAAAATAGCCTTGTTGGGGTTAAAATTCGGGTATGAATAATAAGATTTTGGTGATAGATGATGATCCGGCGATAAACGAGTTAATCAAGGTTAACCTTGAACTTGCCGGCTACAGGGTTATACAGGCGTTTGACGGGATTAAGGGCTTTGCGCTTTGCAAGCAGGAGTTTCCATGCCTCGTTGTGCTTGATGTTATGATGCCGGAAGTAGACGGATTTACGGTAGCACAGAGAATCCGTAAGAACCCAGAAACGGCTGATGTGCCGATTCTTATGCTTACTGCGCTTTCACAGGTTCATGATAAGGTTAAAGGGTTTGATATCGGTGTGGATGATTATCTGGTGAAGCCGTTTGAAATGGAGGAACTTCTCGTCCGCGTACGTGCTCTTCTGAAACGTACCGCGCAAATTCCGAAATCAGCCGCAACGCGCGATTTACTCTCAATTGGCGAAATTACCCTGCTGCCGGAAACCTACAGTGTTGAAATAAACGGCAAAACTGCAAAATTAACACCTATAGAATTTGATATTTTTAATTTGTTGTTCCAAAATCATGGCACAATGGTATCTTCTGCGCGCCTCTTAAAAGAAATCTGGGGCTATGCGCCGGATGATGACGTTGAAACAATACGTGTTCATATCCGTCATTTGCGCTCAAAACTTGACAAAATTTCGGGAGGCAAAAAATATATTGAAACAATCTACGGCGGCGGGTATAAACTTAGTATTTAATCAATTATTTTAATTCTGCCGTCATCTTTGATTTGAACAGGTTTGCCTTGTTTTTTGATATACTGGCATGTTAATTTATCCTTATCAAAATCAAATCTTTCATCTATTTCATTTATTTTGTTAGGGATAAGTTTGTCGCCGCCGCTTGCAAAGAAGTCGTCTGTTGCAACGGTGTAAATTTTATTTTTGTCAGGATGATTTACGTCAATGGGGTGTTTTACTCCCTCTTTGTCAATGAAGGCTGCGCTGAGGACTTCGCCTTTTCTGTTCATAGTGTATTCAAGTCCGGACGGCATTACGATGCTTGGCTTATGGCCCGGGTTGATGAGCGATTTCGCGCCGTTTTTGAGTGCATTTACAACTTCTTCTTCTGTCAGCTTCATTTTAACCATGCGGTTTTTCAGCGGAACGACTTCAAAAACTTTTCTTTCTGTGAGTTTTCCTTCGTCAAAGTGGCCGCGGATGTTGCCGGCATTGATTAACGCCAAATCTGTTCCGAATTCTTCACGGCAGGCATCCATAATCAAGTAGGCATGCGGGTTTGGTTCTACAAGCCTGTCTTCAGGAGCAGGAACTGTTTTTTCTACATATCCAACTTCGGTCGCTTTGCCGATAATTCCGTCAAAAATCCTTTCAAGAACGGGGTTACGTTTGAACTTGCTGGAATTGTGAACATTGTTTTGAGCCTTTTGAATAATACCGCTTTCGTCGAATTCAAGGTTCAAAACTCCGAATTGGTCGCCGTCTTTACCGGCCTGCGTAATGATTACAGGCTCTCCTGATTTTGAAGTAAAGAGGTTTTTATTATGTTCGATGTCTTTAATAAGTTCGTGCGTGTGCGCGCCGAGGATTACATCAACGCCGGAGGTGTTTTGCGCCAGTTCTTTATCGAATTCAAGCCCGCAGTGGGAGAGAACAATAATCTTATTGATGCCCTCGTTTTTCATCTTGTCGGCTTCTTCCTGAACAGCTTTTATTGAATCTTCTTTTGAGAAAGGAATAATGGTTTTTCTTGATTCGTTTTCTCTTATGCGTTCATGCAGGTCGGGCGGAATAAGTCCGATGATACCGTATTTATTCCCGTTGATTTCCTGAATAAAGGATTTTGTTATCTGTCCTTGAAGAGGGTTGTTTTCACCCTGTAAACTTAAGTTTGCTCCCATGATTTTGTAGTTGGCGGTTTTATGAACCTCTGCGATTTCCTGCGGGTTAGCGTCAAATTCGTGGTTGCCGATTGCAGTTCCCAGTGCGCCCATTACGTTGAGGAAGGCATTGGAAATTTTTAAAAGTTTAACATTTGCACCTGCCGAAATATCACCTGAGCCAAGAACCATCACATCCTGTCCGTCGTGGTTTTGCTTGTCAAAACTATGTTTTGCATTATAAATTCGGCTCATATTGCCCATGTTGCCGTGTAGATCGTTTACATAGAAGATACTTGTTGAGGCATTCTTCTTTGCCGGAGCTGTATTGTTTGAGGTATTTTGCCCCTTAAAAACCGGTTGACTAAAATTGTATGAATTTATCGGGTGAATCATAAACAATAACCTTCTGTTACACTTCATAAAACCCCTGAAAAAAATATTTGCCTAATCGTAAAGAGATTGTTACAAACTTTCCGGATTATAGATAAAAATATGCTTGACAGTAGCAGAAATGTAATACATAATATAAGCATAGAAAGGAAGGGTAAATGAATGAAAGAAATTAAAAGTGTAAACATTTTGACAGGGGGGGGGGGGGAGCCCTGAGCCGACCGCTGAGCGGCATCCACAATGCGACCCGTGCGAGAAATTAACGAAAGAAGTTTTGGTTCCGGGCGACTGGACCACAAAAAATCCCTATTACTGTCATGCTGAACTGCGCGAGCGAGCAGAGGCACTAAGCGAAAACCACGCTTTTCGCGGTGCCGTTTTTCGCGAGTCGAGCAAGACTGTTTCAGCATCTGTCCGGAGTCGCGTGCTACCGGTATCGTTGGACAGATCCCGAAATAAATTCGGGATGACACTGGTTGAACCGGTTCTACAATTTAATCCGACTAAAAACGCAGCATTTACGATGGCGGAAATCTTACTGTCATTAACAATTATCGGTGTGGTAGCGGCGATAACGCTTCCGTCACTCACCGGAAACATAAACGAGCGGACGTGGAATACGCAAAGAAAAGCTCTTTATTCACGTTTTAGTCAGGCAATTGCCCTGATGCCGTCATTGAACGGTTACGGTACCCTCACAGAAGGTGTTGATTCCAGCGGGTCAAAAGTCATTACTGAAGATACTGCAACGGAAACATTCCTCTCCGCGGGGTTATCAAAAGTTTTGAAACTTAACAATATTTGCGACTCAGAGCATCTTGAAGATTGCGGTATTACTTCTAAAATTGTTGCTCTAAACGGTGACACTGTAAGTACGCCGACAACAATGAAGGAATTAAACCAGTATATCGTCAACAATAATTTTGGTGAATATAGCGGAGTTCTGCGTTCTCACTCGCAAATAGATACAAAAGCCGCTGCATTTGAAACTGCGAATGGCGAAAGCATTCTTGCGTTTTACTCTCCGGCTTGTGCTACTAATAATAATGAAGAAGTTATGCACAATTCGCAGGATAAAATGTGTGTAAATTTTGTCTATGATTTAAACGGAACGAAGGGGCCTAATACTTTTGGAAAAGATATTGGCGCTCTGACTGTTTTTTATCCTGTAGATTCAATTGTTGTAGCTCCATTCCCTGCGAATAAAGATTGGGCTGTCAATTCAACGCAGCAGAATGCAACAAGTGTTTGTACACAGCAGGACTCTGAGTATAGATTACCAAACCGCTTTGAACTCGCTGCTATCTATACAAATAAGTTGTTTCTGAATAATATGTCTGATAGAACACATTATTGGTCTTCGTCGGTAATTTCCTCTACTAAGGGGTGGACATTTGGTTCTTCAGCCGGACTTTATTATCCTTCCTCACGGGATATGGGAGGCAGCGTAAGATGTATTAAACGCTATTAAAAACTTAGCCGGTGCTTTGGAGATGGGCGCCGGCTTTTAGTTTATTCAATCCATTCAAAGCTTTTTACGAAATCTTCGCCGTTGATGTCGCCGTTTATGATTACGCGGAAGAATTTATAAATATTATTTCTGTCGTTTGAGTTCGGAATTTTGGCGATGTCAGATGTAAATTCAATGTTAGAATCTTTTTTTACGCCCGGAATGGTTTTTAATAACGTATTTAATGAAAGGTTTTTAACTTTATTAATCAGCGTGGTTACGTCTTTTGACAGACTGCCGAAGATTTGGAAATCCGCGATTGAGGTACTCAGGTTGTATTTACCTCTTATGTAAAGGTTAAGGTCTTTGCCGCTGGAATAAATATTAATATTGTCGGCAACACCGTTGTTGATTTTGAAATCACCCGAGATTGTTTTAAATTCGCCGGATTTCAGCGGGGATAGAAGGTCGATAAGCCCGTTGATAGTAAGTCCTGTCAGGCCGTTACTAATAAGGTTGCCGGCTTTGAGAAGGTATTCAAGAGAGCCGAGTTTCGGCATCTTGCCGTTTTCTATAGCGAAGTTGCCGCTGCCGCTTAGTGTTGCAAAACAGGTTTTATCGTTTTTAGCTGTGCAGGAAAGCGACATTTTACCGTTTGCAAGTCCGTAGATTTGACCTTTGATATTGAATAGAGTTTCTGCCATTTGTGCTGCATTGGCTTTATTCAGATTTATATTAAGTTTTACGGTATCATTAAGGTAATTATGCGTTATATTACCGTTAACATTGCCTTGAGCGAGTTCAAAGTTGAAGTTTTTGACGTTCAGGGTTTTATCTTTGCCGATTTGCATATCGCTTGTGAAATTCTCTGCATTAATGTTGTTAATAACGATTGTGTCAGCGGTAATTTTTGAGTTGTTAACGATGATGTTTGTGTAATCCAGCGGTTGAATAACATTGGACGCCGCGTGCATTTTAAAGTTTGATTCTTCTAAATTCTTTATTTTGTCGTTAATTTTGTTCAAATCCAGTTTTGCGACGTGGAGCGCCATATTGTCAACAATAAGCGGGAGTGTTAATTCGTTTTTAAGCGCGGCGTTGAATTTAATCTTATTGGTCAGCAAATCGCCGCTTGAGATAATATTTATGACCCGCGGGGTGAAGTCAAGATTTATATTGTTAATATTGGTTTCAACAAGCGGAATATTGATATCTGTAATATTGAGTTTGCCAAGAATATGCGGCTTTAAAGATGTTCCGTTGAGTGTAAGGTCGGACGTAAATGTTCCTTCTTTCATAAACGGTTTGCGGAAAATAATATTAAAGATTTTTGCATCAACCGGCATGCGGGATTTAATTTTGAGGTTATTAAATCCTATAAGATTGTTTTCTTTGTATTGCATTCCGCCGGAGATATTCAAAAGCGGTACGATATTTTCATTTTTATCAAGGGAAAGGATTACTTTATCGTAGTAAAAATTATTGATTTTAAGTTCGTTACCGCGCAGGGTAAGATTTGAGGTAAGGCGTACTGCGTTTAGTTTGTCGCCTAAGGTTGCGCCCATATAGTATATTGAAGAATCTTTGTTCAGCATCAGGTTTGATTTAATATTTGTATCCTGCGGAGTTCCTGAAATTTCTGCATTAAGCGTTATATCGCCTTTAATTTTTATCGGGTAAAGGGCTTTCTGGTTGAAGCAGGTGTTTACAAAATCCTGTGTCGGTTTGGTGTTAAGCCACAGGTGGAAGGTCGGAACATTTTTGTTTGAGAGTGAAACCCGTCCGTTTAAAAGTACCGGCATGTCAAAAATTCTTGCGTTGATGGACTCTGCGAGGATAAGGTTATTTTTGAACTGTACTTTGCCGCTTAGGATTTCGTGGTTTCTGCTGCTTTCCTGAATTTTTACGTTTTGCAGGCTGCAATTGGCTGTAAAATCGTTATTTTGAATACTTGAGATGATATTTATTTTGCCGTTAAGGTTTTCAAGATTTGCGCAGAGCGGTTTAAGGGCTTTTATATTTTTAAGTGTTTTGATGTTAATTAGATTAAGGTTAAAATCTCTGAGGTTAAAGATTCCGGTAAGGGAAGCTTTTTCATCAAAGAGGTTTGAAACCGTTGCGGTGGCATCAATATGAAAATCTTTATTTTTAATCCTTACGGGGCTTATTTTTAAGGTTGAATTAACAAGTTCATAGTTAACCTTTTTGAATTCTGCGGGTTTTAAGTTTGAATAAAGTGAGCCGTAAACTTCAAGATTTTCCGGCGAAATTTTTTCTATGGAGCCTTTATATTTAGCGGTAAAGTGGGTATTTATCGCAGGGATAAGGTTTATAAATTCGTTAGAATTCAGAATTGTCAGAATATTTTTTTGCAATTCAATCGGCAGTGTAGAAATCCCGTCGATTATCCTGAAATCTTTTGTGCTAACAAGAATATTTGCATCTGAATCTTTTATTTTTCCCTCGATTGTAACTTTTGATTTGTTTATCAGGGCGTACAAATCCATATTGATATCCTGATTATCAAGATTTAAATCCCCGAATATATTTGAAACCGCCTGTGGAATTGCTTTTGGCTTGATTGTTACGGCGTTCAGGGTAATCTTGCCTTTAGAAAAGATATTTTTGTTGAATTCAATATTGCGAATATCTTTTGCCTCACCGTAAATATTCAGGTTTAAATCGCCGAAACCTTTAATCGTTTCAATCTGGTCAAAATACTTGTTCATATCAGCAAGTAGAGTGTTGCCTTTGATATCGGCAAGGAGTTTTGCAAGATTTTGACCTTTTGAATTTGCAAAGAAATTAAATACGCCCTGTAAAGTGCAGGAGCCTTCAATATTAATCGGTTCTGAATTCAGCGTTGCATTTGTTGTTTTAAAATAGGTATCCGTATCAAGGAATTTCAAATTTCCTTCTCCGTTTTTGATAACAAGGTTAGGCATATCGGTGAATGCAACCTGTGCGTTTTTGAAATTAAAAGCACCTGTAATATGCGGATCAATCGTGTTTCCGTGAACCCGTATGTCAATATTTCCCAATCCTGTGATTTTCATTAACAGAACAGGCCCGAAATCTATTTTAAGGATTTCTTGCAGCGGGTTAACTACGACCTGCGCGGTTTCAAGATTAATATTTTTAGTAGACTTAACGTTTAAATCACAAAGTTTTTCGTCATAAAGTTCAAAAACTCCGTTAGCCCACACGCGTTCTTTAGGCGATGTCGGAACAGTTGTTTCGAGTGTCATTTTTTCGCGGTTGAACACCAGCTTAATTGTTGCTTTCTGTGCATTTTTAATAGGTTTTACAAGATATGCATTTGTAATCAAGACACTTCCCGTAAGCTGCGGCCTTAGCGACTTGCCGGTAATTTCCAGATGCGCAAGGACATCGCCGTCAAAGTAGTGTTTTTTCAGCGCATAAAAGTTTAATTCCGGCATTAAATCTCTTTCCGGCGGAAGAAGTTTTATTATTTCCTGCGCATCAGACCTGTCAATTGAAAGTGATAAATTTAAGTCCGGATTTTTTTTGTTTTTGATGTTGATTTTACCAAGCACTGAGGACTTAATTTTTTCAGATTCAATTTTGAAGGAATTGATAACTACCTCATCATCTTCAAGTGTAAGCAGCGATTTTACCTGAATAGGAGCAGTCTGGCTTATCGGAAGATCTTTGCCTTTGAATTTTATATAAAGTTTGTCGCTTATCAGGTTGAGGCTGAAAAAGTCATCAAAATCTTTATTGATGTTGAGGTCAATCAGGCCGTTGAGTGTTTCTATTTCCGGGTTAACTGTGTGAATAAATTTTGAAAACGCGCTCAGGTTAAAGTGTTCGATATCGGTGAGAATCGTACTTTTTCTGAGGTTTTTATGATCCAGCGGCAATTGTACATCTGCGGTGAGTTTTACCTCGCCGGAATTGTTTTTTTCTTCAATCAGCAATTCTGTGTTAAGTTTCAGATGCTTGTTGAGATCCAACTGTTCTACAAGAATGTCGCGGCCCGTAACTTTTATATCATCAATCAGTTTCTGATTTTTCAGATTGACATTCAGCGTATGAACCAGAGTGTTTTTTACGGTGATATGTTTAATTAATTTTATGACCTCCGGACGTGTGAGCAGTTCTGTATAATCCTCGTTAAGCGCAAGGTTAATATTATCGGCTTCAAGATTTTTTACTGAAAGTCTGCCGGTGAGAAGGGTAAGCCAGTTGATTTTTGTATCTATATTTTTGACTATGAAAAATTCGTTTTTTTCGTTATTTTTGAGTGTCAGATTTTGCGCCTGAAATTTTATAACGGGCGCCAGTCCTGTCCGGAATTTATAATCATTCAGGGTCAGGCTGAATCCGGATTTTTGTAAAATCTCTTTTTCCAGTCCGGTTCTGACAAATTCCGAGGATAAAACCCGCGGTATTAAAACAAAGTATATACCGCTCCAAACAGTTAATATCCCGAGTGTTATTAATGAAAATTTAACTGACTTCTTCATTCGTTTTTTATTATAACATTTAAAAAAAATAATAAAAGTATATTAACAAATAGTCTAACTTTTTGCCTGAAAATTAGCCGTTATCAGGATTATTTTTGCTTAGTCCGACGGGATAATAGTGATATGAGATTACTGACTTACACAAAATATTTATGGCGAAAAATAAAGTTTTATGACAAACTTGCGTTTAAGACGAATTCTTTTCTGCAAAATCCGTTTGACGACAAGGAGAAGTCGATTACTGTTCTTTGGATTGAAGATGAAGAGAATAATATTTTTTACAAACTCTGAGGTTTGTGCTATATTCCGGGGTAAGGAGGAGAAGAGATATGGAGCTTAATAAATATATTGAACACACATTGTTAAAACAGGATGCAGCCGGTGCGGATTTTGAAAAATTGTTCAGGGAAGCGCGTGAGAATAAGTTTTTCGGCGTTTGCGTTAACCCTGCGTATGTTAAGAAGGCAAAAGACGCTTTAAAAGGCACGGATGTTAAAATCGTGACGGTTGTTGGTTTCCCGCTTGGCGCTAACAAAACGGAAATTAAGGCGGCAGAAACCGCAGAGGCGGTTAAAGACGGTGCGGATGAGATTGATATGGTTATTAACGTGACCGCGCTGAAAGATAAAGATTATGACTATATAGTGAACGAGGTTGCCGCGTTGAAAAAGGTTTGCGGTGCGCACAATTTAAAAGTTATTATTGAAACGGACTTGCTGAGCAAAGACGAAATTGTCAAAGCTTGTGAACTTTGCGTAAAAGGCGGTGCTGATTTTGTCAAAACCTCGACCGGATTTGTGAAAAACGGTGTTGGCGCAAAGGTTGAAGATGTAAAATTGATGTACGAAACGGTTTCACCGCACGGTTTGCGTGTAAAGGCATCCGGCGGGATTAAGACTAAAGACGCGGCCGTTGCATTGATAGAGGCAGGTGCTGCGCGTCTGGGCACAAGCTCCGGCGTTCAGATAGTTGCGTAATTTGCTCTGTCATTGCGAGCGACCGAAGGGAGCGTGGCAATCCACCGGCGGTCAAACCGGCTCCTAATAGGCTGGACATTAAAAAGTCATATCCAATCCCTCGTGGGAGCCACTCCGTGGCCTGGATCACCACGTCGCTCATATCATTCGCTCCTCGTGATGACACCGGCTGAGCCGGTTCTACAATTGAACCTTGGCTACTGTCTAACATGTCATTGCGAGCGACCGAAGGGAGCGTGGCAATCCAGAAAACTTATAATTGAAACGTATTTAATACCCCGAGGTCTAATCCGAGCACTTCCCCGATGCGGTGCAGATTTGTTATGCCTATATTTACTTCACCGCGCTCGACACAGCCGATTGTCGTCACGTTAAGGCTTGAAAGTTCTGCAAGTTGTTCTTGGGATAAGCCTTTCTTTTTTCGTGCATATCTTATGACATATGCCAATTTTAATAGATACTCTTTGTCATCCATATTTTGAGTATATGGGATTGACATTTTATTTTCAATGGTGTATTTTAGAGATATCTCTAGAATAGCAGAGAAAAATGTAATAAAGCAAGGAGAAAAATATGAACAAAGTTTTTGAGGAAAAAATTGAAGGCAGAATTAATGCTGTACTGGATGATTTAAACTATGTTTTTGAGAGTGTTACCCAGATGAAGGCGAGTGTTTATACTATAAAATATTTGTTAGATGCAGAGGCGGCAGAGAATTCTAATAAACCCCTTTAATAATTGCGATTGTTTCTTCTATTTCTTTTTGCAGGTAGGCAAGCTGTTCGTCGATATTTACGGAATTATAAATCTTTCCGTCGGCGCCGTAGGCCATATAAGGGGTGTTTCTGACAGCTTCAACCCGCAGGTTTGTGACGGTTTGGACGTGCAGATCCGTTTCCAGAATTTTTTGGAACGAAACAAAATAAAATTCCGGTTTATTCTGATATTTTTCGCGCAGATATTCTATTGTTTTGTTAAAAAAGTAGGTCGTGGCAACGAACTTTTGAACATCTTCTTCGTTTTCGATAGAGTCGTAAATTTTTTCAAGGGTTGGAAGGAGTTCGTTGATATCGTTAATATACTGGGTTGTTTTGTCAGCTTTGAGGATAATATTTACGAAAGCGGGATTATCGCGCGGTGCGGGTTTGACCTGATTTTCCGAGTTGAAATTTTTTGTTGCTTCATATTGCGGTTTTGTTTGAGCGGGTTCTGAGTCCTGATATTGCTTGCCAAGCTCCGGCAGTTCGCCGACATAGCCTTTGCTTTTGTCAATAATAGGTTTGCCGGCAATGGCGCTTTGACCGGCTAAAAGTATTATTAACAAAAATAAGGACAGTTTCTTCATACCCTTATTATAATGACTATTCGCTAAAAATCATCATGAAAATAAATTATTTTTCTTCTTTTTTGTCCAAGAAAGACTCGCGATAAGGAACGTGAGCGAGCCGGAGCGGCGGAGAACTGCTTTATTCCGCTTCTTCTTCCGGTTTACATTCTTTGTTAAACCAGTGTACGCGTTCGTGCTGATCGCAAACTTCACAGAAGTCTTTTGCATCATCTTTGCCGAAAGTGTTGACAAACGGATCTTTAGGGCAGGCTTTCCGGTTCAGGTAACAGTATCTGATATCCCGTCGGGTTAGTTTTACAATTGTTTTGTATTTTGATTTTTGTGTGGAACAAAGGATTTTCATAAATTCTTTATCATATTTTTTGAACGCTTTTTGCATCCTTTTCCACGCTTTGCGGGTTATTTTTTCCTGCTTTTTAAATTCTGGTGAATTGTAGTCGGTTTTTGCAATGGCGCGTAATTTTCTTTGTTCACATTCAAATGCATCAACGTAAGGTTTGGTTTCTTCCTTGCGGCGGTATTCGATTTCGTCTTTGAGTTCCTGCTGTTCTTCTGAAAGCCCCAGGACGTTATACAGGGTATTCTTTTGAAACCTTATCTTCTGGATTAATTCGGAGCAGCGGTAATCGCGGCCGAAATCGTATTTTGCGCTTCCGTCGTCATCCTGCGCAGGAACTGGTGATGCAGTCAGTAAAATTAATGATAATAAAAACAAAGCTCTTTTCATAATTTTTATATTACATGAAAGTTTGTAAATTTTCAAATATTTATTGTAGAATTGGAATATGAATGAAATGGGTTTAAGACATCTGGCATATCTGGGTGACGCGGTATGGGAACTTTTCGTGCGCGAACGGACGATTTTGCGAACTCCAAATGCCGGTGTTTTGCATAAAATTACGACAGAGAAAGTAAAAGCCGGATTTCAGGCAAAGCTGCTGGATGAACTGGAACCGCTTTTAAGTGATGCGGAAAAAGAAATTGCACGCCGCGGAAGAAATTTGCCTATCCCTGTCGCGCGCCGCGCCAATCAGGGGGAATACCGGCTCGCCACCGCGTTTGAAACTTTAATCGGCTGGTGGTATTATTACGATAAAAATCGTTTGGAAAGCATTTTACAAATTTTAGAAAATCATATAAAATAATTTACGTTGAGGTGCCTTATGGAAGATTTTCAAAAAAGAATTTTAATCGTTGACGATGATGATGAAATCAGGGAATTGCTGGAGTTTGACGTTGCGCAGAGCGGGTATTTTGTGGATGTTGCAAAAGACGGGCTTGAGGGCTTGAATAAGGCGCTGAATAATACTTACGACCTGATTTTGCTTGATGTTATGATGCCTAAAATGAACGGGTTTGACGTTTGTAAAACAATCCGTCAGGCAAAACTTGCCATTCCTATTTTGATGCTGACTGCAAAGGGCACGATTTACGATAAAACCGAAGGGTTTGACTGCGGGGCTGATGATTATCTGGTAAAACCGTTTGATATTCAGGAAGTTTTACTGCGCATACGCGTCCTGTTAAAGCGCAATGAAATTATGAACAAAGATAATTCTCTGAGCGATGAAATTACAAAAATCGGTGATATAGAAATCCTTCCGGATACTCTGGAAGCCGTTATTATCAATAAAAAAGTTAAGCTTACGCCGACCGAGTTTGAAATTTTATACTGCCTGATGCAGCATTTCAACAATCCGGTAACGCTTGCAACCCTGCTGGATGATGTCTGGGGTTATGACAGCAGCGAAGATGTTCGGATGCTCAGGGTTCATGTCGGCGGGTTGAGAAACAAAATTGAAGCTGATACTAAAAAACCTAAATATTTGCACACTGTAACCAATGTAGGGTATAAATTAACGCCGTTCGGGGAGGCATAATTGGATATTAACTGGACGCATATCAGACGTAAACTTATTCTGTTATTCCGATTTAAAAGGCTTAAAATTGTTGAACAAAATTTGATTGTCCTTTTGCTTGCGGTCATAATCCCTATGACTGTCGGCGGGTTTGTTATCAGCAATATTAACCAGAAAGTTGTCCGCGCCCAGCTGAGGGATAATGCTTCGCTGATTGCCGGCATGGTTTCGACTGAAATCGACTTCTTTGCAAACACGGTTGAAAAAAATCTTGAACAGATAAAAACTGCGCTTACCTATATGAAAAACAGGGAAGACCAGTTTTTATACCTCAATTCCATCTCAGAAACCGCATTCGGCAGGGAAAAACTCGAAATTTTATATTCAAAATATGAACTGGAACTGCTGACCGAGAAAAACCGCGAGTCCGGACGCTCTACCCTATATATCCCGATTGACAAAGAGAGATTTCTTGTTGCGACTTATAACATCGAAAATCTTGATGATGCACTCTTCAAAGCTCTCAACGATGATAAGCGGCAGATTTATGTACTTGGCAGCGATTTGAACCTTATCGCAAGCCATAACTTTGATAATGAAATCTTTGAGGAATCCTACAACCTTCTGCCGAAAAATAAGCTTAACCTTAAATATGAAACTCCGATAGTTTTCGGCAAAATTAAGAACCAGCCGCTTGTTTATATTAAAAAACATTCGCCTGACATTACAATTATAGTTAATACTCCTAAAACCCTTACGGATTCTACGATTTACAAAAGCCGTGTGAAAATTATTACAATGATTTTGCTTGTAGCGCTGTGTATAATCGCTGTCGGCGGGCTGCATTCATATTATCTGTATATCAATATCCGTCAACTTTTTAAAGGGATTATGGCTATTGCAAAAGGTAACTATAAACGACAAATTCGTCTGATTACAAGTCCTTTGACGCCTTATGAAATCGTTTTCCTTGCAACGGAGTTTAACAAAATGGCTCACCAGCTTCAAAAAACTTATATTGAACTTGACAAGAGCAACAAAGAGCTTAACGATATGAACGAGTTCCGAAAAAACCTTATTGATACGGTAAGCCACGAACTCAGAACACCTCTCACCAGTATTCAGGGCTACACTTCAAGGCTTTTGCGTCAGGATATTGTTATTGATAAAGAAACACAGCAAAAGTCACTCAGAATTATCCGCGAACAGGCAGAACGCCTTAAACATCTGATAGAGGATCTTTTGACGGTTCCGGATATTGAACGTTTCAGGCTCAGAACCGCAATTGATAAAGTCTGGCTTCAGGATATTATGGAGAGCGCCAAAACCCTTATGAAACATAAGGAAAGAAACGATATTATTATCAATATGGCGGAAAATTTCCCGCAGGTGTCTGCTGATAAAGAACGGCTTGTTCAGGTATTTGTAAACCTCTTTGAGAACGCAATGAAGTATTCGGAAGAATACACCTCGATTGTCGTTGAAGGTGTTGTGGAAGAAGGTGTTCCGACAATCAGGGTTAGAAATAAATGTGAAGTTATTCCGGAAGATAAGCTTGTTCATCTCTTTGATAAATTTATACGTCTTGATGATCACACAACCCGCACAACACGCGGAACAGGGCTGGGGCTTTTTATAGTTAAAGCGCTTGTTGAAGCTATGAATGGCGAAATCTCGCTTCATTCTGATGAAGAGTGGGGATTTACGGTAGAGATTAAATTCAAACAGCCGGAAGCGGCAGAGGCTGAAAATGCAGCGCGTGCTTGATGTTGTCCGCAGGCTTGACGGTCGGGAAATTCCGGTTTGTGCAATAATTGTTAAGAACGGAGAAGTTATTGCATCTGCCGTTAACCGTAAAGAAAAAGATAACGATGTGACGGCTCACGCTGAAATTCTTGCAATCCGCGGGGCGGAAAAAGCGCTTGGAAGCTGGCGGCTTGACGGGTGTGAACTTTATGTTAATCTTGAACCCTGTCCGATGTGCGCGTGGGCTATTATTCAATCCCGTCTGAGTGCGGTTTATTTCGGCTCGTTTGACAAAAATTACGGCGCATTAGGGTCTGCTATGGATTTGCGCAAATTCCTCAATTCAAACCTGAAAGTCTACGGCGGAATGATGGAAGAGGAATGTAATCAAATATTAGAAGATTATTTCACCGGCCTGCGCAAAGGAGTAGAAAATGCTTAAAACCGGTGATATTAAAACTTTAATGGATGATCTTGCCTTGCGCTATGAAACTGAAGATTTTATAAAAGATGACCCTGTGCAGTTTCCGCACCGCTACAGCAGGGCAGAAGATATTGAAATTGCCGGATTCATCGCATCAATTTTTGCCTACGGCAACAGGAAAGCTTTTATCGCAAAACTTAATCAGCTTTTTTCGCTAATGGGTGAGAGCCCTTGCAAATACATTCTTGAAGGTCATTTTGAACTAAACGGGTTTAATTACCGGTTTATGAAAGAAAATGATATCACGGCGATTTTACGTGTTCTAAATAAGCTTTACCGTGAGGACGGCGGGCTTGCCGGACTTTTTCAACGGGCTTCGGAAAGTGCAGATTTAATGCAGTATGTCTGCGATTATTTTTATGCGAATGCCGGCAAAGACGCCGGCGACGGGTTTTATTTCGCAATTCCGAACCCTGCTAAAGGCGGCGCGATGAAGCGTATGTGGATGTTTTTGCGCTGGATGATCAGAAAATCCTCTGTTGATCTGGGCGTATGGAAATTTATGACACCGGCACAGTTAAAAATCCCTATGGATGTTCACGTTGCCAGAATGTCGCGCGAACTCGGACTTTTAAAACGCAATTCCAATGACAAAAAGGCTGTTGATGAATTGACCAATTATCTGCGCACACTTGATCCAGAAGATCCTGTGAAATACGATTTTGCACTCTTTGGCTATGGAGTTAATAACAAGTAGCAAAAAAATTTTTGTTTGATTTTTCTATGAGCGGGTTCTCTCAAAAAAGGAGTTGTTATGCGCATAACAAGTATTCAAACAAATCTTTATAATTCAGCATTCCAATACAGACAAAATTTATCGGCCGTCGGAAAGAATAAGGCACCTTCCCAACCGGCTTATGCATCAGTTCCTGTATCCTACCGCTATGGCGTAAATATTCATTTCGGTGAATATTTTGACCCCAATAGAACAGTCCCCCATATAGATTATGAAGAATATATGGATATGGGAGATGCAGCAAGAAAACGTATGCGACTGCGCTATAGAACCTTTACTAAAAAAGTAGATAAGGGTGAAATGTTTGACCCGAATGACACAAGAATGCCGCTTCAATCTGAAAAATTAATGGATGAATTTATAAAAACCGCGCAAATTTATTCTAAATATAAAGATCAGCCGATAATTTGTCTTGGCAGAAGTCCTAAGTGGTTTCTCAATGCCGCACTGTGGATGAAGGACGGCATTGAAGATTACAAATTTGTTGCATTTTCCGGCTTCTGGCACCGTTCAGATCCGATTGAAGGTATGCGCAGAATGGAAAGCGTTGCTCCTACCGAAAAAGAAGAACTTGCGTATAGAAAGTATCTGAAACGTATCAAAGCCGATCCGGCAACAATCGTGAAAAATATGGAAGAAACCGGTAAAAAAACTGTTATAACAGACTATATATTTTCCGGCAAAGGTGCCTGCTCATTCCTTGATATGATGGCAAGGTATGCTGATGATGAAGGAATTCTGGAAAAATTTTCCAAATCTATTCAGATTGTCGGTATAGGCTCGCGAGATTATATTGAAGAAATGCTGCGCACCGATGATGAATTTTCTGATCCAAAGGTTCCGATGCCAAAACTCTTACAGCCTTATCAGAGAAATATTAAACAGGAATTTTATAACATGGACTACTTTATGTTCAAAGAAATGTTAATTAACCAGAATACAAATGAGTGCCGCTCAACCTACTATCCGCACGAAATGTGGCCAATGTATAAACCTGACAAGTTCAAAACCGGTCTGGTTAAAGATATGAAAAAGGTTAAACAAATGGTTGCAGAAGCCAACAGTCCGAAAAAAGTAATGTCGCACTTTACGCCTGCAATGTTTGACTTTAGAAACCTCCTGAATTTTAGAATTCTCGACGGTTTGAACGCCCGCGGACTTCTAAAAGCCGTTCACAGGTCAAAAATTTAGTCCTGAACTATACTTTTGGGTAAACTTGTAAGTTGAACTTGCAAGCCCAACCTACAAATTTGCGAAATTAGTTGACTGGATCGCCACGGGCTGGCGTCATCGCGAGGACGCCCCAGTCATTGCGAGGAGAGAGCAGAGCGAACGATGTGGCAATCCATTTGTAAATATGACGCAAACGAAAGTTTGTTAAAGCCAAGTAAGTTGGACTTGTAAGCCCAACCTACAAATTTGCGAAATTAGTTGACTGGATCGCCACGGGCTGGCGCCCTCGCGATGACGTCTCTGTCATTGCGAGGAGAGAGCAGAGCGAACGATGTGGCAAT
>CALUQY010000012.1 GCA_944323035.1 Candidatus Gastranaerophilales bacterium
CCCGCTACTTTATATTGGTATAGGGGATTTTAAAGATTTTGAAAGGGGATATTTTTATGGCTGGGATTGGAAAATTAGCTAAATTTGCACAAAAAGCTACAAAAACATTAGAAAAAAATCGCTACAAATATGGAAAAGGATCAGGTTTTCTAAAAAATGCTGACGGTACTGATTTTATAGGCCGCGACGGTAGAAGAATTAAAATTTACAAACTCACAACAAGAAACGGACTGTTTGGCAAGAAACAAACAATTACAAGCCGTGTCTATGAAGGTGAAGTCAAAGCTTTTGTCAGAACCGTCCAACAGGGTAAAAAGAATAAAATGTCCTATTCAGTCTACGCTGACGGCCGCGTAACCCAATCACGCGTAAACACAAAAACCGGCAAAGTAGAGGCAAGAACCGAAAAACCTGATATACATTGGGATAGTGACCAATCCAACTGGGTACAGGGAGATAATTACCTCTACAAAGAAGTTACCGGCAATAATAAACGCAGAACTGTACAGAATTATGATTCATACGGCAATGAGCTAACATCAATTGAATTAGAAAAGACAAAATTTAGAAATGGTGATTTTGGCGTTGTAAAAACTAAAGGAGATGATGCCGAAGTTGTTATCATCAAAGCGGATAAAAGTGCAACCTATCGAAACACAAAACATCGAGATGAGGACGGGAACTGGGGTAATTGGAAATATGATGCTGCATATGGCACCAGACCGTACGATCCACCTGCTCCGGCTCCTAAAGCGAAAACATCTCACAGAGGCCGTAACATTACACTCGGGGCGATAGGGCTTACCATGGGAGCACCTCTTGTATTCAGCCTGTTAAATAATAAAGATAACAACGATATTCCGACAGAACCGGTTGTAACAAACGACACTGTTCCGACAACGCCAGTTGATTCAGTTCCAGCAACACCGGTTGACTCGGTTCCGGTCGCAAACAACGATTCTATTCCGGTTGTGAATAACGATTCTATTCCGGTTGCGAACAACGACTCTATACCGGCAGAACCGGTTAATCCTGAGCCGGTCGAAGAAAATGACGAAGAAGATAATGATGAAGATCAACAACCGCCGGTACAGCAAACGCCGCCGTCAGACAATCTATTCAACGGAGAAATCAACGAAATAACCAAAGCTTCTGTTGAAATTGAAAAAGGCGACTGCTTATGGAATATCGCCAAACGTGAACTGCAAGCCGCTAACCCCGGAAAAACTATTACTAATGCCCAAATTTTAAAACAGGTTAAGGAATTTGGAAGATTAAATCCGGAAATGTTCGGTGAAAATCCGTCGCTTCAAAAACTGGATTTAATTTATCCGGATAAACAATTAAAATTATGTGCATAACTCTGGATTGCCACGCTCCCTCTGGTCGCTCGCAATGACGAAACACAATAGACCCTTTCGTTGAATTTCTGACCGGGTTCAGCCATGGATGTCGTCAGACGGCATCCCTAGACTCTAACATTTTGGAATATAACATTCCGTCATTGCGAGGAATGAGCAAAGCGAATGACGCGGCAATCCATAAACAAAAATTTTACGCCGGTTCATCGGTTCAAAGGTTATGCCACACAAAATACAGCAAGCATAACAATAATAGACAATGAACTTGCCAGAAACCATTTGTGAATAGCCGGCGGCTGATAAGCCCAGGCTTCTTTTAATGTTATAGTTGCGTTTTGTAATGCTTGCATAAGACCCTCTCAAACTCTATACATATATTGTCTACATTTATCGCGCAAACACATCACCTATCCGGTTGATTATTTATCACCTTTCGGATAATATACAACTATGGGACTAGAACTTTTGATGCCCGCGGGCAATATAGAAAAATTGGAATATGCAATCCGCTACGGCGCGGATGCCGTGTATCTCGGGGTAGTTGATTTCAGCCTCCGTGCAATGAGAAAGGGCGAACTTATTACCCTTGAAAATGTCAAAGATGCAATTGCAAAAGCTCACGAACTTGGCGCAAAAGCTTATTTAACACTTAATATTTTCGCCTTCAACAATGATATAAGACAGCTTGAAGAATGCATTGACATCTTCAACGATGCAAAGCCGGACGCTGTTATTTTAAGTGATTTCGGGGTATTTAATCTTGTCAGGAAAAGAATGCCGGATGTTGATATTCATATCAGCACCCAAACTAATACGCTTAACTACGAAAGCGTTAAATTCTGGCGTGATTTAGGCGCAAGCCGCGTAATTCTCGCCCGCGAACTTGCTATTAAAGATATTGCTGAAATCAGACGTCAGGTTCCTGACATTGAACTTGAAAGCTTTGTCCACGGCGCGCAATGTGTTTCTTTTTCCGGCAGATGTCTGCTCAGCGATTATTTTTCAAAAGGAGAGCGCAAAGCCAACCACGGGAACTGTTCACAGCCTTGCCGCTGGAGTTACAAACTTGTTGAAAGCACGCGTCCCGATGAATATCTGGAAATTAATCAGGACGGCAGAGGCTCGCATATTCTAAGCCCGAAAGACCTATGTCTTGTGGAATACCTGCCGCAATTAATCGACGCCGGCATTGATTCACTCAAAGTTGAGGGCAGAACAAAAAGTTTATACTATGTTTCAGCAGTTGCCAAAGCTTACCGGCAGGCAATTGATGAAATCCTTGCAGGCAAAACCGACGGTTTACATAAATACTTTATAGAACTTCAAAAAGTCGGCAATCGCGGCTACACAACAGGTTTTGCACTCGGCGATAATAACGGCGACAGCTACAGTTATGACATCTCAAAAGGCTTGGCCGGCGCGGATTTCTTATGCGAATTCCGGGAAAAAGGTACGGGCGAGAAAGACGGCTGGTACCTTGTAAAAATTAAAAACAAAATGCTTCCGGATGACGAGATAGAAATCATTACGCCTGAGGAACAATTTACCTCAAAAGTTCTTGAAATTCAGGACGATAAAGGTTTCACGCTGGATGTCGGTAACACCAACGCGGAAGTTTATATAAAATTTTCAAACGCGCCAAAAGATTACAAATACGCTATGGCTCGCACAATAGGAGTTAAAAATGTTTCTTAAACCCGACTACAATCTGGAAAACATTTACGCCATTAACCTTGAAGAATTAAAAAGCAAAGGTATCAAAAATCTTCTCTTTGACCTTGACAGTACTATTATGGCGTCTAAATCCGGCTGCTACAGCGCCGAAACAAAAAATTGGCTAGAGAGGGTGAAAAAAGATTTTTTTATTGCAGTTGTGTCAAACAATAATCACCCTGATTATGTAAAAAAAGTTCAGGCTTGCACGGATTTTCCGTGCGTGTTCTGCGCTCATAAACCGGATACAAAAGCAGCACTGGAATTTATACAAAAACACGGACTAAAGGTTTCTGAAACAGCGTTTATCGGCGACCGTCCGCTGACAGATATTCTTTGCGGGAAGCGGCTCGGCTGCCTGACAATTCTTGTCGACTCTATCACCGCTAAAACCGAAAATTTACCTACACGTTTTGTACGTAAGCTGGAAAGAATTTGCATAAAAAAATGACATTTATATATCTCGTATATAACATTTATGTACAAAATTTATGTTTGTTAACATTTCCAGCCTGTTAAGCAATCCCCCCCCCCCCCCGCTACTTTATATTGGTATAGGGGATTTTAAAGATTTTGAAAGGGGATATTTTTATGGCTGGGATTGGAAAATTAACTAAATTATTGATTAAGGGTAAAAAATTTTTAAATTCTCCTGCAATGAAAAAAGTTGGTGCGGGAGCAAAAGCAACGGGTAAAGCTCTTATATGGCCATTCAAGAAAGTTCATAAGCTGCAAGGGTATTACAAAAATCCAACGACTACAGGCGAGAAAATACAAAAAGGGGTATTCAAAACATTAGAGTATACGTCAGTCGGACTTATTGGCGGCAGTGTCATAGGGATGTTCGGTGGACTTACAACTGCCATTTATGGTGAGTCGAAGAATGACCCGTATATTCAAAATAAAGGCGCTACGATATTTATAAAATCCATAGACACATTAGCTGGATGCGTTGCAGGTCTGTTGCTCGGCGGGCCAATTGGTGCTATTGCCGGCGCTGCATACGGTTTACTTTCCGACAAAACTCTTCTTACGTCAATAGCAAAACTATTTGATGAAGAGAATGGACAACATTTCGAAGATATCATTAATAAAACAAAAAAAGAAATGGTTAATGATGTTAAAGAATTATTAGGATTTTCTACAGCAGAATCTCCTCAACAGCAAGAAGAACAAAAAAAGACAGGTGATAATCCGGAAGAAAAAGCAAAGAAAGAAAAAGGCAATGAAAACACCGCACCGGTTGACTCAATTACGGCTGCGCCACCCGACTCCACTCGTGTTGTACCACCGCTTTCCAACGACTCAACACTTGTCGCTCCAACAGACTCAACTCTGGTTGCGCAATCTGATACAACAGGCATTGTGTCACAGAATCCCACGGAAGTTGTAAACACACAGGTCGTTGATAAAGAAGAAGAAAAGGAGGAGAAGGACGATCAACAACCGCAAACACCGCCGGCAGACAATCTATTTAACGGAGATATTCACGAAATCACTAAAGCCTCCGTTGGCATTGTAAAAGGCGACTGCTTATGGAATATCGCCAAACGCGAACTTCAAGCTGCAAACCCGGGTAAAACTATTACCAATGCGCAAATTCTTAAGCAGGTTAAAGAATTTGGAAGATTAAATCCAGAAATGTTCGGTGAAAATCCGTCGCTTCAAAAACTCGATTTAATTTATCCGGATAAACAATTGAAATTATGTGCTTAACTACGGATGGCCGCGCTCCATAAGGGCGCTCACTAATACAAAAAAGAAACGGGCTACAGCCCGTTTCTTTGCATTTATTAACTTCCTACAAGCCTCAGGGCTTCTTCCAGCAAACTCTTGTTCGAAGAAATAAGTTTGTTTGTTACTTCAAGCTGAAGCTTTGCCATTTGGAAGTATGAAATGTTTCCTTTAAAGTCCGCATTAGATAATTCCAACAAGCCGGAACGGATTTCGCCGCATCCCAGTACAGGTTTTCCGGATTCTTCGGTTTCAAGGAACTGACCGTCTTTGTATTCCAGAAGCCCTGCCGGATTATGGAAATTTCTTGTCGTAATTCTATATAGCGGAACACTTACTTTGCCGCCGTCTGATTTACCGTAAATGGTTCCGTCGCCTTTGATTTCGTATTCATCATATTTACCTAGATATTTACCGTTGTTCGGGTCAATCCACATTTTAATATCTGTTGTCGGAACATTCAAGGCGCCGCCTTTTAATGCGGTTTCTTCATACAAGTCCGCACTGACGGATTTCGTACCCTGCATAATTTCACCGCGGTCATTAAGAATATAACCCTGAACGGTATTACCGTTTTTAGCTTTAAAAACACCGTCTTTATCAAACTGGAATTCACCAAGACGGGTATAAACGGTTTTACCTTCCGGCGTTTTCATCAGGAAGAAGCCTTTGCCTTCAAGGAAAAGGTTATCATTTGATGTACCCGGTGTAGATTTACCCTGCGAAATTTTCTTGTCGTATTCGCTGTTAATAGCGCCGTTCAAGAAGGTTTTAAATGTAACCTGTTTTTCTCTAAACCCCGGAGTGTAAACATTTGTCATGTTATCAGCGATAACATCCATCCAGTTATTAGTTGCCTTCTGGGTATTCAGAGCCGTAATAAACGAATCATTCATGTTTATCCTCCTTGTTATTTTCCTTGCGTTGTTGTCTTTCCTGCTGCTCGTGCTGCGAGTACGAAAGCTGTGAATATGGAATATCTTCCTCGTCAAAACGCTGGCGTAGCATACTTATATTGTTTTTAAGATATTCTTCGACCGCCTTATCGCCCGGGATAAAGTTTGCCATAATTGCACCGTCTTTGCCCACGCGCATTACAACGGCAACGTCATTACCGAAATCAATCCGCACAGCCTGACCCGTTTTTTGAGTATTATGTAGCGCATTGATGAGTGTTTTTGAAACATTTGCACTCTTTTGAACTTCTTCCGTACCAAAGGTCATTGCCTGCTGAATATCCTGTACAACATTTTGAACTCCGGCGTTGTTATTATTGACGACATCAATAAAAAATTGCGCATCTGCTTCTGTCATATTTAAAGATTGAAAATTTAAGGTATCGCCGATATTTTGAGTTAAATACTCTGTTTTTGATATAGAAACGTTAAACGGTTCAGTTTTATTAACCATCTGGCTGCGGGTATCAAGAAGCTGCTGAATATTTCTGGACAATAAATCTTTTGAATCCAGCGTCAACTCTCCGTCAGGTTCATTTTTATCAACCTTGCCGGATAAATGGTTCTCTTTTTTATCATCCGCTTTTTCGTCAACTTTTTTATCCGTTGCAGTGTCTTTGTTCTCAGGCTCTTTTTTTTGCTGAACTTCCTGTTCTTGCTGAGATTCAGCCTCAATATTCTTCATCTCATCTTCAAAGGAAGTATTACTCTTTTCCTGCGTTTTAGCAGCGGTTGAGGTTGATGAAGCTGTGGACGCGGCAGCGGTTGTTGCTGTAGATGAACTTACATTCATTTGTTAATCTGGCCTCCGGTTAATTGTCTAATTCTTGTAATTGTTTTAGGATTTGGGCTTCTTCCTCTTCCGCCCGCTCCTGCGACTGTCTGAAAAACCTTGTTACGCCAAGTTCCGAATACTGTTTAAGCTCGGCGGCTTTTTCTTCGGCGATATAGTTTTCTCTGCTTTTTTCCTTGTGTTTTTCTAGAACTTTAACGCCCTGTTCAAGTTTTACAAGTTTTTGTTTTTCAATTGCGAGAATACGTTCTGCCTCTATGAGTTCCTGTTTGAGTTTTTCGGCCTTGTCCCAGAGGTGTTCCAAATATTTGTCGTAATATTCAAACATTCTCGGATCTGCCGTTCGCATTCCTTGTTTGGTTTCAAGAATTTCCTGATCGTTCTGACGGATTTTCTCTTCTACCTGAAATACTACACTTTGAGCTTTTTGCACTACCAATACCTGTTCTTCTTTTTTTCTTATACGGAAGTCAAGTATCTTTTGCAAACGGTATCGAAAAGGCATAGTTACACTCTCTCGATGATATTATCAGATATTCTAAGGAGTTTTAAAACATCTATATAGAGGAGATTAATGATTTTTTTAAATAAGTCAATACTATACCGAGAATTTTTGCAAATTAAGCTCTTCAAGCATTTTCAAATCCTGTTCAAAAGATTTGCCGGTCGTTGTGAGATAGTCGCCCGTCAGAATGCCTTCAACACAGTATTTAAGCGCTTTCTTCTGGTTCTCTTCCGATAATCTCATCCTGCCGCCGCAAAATCTCAGGATTGATTTAGGGTTCGCAATTTTAAATACGGCAAGGGTTCTCAATATATTTTCTTCATCAATTTTATCGTGATAATTTTCAAACGGCGTCTGCGCAATAGGCATTAATATATTAATAGGAATAGAATCCGGTTCTATTTCAGCTAAAATTTCCGCCATTTCAATACGTTGCTCAACGCTCTCGCCCATACCGAGAATTACACCGCAGCATAACTCCATTCCGTATTTTTTAACAAGTTTGCAGGTGTTAATCCTATCATCAAACGTGTGCGTTGTGCAAACCTCCGGATAATACGAACGCGCTGAATTAATATTATGGTGAAATCTTTTTAACCCTGCCTCCGCCAGACGTTTCGCCTGCTCTTCGTTCAAAATCCCGATTGATGCGCAGCTCTTAATTTTTCCCAAACTGTTAATCGCTTTAATCATCTCAAGCATTCTATCAAAATCGCTCTCATCAGGAGTTTTGCCGGAAGTTACAATTGCAATTCTGTCAATCCCGTTCTTTTGCGCTTCCGCCGCTGCGTCATATACGGTTTTAACATCCAGAAGCGGGAAGGATTCTATATCCGTTCTGTAGTGAGAACTCTGTGCACAATATTTACAATTCTGGGAACACTTACCGTTTCTGGCGTTAATTATTGAACAAAATTCAACGCCCTCACGATGATTTTCAGAAGCCTTTTTTAACAATGTATCCAGAGCGGAATTATATAAATCCAGCAATTCCTGTGTAGTATATTTCGGCATAAAGTTCTCCTTTTCTAAGCATTCTAAAATGAACACTATTATATGTCAAACCGGGGGATAAAAAATCCTCACGACCAACATATATTTATCAAAAAGGAGAAATTTATGTCAAAAAAATTTATGAAAAGCATCGAAAAAATTATGGAAAACACCGGTTCTAAAAAAGTTGTAATTTTTACACAGCACCTTAAAATCGACGGTGAAGTTTTTATACCGGAAGGCAGGTGTGAAGAATGCAACGAGGATTATATTACGCTCCAAAACGCCCTCGTTTGCAGGCTTAACGATTATTGCGAATGCGACGACAATGTTTGCGAATGCAATGATTACGTTTGCTTCAAATACGATTGGCTAAACATCTGTGAAGAAAAAATCGTTGCTTTTTCTGTTGTATAACAAGGGGGCCTATTCCCCCTTTTGTAATCAAAAGTTACGAATAGCCTGCCGGCTATTTACACCGTGAGATATTTCAAATAACATAGAAGTCATGAGTATGATATAAAATCGGAGAGAGAATGAAATTTCTTACGGAAAATATAGAAAAATTTAAGAAAACCCAGTTCTGGTACTGCTATTCCAGAATCCTACCCTACGTTAAACCTTACTGGTTCAGAGCAATCTTAGCGGTTCTGATTTGTATCCCTATAGGTTCGCTGGACGCGGTTATCGCGCTTGCCCTGAAACCTTACATGGATCTTGTCATGGTCGAAAAAACAGTTCAATCCCCATGGTACATTCCTTTCGGGATTGTCCTTTTTACGGCGTTACAGGGCTTTTTAAATTACATGGCAACATATTTAAACACCTGGGTCGGCGGCAAAATTACAACTGATTTAAAAAGAGATCTCTATAAAAAGATGCTAACGCTCGAAACAGCATTCTTTGACAAACGCAACTCCGGAGAAATTGTCTACAGATTTAACAATGACGCTGATACCGCGTGCGCAGGTTTATTAAATAACCTTAAAACATTTGTATCAAGGCTTTTCTCCTCACTGTCACTCGTATGTGTATTATTTTATAACTCCTGGCAGCTTGCAATTATTGCAACAATCGTCCTTGGCGGCGCGTTTATGCCTCTGGCAAACATCAGAAAAAGAATTAAATCCGTTATGGATAAAGCCGTCAGTGCCGGCTCTCAGGTAATCACCGCTTACAACGAAACATTTTCCGGCAACAAAACTATTACCGCATACAACCTTAAAGATTATCAGGAAAATAAATTTGACGAAATCCTGCGCAATATTTTCAGCTTCCAGATAAAAATGATTCAGCGCACTTCGTGGCTTTCGCCGATGATGCACGTAATCGTTTCGGTCGGTATCGGTATCGCAATAGGCTACGGCTCACACCTTATCCTGACCCACCAGATTACAAGCGGAAACTTTGTTTCCTTCATCACAGCGCTAATCATGCTCTACACCCCGATTAAAAACCTGGGTAACAACTTCAACGCTGTTCAATTTTCGTTCATGGCAATCGAGCGCGTATTCGGAATATTAGAACAAAAACCGGCTATAGTTGACAAACCTGATGCTATTGAACTGAAAGAAATCAATCACGGCGTAAGCTTCAAAAATGTTTCCTTTGAATACGTAAAAGGCAGACCTGTCCTGAAAAATATAAACCTTGAAGTTAAAAAAGGCGAAACAATCGCACTTGTCGGCAACTCAGGCGGCGGAAAATCCACAATCGTCAGCCTTATACCGAGATTTTACGACATCCAATCCGGCGAAATTCAAATTGACGGAGTGAATATTAAAAATTACACGCTCAAATCCCTGCGCAATAATATGGCAATTGTATTTCAGGATAACTTCCTTTTCTCCGGCACTATTAAACAAAATATTCTGCTCGGAAAACACGATGCAACCGATGCAGAAATAGAACAGGCTCTTAAAATGGCGTATCTGGATGAATTTGTTTCAACTCTGAAAGACGGGCTTAACACCCAGATAGGCGAGCGCGGAATGCTTCTCTCCGGCGGACAAAAACAACGCGTTGCCATTGCAAGAGCGTTTTTGAAAAACGCACCTATTGTAATCCTTGACGAAGCAACTTCTGCTCTCGACAACAAATCAGAAGCCATTGTTCAAAAAGCAATCGACAACTTAATGACCAACAAAACAGTATTTGTTATCGCTCACAGGCTTTCAACAATTCAAAACGCAGACAGAATCGCCGTCATAAACGAAGGACAACTTACCGAACTCGGCACACACGAGGAATTAATGAATATTCCAAACGGACAATATAAAACGCTTTACGAAATGCAATTTAAAAAGCAGGCAGTCCACGCATAAAGGAGAATTCCATGGAAGTAAAAGATTACAGCATAAAACCGGTTTCTGATAAAAACGCAATAACAATTGTATTTGCTCCGGACAACAATTACTGTAAATATTTTAGCGTTGCCCTGCAATCACTCATCGCAAACGCTGCGCCGGACAGGTTTTATGACATAATAGTTTTTTCAACAGATATCTCTCACAGAAATAAAAAAATGATATTTGAAATGCTTCCGTCTAACTTTAGCCTGCGCTTTTTTGACGTAAGCGGCTTTATAAATGAAAAACTCGGAAGCTTTAATTTTATAACCAAAAACCACTGGAGCGTAAGCGCATACTATAGACTCTTTATCCCGTTTCTCATGCCGGATTACGAGAAAGTGCTCTATCTGGATTCCGACATCTGTATACTGGACAGCCTGACAGAACTCTTTGATACGGAGCCTGAAGGAAATCAATTACTGGCGGTTCTGGATATCGACACTCCTGTATATCCCCAAACACGTATAAATCACATTCTGAACACTCTAAAACTCAAACAGACCGGAAGGTATTTTAACTCCGGTATGGTTCTTTTCTGTTTAAAAAATATAGATCTCCAAAAATATTTAAAAGAATGGGAAAAAACACTTAAAATAGAAAAATTATTATTTCCGGATCAGGACATTCTGAACGTAATCTTTGAGAACACAACGAAACTTGTTTCATACAAATGGAATTTCCAGTATCATATTCCAATGTATCATCCAGACTACCTTGAAATAGTAACCGGCGAATATAAAGAGGATTATCTCAAATCAAACGAAAAACCTTGCATAATCCACTACACCTCAGAAATAAAACCGTGGAGCTACCCTAAAGAAGTGCATGCCGAATACTTCTGGAAATACGCAAGAAAATCCCCTTTCTATGAAGAAATTCTATTTGATAACCTAGTTGCAAAAAGTTCACTAAAATATTTCTGGCAAAGGAATAAAATTAGCTTAAATCTTTTAAAATGCGAGTGGTTTTCTAAAATCACAACGGATTCAAGACGCCTGCATTATGAAGAAAAATCCATACGCTTACGCCGCATGCTGAAAGAACTGCAAACGTTAAAATAATCATTCCCACTTAATTTTATACCCTAAAACATCGCAGATTTGTAAAATATCAATATAGCGGATTGAACCGCGGGCAATTTTGTTGTTCAAACTCTGCGCGGTAACATTTTTGCCAAATTTTTGTGTCAAAAGTCTGGCAACTTTCTCGTAGGTCATACCCTTCATATGAATATAACCCTTTATCTGATTTCGCATATTTCTTAGTAATTCTTCATCAGCAGCCATACAATAAAATTTTATACTTTTACGAATACAATGTAAACGAAAAGCAATATTTATTTTACAAGCTGCTTGCTTTATATACATATTCATGTATAATATACACATATTCAAAATAGAGATATTAAAGGTGAAGTATGAATAAAGATTTCAAGATTGACCTTGTTTACTTATGGGTAAACGGTAACGATACAAAATGGCTGGAAGAAAAAGAAGAATGGCAGACAAGATTAAATATACCGTCAGGCGGTTCAGCCAATAACTGCCGGTTTATAGATAATCAGGAGTTAAAATATTCACTGCGCTCAGTTGAAATGAACGCTCCCTGGATAAACCATATTTTTATAGTAACAAACGGACAGGTTCCGGAATGGCTGGACACGACACATCCCAAAATTACGATTGTAACCCACAAAGAAATCATGCCCTCAGAAGCGCTTCCGACATTTAATTCAGAAGCCATAGAAACCTGTATCGCCAACATCCCCGGACTTTCAGAATACTTCCTCTACGCAAATGATGATTGTTTTATAAACCGTCCTGTTACGCCGGACTTTTTTTTCACAAAAAATCAAGATCCTATTATAAGATTAAAAAAATATAAATGGAGTCAGGAAGAAATTGAACAAAAATGCTACATGAAAAATGTCATATATTCAATGAACTTAATAAAAGATAAATATGGTCAAAAATATGAATTTGAAAATATCCACAACATAGATGCTTACAGGAAAAGTTATCTGATAAAGTGCAGACAAGAATTTAAATCAGACTTTGAGAATACCTGTAATTGCCGGTTCAGAACTCCTGAGTCTGTTCAAAGGATCATTTATTACCTGTGGATGCTGGCGAATAATATTGGTGAAATACAAGATTGCGCACAAACAAACACTCTTTATTTAAAAATATTACCTCCGGAGTATATGAATAAAAAAATTAATACCCTCAAACCCGTTCTACTATGTATTAATGATGAGGAAAAAGTAAATCCGGATAATAGAAAAAAATTAAAAAACTTTTTGCGAAATTTATACCCCCAAAAACAATACTGGGAAAAACCAATAGATTTTCAGATAGCACCGGTTTTCAGTTCTCCAAAAGCTAAAACTATAGTATTTGCGCCAGACAATAATTATTGCAAATACTTTAGCGTAGCCTTTCTGTCGCTCATCGAGAATTCTAAAAATTACGAGGATTACGACATTATTATCTTGGATTCTGATATCAGTGATCGCAATAAAAAACGAATTCAAAACATGTGTCCGCCGAATTTCAGTTTGAGATTTTTTGACATTAATTCCTTCATATCAGAAAAAATAGGCGAACTTAACTTCAAAGAAAGAGAGTATTGGAGTATAAGCATGTACTATAGAATTTTCATTCCAATGGTAATGCAAAAATATAAAAAAGTGCTATATTGTGATGCGGATATATGTTTTAACCAACCAATCACTGAATTGTTTGACATTGATTTTGAAGATAACGAACTGCTTGCAGTATTAGATACAGTTTCGCCAGTTCTCAACCTGCACAAAGCCCGCTGTCAGCATTTATATAACGAATTAAAATTACAACAACCTGAAAAATATTTTAATTCAGGAATGTTAATGTTTAATATCGGGAAAATAAATATCGAGAATTATCTGGAGAAGTTTAAAGAGATTATTAACACAAAAACCCTGCTTTTCCCTGATCAGGATATCTTAAATATCTTATTTGACGGCAAAACCAGACTAATTTCCTGCAAATATAATTTTCAATACGGTGTACAAATATTTAACAAAAACTACATCAATATAATTTTTGGGAAATATAAAAAAGACTTTGAAGAAGCGTCCAACAATCCAGTAATCATCCACTACACCTCATCAAGGAAGCCGTGGCATTCGCCGCAGGAAGAGCTTGCAGATGTTTTCTGGTACTATGCACGCAGGTGTCCGTTCTATGAAGAAATTCTATATACAAACCTCAAAGTCAACACTATCAAGGAAGAAACCCTTAAAAACCTCAACCTTAAAGGGAAAATTTATTACAACTACTACAGAGCAAAACTCCTTTCGTTCCTAACTTTTGGGAAAAAGAAAAAACACTATCAGGAAAAACGCGACAACTTAAAAAAACGCGTTAATGAAATACGAAAATTTTCACGTTTGTAGTAAAATAAAACTTATGAAAAACACTGCTCTTATTCTGGCATCAGGAACCGGTGAAAGAAGCGGGCTTAATCAGCCTAAACAATTTTTTACAGTCGGCGGCAAAACTCTGCTTGAGCATTCAATTCAAGCTTTTGATGCTCATCTGCTGATTGATGATATCATTGTCGTTTCGCACCCTGACTTTTTAGATAAAACTACAGCGCTAACGCATAGTTTCAAAAAAGTTTCACAGGTAATCACCGGCGGCCAAACCCGTCAGGAAAGTTCTTATAACGGCGTTTTTGCAATAGAAAATTCCGATAATGTTCTCATCCACGACGCAGTCAGAGCCTTCGTTACAGAAGAAATCATTTCCGCCTGCATTGAAGGTCTGAAAAAATACGCTGCGGTCTGCGCGGCTACAGAAACACCTGACACAATATTAGAAGTCGATGAAAACGGAAAAATCATTTCCGTTCCGCAGCGAAAATTCTTACGCTGCGCGCAGACCCCGCAATGCTTTAAACTTGATTTAATAAGACATGCCCACGAACTTGCACGCAAAAAAGCACAGACCGTAACCGATGATTGCGGCTTGATTTTAGCAAATAACCTCGCCGATATTTATATTGTAAAGGGGAGTTCAAAAAATCGTAAAATCACATATCCTGAAGATTTAGAATTTGCCGAGTGGCTTTTTATAAACAAATGTAACAAAAAATAATTTTCTGAAATATAAGGCCCGAAATTTAACTTTATATATATAAGATAAGAGGGCATTATATTGTCAGATTTAGATATAAACAGTGTACAACAGACCCAAACGGCAACCCCGCAGTTGTCGGGCGATACTCTTAACCGGATTAATACAAAACTTTCGGAACTGGATTCAAAGTCCAGCGTTTGGGCTGACTACAAAAAATATGACACAAATAATAACGGTTCACTTGCTGATGAAACATTCACCAATCAAACGCTTTATGAGCTTGGGCAGTCGTTAGGTATTGTTTCGGATGGGGAAATTCAACCCACCAAGCAGGGGGATGTCGGTGATGCTGGCTTCTGGGCGGTGTAAACGGACTTGCTCAGACCGACTGGGGCAAAGAAGCTATCAGTGAAGCAATAGACGGAAACCATGCCGGAACTGCAGAGGATCCTTACACCGTAACGCTTTACGATTCAGAAGGGAATAAAAAATCCATTCATATTACAAATGAAGATATAGCAAACTACGGGTTAGACGATAAAAAATACTCCTCCGGCGATATTGATATGAACCTGCTTGAAGCAGCCGTAAATAAATATTTCCAAGAAGAAATTGAATCCGGCAGGCTTAATAAAAATATTAACGATCCTATGGAAGGAAACATCGGAACAGGTGTGTATTCAACGAACTATTTACTTACCGGAAGAAGCGGACTGGGAATTACAAAAGCTGACATTTTGCCTGAAAACGCTAATCTTTATAGCAAAATGACAGACGAAAATATTCTTGACGCTTTGAACATCTTTGCCGACAATCCGTCAAGTGTAAGTATGACCTGCGCGTTTAAAGAGCGAAACTGGTTCCAGAAAACATTTGGTACTACAAGCTCTGGCGAGCAATCAACAAACCACACTTACACAATAACTAATGTCAATAAAAACCCTGCCGGTGAAATAATTTCTATTTCATACACAAATCCGTGGGATTCGGATAAAGAATACACTGTTCCATATAAAACCTTCTGTGACAGAGTAATAGATTTGTCGTATTTACAAATGAATAACTAATAAGGTAGCGATTTATAAAAGTATGGCTACGGCTTCAGTCGGCGCGAGACTTTCTCGGACAATTTTTAATTTTTATTGCTTTTTATTGCAATTATTTTTACCACATGGTAAAAATTTATTATCATGAGCATTTCCCTGACATTTATAGAATTTACGCATAAGGAATAGTATGGAGAAAATATTAACGCTAAAACATTGGATTACGCTAGTTGGGATGACAATTTCGGCATTTATTTTTAATACCTCGGAATTTATGCCAATAGGATTACTTATTGATATTTCTAAAGATTTTAATATGACAGAAGCGCAGGCTGGCATGATAATCACTATATATGCTCTGGTTGTTATGTTATTATCCCTGCCTCTTATGATGCTAGTTAGCAAATTTAGTTATAAAAAGCTTTTACTAAGCTGTATGGTATTTTTCGGGATAGCCCATATTTTGTCTGCAATATCTCCGACTTTTATAATTTTATTATTATCACGTATTGGAGTTGCATGCGCACATTCTGTATTCTGGTCAATTGCAACACCAATTGCTGTAAAATTAGTTCCTGACGAATTTCGTTCGCTTGCAATGAGTATGGTTGTAGCGGGAACTTCAATTGCAATGGTTGCAGGGCTTCCTCTTGGAAGAATCATAGGGCTGCACTTTGGCTGGAGGATGACTTTTCTTTCCTTAGCTATAATATCATTTATTCTATTTTTCTATATCCTGTTTTATTTCCCTAAAATATCCGGCGGAAGAAAACTCTCATTTCATCGGCTTCCGTTATTATTAAAAAAGCCGTTGCTGCAAGGACTGTATATAGTCACACTTGTTGTGGTAACAGCATATTACAGTTCTTACAGCTATATTGAACCGTTTCTTTTTCAGATAGCGAAGTTTAATGAAAATATGATAACCATAGCACTCATTATATTTGGCGCTTCCGGAATTTTCGGGAGTATAATTTTCTCGCTATTTTATAACAAATACGAAAAGTATTTTTTCCTTACTACTATCTGTTCTATAGCAATAATTTTATTTTTATTGACACCTGTTTCATCGCAGTGGATATTAATGATATTGATATTCGCCTTGTGGGGAATAGTTGTAACTGCTTATAATGTATCAGGTCAGGCCTCTATAATTAATGCAGCTCCCGCAGGAACCGCGGCGGTCGCAATGTCGATATATTCCGGACTTTACAATTTAGGAATAGGTACCGGCTCTTGGCTGGGAGGATTAATAACAACTCATTTATCAATTTCTTATTTGGGATACATCGGAGGAGTTATAGCTCTGGCAGGCTCTTTGTACTGCTTATACAAAATCGTACCGATATTAGCAAAAAACAAATAATAAGATTAACCAAGTAATTTAGAACATTTTTCTTTAATATTTAATGCAATGTCTTTTGCAAATTTTTCCTTGAGTCCTATATTTTTTGCCACGGCTAAAATATCATCTAAAGACGGATTTTTACCCTCGCCATTAATTGTTGTTGCGTGTTCTCCATTAAATGAAAAGCTATAAGTTAAATCATACGCAGGAGATAAGTGCCATTCTTTTTTTGTATCATCAAAAAGAAAAGAAAAATTCTTTGAATGGTCATCTCGATTGTATGCAAACACATTAAAGCACATTAGCCTGAATAATTGCTCAATATCCTGATAATTTCTCGTTAATTCAAGTGTTAGTTTCATCAATATATTGTAATCAAGATTAGGAAGTCTGTGACTTGTTTCTAACAGTCCACTGGCTGATACCATATGAACTTTTTTACCGCCTTGTTGATTTTGACGGTCAAACCTTTTTATACCAAAATACCCTGAACATATTTTGGATTGAAAAAGTCTTGTTTCAGTCATATTTATTCCGCAATCTTTTGCACATAAGGAATATTGATATTCTTTTTCCCCGATATTTTTAGGGTCAGAAGAAGATGGAAATTTAATAATCCAGTCCTCGTTGTCAATAGATGTCAAAATCTTTGGTCTTGCACCACCTGAAGAGCCGCCTAGCTGAAAAAGTTCATCCAAATTATCCGAATTTTGCGATTCTAATATTTTTGAACACTCTTGAGCTAGAATATCATAATCCGCAATGCTATTTTCTGATTCAAATCGATGTTCCGGCTTATAAGTCAAAGCCCCCATACCACATTCTTGGACAACAGCAAGACGATTTAGGTTATCAATTTCAGCAGGATTAATTTTGTTTTTCAAAAATAACCTGTCAACAAGTAACCGCCCCCAACCGTCAGGCAAACTGTCGTTAAAGACTCCAAATAAACCTCCAAACGGATCGTATTTTGGAATAAAAACTTTCTTTATAAGCGGTAAACTAAAAGGTGAAATGCTAAACCCATTATTCAACCAATCAGAATCATATTCAAAAGCAACAACTCTTTCAGGAGTTTTTGCAAGAGTTCCAACTAAAAGATCATTATAAAAAACTTTTAAATATTTATAGTTATCCATTTATAACCTCATCAATGGATTTGTAGCTTTTTTGCAAAAATAAATTTTCTAAATCCCTCTCTAAATTAAGAGCAATTAAGATTTTTATAAAAGAATTGAGAGAAATTTCATACTTTGATTCAAATCTCTTAATTGAACCAAGGCTAACCCCTGATTTTGCAGCAAGTTGAATTTGAGAAATTTTAAGCTTTTTTCTATGCTGCTTAATTTTTTCAACCAATTCTTTTGCAATATCATTAGGAGTTTTTGGGTTAAATACAAAACTATTCATAGATAATATATTATACTATTTTTATCTAAAAGTCAACATACGGATAATATATTATCTATCCACACGCTCAGCTCACTAGCGCTTGATCCACAAATGTGATTTTCTCCCTACTACTACAAAATAAAAGAGAGGTTAAGGAAACTCTTACCTCTCTTTTATCTGGGCCGCAGTGGACTGTCTTGCTCACTCGCCTTTAACGGCAATTCCGCATTTTGTTTTCAGTGATTTCATCACTTCAAACAAAACTGCTCCAGCCTCAGCTCGTTCGCGCTCGAACCACAATAGTGCTTCTCGCCCTACTACAGTTAAATAAAAAGGATGATAACAAAAGTCATCATCCTTTTTATCTGGGCCGCAGTGGACTCGAACCACCGACCTCACCCTTATCAGGGGTGCGCTCTAACCACCTGAGCTAGCAGCCCGCAAATTTATTTAATTTTTCTTGAACACTTGACCCTTATCAGGCCTCTCCTTTAACTCTGATACTTATCAGGACTTTTTCGAACCGCCCTCGATTCTCTCGCCACCAACTTCAAGCTATTAATCTCTCTATCGGCTACAGCTCTTAATCTAACATGAACATTTTTAAAAATCAAGCACTTTTTTTATTCGAATTTCAAACGCCCCTCTTATACGGCAAAAGCCCCCTTTAGCAGGGAGCTTTTACTGCTGCACGGGGGCAGATGGATTATTTAACAGTTAATTTCTTTACTGAATCTTTTCCGGCATACAATTTCGGTGCCTTAATCTTCAATACACCATGTTCCAATACCGCATCGGTTTTATCAACATCAATATCTTGAGCAAGGTATACTGTTCTTGCGAATTCACCGTATCTGAATTCGGATTTTTTATAAGATTTTGTATCTTCATTATGTTCTTCAGTTTTGTTTGCACGGATTGTTACATAATTTTTATCAATATCTATATCCAAATCCTCTTTCTTAACGCCTGGCAATTCTGCACGGATATCGTATTCCTTATCTTTTTCAGTTATTTCAACAGGCATTGAGAGTTTTTCTACATCTTCGCTATACCCGTATTCCGGATAATAATCTCCAAAATGTCTGTTCAAAATTGAACTGATTTCATCGTTTAAACTTTTAATAAAGTTATCAGGTGTTTTTTTAATTAAGAATCTCATACTCAACACTCCTTTCAATTCCTATTTATCAACCACACTTATATTATCACTCCGAATTACAGTAACCCTTATTTTTTTAACCAAAAATTAACAATTTCTGAAAACAAAATTCCTGCTTGATTTTTCAGGCGGTTTATAGTTTAATAATTTTACAGTCACACCAAAAGTGTGGCGAGTTTTTTAGAAAGAAGATTATTTTAAATTGCCGAAAAACGTTATATCAGCTAAATCAGCAGGTTTCTGCTACGGTGTCAAAAAAGCCGTTGACACAGCAAAGCAATTAAAAATCGACAATCCTGATAAAAAAATATACATTTTAGGAGCCTTAATCCACAATTCGCTTGTAACGAAAGAGCTTGAAGAACTGGGCATTTTTACCGTGGATGAGCTTCCGGCAAAGCCAAACGGGGCAATCTGCATAATACGCACGCACGGCGAAACACCTGAACGAATTGAAGAGATTAAAAAAGCAGGATTTGAAGTTGTGGATTTAACCTGCCCTGATGTAAAAAAAGTTCAGCAAAAGGCTATAAATCTGGCAAAAGAAGATTATTTCGTTGTTATTATCGGCAAAGAAAACCACCCCGAGGTCATCGCCATCAAGGCGAACGCCCTTTTATACAGTAAAAATGTTCTTGTAATAAATTCTATACAGGAAGTTGAAGAAAAACGCGAGATATTAAAATCGCATAAAAAAATCGGTGTTGTTATCCAAACTACCCAAACATTATCGCATGTTCAGGAAATTATCAGCGAATTAATCCCGCTTGCGAAAGAGTTAAAAATAGAAAACACTATCTGTCCGAGTACTTCCAACAGACAAAAAGAAACGCTGGAACTTGCCAAAAACAGTGATTTAGTAATAGTAGTCGGTTCAAAAACCAGCGCGAATACGACTCATCTGGCGCAAATTTGCGAGCCGCTTACAAAAACCATTCACATTGAAACCGCAGAAGAATTGGACAATATGAAAGATTTAATACAAAAATCAAATAATATATCAGTAACGGCGGGGGCTTCCACACCCCATGACCTTATTGAAAAAGTTTTGAACAAATTAAGAAAAGGAGAATAAAACAAATGACAACAACAATTGAAAAACCAATGGATGAATTTGAGAAATTACTTGAAGAATCATTCGCAAAATCTCATTCCGTAGCGGATATCGTTGAAGGAACGATTATAAAAAAAGAACAAGAAGGCTATCTGGTATGCGTTAAAGGCGCTAAAACGGAAGCATTTCTTTCTAAGAATGAAATTCCTTCTGATCAGATTGACAGCCTTGAAATCGGTGATGTAAGAGAATTTTACGTTGTAAAAGAAGAAAACGACGAAAATCAAATGCTTTTATCTTTAAAAAGAATTGCGTTTGCTCAAGCATGGGCACAACTTAACGATGCAAAAGTTCAAGGTGACACAATTCTTGCGAAAGTTGTTTCAATCGTTAAAGGCGGAGTTCTTGTTGACGTTGCAGACTTAAAAGGCTTCATTCCTTCAAGCCAGTTGAGAACAGGACTTCCTTTTGACGGTCTTGTTGATCAAAAAATCGAAGTTAAAGTTCTTGAAGCAGATCCTAAAAAAGGCAAACTTATCCTTTCCCAAAGACTTGCAGTTGCAGAACAAAGAAATCAGGTTGTTGACAACATCCTTTCTGAATTGACAGAAGATTCAGTCGTAAAAGGTGAAGTTGTAAGAATTGCCGATTTCGGTGCATTCGTTGACATCAACGGTATTGACGGTCTGCTTCCGATTTCTGAAATCTCCTGGGCAAGAATTAAACACCCGTCTGACGTTTTAACTTTAGGCGATACTATCGAAGTTAAAATCATTAAAATCGACCACGAATTGAAACGTATTTCACTTTCTTTGAAAAGAATGACAGAAGATCCTTGGAAACAAATTGAAGGCAAATTTTCAGAAGGTCAAATCATCACAGGTACAGTAAATAAAGTTACAAGTTTCGGCGCATTCATCAATATTTTCCCTGGCGTTGAAGCGCTGCTTCCTATTTCAGAAGTATCTGAAGAAAACATCAACCCTTACAACAGATTCAAAGTTGGCGATACTGTAGAAGTTTTGATTAAAAAATTCACACCGCAGGAACACAGAATCGCCCTGAGCATTAAAGATATTAATAAAGAATAATGTCATTGAGCGCCGGCTCGCCGGCGCGGCAATCCAAGAGATAAAACAGCGGGTCGACTTAAGCAGACGACCCGTTTTTATATATAAACCACTTGCAAAAAAGATTTTATTATAATATTATAAATATGATAATCATATTGTGAGGTAAAAAAATGGATCAAATTATCAGAGTCGCTTGGGACTTGAATGAAAATACAGATAACAGATATCAATTAGTTTACGAAATTGCAGAACTTGCCAAAAAACTTGTTGATGAAAATCAAGCTAAAAAAGCGCACGAAGAATTTAGTTTTGAAGATAACTACGAAAGCCAGTACAAAAAAGAAAATCCTGTTGAACACGCGATTATGGTTAAAGCGTCCGAAGCTGACGACAGCCGTCTGGTTGGCTAAGCGGTTGAGCCGGTTCCGTATTCGGGCAATGGCTTACGGTTCTCACTGATTGCACAACAATTTACAAAGACTTATGGAAAATACTCTTAAATTCATCAACCAACAAACCAACAATTTCAAACCGGAGATAGGGATAATCCTCGGTTCCGGTTTAGGCGAACTGGCTGATGAATTTTGTGATGTCGGGATAAATTATTCAGATATACCGGACTTTGCTAGTTCTACGGTAGCAGGACACAAAGGACGGTTGGTTTTTGCCCGAATAAACGGTAAAAGCAATACTACGTCGCCTGCTTGCCCTGCTCCTGCAGGTCAACCCGCGACTTCGCTGTCTACTAAAAATGTTGTTATGATGCAGGGTAGAATTCATTTCTACGAAGGACACCTGTTAAATACCGTTACTTACCCGATAAAAGTTCTTAAAAATCTTGGTATAAAAACACTTATACTTACCAACGCTGCGGGGGCTGTTAATCCTGAATTTAAACCGGCAGATTTGATGATTATAAAAGACCACATAAATTTTATGGGTACCAACCCGCTTATCGGGAAAAATGATGATAATTTAGGTGTAAGATTCCCTGATATGAGCGAAATTTACAAGAAGAACTTAATCAATCTTGCAAAGAATTGCGCAGAAAAACTGAATATTGACGTGAAGGAAGGCGTATATATTGCAACAACCGGGCCCAGTTACGAGACGCCCGCAGAAATCAGAGCATATAGGCTTCTCGGCGCGGATGCAGTCGGAATGTCAACAGTTCCGGAGGCAATCGTTGCAAATTACTGCGGCTTAAACGTCCTCGGGATAAGTTGTATTACAAATCAAGCAGCAGGCGTCGGAGATACAAAATTATCTCACGCGGAAGTTATTGAAAGCGCAAACCTCGCAAAAAATAAATTTAAGGGACTTATAAAAGAAATAATCGCGAATTTATAAGGAGAGAATATGATAAAAAAAGAAATAAAACCTACAATAATTGCCATTATTGCAGCATTGGGCTTCTGCGCAACGGTAGAGCTTGCTGTTGTTTATTACAACGCGCTTTTTGCAGCGAATGCTGCACCGAGTATCTGTTCAGTTAACGAATTTATCGACTGTGACGGGGTCGCACGCACCAATGAATCCCAATTCTTCGGTATTCCTCTTGCTTACTGGGGAATGCTCTGGTATTTCTTCGTTTTCTTAATGCTTAAAGCTAAAGAATTGAAAAATCATAAACTCTTCAAATTTATGGAGGTTTTCAAAAACCCGCTTGATTATATTGCGGTTCTTGGATTATTCTCTTTTATCGTATCAATAATTCTTTTACTTATAAGTCTTTTTGAAATCAAAAAACTTTGCATTTTCTGTGCATTTACTTATGTTCTAAACCTTGTAATCGCGCTTGTGGCGACAAGACCTATTGAAGAAGACTCCTTCGTGGGCTCTTTCAAACAAAGTGTTACAGATTTTCTTGATGCAATAAAAATAAAACATTATGCAATTGCATTTACTGTTGTAATGCTTGCGGCTATCGGTGCCTTAACTTATACCTCTACAACTATGGTATTTGCACCGCAGGTAAAAAGCAACAGAGAATTTCAATTTTATAAAAACGCTAAAATTGAAGATTACCTTGTTTCAGGCAATCAGTTAGGTGCAAAAGACGCTCCGGTAAAAGTACTTGTATATTCAGATTTTGACTGCCCTGTTTGCAGATATTTACATATTCAATTGTATTATTTAGCTAAAAAATATCCTAACATACAATTTGTACACAAAAACTATCCACTGGATCAGGACTGCAACAAATACCTTCCGTTCCCAGGGCACCTAACCTCCTGCATGAAGGCCAGATACGCAGAAGCAGCTATGATGCAGGGTAAATATTTAGATTTTGCGGCACACGTTTTTGCTCAACAACCTGATACAGAAGAAAAAGTTCTGAAAATTGCAGAAGATTTAGGCTTAGACATGGAAAAGCTTAAAAAGGATGCTAAATCCAAAGCTGTTGCCGAAATCATTGAGAACGATATCAAAGACGCACTTGCAATAGGTTTAAGCGGAACTCCGGCTATGATAGTCGGCAAACACAAGAAAATGGGCTTAAATACTATGGAAGAAGCTGAACAATGGCTGGAACGAAATGGAGCAAAACGTAAATAATATCGGAAACGGACAAAAAATTCTATTACACGCGTGCTGCGCAATTTGCTCCGCACATCCTGTAAATGAACTTAAAAATTCGGGTTATAAGGTTGTAGTATACTTCTATAACCCGAATATTTTTCCGACGGAAGAATATCAGAAAAGGCTTGAGGCTGAAAGAACACTTTGCCGTCATTTTGGTGTGGAATTAATCGAAGAAAGCTATGAACCGGAGGAATTTTTTGAATATGTACGCGGGTTTGAAACCTGTCCCGAGAAGGGCGCGCGCTGCGACTTATGTTTCCGCCTGCGTCTGGCAAGAAGCGCTAAAAAAGCGCGCGCCCTTGGCATAGATACATTTACCACTTCAATCGTAATCAGTCCGCACAAAAACTTTGCGACCCTGACAAAGATTGGAGAAGAAATCGCTGCACAAGAGGGGTTAAAATATTTAGCGATAGATTTTAAAAAGAAAGACGGTTTTTTGAAAACGAACAGAATATCTCGTGAACTCGGCTTATACCGCCAGAACTACTGCGGCTGTATGTTTAGTTTGCGCCCCCTTGCGGAAGCCTGAACTTTATTAATTATACTATTTGTAGTAATTAACACTTCAAGATAGCAGCCCAGTTCCATATCATCTTCCGCAGAATTTAATATCTGTAAAGCTTTTATATAAAGGGGATTTTCAGAATTTAATTTTTGGAACTCAAGTCCCGTAGAGTCAAGCGGCAAATCCAATGCTGCTAAAAGACGATTCAGTGTATTGAAAGTTGGGAAAAATTTACCGTTTTCTATACGTGAAAGATGTTTCTCGTCAATATCTGCCATTTCAGCAACTTGCTGCTGGGTTAAACCTTTAGCTTTCCGTGCTAATCTCAACTTTTCACCAAAAATCTTGTTATTCATATCACCCTCTTTTTAATCATATTTATCTATTTTACAGGCTTTTTAAACGTCAAATACATCACCTTAAACTATTATAACTTGACATATTTATCACCATGCTTTATACTGAGTATAGAAAGGATTTATAAAGTATGAATAAAAAAAGTTTAACACTCGCATCAATGCTCGTAAGTCAATGCAAAGCATTTACGATGGCAGACCGGCTGAGCCGGATCCATAATGGGCTGGTCGGCTTACGGTCAGCGTTTACAATGGCTGAGATTTTGCTTTCCCTCACTATAATCGGTGTAGTTGCAGCAATAACGCTCCCGAGTTTGACGGGCAACATCAACGAGCGGACGTGGAATACGCAAAGAAAAGCTCTCTATGCGCGATTCAGTCAGGCAATTGCACTCATGCCGGCATTGAATGGATATGGAACATTAAGCGAAGAAACAGACAGCGCCGGCTCTACATCAATTGTTGACACCGCTGCAGAAGTTTTTATAACGGACGGATTATCCAAAGTTATAAAAATCAACAACATCTGCGACAATGAACACATTGAGGATTGCGGTATACCGCTTACTTACACAACTCTTGCTGGAAGTAACAAAAATATTCCAACAACTATGACGGAATTAAATTCGCTTATAACCTCAGCATCTTACAGTGCTTATAGCTATAAAGATGGAGACAGTTATTCTATGCTTGACACAAAAGCTGCCGCATTTGAAACCGGCAACGGGGAAAGTATTCTGACATTTTACAACCCTAACTGTGTTGGCAATATGGGAGAAACCGGAGACTATTTTGTACAACCTAAAATCTGCGCAAACATGATTTATGATTTGAACGGCCCTAAAGGCCCTAACACTGTCGGTAAAGATATAGGATTTATGACAATACTTTACCCTACCGACAGCGTTGTTGTCGCGCCGGTTCCTTTCCGTTCAATCATTAGCGGCGTTACTTCTGATGAAGCTCCTACTGCATGCACTCTTCAAGCCGGGAATGAATACAGAATTCCAACGAAAGATGAACTTGCTTCTTTATTTGCTAATCAAAATCTTCTTGCGGATTCATTCGTAAACAGACACTGGTATTCTTCATCTAAAATTACTGTACCCACAGGTATAACAAACTGGGTAATTGTTTCCAGTATTGGAGAATACAGAATCCCACGAGTCGGAATTGATCTATGGGGTATTCTGTGTGTTAAAAGATAAATCTATTCTTTCTATCAAAATAGTCACCCACTCTCGGGTGGCTATTTTCTTTTTATGATATTTATTGTAGAATGTTGTAGAAGAGTTATTAGGGGGAATGTGTATAATGAAGAAATTTTTATTGATTACTGCTACTTTGATTTTTACATCCTGTGCGGCGTTTTGTGCGGATTTTTCAGTATTTAAGCTCGATAACGGCCAGAACGTTATTATTCAGGAGGTTAAAAATAATCCGATTGTAACAATTGACACCTGGATTAAAACGGGTTCAATAAACGAAAACGACCAGAATAACGGCGTTTCGCACTTTTTAGAACACCTTTTCTTCAAAGGAACCGCTAAGCACCCGACTGGCGAATTCGACAAAATTCTTGAAAGCAAAGGCGCTATTACAAACGCTTCAACAAGTAAAGATTTCACGCATTATTACATAACTATCCCTTCAAAATTCTTTGATTTAGCGCTGGAAATGCATGCGGATATGCTTCTGAACCCGCTTATTCCGGGCAAGGAACTCGAAAAAGAACGCAAAGTCGTATTAGAAGAGATTTCCAAGGACGAACACCTTCCAAACACAATTTGCTATGAAAATCTGGTTAAAATGCTTTACTCAAAGCACCCGTATAAAAGAAAAGTTATAGGCGAACGGGAAATTATCGAAAATATTTCCCGCGACGAGATTATGAATTATTATAACGAATTTTATTCACCTGCAAACATGGTAACGATTGTGGTTGGTGATGTTAATACGCAGGACGCTCTGAACAAAATTAAAACAGCCTTCAGCGGTAAAAATACACCTGCCCCGAACTACAAATACCCGAAAGAAGGCGCGCTTAAAGAACAGGCTAAAAAAATAAAATTTGAAGATATTCAATCCGGCTATCTTTTAATCGGATACCGCGGAACACCTATAAATGCTAAGGATTCTTACGCTCTGGATGTTCTTGCAACAATCCTCGGCGACGGACGTTCATCCGTTTTCTACCGGAAAATAAAGGATGAAAAACAGCTTGCTTTCGGAATTTCAGCCTTTAACTCGGGCTTCAAAGACGACGGTATTTTCTACATCAGCGCGGATTTCATCCCTGAAAAATATCAGGCGCTCGAAAATGAAATCTTCAAAGTTGTCAAAGAAATTCAACGCAACGGCGTGACAGAAGAACAACTGCAGCTTGCCAAAAATGTAATTGAGCGCGACACATTCTACAGCCGTGAATCTGTTTCCAATATCGCCAACCAGCTTGGCTACACCTTCGTCACCTCCGGCGACACCGCTTATTACGACAATTATCTGAACAATATCGCAAAAGTTACCGCGCAGGAAGTCAAAGATGCTGCTAATAAATATTTACAGCAAAACAAATCCGCGGTTTCTGTCGTTCTGCCTGAAAAAACAGAAAATTGTGAAAGAAAAATTTCCAACGTAATCCCTGCGACCGCAACAACAAAGCTTATCACGGAAATTAACGATACACAAAAGTACCTTCTGCCAAACTACTCAACGGTTCTACTCACTCCAAACACTGTCAATGATATTATTGGTATAAACATAACCGTAAAAGGCGGGCTTCTGACAGAAGGTAAAAGAGGTGTGGCTAAACTAACCTCAGCCACAATGCAAAAAGGTACAAAAAAATATACAGCTCAGGAACTCGCACAAACACTTGAAAGTCACGGGATAAATATAAGTTCGGCAGTAGGACGTGATGCGTTTACAATCGACATCTTAACGACTAAGAACGAATATCCGCTGACATTGGAGCTTTTACATGAAATCGTTAACAACGCGAAATTTGATGAATTTGAAATCGAAAAAAGCAGAAACAATATGCTTCAAAGCATTAAGCAATCAGAAGATCAGCCTCTTGCTATTGCAATTGAAACCTTTAAATCCAAAATATATGGAAATTCCACATACAATAGTTCCATTTATTCTCTGAAAAGCGCGCTGCCTTCTATCACGCAGCAGGACATTTTCAATTACTATGACAACCTTTTTAACCCTGAAAACATAGTAATATCAATAAACGGCAATGTTGATAAGGAGCTGACGCTTGAAAAATTTGCCCAAATGTTCAAACTGCGTAATGCTCAGCCATTTGCATACAATCAATATACTATTCCATCAGTTTCCACCAGTGAAACAATAACCAAAAAAGTTCCCAAAACAAGCACAGCTTGGATTATTTTAGGCTGGCAGACTTCCGGTCTGCAAAACCTGAAAGAAGTCGCGACCCTGCAGGTTATCAACTCAATCCTCGGAACAGGTATGGATTCGCGCCTGTTTAAAAACCTCAGAGGTGAAGACGGCCTCGCATATCAAATCGGTTCAGGCTACTCCCCGAATGTTCTAAAAGGTCATTTCCTTACCTACATCGGAACAAATCCTGAAAACATTCAAACCGCAACGGACAAAATGCTTGCGGAAATTAACCGTATAAAAACCGAATTCGTAAGCCAGACAGAGCTTCAGGAAGCCAAAGACAAAATCCTAGGCCAATACATCCTCTCGCAGGAAACTAACCTCGAAAAAGCAACGACTTTAGGCTGGTATGAAGCAACAGACAGAGGTTTCAACTTTAAATCTGAATACGAAAAACTCATTAATTCAGTCACCGAATCCGACATCATTGATGTTGCGAACAGAATTTTCAATAACTGTTACATAAAAGTTACGGTTGACTAAAACCGTCAGATGCAAAATTTTCCAGGGCAAAAAAAAAGCCCGTCTTTATACCCATTCGGTGGACGGGCCGGGTTTTTCCAGGTTAAAAATTTAAATACTTATTTAAAATGCGGAGTAAATTTTACTCCGTATTTTTATAGCATACTAGTCGTGCTATATACCTGTATATTTAACTTAACTATAACACTAAAATAAAAATATGACAAATAGCACGATAAAATTAGTACAAGCAAACATAAAAAAATATCGTCATGAAAGAGGCTATAGTCAGGAAGAATTAAGCGAAATTGCGGGGATTTCGCGCGATTATCTTTCTGAAATTGAGCGCACAAAAAAATTCCGAGTCTTAAAAGATTGTTACAAATCGCAGAAGCACTAGATGTTCCTGCCTTCAAATTTTTCTTATAAATACCCTATTTTGTTTCAATATATTCTGCATTGATAATATGAGGGACTTCACTATCCTGAAGCTGAATATTATTGATAATTTTTGCACGTTTTTTGCGGAAAAGCATATCAACAAAGGCTTCCAGACGTGTGATAAATCCGGCTTCGCCTGTTTGTTCATCAATAGTCAGGTTTAAAAGCGGTTTATTGAATGATTTTGCTTTGCGCGTAATCTTTTCAATCATCAGAGAATCCGGCCCACAGCCAAACGCTGTTACAGTAATTATACCGTCCACCTTATTATCTTTGAGGTAATGTCCCGCAGCACCGGTCATTTCATATTCATTTGCCCAGTAAAGCTGCTGACCGAGGGTTTTCAAGCCTTCTGACATTTGCTCTTTGGATAGTTGAAGGGCTGAAAGAACTTTTACATCCATTTTATCAAGCTTATCAAAAATCTTCATAGAGGTTCTTTCATCGTAAATATTATACCCGTGGGAAATCAATGCGACAGTAATAGGCTGTCCCTTTTCCTCGGAATCAATTATAATTTTGCCCTGTTTTGCATAATTGAGCGCTTTTGGATAGCTCAGACCTGATTTACACATAACCATAAAGTTATTATAAATTTTCCAGCCTTCTTTAGACGCTTGCCTAATAAGTTTTTCATCAGTAATTCCGAACGGTTCAACGCATTCTTTCAGGAAAGAATAAAATCCGCGATTTTTTTCGGACTTATCAAGAGTTGCCTCAATCAGCGTAAAATCCTGTTTAACAACATTTCTAATCAAATCCGGCAATCCTCTGATTTTAGAACAGTTGTAAATTTTGTGTCCGATAGATTGTAAAGACGGAACCAAAATTTTATCAACGCCTTTATCAAGGAGATTAAGTACATGCCCGACATAGACCTTGATAGGCAGGCATGTTTCAGTTACAACAAGGCTCGCGCCGCGTGAAAGCGTTTGTTTTGTTGTAATGTCCGAAAGTACGATTTCAATACCGAGCGCCTTGAAAAAACCGTAATAAAACGGATAGTTGTGATAATAAGACATAGCTCTCGGAATACCTATTTTCATAGAAGTGTTTGTTTTTTGCATAATTTTCTCCTGCTACTATTATAGTTTAAAAACAGAAAAATTTGCGAAATTTTAACATTTTTTGTTATAATAGTTAATATTCAAAGGAGAAAATATGCCGCATTTCTTTATAAATTCAACATCTGTGAAAGACAACAAGATTGAATTCAGCGAGGATTACAAACACCTTGTAAAGGCTTTAAGACTTCGCGCAGGAGAAAAGCTCTTGCTGATGGATGAAAATGGTATTCAGTATGAAACAAGGGTAAGTGAAATAAAACAGGATTCGATTGTAACTGAGATTGAAAAAAAATACCTCTCAAAACGCGAACTGGAATTTGAGCTTCACCTTGCGCAAAGCCCGCTCAGAAGCGATGCTCAGAATTTAATTGTTGAAAAAGCGACAGAACTCGGAGTTCATACCCTTCATCCGGTTTATACGGACAATTGCGTACTGTCCGGAGATGTAATAACAAAAAAAATAGAAAAGTGGCAAAAAATTATGGTAGAATCTTCCAAGCAGTGCGAAAGGGCAAAAATTCCGGTCTGCACACCTATGACAACGCTGGAAAAAGTTGTTGAAGGCAATTTTGACAGGATAATCGCTTTTTGCGAACGCCATACCGAATTTCCGCTAAAAGATTACCTGCGCGCCAACCCGATAAAAAAAGGTGAAAGAGTTCTGGTTATCATCGGGCCGGAAGGCGGGTTCAGCGAGAGAGAATTTGAAATTTTTACGGACAAAGGTATTGTTAAAGCGTCGCTCGGAGAACTTATTCTGCGGGCGGAAACGGCTGTTATCGTTGGATTAGGAAATATTATTTATGAAACTTCAAATTGAAAATGACGAAATATTAAATGCAATAAGAGAAAATTTTGACGAAGAAATTTACCTTGTCGGCGGCGCCGTACGCGATTTTTTGACAGGTAAGAGCAGCTTTGACCGGGATTTGCTGGTGCTAAAATGCAATGTAAAAGATTTTGCAAGACGCCTTGCGGAATTTTTTAACGCTACATTTATTGAACTTGATTCTGAAAATGAAATCTACAGGCTTGTGCTGAAGGATAAAACAAATTTTCTTGATATAACAAGACCCTACGACGGCTCTGTTGAAAACGATCTTCAACGCCGTGACCTTACAATAAATTCATTGGCGGTTAACCTCAAGACATTCGAGCTGCTTGATGTTACCGGCGGGTATGAGGATTTAAAAAACGGGATTTTGCGCTGTTTTAGAGAAACTTCTATTCTTGAAGATCCGCTCAGAATTTTGCGTTTTTTCAGATTTCAGGCGATTTACGGGTTCAAGATAGAAGAAAATACCCTGAAAATGGCATCAAAATATGCGCATCTTCTAAGTAAACCCGCTGTTGAGCGAAAAAATTATGAAATTCTGAAACTTTTTGGCGGCGAATTTGCGCACGAAGCGCTTCTTTCAATGGATGAGGCCAGGATCTTAGAACATCTTTTTCCGTTTGTAAAAGATTATAAAAAAGTTCCGCCGAACACTCATCATCATCTGGATTTGTGTCACCATATAGTGGAAACTGTAAAACAAATACAAGAAGTTTACAAAACGTCACCTATTAGTGTCAAAAAACATTTGGAAAAATGCGATTTTGGAGCACACAGCCGTCTTGCACACCTGAAATTTGCAGGATTTCTTCACGATATAGGGAAATTTTCGACCTGGACGATTGATGAAACAGGACGCCACCGCTTTATTAAGCACGATGATGTCGGAGCGAAACTGGCAAAAGAATTTCTTACGCAGGCAAAATTCTCTAAAAAACAGATTGCATATCTTTGCAATATGATTAAATATCACATTTACCCCTCAGGCGTTGCCTCTGCACCGGATTTGAATGAAAAAGTAATGATGAGATTTGTGAGAAAAATGGAAGACGATTCCATTGACGTCATAACCCTTGCCAAGGCTGACCGGCTTTCTGCACGTGGAATAGCGGTGACAGAAGAAATAGTTGAGAATAATTTAGCAAACCTTGATAAACTCCAAAATTTCTATCTTGAAAAGAAAGATGCCGTGGTTATAAAAAAACTGCTCAACGGAAACGAAATAATGCAGGTATTGAAAATTAAAGCCGGCCCGCAGCTTGGCGAAATCATTGAAAAACTTCACGAAGCCCAGCTAAACGGCGAGGTCATAACAAAAGAGGAGGCAATCGCATTTGTAAAGAAATTCAAAGCCTGATTTCAAGATAAACTTCCATATTATTTTTGTCTTTTGTAAAATAATTGTAACAATTGTCCTCTAAAAGCGCAAAAAATTTCTTTACAGGCTTTATAGGAACAAGACAATATATAAATCGGAGGTTTCACCATGTTCGTAAGTCCAGTAAGTAACTTTAATATTTCAAATACTTATAGAAATAATCAGGCTGCGCGCAATCAATCAATCAATCAATCAATGACACAGCCGGCTATGAATGCTGATACAGTCAGCTTCGGAGCAAAGAAAGATAAACAGCAGAAAACAAATAATTCATTTTTAAATAGATTAAACCCGAAAACAGCAATTATGGCGGCTGCGATAGCTGCGGCGCCGGTAGCCTGCACACCGGATTATATTTCAGAAATGTCACAAGAAACTAATACTACACTAAATTTATATCATAAATACGGATGCGACTCTTTCCCTATCATAATACCTGGCGGTAAAGATACGGTTTATATTCCGGTACCGGGCGAAACAGTTCACGACACCATCTACATTGAAAAACCGGGAGAAACAGTTCATGATACCATCTACATTGAAAAGCCGGGCGAAACTGTTCACGATACTATCTATATTGAAAAACCGGGCGAAATTGTACGAGATACTATTTATATAGACAATCCGCCTGATACTATTGTTGTAGAAAAACCTGTCTATGATACAATCTATGTTGACAAACCTGTCTATGACACAATCTATGTAGACAGACCTGTATATGACACGGTTTATGTAGACAGACCTGTATATGATACTGTTTACATTGACAGACCTGTCCACGATACAATCTGGATTAAACCGGATACTGTCTATATCCCTAGAAAACCGCACTTTGAAATTAATGACAGCATCAATAAAGATATAGAAGATTTCGAAATCCCTACAGAAGGTGATGGCGATTTCGTTTATGCATTCCAGGGCAGAAATGAATACTTAGGCGCACAACACCTATTAGTATTCAATGGTTTCTTCTCTAACGAACATAAATCATCATTTATTGACCACGCGTTTGAAGAAGATGATATCCCTGCAGGCGGCGACAAACCAAGTAAATACTACTACACACGTTACGATATCAGCTCTGACTACGAAAACGGCAGAAGATACGTTGAAATGTATGTACCACGCGAATCAAGACACGTATTACCTGATGACAAGAAAACCGGTTCCGCAGGCTGGGAATATGCCGGCAGCTTCTACGTTAAAAACGCATCTGTTGGCGAAACTGCAAAATTGATCGCAAACGATATGAACGGAACTGTTAAAGCTCAATTCACCAAAAACGAACACAGAGGCCCGGGCAATATCTACAAAGAATGGCCGCTTGATGACGGTTCTATGCCAAAAACAACAATCGAAAACGTTAAAGCTTACAGAAAAGATCTTGACGATTTGGATTAATCTCTATATAAATCAAAAAAGCCCTCTTGAACAAGAGGGCTTTTTAATGCCTAATCCTGCGGCGGCAGCGGCGGCGGTAGTTCGGGATTCGTATTGAATTTAACCGACTTCATCATCGACTTAACCGCACTTTTAAAATCCTTAATTTCATTTGCATCAATGCTGAATTCCCCTAAAAGCTCGCCGTTATAACTGCTGTAAATTTTTGTAATACTCATCTCAGTTGATCTTGAACCGCTATAATTTTTATACTTCTCATCGTCGGACTGGTGTTTTTTTAACGATGCAAATGTTGCAGCGCCTTTCAAAAGGTTATAACGCTCATCAAAAGACATATTAACCCACTCCTGAGGGTCAATATAAAAGCGGTTTTCGTCCACACCTAACTTATATTCTTCAAACTCTTCATCAATAATCATTTCAATTACATTTTCAGTTTTATTGATAAATTGATTTAAAGAGTCCGGATTTTTGATTGCAGAAGCGACCATAAATCCTACAAGCAAAAAGGTTAACAGTACCGGCAGAATGACAATAACGAATCCGGCAAAAATATTCCAGCCGATTGCCTGATGCTTCTGACCTCTGTGAAAAGCTTCAATATCTTTGTTTTTAGACTTTTCATACGCCCATTCGTTGCCCTTTATACCGCAAACCAAACTTGCAAGAATAGCCGCCGGCGTAAAATATAAAGGCAGCGCCCAGAGCGTTATATAAACACGGTTAAAAAGCCCCCAGATCCATGTTCCCCAGAATGCGCCCCAGTTAAAGCGTTTAACCGCATCCGCCGGCAGTTGTCCGGTGATTTTTCCGGGGGTAAACAGTATTATCAGAGCAAATATAATATTTATAATCAACAAAAGTGCCGTGAGCGGATTGGTCTTTAAAAGCCACAGATAAGGAATTAACATAACAATAGCAGAAAAGATATAAATTCTTTTACTATTTTCTACACCTAAAATATCAGCAAGCCTTCTGACAACAAGCCCGAACCCGATACATACAGAAATCAGACAAGCAAACCAGTAGAAAAAAGATGCAAATATCGGGGCGCTTTTTATTAGCAGCTGGAAGTTGAACATATCAACTGCCGTCTGCGAATGTGTTACCATCCAAAAACTCAATGGCAGCGTCAAAAAAGTATTAATCATCGCAAGATATATATTGTTAAGAAAATACTCACGCCTTCCAATACATCCCTTATATGCAACAAACTTATTATTAATATTTATATCCATATAATCTCCTGCTTAATCATGTTAACAGTCTATATCTTATCATGCCGGCAGCAAATAGGAATGGTTGTTAAATTTTCTTCATACTGCTGGAAAAGCCCTGCCGTTTATGGTTAAATCAAAGGTAAGGAACAGATGCTTATCTGCCTGAAAGAAACGATTTTGCCGAAGAGGAGTAAAAATGATTACAATGCCTGAAAAAATGAATAAGGAACAAGCTGATATCGCGTCCGCAATAAGAACAATAGATTCTGAAACCGATACAATAAACAAACTAAAAGAAACGCTTTCAGACGGTTCTCTGACGCGCGCCCTTGATACAATGCAAAATGCCAAGGGGAGAATAATTATTACAGGCATGGGCAAATCCGGTCATATAGGTAAAAAAATTGCAGCATCTTTAGCTTCTACCGGTACACCGTCATTTTTCGTACACCCTGCGGAAGCAAGCCACGGCGATCTCGGGATGATTACGGAAGATGATGTTGTAATTGCAATCTCTAACAGCGGTGAATCCAAAGAATTAATAGATATTCTTAATTACTGCAAACGTTTTGGAATTACGTTGATAGCTATAACAAAAAACCCTGAAAGCTCTTTAGGCAAAGCCGGAGATATGGTTCTACGCCTGCCAAACAATGGTGAAGCCTGCCCGCTCGGGCTGGCGCCGACGAGTTCAACTACAGCAACGCTGGTTCTGGGCGACATACTTACAATAGGCATGATTGAAAGAAACGGATTTTCAAAATCAGACTTCAATGACAGACACCCAGGCGGTAAACTCGGCTCAATTCTGCAAAGAGTTTCCGATCTTATGCACACCGGAGAAGAAATGCCGCTTCTGGAAGAACATACAAATATGCAGTCTGCACTGTTGGAAATGACTTCTAAACGCCTCGGATGCGTCGGGTTTGTCAATAAAAACGGTGAACTCACAGGGATTATCACTGACGGCGACCTCAGACGCTGTCTTTCGCCTAAAATCCTGGATGAACAGGCGTTCAATATCATGACTAAAAGTCCTAAAACAATCAGCAAAGATGCCCTCGCTTCAGAAGCTCTGAAAATTATGCACGACAAAAAGATTACTAACCTTTTTGTACTTGAAAATAAAAAACCAATCGGCGTAATCCACATCCACGATCTTTTGAATAACGGCGTAGCTTAAAAGGAGAATTTTATGAGAGAGAGCTTAGATATAATCATTCCGGTCTATAACGAAGAAGAATGTCTTGAACAGACCATAAGCCGGCTTATGGGAGTTCGCGAAAATCTATTTAACGAACTTGATGTAAATTTTATTTTTGTGGACGACGGTTCTAAAGATAAAAGTTTCGCGATATTAAAAGAATACGCGCAAAAATACCCGTTCATAAAAGCCCTGAGTTTTTCAAGAAATTTCGGGCATCAGTTTGCGGTTTCGGCAGGGCTTGATTACGCAAAAGGCGACTATATCGCGATAATTGATGCAGACTTACAGGATCCTCCGGAACTCATCAAAGAAATGTATGAAAAAGCTAAAGAGGGGTATCAGGTCGTTTACGGGAAACGTCTTAAACGCAGAAAAGAATCTGCCTTCAAAAAGTTCACAGCTTTTGCATTTTACCGAATATTTGATTCCCTGTGTCAGATAAAAGTTCCGACCGATACCGGTGATTTCAGGCTTATAACACGGGAAGTAGCAGATGCACTCAAAAACATGCCGGAAAAACACCGGTTTATCAGGGCAATGGTTCCTTGGGTCGGGTTTAACAGTACACCGCTTTATTATAACCGTGATGAACGATTTGCCGGCGTCACAAAATATTCGCTTTCAAAAATGCTTAAACTGGCCTCGGACGGCATTCTGTCCTTCTCCACAAAACCTATAAAATTCATACATATACTTGCGGGATTTTTAATGCTTCTGGCTATTACAATTGGCATTATTGGTCTATTCTGGTACAACGGATTTCTATTATGCCTAATATCGGGATTAATTCTGTTTATCGGGTCGTTACAGCTATTCGCTATCGGAATAATCGGTGAGTATATTGGCAGAATTTTTGAAGAAGTCAAAAACAGACCGATTTATATAATAAAAGATAAATTAAACATTTAGGTGAAAGGGCTTCTGATTTTTCAGAAGCCCGGTTTTTGTGTTATAAGTAATTTATATTATCGACTACTCGAATATTGTTTTTTCTGCACTTAACTGAGGAGTGCCCATTGTATATTTTACATTTTCTTGATCATGATTTTGTTCCAACATTAAACTCATATATAATAATTGGTTTGCGGTTGCATCATCAAGGTTAATGAATTTTGCTCCGGCGCGGTGCTTAGTAGCAGATACAATTTCTACATCTGCATTGATTTCTATATCACCGTATTTTATATGAACCGGTACAATATCTCCGACCTTTAATGTGTCGTCGTGTGCTACAGACATACCGCCTCTTGATATATCAATAACAGATTTAATTTCATCGTTATCTTCTAATACCAGTGCATCTGAGTTTTCAACATCAAAACGCATTTGTAAACGTTTGTCTATTGCATCTATGTTGTATTCCATTACACGTTGTTTATATGTTTCTTTAAACAACGGGCTTGGATCATCCGGATTTGGATCTATCGGTCTGTCCGGATTATCCGGTTCCTCTGGAGGAGTTGGATCTTTATCAGGATCATCCGGATTTACCGGTTTATTCGGTTCGTCAGGCTGATCAGGATCTACCGGTCTATCCGGGCCGTCCGGATTTTCCGGATCGATTGGTTGAGGATCCTCCGGATCTGGATCTACCGGTTGTTGAGGGTTATCCGGATCTTCCGGATCAATTGGTAAATCAGGATCTGTTGGATCTATTGGTTGATCCGGTTCATCCGGCCCATCCGGATTTTCAGGATCTGTTGGATCTATTGGTTGATCCGGTTCATCCGGCCCATCCGGATTTTCAGGATCGGTTGGATCTATTGGTTGATCCGGTTCATCCGGCCCATCCGGATTTTCAGGATCGGTCGGCCCGATTGGTTGATCCGGTTCATCTGGCCCGTCTGGATTTTCTGGATCGGTTGGCCCGATTGGCTCGTCAGGATCAGTTGGTCCTTCCGGATTTTCCGGATTCGTTGGATCTGTAGGATCTGTTGGATCCGTCGGGTCTGTTGGATCAGTTGGATCCGTTGGATCGACAGGGTTTACAGGATCCGGATCTTCTGTATCATCAGGGCCATCAGGGTTTTCTGGATTTGTTGGGCCGATTGGCTCATCAGGATCAGTTGGTCCTTCCGGATTTTCCGGATTTGTTGGATCTGTAGGATCTGTCGGATCTGTTGGATCAGTTGGATCCGTTGGATCTGTTGGATCTACCGGGTCTACAGGATCCGGATCTTCTGTATCATCAGGGCCATCAGGGTTTTCCGGATCTGTTGGACCGATTGGCTCATCAGGGTCTGGAGTACCCGGATCTGGATCAGGACCATCTGGACCGTCTGGATCTGGTTCCGGTTCCGGTTCTGGATCAGGCTCTGGCTCTGGCTCTGGATCAGGATCTGGGTCTGGATCCGGGTCTGGATCAGGTTCTTCTTGACCCTCAGGTTCCGGAACAACCAAATCATCAGCATCCTCTACAGATGGATCAAACGGTTCTTCAAAATCATCGTTATCTTTTTGTCCGCTGCCATCCGGATCTCCGTCATCAGGAATACCATCACTGTTTTTATCCCAGTAATAGTAATCTCTTAAGCCGGTATCTTGTCCGATTTCAGAAACATCATCCGGTCTTACCGCTTTACCTCTGATTGAAACAGGGGTATCAGGATCTCCTGCATTTACTATTGTATTTGTAAACGGATCTTTTGTTACTTCTGACAAACCGCCTTCTCTGTGTTTGCCCATATTGAAGTAATATCCGCCAACATAAGCGTTATCTGCTGTAACTGTTATATCTTGATCCATTCCCGGATGGCTTACAGAGCCTTTACCATTAATTGTACCGTTTTTAATAACAATAGTGGAGTTTGGCCAGTTATCCGGATCAGAATCAAATGTCTTCGGATTATCAGGTGTTCCGAGGTCAAGTGCTTTGATATTAGCCTTTTCAGGAACTATTCCTGTATAATCTCCATAGTAATCGCCTGTTGTAGCATATCTTGAAGGTGCGCCACCGAGGTTTTCAATATAAATTTCAGGACCTCTGTTTACAACATTAATTTCGTTTTGCGCAATAATATCTCTGATATAAGTGTTACCAGAGAATTCCGCGTTAACAGAACCTTCTCTTGAAGATATTGTACAGACATTTGTATCATTTTTGCTATAGTCAGCATTATCAAGCCCTTTAATATTAACGTCATTGATTGCAAGGAATTCTACACCGCCCTTTGAATTAATTTTAGGTTCTTCATATAATTCATGCGGTTCAGAAGCCAAATCATTTTCATTTGCAATATCGACCGTTGTATCAGTTTGAATAAATGTTAACTTATTATTTTTATCAGCGCCGATGTTGCCGCTTGCGATAACAGAAATTCCGGTACCTTTAATGTTAGGAACATCTGCATCAGTTGCCATATTTAAGATATCGTAAGCTGTTGCGCCTTTGTTCGTTTTATCATCAGCAAGAAGGATTACGCGGCCGTCCGAGTGAATTCTGTTGACGTGCATGTCTTTATCTAAACTTGCCATATTAATCAGAGCGCCTGTACCTGTACTGTCAGCGGTAATAACGCCGTCAATTGCAGTATTAATTGATTTTGTAAGATCTCTTTCGCCAGGGCCGACACCTGTACAAATTCCGCCGTCACAAGGGCCGACTTCTTCACCGATTGCGCCATTTGCGACATTCATATTCAAATCAGCGCCATTGACAGTTTCGATTAAAGTTTTGACAACTCCATAGTTAAGAACATCGCCGTTTGTAACGTTAACATTAACGTCAGCGTCAGAACTTATGTTAAAATCGGTATTTGTATGACCGATAACCATGTCGGAATTTGTATTGGTGAAGTTAACTTTACCGGCTGCATTTCTGTGGTTAACCTTACCTTGAACGTGCATGCCGCTTGCGCCGGAGTTTGTAACGTCAATTGAGGAACCTTTAGAATTAACCTTACCTGTTGAAGAAATCAACAACTTGTTGTTTGTGTTGGTAATATCAAGCGCACCCTTGTTATTGTTAACAGTTCCGTCGATAGTCAAACCGCCTGCGCCGTTATTTTCTAAAGTTAAAGAAGTACCGTTTGATGTAACATTTCCGGTAGAAGTTACGTGCAGACCGCCGGTTGTACTTGCAGCTTTGTTAATAATTTCAGCTACACCGCTGTTATTATTAACATTTCCGGCAATAGTTAAGCCGTTTACGCCGTCGTTTTCAATATTAAGCGTTGAACCTGTTGATGTAACCGTACCATTAACTTTAAGAGCATTCTTGTGGTTTAAGATATCAGTATCGCCGGTGCTTGTAACGGTTCCGTCAATTGTAAGCCCGTTTGCGCCGGAATTATCCATTAAAAGGCTGGAGCCTTTAGAATTAACCTTACCGGTCGAAGTTACATTCAAACCACCGCTTGTGCTTGCAGATTTATTGATAATTTCTGCAATACCGCTGTTATTATTAACGTTTCCAGCAATTGTTAAACCGTTTACGCCGTCGTTTTCAATATTAAGTGTGGAACCGTTTGAAGTTACAGTACCATTAATTTTAAGTGCATTATTATGGTTTAAAATATCAGTATCGCCGGTACTTGTAACGGTTCCATTGATTGTAAGTCCGCCGGTACCTGTATTATCCATTAAAAGACTTGTACCGTTAGAAGTAACAGAGCCTCCTGTTGCAACTTGAAGCCCGCCGGCTGTATTAAGGATTTGAGCAGTACCGGTGTTATTAGTAACTTTTCCGCCGATTTTCAGACCGTTAGAGCCGGAAGCATTTTTGATAACCATATCACCGTCGTTGGTAGCAGTACCGTTGATTGTAACTCCGGTACTTGAATTTTGACCTACAACAGTCATATCGCCTTTGTTTTTAAGCTCGCCGGAGGTTCCGACATTCAAAGCACCAGCATTGTTGGTGATAGTCATTGTGCCGTTAGGGTTTGAAACCTCACCGTTAATACTAATACCGCCGGTACCGTTGTTTGTAATAGTTGTTGTACTGTTGTTAGTTGCGAAGTTTCTGATAGCTCCGCCTTCAGCAACGGATGTTCCTTGAGAAGATGTAATCGTAATTTCACCGTTATTATTTGCAAAAGCGTTACCGATAGTCATGTTGTCAGTACTTACTAACTGATTGAATAATTCTTCAGCTTTAGCCTGTGCTAAATCATAAGCATTATCAAAAGAAAGTCCACCATCAAAAACGCTATTATCATCAACTCCCGCATAAACAGAACCTGCACTGCCAACAGAAACTGTACTGCCATTTAAGTTTACATCACCGCTTGCGATGATACCGCCATCAATACTAATTGGTGCGTCACCAGCAAATAAAGCGGGATCGCTAGGGTTCCAGACTTTAGTAGTTCGTTCAGCTTGCGGGAAACCAAGACCAGATGTCGGCACTGTTTTCATGCCGCTTCTAAGAGCATTATATCCATCTTGGGTAGGGGTAAATACGTTAAGAGAACCGACATTCAAAACCCCACTGGCACCGACAACCATACCTTCCGGCGAAATAAATACCAAGTTTCCGTCAGATTTTGCCGTAGCACCAAGGTCAGCGACAGCGTTAACAATACCTTGAATATTAATCTGATTTTGAACAAAGTTAACAAACGTATCAATATCCCAATGGTCAAAACCCGCATGACCAGACGAACTGTTGCTATAATAAGCTTGGAATATAAAATTCATAATATCGCCCTGCGACAAATTTAAATCTTGAAATTCCTTAAACCCCACCTTATCATTGAATAAATCCGGTCTAATTTCATAACGCCCGGTTTCTGCATTAGGCTTAATTGTATTACCATTACCGTCTGTGATAACAGATGCCATAACCGGGTAAACTAGAGATTGTTGCAAAACAAATAGTGAACACAGCACCATTGCAATTAATCTCTTTTTGTTATTAGTCTGCTTGTTTCTCATAGCAACCTCGATATTCTTATACTTATAACACATTTTTCAAAAAATATAATATATAAATATAAACGGCAAAACCTGAATAAAATTGAGTTTTTTTTGGCAAAATTTTACATTTTTTAACATTTAATTTGAGAATTGCAACCAATACAAAAATATTGGGCATATATATTTTATATACCACATGACATATATTATTGTAACATTTACAAAATTTAACCATATTAACTTTTGTAAAGTACAAAATAAAAACCCAAACCCCTGTCATATCAAGAAAAAGAAGATTTTTAGCACAAAAGTGCATTAAACTTTTTCAAAAAAAGTGCCGAAGACGAAATTACATATTGGTAAAAAGAATAAGGCGCAAGTACTGATAGGGGAAAAGCGCAGAAAGGACTACTTATGGGTGGTAATGTGACAACAAAAATTCCACAGGGATTTTCAGAAAGACAATGGAAAAATTTAGATCCTGTTGTTAGAAAAGCTTGCGAACAAAATGAAGCTATTAAGGCAGGAATTCTACGTGCATTGGAAAAAGGCTCTACTGTACAAGATGTTAACGACTTTTATAAAGATGATGCCTATATTAAAGGCTTGATAGTCGAAAGAACTGATAAAGGTACTGTTAAACCGCCTCCTGAAAGCACTGCAGAATTACTCGGGGATAAAGATTTTCGGGAGGTCACAACTACTCAGTGGGAAGAATATTTTAGAGACAGATACTCTAAAAACCCTGATGAAGCACGCCATGATATAGTAAGAGTACTGTGTCACAAAGAAGTTAAACAATTACAAAAGACCTTTACTGATTTATGGGGAGATGTTCACGACGATGACCTGTCTAAAAGAAACGCTGCAATACGACTTAGACTAAAATATGTTAATAATCATAAAGAAAAACAAGAAGCAGTAGATACGCTGACTCAGGAGTACATTAACCAGTACAAAGATAACTTGAAGGATGATCAGTTAATTACCGATTTTCTACAAGCCTTTGCACCTGAAACTCTTAAAGAAAGCATAGAGACAAATACAAAGGAAGATACTCTAAGTGAGCAAGGACTCACACCGGATGATTTAAAGGCTTTAGCACAATTTAGGGCATTAGCCAAGCTGCCAATGTCGAAAGAAGAAATGCGTATGGGCATGGAAGAACTGGCAATAGATGCAATTACCGAACGTAACATCAATAGTGGCCTTGTGAAAGTTAAGGAATATCAACAAGATATAAAAGATTTAAGATTGAAAAATTCTATAAATAATCCTAATCTCATAGAATTAACAGAAACATTCAATAAAACAAAGACAGAACTGGAAGAACAAATAAGAAACGAAAAAGACGAAAAGAAGAAGGCAGAACTACAAAAACAACTTCTGTGGGAAGAAGCGGAATTCAATGAAAAGTGTGACGCTACGTTATCGGAAGATGTTCAAAAAGATATCAAAAAACTTGAAGAAAAAATTAAAAAAGCATCAGCAGAAGCGTCTGATGAGGAAAGTAAATTCATGGGCAAAAACATGGATAAATTAATTGAAATTGCGGCTGAAGCACAGGTTCAAATTGATATACAAAAGCATAAATATGAATCAACTCCGGCTCCGCAATTTGCAGATTTAGACGAAGATGTCCAGGAACTCGTTCAAATGAACCCGGCTCTTTTCTGCGATGAAATAACAGATCCAAATGACAAACGAGCAGCTAATGTTACAACAGCTGCCGGTAAAAAGTATGTCTTTAACCCGAAAACATTTAAAGAAAAAATGTTAGAATATTCTCAAGCCGGTAAGACATCTGGAGATTTTCAGACGAACCAAGAAGGCTGCGACTATTTCTGTGATTTAGCAGAATCTGACAGTGCATTTAAAGGTATTGTTTTCAGAAGCGTAGCTGACGGACAGGAAACAAAACGTAAAGTCATCAAAAAGGCAATGGAAGCTGCGGGTATAACAACAGAGAAAGATAAAACTACCCAACAAAGAATTGCTCACGTTCTGAAAAATGCAGGTATAGGTGCATTAACCGGCGCCGGAGCTGTATTCGTATCAGACTTTATGGCGACATTAAGAACCTGTGAGTTTACAGAAAAAATTTATGAACTGGCATCATTAACAAAAATGATACCTTATGAAGCTGCTTGGAGCTTTGAGAAAACTTATCATCTAGAAGGTAACGACGGTACTTATAGTGGTTCTGGAACTCTTCACGTAGTCGGAGATGATGCTACTTACAGTGGAAGCGGAACTCTCCACGTTGTTGGAGATGATGCTACTTACAGTGGAAGCGGAACTCTCCACATTGTTGGAGATGATGCTACTTACAGTGGAAGCGGAACTCTCCACATTGTCGGGGATGATGCAAGCTGGAGTGATATCGTTTATGTTGAGGATAAACATAATGGGATTATTGCCGGATACGAAGAAGTGCCTGTAAGTGGTAACGATGGTCACTACGACACATACAGAGATTACCACTACAAAGGTAACGATGGTCACTACGACACATACAGAGATTACCACTACAAAGGTAACGATGGTCACTATGACACATACAGAGATTACCACTACAAAGGTAACGATGGTCACTACGACACATACAGAGATTATCACTACAAAGGTAACGATGCACACTGGAAGACTGAACACCACGTAAAAGAATCAGGCACGGTCAAGGGTGAAGTTGAAAACCCGGATGCAGATCGTGAATTATATGAACAAAAAGGCGAACGCAAACGTAAATTCCATCCAAAATTCAGCAGTGCAGTTGTTTACGGATATGCCACTGCTGCCGGAGGTATTTCAGGAATAATTAGCGGCCTGTTAACAATGAAAAAAGTTAGAGATAAAGGGCTGAGAAGAGATGCTGAGGTAATGAGAGTAATTTCTCAAAAAGAAATCCGCAATCCGGAACCTCCGACACCGCCATCGCCGCCGGAACAAACGTCCACTATTAACATCGACAAAGTAGAAACTCCAGGACGTGAAGAAAGGACAGAAGAAACTACTACTGTTCCGGTAGAAGTTAATGCTCCTCAAAGAAAAGGCAATCGCGTATACTATCAAGGCTGGCAAACACTACAAGCGGCCTACGAGGCACCTAATTCAGCCAACTTCCGTAACTGGTTCCGTGATGAATTCCTTGGTGGCAAAGATATTTGGGAAACCGGTACTAAAAAAGACGGGCCAAAAACTCAGCACTTTGAAAAAGAAATTGAGTACACCGACAAAAAATCCGGCAAAACTTATCATCTTACTTTCAACGAAGAAGTCTTTGCAAACGCTATCGACTTCTATCCGATTAACAGCGGGAGCGGTTCCGGAGATACACCTAGCACCGGTAATACAAAACCAAATGTTAAAGTAAATATCCGAAAAATTCCGGGTACTGAAACATATAGCGGTAGTATTACAGTCAAAATCGGTGATAAAACCTACACAGCAAGCGCTTCCGGCCATACCAGCGAAAAGGCCGTTAAAGATGCATTAAAAATGGACTTGCTTAAACAGGGACTTAGCGATGCTCAGGTCGACAAAGCTCTAAGAGAAGCCGTTGCACAAGAATAACAATAACAGATTAAAATCCCGCCCTAACAGGCGGGATTTTTTTATGCTAAAATTAAATCATGGATATCTTTGTAATCGAAATTATTGACGCCGACAGCGTTCACCAAAAACTTTTATTAGAATTCAAAAAAAAGGAAATCTCTAACCCTAAAAAACTTAACCAGCACTGTCTTTCTTATCTTATGGTAGATAGGATTTTAAGAGAATTTTATAAAATTGACAACCGCGAAGTAATCTTTAATGGCAGCAAACCACTACTTAAATCCGGTGCAAAGCATTTTAGCATTAGTCACTCCGGTGACTATATCGCTCTCGCTTTCTCTGACTTTGACTGCGGCATAGATATCGAAAAAAATAAACCACGGGAGTTCAAAGATATCGCAAAGCGCATGAATTTTTCATGCAATACCCTTGAAGAATTTTACTCTGAATGGACTTCCTTTGAAGCAAAATACAAACTCGGCTGCCAACCTCGTTGCTCAAAAACATATAAACTTGGAGATTACACCCTAACCGCTGTCAGCAAAAACAAAGACGAAAATTTTGAAATCTATATTCAGAGCGGGCAATATTTTCCGCCGCAATAGCTATATTTGACACTCAAGGGTGAATGATTAGCGCGTTTTGACACTTGTGGGTGAAGTTTAATCTAAAATTATGCACACAGCACCAGCCACCATTACAAGTGAGGCAAGGATTTTACGCCTAAAGTTCCTCTCATGGAATATAGATGCACCCAAAAAGACACTATAGAGTGTCGAAAGCTGGAAAAGTGCCAGCGCATACGCCACATTCATCCTAGAAAATACAAAGTTCGTTGAATACTGCATCAACGCAACCGCCAAAATCAGACATATTTGATATTTATAGGATTTAATTTTTAAATTTTTTCGGGCAGGAAGAACAAAAAGTGTTGCAAATACAAGTCCTGCAAGCACCCAGTACACAAAAGCAGTCGTCACATCAGTTAAAAGTATAATCTTTTTGATAAAAACCGCCTCTGTTCCGGAGCAAATAAGCGCTAAAACCCTATAAAATACAGCTTTTCCATTATATTCAATATTCCTTCGGTCAAAAATAAAATATGTACCGGCAATAATAAGAAAAATTCCGTATAGAGCGTTCAAAGAGGGTGTTTCTTGCAAATAAATCATCCCTGCAAGCAGCGCCACCACCGGTTTATAAGAATTAATAGGAGCGAGTGTTGACAATTCCCCTATAGAAAGCGCCTTTATAATAAAATAATTGCCTAACGCTCCGAGTGCGCCCATAGCAAAGACATTTAGCAACAATTCAGGGGAAAATATCACACTATTAAGTGACATAATGAGTAACGCAATAACACCAAGCCCCAAATAGGTATAAAAATTAACAACAGAGGACTTCTGCCCGAGCCCTGTCAAAAGCTTTTGGAATACATTTAAATACGAATTACTAAGAATACGAACCAAGATTGCCAAAATAGTATAAAACATGGGTTTTATTATAACATAAATTCTCATAATACAAATGGCAATAACATTAGTTATTGCCATTTGTATGGTGGGCGTTAGAAGACTCTCTTGCTCGCTCGCGTGTAACGGCATTTCGCGTTTTTGCTTAAGTGATTTCATCACAGCGCAAAACGCTCCAGCCTCAGCTCGCTCGCGCTCAAACTAGACCGGACTCCGTCCGGTAAGTTCTCGTCTTTCATTATCATCCAAATATAAAAGCCAGAATAACAACTGTCATTCTGGCTTTTATGGTGGGCGTTAGAAGACTCGAACTTCTGACCCTCTCCTTGTAAGGGAGACGCTCTACCAACTGAGCTAAACGCCCCTAACCTCATCGGCTACAAGTGCTATGGTAGAACAAACATATTCCTATGTCAAGCGTTTTGTTTTATTAGCCATTTAATCATTTTCTTAACGTCTTTATTCCAACTGCCATGCCAGTTTTTCAGTATTTCATCCGCAGGCGTCAGACCTTTCATTGTATATGATTTTATTGCACCCAGATATTTTGCCTCATTGGATTTTTGAGCCTTTAACGATTTTTCAGCAATTTTTATCAATTCTTTAGCAATATCCGCAGCCTTTCTATGTTTAATCCTTGACTGCAGAGCGTAGCGCGGAACCTCATAACGCAACTCCGAGTAATCCAGATGTTTAAATTCTTTCAATAATTCTTCAACCTCATCCATAGCCGTTGAGTTGTACAAAAGCCCTTTATACATAGCAAGAAGCGACAGCATAAGCTCCTTTCTTACGCAATCGTGATTACGGATTTCAAGGAATTGATTTAATCTGACATCAGGGAAACACAAATTTGCATGCAACCGGTAATCTGTCATTGTTGCCGGAAAACCTTCCCAGCCTTTTGCCATATATTGTTCAAAATTCATCCTGCCGTTCACGTCAATCGGCAAGTCCTCTTTATTCAAAAATATCATTGGAGTTTTCAGAACTTTATCAATATATGTATCAAATGTAAATTCTTCATCCAGATTTAGAGCAAATCCGCAGCGTTCATTATCGGTATTCAGCCAGCTTAATGCCCGAAAAGACTTATAACCCGTTTCCACTCCGCCGCGAATAGGTGAATTCGCAAACATTGCACACATAAAAGGTACAACTTTATTTGCAAGAACAAATTTTCTTGAAGCATCCGTCTCGTCTTTGTAATCCAGGCAGCATTGAATTCCGGCTGTTTCGCGCATCATGACATCGGACAAAATTCCCCAGAGGTATTTTGCCATAATTTTATAGCGGTGTTTCGGGATTAATTTTATAGATTTATATGTAACAATAGGTGAAACCCCATAATTCAATAGCGTTATGCCAAATTCATCCAGAATTCGGGCAAGAGAAGCATCTATCTTTTCTATATCTTCTTTAATTTGAGAAAGTTTTTCTTTAGGTGAAAGACTGTATTCAAACTGGCAGCCGGGTTCCAACGTAATTGTTTGGTGTCCTTTTTTCAGACCGATAATGTTAAAATCATCGGTTATGAAATCCCAGTTGTCTGTTTTAGCAAATTTTCTAAGAAGATTACACATCCCAAGTTCATGATAATAATCCACATTAGAGCCTGTTACTGTAAAAATCGGAAGCCGTTCGTATTCAAGCCCGATTTTCAAATCTTTCTCAGATTTAGCTCCGCGTTCGTAGTACGCTCTGATATCTGCTCTTGTGACTTCCTTTTCCTCTAATCTAATATCTAACACAGTCCCTCCTGATAAATTAATTATAACACTAAAAATATACACGCTGAATAAAAGTACATATTTCGCCATGTGTATGATATGATTATTAACGTTATGGATTACCTCAACAGAGCAAAATATTTTAGAACAAAGAAACGTTTGGGACAAAATTTCCTGATAGACGGCACTGCTATTGCTGACATAATGCAGGCGGCAAACATTTCACCTGATGATGTTGTTGTCGAAATAGGCCCGGGGGTCGGATTTGTCACCGAGCAGCTTGTTAAAAAGGCAAAAAAAGTTATTGCCATAGAACTTGATGAAGAAGCTATTGCTGAACTAAAAAAACTTGATGCGCCAAATCTTGAAATTATTCACAAAGATGTGTTGAAAACGGATATTTCCTCATTGTGTGAGGAGAAAATTAAAATTGTCGCGAATATACCTTATTACATAACGAGTCCGATTATTGCGCATCTGTTAGGAGAAATCGACGACTTCACAAATAAAAACCGTAATAAAATCACAGATATTTTACTAATGGTTCAGGAAGAAGTTGCGCGCCGCATGACTGCGGATGAAAATTCTCCGGCAAAACAATACGGGCTTTTAACAATACTTTCGCAATTCTGGGCAGATGTAAAAATCGTAAGGCTTGTGGGCAGAAAATCATTCTATCCGGCGCCAAAGGTTAACTCTGCGGTCGTAAGTTTGAAGGTTCGGGAAAAACCGCTTCTTGAATTATCTGATTACACACATTTTAGGAAAACAGTCAAAGCCGCGTTTTCACAGCGCAGAAAAAATGTTAAAAACTGCCTTTTAAGCGGCGGGTTTACAAAAGAGAATATAACAAGAGCGCTCGCTGCGCTCGCGCTTGATGAAAATGTCCGCGGAGAAAAGTTATCAATAGAAATGCTCGGGAAGTTATCAGAGGAGCTTTTGAATGGTGCAAAGAGTTAAAGTTCAATGTCCGGCGAAAATAAATTTAGACCTGAAAATTATTGGCAGGCGTCCTGACGGTTTTCATAATATTGAAAGCACAATGCAGACAATAAGTCTATATGATTATTTGACGATTTCGTATAAGCCGTCAGGAGCTTTGATAATTACTATTTCCGGGACTTCCGGTGAAATACCTTATGATGAGAGAAATATCGTTTATAAAGCGGCAAAATTGTTCTTTGACACAATCGGTAAAGTTGGCAGCGCAGACATTTTTATAGAAAAACATATTCCTGTGTCAGCAGGGCTTGCCGGCGGGAGTACGGACGCTGCCGGAACGCTTTTCGGACTGAATGAACTTTTAGGTAATCCGCTGGAACGCAAAGAACTTCATGAGCTTTGTGCAAAATTGGGTTCTGACCTGAACTTTTGTTTAGAAGGCGGATGCAAAAAGACGACTTCCCGCGGAGAAGTGCTTGAGGATGCGGAGTTTATTGAACGAAATGTATCCCTTATAAAACCTATTCTACTTGGTATAAGCGCAAAAAAAGCTTATACGAAATTTGCAGCAAAGGAAAAGACCACTGAACGCGACAGGTACATTAACGATTTGGAATGGGCTGTGATTGAGGATTATCCGGAACTACAAATAATTAAAAATAAATATCCTCAAGCGGTCATGACCGGCTCCGGTTCAACATACTTTGCGTTTGACACAAAATTTTTGCCGCTTGAAGGATACTGGATTAAAAATAATTTAAAAACTATCGGAAATGGAATTCTTATCGTTTAACGCACCATAATGCGCCAACCCCGTGGGCATCTCTAAAACCGGTATCAACGCGCTGCGTAATCCCGCCAATATTTCCACTTGAAAGGACTTCCGTTTCAGTTGTGATATAGCCTCCGCCTGTATTATTTTCTGTATAGCTATCAGCATCAATTAGTTTTTTATTTACAAACATAGAGGCTAACTCATTTGCCTTTGGCGCGCGATAATCCGGATCATACTCTGTACATTTTTTCACCTGATTACGCGTATAAGAGCCTGAAATCGGAGAAGGCGCCGGATAAGGTGCATATAAAATCGCATCATAAGGATAAAATGCAGTCATAAAACCTATGTCTTTACCAACCGTATTTGGCCCTTTATTACCATTCAAATCATAAATAAAATTTGCACAAACCCATGGATGAATATTGAATCCACCCATAGCACTCCCAGTTGATTGATTATAAGTCGTTTCTCCTAAGCTTCCGGTACAGGTCGGATTATAATAAACAATAATGCTTTCACCGTTTGCTGTCTCAAATGCAGCTGCATTTGTATCATAAAGACTATAAGTATTTAATACCGTTGAATTCGCAGTATTAGGAACAACAAGTTCAGAATTAAGACCGCCTAAATTTGTAAGTTCAGAAGTATTTATATTATTGCCTTTTAAAGACACAATTTTTGATGCGATACCACAATCGTGCAATTTATCGTGAGCGCAAATATTGTTGATTTTAAATGCTTTTGAAAGCCCTGCCGTTACAAAAGTTTCGGCTGCATTATCAATTGCCGAACTTGAAGAAGTAGCCTCCGTAACAGTTCCATAACCATTTAAAGCATCCATAAGTGGTAAAGCCTGGCTCATTCGCGCATAGAGAGCTTTTCGCTGGGTGTTCCAAGTGCGCTCGTTGATGTTGCCCGTGAGGCTCGGAAGCGTAATCGCCGCTACAACACCGATTATCGTCAGGGATAACAATATTTCCGCCATTGTGAATGCTAAATTCTTGCTCGGATTCAATTGTGGAAGTCGCTCAGCGACCGACTCAGTCGAGCGGCTCAGCCGGGCGGCCATAGTAAATGCTGCATGCTCCAACCACCCTCTGTCATTGCGAGCCGGCTTTGCCGGCGTGGCAATCCACCGGCGGTCAAGCCGGCTTCCTAATTGGTTGGGCGTTAAAAAGTCATGTTCAACCAGTCGGGGATGCCGCTCAGCGGCCTGGATCACCACGTCACTCACTTCGTTCGCTCCTCGTGATGAGGATTGCGTTACGTCCTTTGCACCTAATTTTCTCGTGGTACAGTCGCTCGGGTTCAAGTGTAGAACCGGCGCAACCAGTGTCATCCCGAATTGCGCGAGCGAGCGGAGGCACAAAGCGAAAACCACGCTTTTCGCGGTGCCGTTTTTCGCGAGTCGAGCAAGACGGTTTCGGGATCTGGCCAACGTTACCGGTAGCTCGCATCGCTGGACAGATGCTGAAACGAGTTCAGCATGACATGGGGAACTAACATCCTCAATACCTAATTTTGCGGGTAAGGAACCCCCCCCCCCCCCCCGTGCAAGTAATTACATTTCTGCGTTTTTTCATCTTTCTATCCTTTCCGGCTTCTCGCCTTTGTCTAATTATGGATGCCGCTCAGCGGCACTCTTTCATTATGTACCATGTAAAAAAACATGTCAAGCGTAACAGCCTGACATGTTTTCAATACGATTGATAATCTGTGCCTATTCTTCTTCCGAATTTTCTTCGCCTTCTTCAGAGGCATCCCTGTCGGGTTGGATATCTTCTTCATCCAACGCCTGCTGATTCATTTCTTCTTCAATTTCCTCTTGAAGTTCATCCTCATCTACGTTAGCAAAGCCGTCTGTTTTTTCCGGTTCTTCATCATAAGAGTAGTTTTTAATATTTTCAGCTTCCGCTTTTTCCATTTGAGAAACACTCTTAATATCAATTTTCCAGTTAGTAAGTTTGTGTGCAAGTCTTACGTTTTGGCCTTCACGACCGATTGCAAGCGACAATTGATCATCCGGAACAACAACCATTGCTTCGTGAGAATATTCATCATCTGCCAGAATATCAACCGACACAACTCTTGCCGGAGAAAGTGCGTTTACAATGTATTCAACCGGATCTTCCGAGTATCTTACGATATCAATTTTTTCGTTTTTCAATTCGCCAACAATTGTCTGAATACGGCTTCCTCGAGGGCCTATGCAGGCGCCGACACAATCTACATCAGGATCATTTGACCAAACAGCGATTTTTGTTCTGTAGCCGGCTTCACGGGAAATTGATTTAATTTCAACGATACCGTCTTCAATTTCCGGAACTTCAAGTTCAAAGAGTTCTCTGACGATTTCAGCGTGTGCGTGGGAAACAATAACCTGCGGTAATTTTGTCGTTTCTTTAACGTTAAGAACAAAAACTCTGATTCGGTTACCCGGTTTGTAGTACTCGCCCGGAATTTGTTCTTTTTGCGGCATAATAGCGTCTGTTTTACCGATGTTAACAATTACGTTGCGGTTTTCAACACGCTGAATAATACCGGTTGTCAAAGTGCCTTTCTTTTCTAAGAACTCGTTTAACACAAGGTTTCTTTCAGCTTCTCTGATACGTTGTGTAATAACCTGTTTTGCGGCTTGTGCTGCAATACGGCCGAATTGTTCCGGAGTAACTTCAATTTTAACTTCATCGCCGATTTCAACATCTTCGTCAATTTCTTTTGCAACAGCGATTGCGATTTCCGTTTCATCATCTTCAACAGAATCTACAACGACTTTTGTGCTGAAAACGCCGATTTCGCCGGATTGTTCATCCAGAATAGCCTCAATATTTGTTGCTTCCTTATTTCTCATCTGTCTTTTGTAAGCCGCAACAATCGCGTCACACAGGGAATTAATCAAAACTTCTTTTGATATACCGCGTTCTTTTTCAAGCTCTTCACAAGCTTCAAATAATGCTGATCCGATTTTAATCATTATCTATATCTCCTTTTGCTTTTTATTGCCTTTAATCAATATACAATTTTGCTGATTGAATGTTTTCTTTCGGGATTTGAAGTTCCTGTCCGTCATCAAAGCGGAAAAATTTTAACCCTTCATTCACATCAAAATCAAGGATTTCTCCTTTAAAAATCTTTTCTGTTTCACCCTCAAGAGGTTGTTTCAATTTAACGCTTATTCTTCTGCCTTTAAAAATAATGAACTCTTTTTCCGATTTAAACTTACGTTCCAGCCCGGGTGAGGAAACTTCCAGATGATATTTGACCGGAATAAGTTCATCCATAAAATCTCCAAGGCTTCTGGTGACATTTTCGCAGTCATCAAGGGTCACATCACGCTCGCGGGAGTATAAGAAAATTCTTAAAAACCAGCGGTGATTTTCTTTAACGAACTCGATTTCCACCGGAATAAGTCCGTAACGCATTGCAGTATTTTCAATAACCGGAGTTACCTTTTCTAAAACCTCGTATCTGTTAATTTCCTGTTTCATAAACCCTCCGTTACTGCCCGTTTACCGTTAAAAACGGCTCTACTAGTAAAAAAAGAACGGGGTAACCGTTCTTTTTTCAACTATATTATTCTAAACTAAGCATGAAGTTTTGTCTAGTCTTATGTAAACAATTCGTTACTACTACACACCGACTTTTGATTTAGAAAGCTTAATACATTCTTTCAGTGTGTTTGCGACAGTAACCTGTTCTTCATCGGTAAGCTCAGGGAACATAGGAAGTGAAATTACCATTTCGGTATTCTTTTCTGATACAGGCAATGAACCTTTTCCTACGCCCAAGTATTCGTGAACTTTTTGTAAGTGAAGCGGGATAGGATAATATAACATTGCGCCGATACCGCGTTCTTGAAGCATTTTATGAACTTCATCACGATTAGGAATTTTAACAGTATACTGGTGGTATACACAATATGTATTATCCAATTCTTTTGGTGTTTGAACATCTGCGCAGTCTGCGAATAATTCGTTGTATCTTGCAGCGTGAGCGCGTCTTTGAGTATTCCATTCGTTAATATAATTCAATTTAACTCTCAAAATTGCAGCCTGAATTTCGTCAAGTCTGCTGTTTACACCGATTTCATCGTGGTGGTAACGGATTGCACCGCCGTGGTTTCTGAGTGCGATAATTCTGTCGCGGAGTTGTTCGGAATTTGTTGTGACAAGACCGCCGTCACCCATGCCGCCTAAGTTTTTAGTAGGATAGAAGCTATAGCAGCCTATATCACCGAAGGTTCCGACCATTTGACCTTTATATTTAGCGCCGATTGCCTGACAGCAGTCCTCAATTACGTGTAAGTTATGGCGTTTTGCAACTTCCATAATCTTATCCATATCGCAAGGCTGACCGTAAAGGTGAACCGGAATAATCGCTTTAGTTTTAGGAGTTATAGCAGCTTCCAATTTTGAAGCGTCAAGGTTAAAAGTGTCAGGGTCAATATCAACAAAAACCGGTTTAGCTCCGACAATTCCGATAGCTTCAGTTGTCGCAACAAAAGTAAATGCAACGGTTACAACTTCATCACCGGCGCCGATATTCAAAGCTCTCAATGCCAGATGAAGCGCATCTGTTCCGGAGTTTAAGCCAACAGTATATTTACAGCCGATAAAATCAGCAAGTTCCTGTTCCAGAGCTTTGCAGTTAGGGCCAAGAATATAAGAGCCTGAACGCAATACTTCACAAACAGCTTTTTCTACTTCTGCACCGATTTTTGCATATTGTCTTTTTGAATCTAAAATAGGTATCATACAATCTCCTTTACTTCTTATCCTTACAAATTCATTCTAACACACTTTTAGGGGGTCTTTATAAAATATTAATTTGCTAACATTTCTCCTGAACAAGCGCAGAGATAATCGCCATCATTATCCAGAAAATTATTTGAATTTGCGGTCTGAAAAACACTGTATCCACCATACCATGCGCCATTACGCCAACAAGAGAAACAAGTGCCGCGCTCATAAGAACAATTTTAGCGGCGTCTTTAGATGTTAAGATATATTTCACCGCATAAAAAATCTGTAATCCCAGATAAACCAAAAATGCAATCAGCGCAAAAATTCCGCTTTCAACAGCTGTTTCAAGATAAATATTATAAGCACTCAGCGCGTCAAATCCCGTTTTCATATAAAGCCCGTAGATTTCGCGGAAATTTTTGTTGCCGACACCTATTCCCAGAAGCCAGTTATCTTTGAACATCTGCCACGACGACTGATAAACGTTAAACCGGAAGGAATTGGAGGAATCCTGACGCATTGCAAAAATTGATAAAATCCGTGCTCTTAGAGATGTACTTGCAAGAATAAGCATGGTTGAAACGACAACACCCGCACCGACAACCGCCAGATAAATCTTCTTATAATTCTGCCAGAAAAATTTCAATGAAATTGTCAGCACACAAAGCGTCATCATAAAAAATGCAACATACGCCCCGCGGCATCCGGTAAATACCAGTGACAAAACACCCGCACCGGTTCCGGCAAAGAATAAAAGCGCAAGTTTATAATACTTTTTCACCAGCAGCCAGAAGGTCAACCCCAGACATGCCGGCAAACCGACAACCAGATAACCGCCAAAAAGGTTAGGGTTATAAGGCTGCAAAGTCCCGTAAACACGCGTCATAACCTGTTCCGGATTGAGATTTGTGACATCCTGCCAGCCTGCAATTGCCTGAACATGGGTGAAATTCTGTAAAAAAGCAATACCGCTTTCAAAAAATATTCCCGCTGCAATCACAAACAACGCTGCAATTCCGTATCGCAAATTACTTTTAAAAAGCTGCGCCGCAGAAAAATAAAATAGAATATAAGTCACGGTTTTCAAGAACCCTTTCAGACTAAGTCCGAAAAGCGTTGAACCGCAAAGACTTATAAAAACGATAAGAAAAAATATTATCAAGCACAATTCAGCCTTTGTCATTCTGACTTTCTCACCCGGTGCGGTTAAAAGTTTTACGAATGTCAAACCTGCAACAGCAAGCGCTCCAAGCCCGATTATGCCTGACGACATCGTAAGCGATGCCAGCAGCGTTCCCGCAAGTGCAAGAAATATTAAAAAATCAATATTTTGCAGCAGGTAACTATTTCTATATAAAATCCCCGTTTTCCCCTGAATAAATTCTAATATACTATTGAACATCATTGCCCGTTGAATTTATAGCCTTGTTTAACCCTTCATCTTCTGTCAAATGAACAACTTTCAAATCAGAAACAGTTCCTGAAAAACGGTAATCCTGACCTTCCAGTGTAATCGGAAGTCCTATTTTAATCTTATTTCCGCCGACAACCGCCCCGTCTTTGGTAATTTTTGCAGTATCATTCAACACAACCAGAGCATCGTACACTCCCGGAAGCGAAAGATCTTCAACAGCAATGAATTTACCGTTCAAAGCCTGCATCATCTGCTTTCTTTTTTCAGCTTTAACATCAACAATTTCCAATTCCGTATACGGAACATTTCTTATTGTAATAAATGTTTTATCACCTGCTTTTACCGGCAGCACATCACCGGTATAAGTAAGCCCTCTTATGCAAACGGTAAACGAAATTTTTGAAGTCGCTTCAATCTGCTTAGAAGCCGTCTGTCTGAAATTTTTAGCAGTAAAAATACCCACAAAGCCCGCTATAACAAGCAAACATATTATCACATAATCCAAAACTCTCAACTTTTTAATAAAATTCATTTTATCTCCTATTCATTCTTGACTCAACAGTTGACACGAGTTCATCAATTGTCGTTGTTGCGCAGCCGAACTGTCTTACAACAATACTTGCTGCGATGTTGCCGATAATTGCCGAATATACCGGCTCTATCCCGCTTGCAAGTGCCAGTGAAAATACCGCCGTAACAGTATCGCCGGCACCTGTCACATCAAAAACTTCCGATTTATTGAATACAGGGATTTTAGTATATTTTTCATCCGGTTCAGCTACAAACATGCCGTCTGCCCCGCAAGTAATAAGAACAGATTTTGCTCCCGTTTCCTCCAGAAGCTTACGGCCTGCGCGCTTCAAATCCTCTTCATTATTAATCTGAAAGCCAACAGACTTTTGTGTATCAGGAAGGTTCGGCGTCATTGACGTGACATTTTTAAATCGCTCAAGCCTGCTTTGTGCATCAACGACAATAACTTTATTATATTTATTAGCAAGTTCAATTGCTTTTGAAACAACTTTATCTGTCAAACAGCCAATTTTATAATCAGAAAGAATAACTGCATCATAATGCGGTACAGCTTCTTCCAGATTTTTAAGAACTTTCGCTTCAGTTTCGCCCTCAATCGGGGTTGATGTCTGGTGATCAATTCTCACAATCTGCTGCGTAATAGATGTTGTGATTGAACCGGAAATTCTGGTCTTAGTAGTAGTTTTGCGCATTTTATCCCGAACAAGATAGCGGGTGTCGATACTTGCTTTTTCAAAAGCTTCCAGCATCTGGCCGGACTGGTAATCCTCGCCGAAAACGCCAAGGACGGCAACTTTTCCGTTATTCAGGGTGGAAACGTTATGTGCAGCGTTTGACGCACCGCCCAGAATTATATTTGTCCTTGTATGCTGGAGAATTAAAACCGGTGCTTCGCGTGAAATTCTTTCGGCATCACCGTAAATCATTTCATCAATCGCCAGATCCCCAACTACCAGAATTTTTGAATTAACTAACCTTTTAATATCCGAAACTAATTTTACTTTATCAATATTCATAACAACATCTTAACACAAAAAATAAAAAGGCGGGTAAACCCGCCTCAAAGTTTAAAATCTTTTAACACATTTAACATTTTGTACTTTTTCAGTCTTAAGTCTGGTACGACGTCTGCCGGATGCCATACTCTGATCCCATGCCCTGAGGGACGAAGAAACAGAAGATGTCCAATACCAGGAGTTTGCCAGCGGTATACCTAAAATATTTTTATTAATAAAAATTGAAGCGAGTTCATCCCGTGTCGGGAGCCTGTATTCGTCATCCTGCTGCTTACAGAGTTTGAGCGCATCAGCATGCTCAACACCGGTTCCGGCATCGTTAATATTAGGGTAAGGCATAACAACATTACTGTCAGAAGGATATAAGACAGACATAATCCCCATATCTTTTCCGATTGTATTAGGCCCCTTATTGCCGTTTAAGTCGAAAATCATGTTAACACAAATTTTAGGCTGTACGAAGTGATCTGAAGTTTCACCCATTTCCGCCTGACAGTTTGGCATATAGAATAACATAATGCTTTCACCGCCCTGCGTTTCAAATCCGACGGCTTCCACGTTAGATTGGTCATAAGACCCAAACGAATCTGAATATGACACAAATTTTTCGTTCAAGTCCTGTAAAGTGAAAGGCGAAGGCACAGAATAGATACCTGCGTTTAATGTAGTTATTTTAGACGGGATACCACAGTCCTCTAAATGATCACTATCACAGACATTATTGATTTTTAAAACCTTGTTTAAGCCGGCAGAAATAAATGTTTCGCCGTCTGCATAACCGTTAATTGCACCCATTAAAGGTATCGCCTGACTGAAGCGTGCATAAAGCGCTTTTCGCTGGGTGTTCCATGTTCGCTCGTTGATGTTACCGGTGAGGCTCGGTAATGTAATCGCCGCAACCACACCGATTATCGTGAGGGATAACAATATTTCGGCCATGGTGAAGGCACAAATACGTCCTACTCCCTTACCTGTCATTCCGAACTTGTTTCGGAATCTGGCCATTGATACCGGTAGAACACAACGCTGGATAGATGCTGAAACAAGTTCAGCATGACAGGTATGTTTTACATTCCCGCTTAGTGCCTCTGCTCGCTCGCGCAGTTCAGAATGACAATTAAAGGCTTTCGACTCCTCAATAGTGCCTGTTAAGAGAGGCCCCCCCCCCCCCTGCATTTGTTAATACATTCCTGCGGTTTTTCATAAGTTCTTCCATCCTTTCTTTTTTTCTAGTTAATTAGTTAATCAGTTAATCAGTTAATTAGGATTATGGAATTTTACCCGGGTTTATTTCTCGTCAATTCGGTCATATTCCTTATTAACTCTTTAACCTATTAACTTATTAACTTTTCTCGTCCATTCGACAATAACGACTTATTGCCTTATTCTCTTATTGCCTCTTTCATTATGTACTATTTTTTATTAATTGTAAAGCCCCCGTTTTTTTCGAGGGCTTTTTACTTATATTTTCGTTACGACTTTATCAATCAAACCGTAGTCACAGGCTTCCTGCGCAGACATATAATAGTCGCGCTCGGTATCTTCCTTGATTTTTTCAATAGGCTGAGAACAATTTTCTGCCAGAATACCATTCAACATAGCTTTCATTCTCAAAATCTCTTTAGCTTCAATTTCAATATCGGTAGCCTGGCCCTTTGCTCCGCCAAGCGGTTGGTGAATCATAATTCTTGCGCCGGGTAAAGCCATACGTTTTCCTTTCGCACCGGAAGAGAGTAAAAACGCACCCATAGAAGCAGCTTCGCCAAGACAAATTGTTGAAACATCTGATTTAATAAGATTCATGGTGTCATAAATCGCAAGACCAGCTGTAATTACACCGCCCGGGCTATTGATATACAGCATAATATCCTTTTCCGAGTTTTCGCTATCCAGAAGCAATAGCTGTGCAACGACGGAATTAGCGACATCATCGTCAATTTCAGAGCCTAAAAAGATAATTCTTTCTCTCAATAGTCTTGAAAAGATATCAAATGAGCGTTCTCCGCGGGATGACGCTTCTATTACGGTCGGGACATAACCCATTATTTTATTATACGTTTCCTGATTCATATTAAAACTCTCCTTTAAAATTATTTTAGCATAAAAAATTAAGAATGAATATTATTTAACTTATCTTTCACAAAAGCGACATCAAATGTCAGAGAATTATAGTTTTTAAGCGCAAGAGAAAGCGAATCTTTTGCTTTTTCAACGTCATTAAGATTCTTATAAGCTTCACCCTGCAGGAAATAAAAATCCCCGTTTTCACCGCATTTTTTAAGCCCGTTATTCAAAACTTCAATAGCCTGCGGGAAACGCTTGTTTTTCATCAGCACACGCGCCCAAATTTTATATGCTTCAATGTCTTTCGGGTTATAGTTAACAGTTTGTCTTAAATTCTCAAGTGCAGCAGGGATATTATCTTCCTCAAAGTCCAAAACCGCCAGATTATAATAAGCCCAGCTGTAATCCGGCGAAATCTCAAGAACTTTTTTAAACTCATTGCGTGCAAGCGCTAACTCACCTGTCGTTTTAAAAATATTCCCCAGATAAAAATGCGCATATAAATCTTCAGGGTTCAGCTCTATTGTGCGTTCAAAATAATACTTTGCAGAGTCGAATTTTTCCTGCTTAAAATAGCAAATTCCGATATTAAAATAGGTGTTGGAATCCTCATTATCAGCATCAAGCACAGTTTCAAAGCAATCAACCGCTTTGTCGAATTTACCCAGATCCGTATAAACAAGTCCGAGATTATAATAAGCATCAACATCATCCGGTGCGTATTTAATAGCATTTAAATAGGCTTCTTCCGCGTTATGCAAATCCTTGAGTTTTTCATAAACAATACCCGTGTTATAGTAAAGTTCGCTATCCTCTTTAAAGATTTCCGCCAGATGCAAAAAATGAGCAAGGGCTTCTTTATTATAACCGTTATCAAGCAGCAGCATTGCAAGCTGACGCCGGGCCTGAAAATTCGACGGGTCGGAGCGCAATGTATCTTGAAGCTTTTCAATTTTTTCTATGGCAGGCATATTATGATTATAAGATAAATTCTCTACATCATGCAACCTATTGCAAAAAGTTCACATATTTATTAGAATAATGGTGTAAAAGAGAGAGGAATCAATAATGAAAAAAATAATTTCATTTTTAATATTAGCATTATTTTTGACGCAAAGTGCATTTGCAGCAGCACCTTTTAATGCAAATGCTAAAACAAAAAGAATTCCGGCAGGCACAAAGTTTGAATTAAAACTAATGAATCCGGTTTCAACTTCTGCTAATCTTGAAGGTCAGGAATTTCAAGCGATTTTGCTGACAGATCAAAGGCAGGATAGTGACATAATACTCCCTATGGGATCTTTAATCCGCGGTTCTATTAAGAAAATCGTACCTGCAAAAAAACTTTCAAAAGGCGCAATTTTATATCTCGACTTTGACCATGTTGTAACGCCGAATGGCCGCCAAATTCCGTTGAGTTTTTCTATTATCGGACGTTCTGATATGACTTATGACGGCGGGATTGCGGCTTCACAAGGCTATAAACAAGCCGTAAAAGAAAACTGGGATAAAACAGTTGATATAACAAAAACCGCAACTAACTGGGGCGACGAAACATTTGAGGATTTCGCAGGCGGTTATTTCAGAATTTTAACTGTTCCGATTTCAGCAATTGCAGGCGGGATTGCTGGCGGAGCATATACAGTCGGAGCAGATATTTACGCACTGTTTGCCAGAGGGAAAGATGTCCATCTGAGAGCAAACGAACAATTGAATGTTATTCTGGTTGAACCGATTGACATTCCAGTTATATAGTAAAAGAAAAAGCGGTTTTATAAAAACCGCTTTTTTATTAAATTTATGTTAAAATAAAATTATGGGTGATGAAGATAAGCAGTACGATGCCACACCGCGAAAGCTGGAACAGGCAAGGAAAGAAGGACAGGTTGTTAAGTCAAAAGACTTTTCTATGGCAGTGTCTTTACTTGTACTTTTTTCTGCGATTTTCGGGCTGGCACCTTTCATCTGGGAGCAGATTGTACAGATTTACACCCTGCTATATGAGCAAATCCCCAACGCACACCTTGATGAAATCGGGATGGCTTACATCTGGACGACAACCATTAAGTGTGCTGCGCTGATTATCGGGCCGATTTTGTTTCTGGCGTGGCTGGTGGCAATTCTTGCGGATTTTATTCAGGTAGGGCCGCTGGTGGCTATTGCGCCGCTTGTTCCAAAACTTGATAAACTTAACCCGACAAAATATTTCAAAAATATTATGTCGATAAAAACCCTGTTTGAACTTTTCAAAAACATTCTGAAAGTTGCAATCCTCGGGTTTATAGGCTGGAGCGTTTATAAAGAACACATTGAAAGCATCTTAATGCTAGCGGCAATTGACAATAATTTTGCGGTTATGATAGAGTTCGGCAAACTTATCACAGATTTTATATTCAAGGCTTGCATAGCATTCCTTGTCATTGCTGCTGCCGATTACGGGGTGACAAAATGGAAATTTTTGAAAGATCAGAAAATGTCTTTCAAAGAAATCAAGGACGAATACAAAAACACAGAAGGAGATCCGAACGTGAAAGCCGCCCTGCGCCAGCGCCGTATGCAAATGCTGCAGCAGGGCATGATGGACGCGGTGCCGGAAGCGGATTTTGTCGTTACAAACCCTATTCATGTTGCCTGCGCACTTAAGTACAAACAGGAAGAAATGGCTTCCCCGATGCTTATCGCGAAAGGCACAGAATTAATTGCAAAAAAAATTATTCAAATTGCAAAAGACCATAATGTGCCGGTCATAGAAAATGCTCCGGTTGCAAGAGCTTTATTCAAGATGGTGGATTTAAACCAGATGATTCCGCCCGAACTTTATAAAGCAGTAGCAGAAATTTTACTTTTCGTTTACAATTTAAAGAAAAGAAAAGCGTAAGCCGGTGTTGCCGGTGTCACCTCGTGTGAACGAGGGGAGCAGGGCAACACTACGATACCGCCGTTTCAAATCTTTGATTTGTCAGGCGGGGAAAGCGTAAGCCGGTGTTGCCGGTGACACCTCGTGTGAACGAGGGGAGCAGGGCAACACTACGATACCGCCGTT